>CAZWRV010000016.1:0-81329 GCA_964636325.1 uncultured Victivallaceae bacterium | reverse complement strand
GCACGGCTTCGCCCTCCATCGAGTTTCTGATCGACAAAACTGCGAACATCGCAGACGGGCACTCCTCTGAAACTCGCCCATCTTTGTCGCGAACTTTGTCGTTATCTTTGTCGTCTTCCGGAGGGTTGAGCCAAGCTCAACCGCGGCTCAGCACGGCTTCGCCCTCCATCGAGTTTCTGTTCGACAGAACTGCGATATTCGCAGAGCACCACTCTCCTGAAACGTCGTTCCGGTTACTTGGCATCCGTTTTCAGTTATTGGTGAACCGTTAACTCCTTTCATATAAATTAATCTATAATCGGTTTAATTTCAATGCGGACGGCAGTTCCCAGCCAAGTCGTAGTGCAAAAAGAGCTTCCCCCTTTGACTTTTCCGGTTTCAGGTGGGATTGTATATTTTCAGATTTTTCGGTATGTCGGCCACTCAGAGCTGATAGTTGGAAGTGCCGTTACGACCTATCAAAAGTCTTCGCCGGAAATCTGAATCTTATAACTGATTAAAGCAGAAAAACCATGAAACATGTGCTGTTTTGCATAGCGGCCGCCTCCATGATCTGCCTCGCCGCCGGCTGCAAGAGCGAGGCGTTCTACCATGACCTGGCGGTGAAGAAGGCGAGGACATACGCCATCGAACACCTGCCGGAGTTGTCCGAGGAGGCCCGGCATGAAGTCTCCTACACCAAGCCCGTCATCATGAAAAAGAGGCTCTTCGGACGTGGCGAGGGCGCCGAATCCAAGCGCGACATCGTCCAGAGCTGCATCGTATGGAAGCTGCCGGAGGACGGGACCAAGCGCATCGTCGTCTTCGGGGTCGGCCAGAACAGGATGGACGACTGGTATCCGGTCCGGGCCCTGATCAAGACCTACGAGGTCGCCGGCAAGAAGGGCGCCGCCGCCCCCGAGCCGGAAAAGGAGAAGAAGAAGCACGAGAAGAAGGACAAGAACGAACAGGAGAAGGACGAATGAAAAGCATGACCGGATTCGGCAAGGCCGCGATGCAGTCCCCAACGGGCGTGGTCTACCAGGCGGAGATAAGTTCGGTCAACAAGAAGCAGCTCGAAATCCGGCCCATCCTTCCGAGGGAGCTCACATCGCTCGAACCGTTCATCCGCGAAACCCTCTCCAGCCGGATTTCGCGGGGAACAATTTCGGTCCGGCTGGCCGTAAGCTTCTCAGGCAGCTCGCCCTCCGGCTCGGTCAAGGTTAACGAATCCGTCCTCAACGTCTATCTGAAGAAGCTCCGCGCCGTAGCGGAAAGGAACGAGGTCAGGGCGGACGTCGATCTGGCCGAGCTGCTTGCCCTTCCGGGCGTGGTGGAATACGAATATCCCGATCTGCTCGAGGACGACGAGCTGCAGACTTTGAAGGAGGTTCTAGAACTGGCGATGGACAACCTCGACGAGATGAGGTGGTCCGAGGGAACGGCGCTGGAGAAGGATCTCCACAGGCGGTTTTCCTCGCTCAAGGAAATGCTCGAAAGGATAAGCCCCCTCGCCGCCAAGGTTCCGCTGCACCAGAAGGAACAACTCCTGAAGCGGCTCCAGGCATCGGGGCTGGACATCAAGTCCGACGACGACAGGATGCTCAAGGAAGTCGCAATCTTCTGCGACAGGTCCGACATCAGCGAGGAGCTCACGCGGCTCGCAAGCCACATCGCCCAGGCCGACGCGTTCATGAAGGAGAAGAAAAGCCCGGTGGGCAGAAGCCTCGACTTCCTCGTCCAGGAGATGTTCCGGGAGATAACCACGCTCGGCAACAAGGCCGCCGGAATCGAAATCACACCCATCGTCATCGAGTTCAAGACCGAGCTGGAGAAGATCCGCGAACAGATCCAGAACGTGGAATGACTCCCCCGCCCTTCTCCGTAGATATTCGGGCCGATTTCAAAACTCAGAAGACGGCTCAGCTCGGCTTCGCCCTCAGAGCGCAGAACATTCACAAGCTGCGCAGGGTTGAGCAGTGCTCAACCGCATTTGGGAATTGTCTCATCAGAAAAATCAAAAATTTTTTGCGTCTCGCAAAATATTGTCCTCCGCATATTTTCAGTCGCTGTCGACTATCTCCTCCCCTTCGACATCCATTTTGAGCTTGATGATCCGCTTGACTTTTGCGGTGAAGGCCGGTGAAGCTTTTTTGCCGTCAGACGTGAGATAAGCAAGCTTCATCGCGATTGTCTGGCGGCCTTTCCTGTCGACGGAGACATGCTTGAAGAGTACGTCGGAGAAACCGTCGGCGTTATAGTCGGCGATGTCGCAGACCGTTGAAGGCTCTTCGAGGGCCGGCATCTTTTTGATGAAGCCGGCCCTGATTACGTCCGCGCCGCTCATCAGGACCGGGGCGAGCATGACTGCACCCTGCTCATTGAAGGCGACCATGATGTCATCCATTCAGTCCGCGTTGAAATCGCCGACGCCTACGAAGTCGAAGTCCTTGTTCGAATAGGCCGTTCCGTCTATCGTAATGGTTTCGAGGATCTTGCTTGCGCTTCCTACTATGCTTTCCTCCTCAGGCGCTTTGAAGAGGATCATCTGCATTTCGCCGGTCTCGAAGTTCTTGACGAGCATGTCGTCGATGCAGTCGCCGTTGAAGTCGCCTCTGCCGACAAAGTCCAATGCCTGCCCCTGATCCTTCAGTATCGGATTAGGATTTTATAAGCTTACCGCCGGCGTCTATCGAATGGACGCTGATGTCGCCGGTGGAGATCTGGCGGACCGCCAGGGAATCCCTGAAGGAGTCGTCGGCCCATACGAAGAGACCGGCCGTGAGGTATTCATGGTCCTCGTCGAGCGCAAGCCCCTGAATGTCGGTTGAAGAAACCACCGCGCAGTCGACGATTTCGTCCACCGTGAGCGTCCCGTCGTCGAGCTTGAGCCAAAGAAGGCAGGAGTCGGCGCCGGTGTCCATGCTCAGGGTGCCGAGCAGCAGATAGTTGTCGTCTCCGCGGCTCAGATACGCCGGGGCTGATATGCGGCCCCTCCGGTCGACGCTGTATATCGCGACATACGCCGAATAGCCGTCGGAGGCCGTTGAGCTCCTGACCCTGTTGGAGGTGGTGACTATTCCGGCGGCGCCCTTCCTGCCGATCCTGTTCGGCGCGTTCTCGATTCCCGCCCCGGACGGGAGGTATGAGAAGACCCGCCAGGTTATACACCAAGGCTTGTCTCCGCTGAAAGAGTCTGGGCACCAGTCCGCCTTGCCCTTGTCCGGCGCCTTCAGCCAGTAAGGCTTGACCTTCATCATCCTTCCGGTCTTGTCGCCCGCATATTCGATCGCCGCAGTCATGGTCTTGGTAACCGCGGTGCTTGTCTTCGAAGACAGCTCCCAGTTGACTTCGGAAGCGCTGGCCAGCTCGAAAACCTTTTCCTTCCCCAGCTTGATTTCCAGCTTCACGCCCCAGGAGTTGATCTTCTCCGCGGAGTTGCTTTCGGCCTGCGAGAATTCGGATTTCCCCCTGCTGCCTTTCGAGGAATACATGATGGTGTTTATGTCTCCGCCGGAGATCTTCGAATCGCTGAGATCCTCCTGTATGCTCATTTTGCGGTGATCCCACTCCTTGAACTCGGAGCTGTCCGGCCTCTTGCGCATCCCATTCGGAGGATCCTTAAGCTTGTAATCTTCAGCCTCGATGATAATGCTGTCCACGTATCCGAAGACGATGTCCTTCTGGAGGACGGTGCTTCCATCGGGCGAGATCCTGTCATACCAGTCCCATTTCCACTTGGGCTTTGAAAACAGCAGCCATCCGTATTCGCCTTTGCCGTTTTCCTGGATGTTTGCGAACTGGAACTCGATGTCCTTCTTGACCGCGGCGGTGAAGTCCTTGATTTCCTTGAATCCCCAGGTGTATGACGCCCCGGCGGAAACGACGTCCTCCTTTCCTCCGGTGAAGCCCATGTACCACGATCCGCCGAACGTCTGCGTGGTGGACAGAGTTTTCTCCTGCGACTGCAGATAGCCGACCGTGGAAATCCAGCCTTCCTCGTCTTGAAATGGGGGAACGCCTTCTATCGCCCCGATCATGCTCCAGAGCAAGTCGCCGTCCTCCTCAATCGCCGAGTCGAGCGTCCTGCTGACGTCCTTGTATCTGAAGAACTCGTTCTTGAACGTGACCGCCCTGATGTCGTCGGTAAAAATGGTTACGCCCGCATACGTTACCACAAGCGAGAAGAACTGCTGAAGGTTCGCAACGCTGTCCTCGGCTTGCGCGTAATATATGACCGGGCAGACCGTGCGGTATCGGGTCTGGTTGTTGAATGTCATATGTTCAAGCCCCTGCGGTTCGAGTTTTTTTGTGCCCTTGCCTATCTTGAACTGGTATCTTCTGACTATGCTGGCCTTTGTGTTGTCGGGATCATCCTGGGGGACGACTACGCTGACCGAGTTTCCAGACGGCATACCGCAGGTGCCTGTTTCGAGGATGTGGAAACCGCCGTTGGGAGTGCTGATGTCGGTTTCCTCGTGAACCGCGTATGCCTTGCCGTCGACAATCTTGTAAAGGCGGAAGACGTCCCGCTTCGAATCGGAGTTGTAGCAGTAGATTCCGAAAACCGGAACCTCTCTGCCTTCATCGTCAATCACCGTCTTCGAGTCCATCCAGTTCGGCTTTTCATTCTGCTTAATGAAGGCGGAACCGTCGGCGGACGGCACAGCGATGTCCTGCCACACACGATCCGGGCCGTATGATCTTGCACCCAGGAGATATGATCCTGAAGCTGCCTGGTCGAGATAGATCAGAAAAATGCTGTCCTGGGCGACATATGCGGTGAAGGGCATCTGGGGATTCTTTCTCTGGCCCAGCACCTTGTCGCCCCATCCGTCCTCGGGAAGATACTTTTCCGCGGGGTTCAAGCTTGTCTTGCAGTATATGGAGTTCTGTCCATATCCTTCGATGTCATAGAATACGAAAAGCCTTCCGTCATAGACAAGAGGCGCCACGCAGTAGCCGCGGTAATTGTTGCAGTCGGGGAAGATCCTGCTGCAGTTCATGTGCTTGGTGAAATTGCCGAAGCCCGGCTTGTCCCTATGATTGAACTCGAGCCTGCGCGTCGCAATCTTGTACCAGTCGCCGTCCTGGTAGCGGCTTATCTTGTAGACGGCGCCATTGTAGAATATCCCCCTGGGATTATATGCCTCGGTGTCGACCCAGGTTTCAATGCTTCCGTCGGTCAGATAAAGCTGGTATTCCGCGGAAAACAACGCCGGTGAACCGGATACCAGCAGCATCGCAATATATAAAGAATGTATTCCGCACATGTGCATTTTCATATAAGCCCTTCCTCCTTTGTCTGCTCCAGCAATTCCTATAATACAAACGCTGAAACAAGATAAATCTTACTCTTTTGCAGCTTATTACAATTCAATGAATGCCTGCACGGTGTCGCCCGCGCCGGAAGAGCGACGGTCACTGATAGGATTTTTTGATTTTCACCATACGCGATGATAGATGCAGACTCACAGAATATTCTTCAGGCGGCAGGCCACCATTCTGGATCGGGCGGCCTTATTATCCCGCGCCACACAGCAATCGCATATAGCGGACCTGAGCTTGGTCCGAAGGTCCCCTCGTATCCTGATTCTGCGCCCGTCCATGTCATGAATTCCCTGCCTGTGCCTATCGGCCCATGGAACTTGCCGTCGGCGAACCCCTGCTCAAGGCTGGCCGCCAGCTTTCCGGCCTCGCGCTTGAAGCCGTTCGACGCAAGCGCCCTGATGTAATATCCAGCCATGCAGGGACACAATGCGCCGTCCGTGTAATTTTCAAATGCGGGCATGAGCATGTAATTCCTGCTTATCCGCGGAAGCATATGGTCGGATTCATTGATCGGGATGAGATTATGCGGCAATCCGAGATAACCCGACTCAGGGATGAGTTTTCTGCGCGCCGTCTCCAGGCCGGCTAGGGCACGTCGAGTGTCCTTCCGATCCATCACGCCGAAGGCGCATGCCACGGCGTTCACCCATATGAACCCGAAGTCGTGGAGCCGGCCGTCCCTGCTCTTCCAGCCCGAGACCCATCCTGTCTCATTATTGACTAGCTGTTTCGCATAGTTCGCAGATAGCTCGGACGCCACATCGGCGCATTTTTCTGAGAGGGGGCTGTTTCCGGCCACCCTCAAGAGGGCTGCGGCGTTCTTCATCGCGCGGAAGGACCAGGCGTTGACATAGGCGTCGACATGGCCGAAGCCGACCACGTCCATTGCGTTCGAGCTCCAGCGGAAGGAGCCGGAATTCCCTGAAAGCGCCCTGCAGACGATCATGCCTTCGTGCCTGTCGAAGTTCCCGATGATCCTCTGTGCTGCGGCGCTTATACCGGGCGCGACATCGGCAATCCATTTCCTGTCGCCGGTGAGCTGGAAGATCCTGCCCGCCCCTGAAAGAAGAATCGGATCGGAGTCCATGTAAAGGCCGCGGTGGTAGCCGTAGCCGCCGCCGTCCATCAGGGCCCTGCCGATTGAAAATTTCACAAGATCGACCGGATCCATGCCGTTGGCGGCCTTGGCAGTGAAGGCCGCAAAGTCGAACGCCACCCATTGGTTCACATGGCAGTTCGTCGATATCGCATTGTTCGAAAAGCCACCGAACTCGGGCCGGAACGCTGAAAATCCCGCCGCCCAGCTCTTCCTCAGCCCCTTCGAAACCTCCTTCCGTTCCGTTGCCGGCAGGAGGTTGCACGGCCTCAGCTCGAAAACCGCCCTTGAAACACCCTTCTGAACCACAAGCGGCGCATCGGCTGTGTCAGGCCTGGCAACGACGAATCCGGAATAACGAAGCTCCTGCTCTCGGGAGCTTTCAGCAAAGAAGGCCCCCTGCCCTTCAAGCAGCCTGACAGAAAGGCAGCCGCCTTCGTCCGCCGCGATGAGAGCTGGAAGGTCAACGAATCCGTTGCGCCCTTCCTTCGCCGCCGGAACCCCGGCAACGCCGGTCATTCCGGCACGCATCTTCCAAAAAAGGCGCCAGGCATCCCCCTCTATGACCGGAATATCGCGGACGGCATCCTGCTCAAGCTCCATCGTCACGGATTCAGCATCGACCGTGAACAGAGCGTTGATCCTGATTCCGCAGCCCGTTTCTACATCCAGATACCGGACCTTGTTTCCCTCGACCGACACCTTCCCGGTCATGTTCTGCGAGCTGTAATTCCCGTCTGCGGCGATATAGTGAGGGCCGTTGCCGGCGTCCCCCCTGAAAAGCAGGCGGGAGCATAAGGAATTTTCTTCTCCGAAGCAGTTCCAGCCGAGATGTGTTATCATCGGCCTGATCAGAGAGAATCCGATTGAGAGCTTTTTCCCTATGAAAACAAGCTCCATCGGGTTCTTCGTCCCGACCTTCATGCCCGCCGGGGCGGAGGGCGCAAACAGAAGCTTCTCAAGCTTCCTGCGGTATATGGGAGAACTGGGCTTTCCAAGTTCCTTGCCGTGGGCGCTGAGGTTCCTCAGCAGTCCGAACGGGACATTGAACGGGCCGCCGTTGACTTCGCCATGGTTGGGCCAGACCGGATATTCTCGGTCGCATTCGACCTTCAGGCAGTCCGTCTCCAGGCCGCCGAGCTCAATCAGATGACGGGGCTGTTCTTCCACGGCCTTTCTGAAGAACTCGTTCATTTCCTCTATCGGCATATCCTGCGTGAGCCCCTCGCCTGCGAACTTCGCATTCCGCGGAAATGTCACCTCCTTCACGGCCTTCCAGGAACAGCTCTTCTCGTCCAGGAGTGAGACGACAAGATGGGCAGGATGGGTCGGCACGGACGGAACCCAGCGCCCCGAATTCGCCGACACGTTCTCGATCGGAAGTATCAGATGGTCAACCTTCACCTTGCATAGGAAGCGCAGGTAGCAGACCGCCGTCTGCGAATAGATCTCCCTGCCAAGGTCAGGATGCAGCAGCCTCCTTCTTCCTGCATGAAAGACAGGATATTCAACCAGCCTCACCATAACACCACCTTTATGCCTATGTCATTTTCCAGCATTCATTTCGACAGCGAGCGGATTTTATCGGCGATGCCCGCGAGCGCCTCGGAGCAGTCGCTAGGATCGAAGTGGACTTCGACGAATACGGTTTTCGCGGTCTCCGCCATCGCCTTGAGTAGTGCGTCTTCAAGCTCGTCCTCGGTCCTGACATTGAACGAGAGAGCGCCGCCGCCGAAGACTTCAGGCAGCCTGTGGTATTTCCATTCCTGTATGTCGTTGTAGGGGCCGTCGTGGATCAGCCTTTCTATGACATAGCCCTTGTTGTTGAGAAGGAAAATCACCGGGTTGCATTTGTTCCTGATGATCGTCGAGAGCTCCTGGGCGGTCATCTGGAAGGCGCCGTCCCCTTCCAGTACGATTGCGCGTTTGTCAGGCCTGGCAAGGGAAACTCCGAGGGCCGCGGGTATGCAGTAGCCGATCGAGAGGTAGTAGGCCTGCGCGATGAAATTGTCCGGCTCCTGGATGTAGAAGGCGGGAGCGGCGCAGATCGCGTCGCCGGTCTCGGTCAGCAGGATCATATCGTCCTTGAGGAAGCTGTTGATCCTTTCGTAGAAGCGCTTCGCGGTGATGGCCCTGCCCTTGCCGGGATCGTAGCCGCATGAAGGATAGTGGTGCGCCAGGGGATGCGACGCGATATAGCTTCTCGGCTTCAGCGCGCCGGCAAGCTCGCAGATGAAGTCGCCCAGCCAGATATTCGGATATTCGTGGTGCTTGATTCTGAACGATTCCGATGTGACATTTATCAGCCTGCCCTCGTCAAGCTTGGATGAGAATCCGCCGGTATTGAAGTCGTTCAGCCAGACCCCCAGGGCGACGACGCAGTCGGACTTCTCAATCTGCTCCCGGACGAAGTTTCTGCTTAGCGCCCCCTGGTAGACTCCGATGAACTGCGGATGCAGCTCGGGCAGGACAGACTTGCTGTTGATGGTCGTCGCATATGGTATCTCTATTTTCTCTATGAGTGCCATCGCCGCACCGGCGAGGCCGAAGCGGTGAAGTTCGACTCCGGCGATGACAACAGGGCTTTCTGCCGCATTGATCAACTCCGCGCATTCCTTGACGGCCTCCGTCAGAAAATCCGGATCGGAATGATGGTCAATCTTCAAATCTAAGGGCTGCGGCCCGGCACAGGGCGCGGAAACCATGTCGGCGGGAATTTCAATATAGACAGGCCGCTTCATCGAGACGCAGTTCTTCAAGACCCTGTCTATCTCCGCCGGAGCCGCCGCCGGATCAGTCAGCATCGCCGCGTCAACGGTCAACTTCCTGAAGACGTCATACTGCAGGAAGTAATCCTTCGTGAGATGGTGTACCAGCCTGTGCGATTTCCGCTGGGACGAGTGCGGCGAGCCACTGATCAGCACGACCGGAACCTGCTCGGCGTAGGCGCCCGCTATGGCGTTGCATATGCTGAATCCGCCTACGCCGTATGTCACGACCGCGGCCCCGATGCCGTTTGCGCGGGCGTAGCCGTCCGCCGCATATCCCGCGTTCAGCTCGTTGCAGGTGCCGACAAGCTTCAGAGGGCTTTCCAGGATACGGTCCATGAAGTCAAGCACATAATCTCCGGGCACCCCGAAGATGTGCCGCACTCCTAGCTCCTCAAGACGTTTCAACAGATAGCCTGAGACCGTTGTCTTATCTTCCATAGGTCACCGCCTGTATGAATACGATTTTCTTCCTGCAAGGACAATCTGCATCCTGCCGTGTAAAAAGCAAATCCCGCAGACTGAACGGATCCGAAACGTACTACAGGCCTTTTCCGGTCGCCGCACCCACCATGGCCCGGACGTTTTCCAGCGGAATGTCAGGATTGATTGTGTTAGCCGTGAAAAGGACAAGGTCGGCCTTGCCGCGCGACACATCTATGGCGTGCCGCACTTTGGCCGCGATCTCCTCGGGAGAGCAGACCGGAAGCTCGGTTGTCACGGACAAGGGGCCGAAAATGAGCAGTGGATTCCCTTCGCGGGTGCGCTTTTGGACGATGTAGTCTATGGTCAGCCCGCATTCCGGCTGAAAGCCCTGGAATCCCTGGACCCCGCATTCGATGAGCATGTCCATGATCGGTCTGACATCCCCGTCGCAGTGCCACACCGGCCTGCAGCCGACGTCTAGCAGGGGCTCTATCCCGCGGCGGAGCTGCGGCGCATAGAACTCCTTTAGGAAGTCCGGCGAGACCATCGGTCCGCGCTGAGTGCAGATGTCCTCTCCGAAGAGCATCGCTTTCGGGTAAATCCCTTCCTTAACCGCCCTGGCCACCAGGCGCGACTGGCAGCGGCCGCGCGCTCCGCCGATCTCCATCAGCTTGCAGGCGATTTCAGGATAAATCCCTACGATCATGAAGTAGTTTTCGTATCCGAAATCAAAGAACCATGTGACCTTCGCGCCGGCGTTCCAGAACGCGGGCATCCAAACGATGTCCCCGCAGAAGCGCTGCATCTGCGCAAGCTCCGAACGGAACCTTGCATACTCGTGCTCCTCAACACGCTCGAACTCGCGCTCGATCTCCGCACCCGAGGGCATCTTCTCTATGCGCGCCACGCACTCCTCGAGCGTCTCGCCCCTGTCCGACTTCGCATACGAATGCTCGTCCACGATCCGGTAGTCGCCGTCAAGTTTCGGCGTCATGAGTCCGATCACGGCGTCAACGCCAAGCGAATAGTACGCACGGAGCGCCACCGCCATCGGTATCGCCCGGTATTCCGCGGCGCTCGCCCCGGCAAGTTCAATCAGATGCTCCGCGCAGGAAATCCATCCCCCAAGCACCGGCGTCCGATCCGGCATCCTCCCGTCGATCACCGCTTCCAAACGCTCCCGTGAATTCATGTCTCCCTCCCGGAAAAAACTGCGGATGCCGCAGCTGGAATCAAAAACGTATTTGCGTCCAGTAATGAATATTCGTTTCCGGAATTGTCCAGCCGCTTTAAATAAGGTTCTTATGCGATATCCGGAATTGTGTTTACCTGACGGCCAAGAATTGGGGATGTCGGATTCTCATGCCCTTGGATGGGAGGATAGATGAAAGGTCTGGAGATTGGAATTTGGCGCTTGGTGCTTGCCGAAGACTGGCATCCCCAAGGGGATTCGAACCCCTGTTACCAGGATGAAAACCTGGTGTCCTAGGCCTCTAGACGATGGGGACTTGGAGGGAAAAGTCCTGTAGTTTAAATTGGATTGTCCAAAAGTCAAGCCTGACGCGAGGGGAAGCGGTCTTTTATTGCAATGCGTCAGATTTTCCGGGAAGCCATAGCCAATCGCTGAGAGCGGAACGCCGCTTCCCCGCGCTGCGCGGGGCAAATACTGACGCATTACCTTTTATTTGATGAGTGCGGAGATGGCCTTGAAGGCGGGGTGCCGGGAGTCCCTCATCAGCATGAAGAGGACGGATTCGACGCTTGTCACGGCGGCGCCGCGCCGGGCGAGGAGCCTGAGGGCTGCTGCCTTTTCGGGCTCCTTCCTTGAGCCGACCGCGTCTTCCGGGACGAATACCCGGTAGCCGTCGTCGAGTGCGTCGAGGACGGTCTGCTGGATGCAGACGTGGGTTTCTATTCCGGCGACAATGAGGCTTTTGAACGGGCTGGCCTTGAGGAGGGTTCTGAACGCGGGTTCGCCGAAGCATGAGAAGGATGTTTTTTCAATCAGCGGCCAAGCCGGGTCGAAGAGGGAAGATATTTCGGGCACGGTCCTTCCGAGCCCTTTGGGGTATTGCTCCGTGACTATGACGTGCAGGGGAAGATTTTTCGCGGCTCCGACGAGGATTTTCTGCCTGCGGACGATGTCCTCGTGGGAGCTGATGGCGGGAAGCAGCTTCTCCTGAATGTCGACGAGGATCAGCGCAGTGCCTGCCGCATCCGGGATGGAGGGGGTGGTCATTTGGCGTTCTTGGCGACGATCTTGTTGACGATGTCGGTGAACTTGCTGATGTTCATCTCGCTCTTGCAGATGACGGCCTCGCAGAATTCGTTGATGTTCTCGAGGTTCTCGTTGTTGTCGAGGCCGGTGGTGACTACTACCGGGATGTCCTTGAGGTTCTTGTCCTTCTTTATGTATTGGATGAGCTCCCATCCTGTCATGATCGGCATGAGGAGGTCGACAATGACCAGCTTGATGGCCGACTTTTCGGACTCGAGTATCTTGATGGCGCTGTCGCCGTCGGAGGCGCAGATGGGTTCGTAGTTGATGCTCTTGAGCACCCTTTTCAGGAACTCCCGGATCATGTCGTCGTCGTCTACCACGAGTATTTTGGCCTGTGGTTCTTTGGCAGGCATGTGTTCCCCGCGCTTCAGAGGTTTAACAACTCGGTAAGGAATATATGCGGTCTAGTTATCATTTCAAGCGCGTTTTCTGAAACTTTTCTTGCCATAAAAGGTCTCGGAAATCCTTATATCCGGATCGTTGAGCGGGTCTCCCTTGAGGAAGTCGGAGATGAGCCTGCCGGCCTTGGTGTAGTCATCGGGCCGGATCCAGAATATTTTCCACCCCTGGCGTTCGAGCTTCCTGAACCAGATGTCCTGTCGGCGGGCGAACTGGCGGATTTTTGCGAGTAGCTGCGACTTCATTTCCTCCAGTCCGATTTTCCCCTGGAGCAAGAGGGCGCAGGCCCTGTATTCGAGGCCGAAATATTCGATCTTTTCCCAGGGGAGGCCCTTGTCATGGAGGCGCCGGACCTCTTCGATCATGCCGGCGCCTAGCCGTTCTTCGAGCCTTGCCTGGATTCTCCTATGGATTTCGGTCCGCGGCAGGTAAGTGCCGATGAGGAGCCAGTCGGCATTGAGGGGTGCGGGGGCGCGTCCGGAGCCGGGTGACGAGAGCCTTTCGAGGGTCCTGACGAGGCGGTTCCTGTTGTTGACATCCACGCCGGAGGCATTTTCTGTCTCAGCAAGCTTCCCGATCATGGCGGCTATATCTGCGTTTGTTTTGTCCGCAAGCTCCTCGCGGAGCTCAGGGATGGGCGGTCCGCCGGGCAGTTCGTATTCGTTAAGGACCGCGGATATGTACATCGCGCTGCCGCCGACCGCGACAGGCAGCCTTCCCCTGGCGGCGACTCCCAGCAACGCCTCCTTGAAGTCCGTGCAGAACCTGCTCAGATTGTATTCGTCGCCGGGCTCCGCGATGTCGATCAGGTGACATGGGACAGGCAGTCCGTCCTGGACGTATTCGGCGAGGTCCTTGCCTGTCCCGATGTCCATGCCCCTGTAGACCTGCCGCGAGTCCGCGCTGATGATTTCGCCGCCGAATAAGCGCGCAATCCTGGCCGCCAGCCGGGTTTTTCCCGACGCGGTAGGTCCGAGTATGAATACGGCCTTTAGCTTTCCTTCCATCAGCAATCCAAAAATGTTTATTCGGCTCATTTTAATTTACGGCCTGGCGTGTATATTAAAAGCCGTCTTTTACATCGGACGGCAGGAATGATCATGGAAAAGCAGAGGACATTGAAGGGGACGTCGAAGCTGTCAGGCATAGCCCTGCATACGGGCGGGCGGGCGCACCTCACGATGATGCCGGCGCCTCCGGACACCGGGATTGTCTTCATCAGGACGGACATCGAAGGCGCCCCGAGCGTCCGGGCGACGGCCGCGAACGTCGTGGACGTCAAGCGCGGCACTACGATCGCCAGCGGCAGGGCCAAGGTCTACACTGTCGAGCATGTCCTGGCGGCCCTCCACGCCTCCGGCATAGACAACGCATACATCGGGATGGACGGTATGGAGCCGCCAATCATAGATGGTAGCGCGGCAGGATACGTGCAGATGATCCTAGACGCGGGCATAGAGGAGCAGGATGCGCCGGCAGACATCTTCTCGGTGCCCTCTCCGACGATTGTCGAAGACAGGGATACCAAGATACTCGCCCTGCCGTCGGACTCGCTGAAGATAACATGCATAATAGCCTACGGGGCGACCCCTCTGGACGCGCAGTATTACGCGGGCGAGATCAACGTCCGCACATTCTCCGATGAGATAGCTTCCGCCAGGACATTCTGCATGTATCATGAGCTGGAGAAGCTCATAGCCGCGGGGCTCATCAAGGGCGGTAGCCTCGACAACGCCATCGTCCTTCACCAGGGCGCGATAATCTGCAGGGAGGGGATGCGGTTCCCCAACGAGCTTGTCAGGCACAAGGTCCTCGACATCGTCGGAGACCTCTACCTCGCGGGAAGAAGGGTGAAGGCGCACGTGATCGCAATCAAGCCGGGACATCCTGCCAACATCATGCTTGTCCAGAAGCTGCTGGCCTCGCATGATGCAGTCCAGGCCGCAGTTTAACTTGAGGGCCAATCCTAAATTTGAGATTTGAAATTGGCTCCTGATGCCAGGGAATTTCGAAGGGCGCAGGTTTCGGGTGTCAGCTGTCGGGACGATGCTGAAACCTGAACACTGAAGCCAAATTGAGGCCGCTTCGGCCGCCGAATATAAAAACCGAGGTGTTTCACTATGGACGAGAACGTGCTTTGTTTCGAACGGATAAAGGAAGTTCTTCCCTACAGATACCCAATGCTGCTGATCGACCGGCTGCTCAGGGAATCCGACACGAAGTTCACAGGACTGAAGAGCCTTTCGTTCAACGAGGAGGTTTTCCAGGGGCATTTCCCCGGCCACCCGATCATGCCGGGCGTGCTGCAGGTGGAGGCCATGTTCCAGGTCGCGGCCGCGGCGGTCAAGGAGAAGCTAGATCCGCGCGGCAACGGTGAAATCTACCTTAAGTCCCTAAACAATGTCAAGTTCCGCAAGCCGGCGATGCCGGGCGACAGGCTCCTCATCCATGTGGAGGTCAAGGAGATTAATGACGGATCCGCCGTGCTTTACGCGGAAAACAAGAGCAACTACGGCGTGACCTGCCAGGCGAACATGGTGGTCGCAGCCCGCCCGAAGGCCAGGCACAAGGCGATGCCATTGTCCTTCAACACGCTGGACCGGACGGACGATGTTGCGATGGATCAGGCGAAGATAATGTCGATAATCCCGCACAGGTATCCATTCCTCCTGGTGGACTACATCGCGTCGATCAAGGGTAGCCACGTCGTCGCGGTCAAGAACGTCAGCTCGAGCGAGCCCTTCTTCCACGGCTACACTCCGGATTATGCGGTTCTCCCGGGCACGATCCAGTCGGAAATCGTCGCGCAGGCAGGCTGCGTCCTCCAGCTCTCGAAGCCCGAGAACAAGGGCAAGATCGCCCTTTTCATGTCCATCAAGGAGGCCGAATATTTAGAGCCGGTCCATCCTGGCGACCAGCTGGTCATAGAAGTCGAACTGCCCGAGGGAAGCTCCAGATTCGGCAGAGGGGAAGGCTGCATCCATGTGGACGGCAAGCTGATTTCGAGGACTGTCATGACCTTCGCGGTCGTGGATCCGGCGCAGGCGGAGAAGGGGAAATAAGTTCCTCCGGAACTGCGGTTTGAGTTATCCGCTATTCGCCATCGGTTTTCCGCCGCTGTTTTTTCTGATCTTCCTCGATCATCTTCATTATCTTCTGCATGTCCGGCTTCACATCGCCGTTTTTTTTCCAGGAGGGCGCCCTTTTCTTCTCTTCCTCCGCGATCTTCGCAAGTCTTCCGTCGGTGAAGACGGGCTGCGTCCATGCGAAGACCTGTTCGAGCTGGCCGTCCCGGTTCTTGAACGTGTAGGACACCTTTGCCCTGACGTATGGGTAGTCTTTGTCCACGCCTAGCGAGGAGGAACTCCAGCTTGACGACTTGATGATTTCGCCCTTGGCGCCGATGAAGTCTATCCTGCAGCCTTCGTCGGCGTCGGGAGCGGGCGTCCCATGAAGCTTGAACTCCCTGCGCAGCGCTTCCATTTTCTCCACGTCCACCGCTACGCTGTATTCGTCCTGCGCCGCCTTGAAGCCGGAAAGCAGCACACCTGTCGTCGAGTAGAATTCCCCGTTTCTTATCGCGGAGGCTATGTCCTTCGGCTCAAGCGAGTCCGTGGCGACCATTATCCATGCGCGCACAGGAGGGATCTTGGCGTATGAGGTGAAGTCGTCGCATGCGACGCCGTAGACTGCCTTGCCCTTCGTCAGAAGCGCGTCCCATAGAGCCTCGGCCGACGGATGATCCTTGTCGCCGTCATTGTTCGCGCCCGGCCTGGTGCTGTAGACTTCCATGTGAAGCACGCCCTTCAGCCCGGAGAGGTCCGCAAGGGTAAGGCCGTATCCGAAGTTCGGATGCTTTATTACCGCCACACCTCCGGCCATCGCGGTGTCGTCGAGCACGGTCTGGACGAAGAGCGCGGCGCTTTTCTCTATCGGAGAGGGGATCACCCGTCCGTTGTTTATGACGCCGACCCGGACGCCGGATCTGGCGTCGACCACCGTTTCGCCGGGTACCAGGACGAAGTCTTTCCTCTTGGGCTCGTTGCCAGGCAGGACCACCTCCTTCACGTTGTAGAAGAGATTCTTGTCAGACATGACCACGAAGCTGTAGCCGTTGTCGTGATACCACTTCGCCACGAACTCCGGCGGAGTGTCCCCCTCCCCGCGGCTGCTGTGAGCGCATGTGCTGCCGCGGATCCATTCGCCCGGCGGAATCACCCCGCAGCCCTGGACTAGGACGATAAGAAGCGCGGCGGGAAGTAAGGTAAAAAACCTCATGCTGAACCCCTGTGTTGGAATTTTGTATTTTCTCAAATATATCCCCCGGAGGAACCATTGACAAACGCGGACGGCCGGAGCCCGAAAGCATGACTTTGGCAGAAGGGCGCAGCTTGCTGATTTGATGCTCCCAAGCCGGGCTACGCCGACAACCCAAAATACGAATGTCGAAATCCGACATGTTTTTTCGACCGCGTCTTCTGGCCGTCAGTTCCATATTTTTCCCGCGCCGGGATTTATTTTGCGGAAAACGGGGGTAGATTTAGGCCTGAATTCGTCCTTAGAGCCAATTTCAGGTTTCTTAACCCGGGGATTTGCGAGACATGGTGAAGCTTACGATAAACGGACAGGCGGTGGCGGTCGACGAGGGCGCGACGGTGCTCGAGGCGGCGGGCCGGCTTAACATAGGCATTCCTACTTTGTGCCATCTGGAGCTTGAATGCTTCAAGCTGGAGCACAGGATAGGATCGTGCCGGATATGCCTCGTGGAGATCAAGGGGCGCAAGAACCTGGCGCCGGCGTGCTGCACGCCCGCGGCCGAAGGCATGGACGTCAAGACCAACACGCTTAGGGTAATCAACGCCCGGCGGACGATACTCGACCTGCTGCTTTCCAACCATCCGAAGGAGTGCCTGACCTGCGAGAAAAACCTGGACTGCGAGCTGCAGGCGCTCGCCCAGGAAATGGGCCTGCACAGGATAGTCTACGAGGGGGAAAGGCTCAACTACCCGCTAGACATGGCAAACGAGGCGATCGTCAGGGACACCAACAAGTGCATCATGTGCCGCCGCTGCGAGA
The DNA here is from genome assembly GCA_964636325.1 of uncultured Victivallaceae bacterium. Classification (GTDB taxonomy): domain Bacteria; phylum Verrucomicrobiota; class Lentisphaeria; order Victivallales; family GWF2-50-93; genus CAZWRV01. The sequence goes on along the minus strand of CAZWRV010000016.1, from coordinate 63,973 downwards.
CGGCATGCAACACGATACAGACCGTTGGGATACTGTCGGGCGTGCGCCGCGGCTTCTGGTCGGTCGTGGCGCCGACGGGCGAAAAGCCGCTCGCCGACACCAAATGCACGTTCTGCGGCCAGTGCGTGTCGGTATGCCCGGTCGGCGCCCTGACGGAGATGAGCAGGACATACGACGTATGGCGCGCGCTCAACGACGACAAGAAGCATGTGATAGTCCAGACGGCCCCGGCGGTCCGCGTGGCGATCGGCGAGGAGTTCGGCCTTCCGCCGGGCTCGATCAGCACCGGCAAGCTCGTGACCGCGCTCAAGATGCTCGGCTTCGACAAGGTCTTCGACACAGACTTCGCGGCTGATCTGACGATCATGGAGGAGACAACAGAGTTCATCGGACGCCTGCAGAAGAACGAAAACCTCCCCATCCTGACGTCCTGCTGCCCCGGCTGGGTGAAGTTCTTCGAGCATCAGTTCCCCGACCTGATACACATACCCTCGACCGCGAAGTCGCCCCAGCAGATGCTAGGCGCGATAGCAAAGAGCTTCTACGCCAGGAAGATCGGGCTGACCCCGAGCGAGATAGTGATGGTCTCGGTGATGCCCTGCCTCGCGAAGAAATACGAGGCGTCGAGGAGGGAGTTCGCGCCGGACGGCGTCCGCGACGTGGACATCGTGATCACCACCCGCGAGCTTGCCGGGATGCTGAAGGAGTCCGGCATCGAGTTCGGCCAGATCCGTAACTCCGCATTCGACAACCCGCTCGGCGAGTCTACCGGCGCGGGCGTAATCTTCGGCGCCACGGGCGGAGTGATCGAGGCTGTGCTGAGGACGGCGTCCGACTGGCTCGGCGGAACACCGGTCGAGCATGTCGACTTCGAGGACGTCCGCGGAATGCAGGGCATCAGGGAGGCGCAGGTCGGCATCGCCGGCAGGACAATCAAGGTCGCGATAAGCTCCGGCCTGGGCAATGCGCGCCAGCTCCTGGAGAAGATCCGGCGCGGGAAGTCAGACTATCACGCCATCGAAATCATGGCATGCCCCGGCGGATGCCTCAACGGCGGCGGCCAGCCATACATCCACGGCGACACTTCCATCCTCGAGAAGCGCCGTCAGGCCATCTACGAGGAGGACAGGATGAAGACCGTCCGCAAGTCCCACGAGAACTTCTACGTCCAGAAGCTCTACCGCGACTTCCTCGACAAGCCCGGCTCGGAACTCGCGCACAGCCTCCTGCATACCCATTATTCCAAGCGCCAGAATATATGACGGACGGCGGTTAGCAGGCACCGGACGACTGATACAAATGGCAAATATTCAGTGAAAGGGCGTAGTTCACTGAATCTAACCTGCTCCCCCGTCATGTTCACCGCCGACGCGAGGTCGGTGGTGTCCATATTATTATGAGACGATTAGTAGTCAAGCCTCTTTGGATCCATCTCCTTCAGTTCACGCTGCGGGGTTTTCTTTTCGGGCTTTTCCGGAGCTTTAGGTGCCGCTTTGGGCTTTGAGGCTCCCTTGCCGGATGTGCCTGCTGCGGATTCCTGCGGCGTCTTTTCAAGATACTCGTTGCGGGATTCGATGATCTTGTCCATGTGCGGTTTGATGTTGTTCACGATTTCCGCGGTGTTTACGCTTCCGTCGGCGAGGAATATCTGCTCTATTCCAAACCTGACGTCAACCACCACCCTGTCCATCATGAATACTGCCTTCAGGTAGTCCTTGAACGACTTCTCCTGCAGGTTGAAGATGATTTTCCCGTTTATCCAGGACGTTTTCTTCCTGCTCCCCTGCTGTAGGAGGACGAACTCCATGTAGTCGAACTCAAGCTTCATGACATCGGATGGTATCATGCGGAACCTTGTGGAAAAATCTGTCTTGTTCCACCGGAACGACTTGGGGTCCAGGCTGAATCCCAGCGCCTCGCATGCCTGTGCGACGGCCATGAACTCCTCCGCAGGAGAGACTCTGACCCTCCGGGTGCAGGTCGGGTCGATGGCGTTAGGTACATCCAGCGCCACCTTCAGCATCCATCCTTCTTTCTGGCTGCCGGCGCCAGTCAGGCGGGCATTGGACGGCAGGTTGAAGGAGAAGCCGAACTCCTGCTCCGTCCCGGGGCTTGCGTCGACGTCTTTGTAGGATATGTGCCCGTGGCTCCTATATTCCGTGTAGCTGTGCTTTCCTCTCTTGACCGTCCAGAATTCCACAAGCTCGATGTCCAGCGAGTCGGCCTTCTGCTCTATTGAGCCGCCCTTCAGCACGATCTTGCCCTTCACGGCCGTGCCCTGCGGGAAGTCAGGCCGCGAAAAAAGGACTTCGATCCCGCAACCGCCGATGTTCAGGCTTCTCTTCAGCTTGTCGATGATTCCCATAGGAGCAGCTCGTCAGAAATTATGGCATACCATGCCGTCGCGGAGCTTCGGCTCGAACCATGTGGACTTTGGCGGCATGATCTCGCCTGCGTCCGCGATTTCCATGAGCTGGCGGACTGTCGTCGGATACATGGAGAAAGCGACGGCGAACTTTCCGGATTCGACGAGCTTTTCCAGCTCCTTCGTGCCGCGTATTCCGCCGACGAAGTCGATGCGCTTGCTTGTCCTAGGGTCGTCGATTCCGAGCAACGGGGCGAGCACCCTGTCCTGGAGGACGCTTACATCCAGCCTGCCGATGACGTCCAGCTTGGATGCGTCGAACTTGGGGGTGAGCAGATGCCATTTCTTTTCGAGATACATGCAGATTTCGCCGGGATTGGACGGCGACGGATTTGCGGCGGGAGAAATCTTGAAGTTCTTTTCAAGCCCTTCCTTGAAAGCCTTGGTGCTGCGGCCGTTCAAGTCCTTCACCACCCGGTTGTAGGGCAGTATCCGGAGCTGCGATTCCGGGAAGACGACCGCCAGGAAGTAGTTGTAGTCCTCCTTGCCCGTGTGCGACGGGTTGGACTTCATGCATTCGGCGCGCGTCCTGGAGGCCGAGGCGGCCCTGTGGTGGCCGTCAGCGATGTAGAGGCATGGGACCTTCTTGAACGCCTCCGAAATATCTCCGCTCGAATCCAAATCGGCGCGCCAGAACCTGTGGTGGATTCCGTCGGGCGCAGTGAAATCGAAGAGCGGCTTCGTCCTTTTCACCTTGGCGACAAGCTCGTCCACCTCGGCGCTGTCACGGTAAGTGAGGAAGACGGGGCCGGAATGCGAATGTATCTTCAAGATGTGTCGGGTGCGATCGTCCTCCTTGTCCTTGCGCGTCTTCTCGTGCTTCTTGATCAGGCCGCCGTCGTATTCGTCGACGGAGAACGCCGCCGCCACGCCTGTCTGCTCATGCGCGCCCATCTTCAAGGAATATACGTAGAGGTGCGGCTCATGGTCGAACTGGAGCGGGGCGTCCTTGACCAGCCGTTTGAAGTTTTCCAGTGCTTTGTCGTAAACCTTAGGGGAATAGACGTCCACGCCGGCTTCAAGTTCGATCTCAGGACGCGACACGCGGAGGAAGCTCAGCATGTTGCCTTCCGCGAGCTTCGCGGCCTCCTCTGTGTTCACCACGTCGTACGGAACCGCCGCAACGAGATGCGCCTTCGCTGCCGGCGGTAGAAGCCCCTTGAACGGTCGAACCGTAGCCATAAACACCTCCAAAGATAAATCATCAGTATTGAATATAGACAGTGGTGTTTGCAGGTTCAACAGGGAAAGATTGCAGGATATTGAAATTTCAGGCAAAACCCCGGGAGGCTTTTCGCTCGGGCAAAGGTACGGCTTGACATCCAGTGCCCTGCACTTAGAATAGGTTCAAATTCATGAATCCCGATCTCTGGAAAATATATGGCAGCTAGCCAATCATACTCCTTTAGACTGAAAAATTTACATTTTGATTGCGGAGATTTCGGGAATTGCTCCGTATTCTGAGAGGCCGCCGATACCGAGGTATCGAAGGCTCTCGAAGGGTGCGGAGCAAAACCGAAAGACCGCAACCGCCTTGCGGCGAGCATCTTTGGGCCGTATTTTTCCGTTCCTTCCTCGGACGACATTCATGTCGCCGCTCGGTCGGAACAAAAAATCCAATCCCAAATCTTGCCCGTCAAAATGTAAATTTTCACGCTAAATGAGTATAAATGAAAGCGTTTTCATATATGACTGTGATGCTGATGTCCTGGGGAACTTTCTCTTCAAGCGGTTCGGATATTTATGTCTCCACTGAAGGAAACGACGGATGGTCTGGCGGTCTGCCTGCGCCCGCCGGCAATGACGGTCCCTTGAAGACGATCGGTAGGGCGGCGGAAATCATACGGCCCGGCCAGACCTGCCACATCCGCGGCGGCACATACCGCGAGACGCTGAAGCCGGCGCGGAGCGGCGAACCCGGACGCCCGATTATCTTTGCCAGCTACAAGGATGAAGAAGTCGTCATCAGCGGCGCGGACATCCTTTCCGGATGGACGCGTGAAGAAGACGAAGTCCATAGTGCGCCCATGGCTTGGGATCTCAAGGACCAGAACCAGCTTTTCGCCGACGGAGTCATGCTCCAGGAGGCGCGCTGGCCCAAGGGCGGCACGCTGCTCCAGCCGGTCCGCGCCGCGGCCGAATCAGGCACCGAAAATTCCCTCGCTGATCCGAATATCCCGGGCGGCAAGGACGCCTGGAAAGGCGCTCTTCTCTGGTGCGCCGGCGGCGACCGATGGGTCTGCTGGTCCGAGGAGGTCACCGGCTACGACGCCGATAAGCATGCGCTCTCTTTCACAATGAAGACGCCGAAACACTGGTACACCGTCCGCAAGGACAGCCCATACGTGCTGATGGGAGTCCGTTCCGCACTGCAGGCTCCGGGCGAATGGTGGTATGATTCCGAAAAACAACAGATGCTGCTGATCCCTCCGGAAGGGACTGACCTCTCAAAGTCCGCCGTAGAAGCAAAGCGCCGCCTTCATTGCATCGATCTTTCCGGCATAAGCAATGTCGGCATAGTCGGAATAAGGTTCCGTTCGGGAGGCGTCATGACGGACGGGCGAACCGAGAACGTCCGCTTGATTCGATGCAAAGGTGAATATCTCGCCCATTCATACTTGAACGACCTCGCCGGCAAGGCGGGGATTGTCATAGACGGCCGCGGCAATACGGTCGAATCATGCGAGTTCGCATACAGCTCTACCGCCGTCCTTCAAGCCAAGGGCAGCGACCACCGCATCGTCAACAATTATCTTCACGACGGCAACTACGGCGGCAAGTGGACCGGCGCGGTCGCCCTCTCCGGGAGGCGCATCCTGTTCAGCCACAATACGGTCAGGCATTCAGGACGAGACCTGGTAAGCGTCCACAAGCTGATGGAAAGCCTTGTCCAATACAATGATCTTTCCGAGGCCGGCTGGCTGACCTGCGACCTCGGGATGACCTACGGCCACGACACCGACTTCATGAATACGGTATTCCGCTTCAATCGAGTCCACGACAACCGCGCCAAAGGCTGTTCGATGGGCATCTACTTCGACCATTGCAGCCACAACGTGATTGTATGCAACAACTTGATCTACAATACAGGCGACTCGCCGATACGCGTGAACAATCCCAGCTACTTCGACCTCCTCTACAACAACAGCTGCTGGAAAACCGGAGAGGTCAGCACATTCGACCACAGCCATCGCCAGGACGTATTCGGCATGCGCATCGTAAACAACATCTTCAACCGTCCTCCGAAGATGCCTGAACACACCGTGCTCAAGGACAATATCGTCTCCGACGGCTCCTGCTATGCGAATCCGGCTAAGGGCGACTTCACGTTGAAGCTTGATTCTCCGGCAAAAGGGACAGCTTCAATTATCGCAGGCGTCACCGGCACCTCCTGCAAGCCCGACATCGGCGCGTTCCAAGGCGGAATTGTTCCTTGGAAAGCGGGCTCCGACTTTAAAAATCCTCCCGACCCCAAGTTTGAACTGCCCGTCGTAGACTGGATGAACATGATTAAAAACTCATGCTTCGAACTGCCGACGCTGGAATTCTGGAGCGTCGTCTCCGGCGATGCCTCGCTTTCCCCGGGCAATGGCTGGGGCAGCAAAGTCCATGGGAAGGTCGAAGAAGCGACCGGCACGTCGCGACAGGAGCTGCGCCTGGGCGAAGCTCCGGCTCGAGTCGAACAGAAAATCTCAGGCCTGAACAAGGACACTCCGCATACTTTGTCCGGTTGGCTGAAAGTTTCCGATCAGAAGGCGTCCGTCCGCCTCGGCGTCCGTTTCCCGGACGGCAAGGAAGTCTGGACCGAGCCGGTCTCGTCATCGGCTTGGAAACGGGTCGCTCTTGATTTCGCAACTGGAAATGAATCAGGCATAACCGTCATAATCGAGAAGCCTTCCGGCGGAGGCTTCGTCTTCTGCGACAACCTAGGCCTGCCGAAGGCGGTGAGCCAATAAGTTTCCGGCTTTGCCATTTGTTATTGTTCCAGGCTTGCCCCGCAAGCCCGGCTTCGATATTAGGATTTGAGATCTAAACGGAGGCACAGGCTTATGTCGAAACTCGCACTTCTCGGTGGAAAGCCGGTCTTTCCTCGGAAACACAAATGGCCGCGCTGGCCGCAGTCGGACGCGCAGGATGAAAAGAAGATTCTCGAGGTGCTGCGCAGCGGCGCCTGGGGCATCGGCTGTCCCGCGACTGCGGAATTCGCAGAATCGTTCGCAGAGAATCTGGGCGTCAAGCACGTGCTGCCGGTCTGCACCGGCACGGCGGCGCTAGAGCTGATCGTGAAGGCCCTCGGAATAGGACCGGGCGACGAGGTCATCGTCCCCGGTTATACGTTCATCGCGTCGGCAACATGCGTCCTCGAACTGGGCGCGACCGTCGTCTTTGCGGACATAGATCCGAAAACCTTCAACATAGATCCGACTCACGTAAAGCAACTTCTGACTCCGAGGACGCGGGCTGTCGTCGCCGTCCATTTCGCCGGAAATCCTGCGGACATCGCAGGGCTGAAGGCGGTCATCCGCGACCGCGACATAGCGATCATCGAGGATGCCGCACACGCGCACGGAATGCTCTACCGCGGCAAGTGCGCCGGGCACCACGGCTCTGCGGCAGCATTCAGTTTCCAGTCTTCGAAGAACATGGCCAGCGGCGAAGGAGGCGCGGTCGCCACCAACAGCCAAAAGATATATGACCTCTGCTGGAGCTTCCATTCGTTCGGACGCCAGCCTAAAGGCAAGTGGTACGAGCATTTCAACATGTCCTGGAACCACCGGCTTTCCGGATTCCAGTCGGCTGTCCTGCTCGGACAGCTGCGGCGGCTTGAGGCCGAGAGCCGGACGCGCTTCGAGAACGGCGCATTCCTGAACCGTGAACTTTCCAAGATTCCCGGGCTCGCACCGCAGGCGGGCGGCGATCACGATCCTCGCACGCGCCGCGCCTACCACCTCTACATGATACGCTACAATGCCGTTGAGACAGGGCTTTCCCGCGATCTCTTCCTCAAGGCGCTCGAAGCTGAAGGCGTGCCCAGTTCAAGCGGATACATTCAACCTCTGCATGAATCGCCGATGTTCATGGAAGGACGTTACTGGCATCATCAGTTCGCCGGCAAAAAGCTCGCAGGAATCCGCGAACCGGACTACCGCCGCGTAAAGCTGCCGGAATGCAGCCGCATGTGCCGCGAAGCGGTCTGGCTGACGCAGCCGATGCTGCTGGCGCCGCGAACCGACATGCAGGGAATCGTGGATGCCGTAGCAAAAATATTGGAAAATGCTGACGCTCTCCTGAAGCACCATAAGTAAATTCCAAGCGCCAAATTCCATATTCCAAATAAATTCCAAGATTCAAATTTCAAACAACGAATTTCACATCTTATGAGCCAATTTCAAAACTCCGGACGCGACAAGCGCGTCCCTCCATTTTTACGCTCGTCTCGAGCGTGGAGGGTCATGCTCGCCATGACCGTTTTTAGAGTTTTGAAATTGCCTCTTGTTAAAACTGTGTCATTAGCTATTTCCCTGCTGAATCCCCTGTCATGTTCACCGCCGGGATGAACCCGCCGGTGCCTCCATACAATTTCGAGACGATTAGTAATTGGAATTTGCATGACTCAGTTCATAGCTCATGAAAAAAACTTCAGACATGTTGGCTGGTTACGGCGAAGCGGACATCACGCCGCGGATCCCCTGCGATCTGAACGGGTTCGCGGCCCGTCAGCAGCCATGTGTTTCAGTGGCGGCTCCGATAATGGCGCGGGTTCTGCTGCTGCGGTCGGGTCGGAATGCCGCGTTGATAGCGGTCTGCGATCTGCTCGGCTTCACCACTGCGGATTCCGCAGCGCTCGAGTCTGGGCTGGCCGAGGCGGCAAATGTTCCGTTGAAGAATGTGCTTCTTTGCTGCACGCATACTCATTCCGGGCCGATGTCCATGCCGCTCGGACTTGTCGGCCGATTCCGTCCCGGCTATTTGAAGAAGGTGCGCGCCGGATTGGTGCGCGCTGCGCGCAACGCTGCCGCCGATCTGTCTCAAATCCTTGAGGCGCGCTTCGGCACGACATCCATCCGCGGTCTTGCCCAGTTCCGCTGCGCGAAGGAGGATCCCGGCCGCGGCAGGGACGCCTGGCCTGGTCGCCTGACCGCGCTACGGCTGGAAAGGCAGACCACGCCTATCACGCTGGTCCATGCCGGTATCCATCCCTACTTGCTGAGCTGGAAGCGGCGCGTCATGCATCCGGACTTCCCCGGACCGCTCTGCGACAGCCTGGCGCGGAGCACGAAGGGCCATGCGCTGTTTCTTCCTGGCTGCGGTGCGGATGTGCAGGCCGAGGGGGCGCTGTCGATGCGCATATCTGACGTGGAAAATTTCGGTTCGCTCCTGGCATCAGCCGCAGAAAAAGCTCTGGAAAAAGGAAGGGCCGTTTCCCTTGCGCCGTTCAAAGGCCGCCGCCTGAGTCCGACGGTTAAGTTCACATATGTCCCTGAGACTGCATCACCTCTTGTCAGCAAAGCGGACGGAAATACAATGACTTTAGGCGAGAGAAAATTCGAAGCGAACCACAGGCTTTGGCTGAAGAACCTTGCAGCAGGCCGTCTCCCCCGGAGCGGCCGCTTCCCGATGCAGATCCTGCGGATCGGCGATCTGTTGTTTGCCGGACTGGCCGCCGAGGTATTTCACGACACCGGCGCGGATCTTTCCCGTGCCCTGCGTAACAGGGACCGCACTTTGGTTGTCTCGCACTGCGGCGGCAACGTCGGCTACCTGCCGCGGCCGTTCTCCTACAGGCACGGCACATACGAAAGCAGCAACGCGCACGAATGGTATGGCTGGGCCGGCGCGCTTGCCAGCGCCACCGAAGAAAATCTCCGCCAGATGCTTGCCTTAAAATCAAACAAATTCTGCTAAATACCGACGCCCGGAAGGCCTGCTCAGATTTCCGTCCGCTTAGGCGGATTTTTGGCGCTCGGAGATCGCAGACTGCTTGCTTCTAGCCCACGAAACCCCGCGGCTCTCTGCCGGGTTCGGGGTTGATAAACCTTCTTGAAAGATGGCGACAAGAAGTCCGATGAGGACGGACTTCTATTGCATTTTGCAGAGCACTGCCACTTTTCTGCTGGCTCCACACGAATGACGTACTATCAGCTTCGGCTCAATCAGCCTGACACTGCGGTCCTTGCCGACCGGAACCTTCGTGATTTCATCGAGAATAGCCTCCGCCATCCCCTCGATGTTGTAGGATAGGGAAGTCAGGCCGTAATGTTTCGCCCACGGGGTGTCGAATGTTCCTACAAGCGCAAGATCCTTCGGTATTCTTATCCCTTTGCTGCGGGCGATATCGGCCGCTGTCGCCACCCTGTAGTCGCCGGCGCCGATAAGCGCGCTCGGACGGTCTTTCCTCTCCAAAAGTTCCTCCATCCGTCGCTTGTTTTCTTCCAGGTTGTTCCCCTGCGCTATCACCGATATTCCGTTTGCAAGGCCGAGTTCCGCCATGACCGATGAAAACGCGTTGATCCCATAAGATTCTATCTCCGGATATTTCCCGCCGGATGGAATCTCGTTGGTGACAAAGGCGATTTTCCTGTGTCCCAGATCCTTAAGATGCCCGACTTGAATCCTCATCGCCTTTCTAGAATCTATCCCGACCAGCACGCCCTTTTGGAACTCGGGCAGCTTGTCGGTGTTCGCGAACCAGACAATCCTGTCGAACGGAGTCTTCCCGTCCCCCAGTATCCCGAGCTTCTTGAAGGCGGGATCGGACCAGTGCCGCAGCTCCGCCTGAATGATGATACGGCGGCATCCCATCGACACCGCCTCCTGCAGCTGCCTGATGTCGGTCCGATGCTTGTCCTCCGGAGGCATTGATATCAGCACCGGGAAAAGCCCCGCGTCCCTGAGCCGTGAGCAGATCGCGTTCATCAGATCGAAGTAGTAGTGCCCTTCGGTCCGCATCAGGACCGCCACCATCTTTCCGTTTCCGCCGGTCGAAGCTCCGGCAGATCTCCCGCGCCGGCGGGCCTCCTCGGCGGGCAGCGAGAGGACGAAGGTCCCGGAGCGCGGCCGCTTCCCGATGACCTTGGCCTTTTCAAGGTTTGACAGGGCGGCCCGCACGCTGAGGTGGCTCACCTTGAAGTGCCTCGCAAGCTCCCTGTCCGAAAGAAATCTCTCGCCGGGCTGGAAACCCTCCGTGCGTATCAGCGCGACGATCTTCCGCGTCAGCACGTCGCTCAGCTTTTCCCTGCGCAAGACCACCGGTTCATGTTCCTATATCAGATGCAATAGCAGTTTGTATATCAGTTATACTATCATTGGCTCCAACCGCAGTCAAGGCCATGGGCTGGAATTAGGCTATTTTTGGCGGCAAGGGGTGCTCAACGGGCCGATGTCGTGCTTCGCTCAACGAGGAAGGGGCGATCCTAGTTTGGCGCGAAAATCTGCAGACGCTGGGCAGGCATTCCGAAAACAAAATCGTCAGAGATGCGGTCGAAAACCTATGCCGCGAAAGAAGAATCTCCGAATTCACTCCCGCCTGCGAGTGGCTTGAAATCACTCTTTCCCGGCGTAATAATGCCGTCTTTGCAAACATATTCAACCATTCAAGAATCAAGCAGCCCTGCGGCATCGGCGGCAAAGGTGAAATCTGGAAGGGAACTGTTTGGATTGACATGGCAACGGCTGCCTGCGGTTCCGGCTGGTCCGTCTTCCAACTTGTCGAAGGAAGGCGTTTGAAAAGGGCAAGGTTCAGCTTTGACGGCGGCAGAATCGGAATCCATGCCTCGCTGGACGCCCACTCGGAGTTCGCCCTCGTCAACGCCAGATCTGCGGAAAATGCTTTCCCTATCGTCTTTGAACCTAAATGATTGCGATGTCCGTAGCAGCGTCTTCGCAATATCGTTACAACAAAAATACTGAAAATATCCCCTCCTGCCCTTGACATATGTCTCCTTATGGCTTATAATGGTGACATTCAGTGACATAACAAGGGGTAAGTGATCGCATGGAACTCATTTCATCACCATCCAAGTCGCAGCAGGTCGTGGAAATATTCAAGGACAGAATATTAAAAGGGCTGCTGTCTCCCGGTGACAGGATCCAATGCATGAGGGTCTTGGCAAGGGAGCTATCCGTAAGCAAAAAGGTCGTCGAGTGCGCATTCAATATTCTTGAAGAGGACGGTTTGATCATCAAGGAAGCTGGAAGGAGGGGAACTTTTGTAAAAAGCAAATTGCCTGTCGAGCAGCCTGATGACGAGATCCGCAGCCGCAGTGTCAGCAATTCCGTCTGCATGATTATGCTTGAAAAAGGGCATGTCTACGAAAATATATTCCAAGGCATCTGCCCGCATCTTCTGAAAAAAGGGCTCTATCCCCTGGTAATAAGCGAGGAATACTATTACTCCAAGGATTCAATCACCGCCTTCCTCTCCAAGATAATAGCTGACAAGCCTTACGGCTTCATCGTGGAAGGCCATGACAGATTGCCGTATGAATTCCTGAAGGACATGGTCGACGTGACAAGAAACCTTGTCTTCATAAACAGATATCACTGGGACAGCGAGATCCCGGGGGCGAAATTCGCGCTTGCCGACTATGAAATGGCCGGAGAATCGGCCGTAGAGCATTTCTTCTCTCACAGACACAGGAATATTGCGTTTATAACGACATGCGAGAAAGAAGAGCCGAAGCTCTGGAAATCAATCCAGCTCCAGATGCTCAACGGGTTTCGAAGGGCATGCCGGAGAAGACGAATGTTTTTTGACGAGGGAACGAGCTGGCGCCTTATCAATGGAGAGCCTACTGAGGACGTTGTTCGTGATCTTTTTTCCAGTTCAGCCCCCCCGACTGGACTCCTTGTATACAGGGACATCATGGCGATAGAGCAGCTTATTCCGGCGCTGGAAAAGATGGATCTGGCCGTGCCCCGGGACGTGTCAATCGTCGGTTTCTACAACACTCCACACTCTGCTGGCTATAAGGTGCCGCTCAGTTCAATTTCGATCTGCGAGGAGGAAATCGCCAGGGAGGCCTACCGCCTGCTTGTCGGAGGCAAGCCGGGGGAGAAGGTTTTGATTAAGCCGAAACTGGTTGAAAGAGAATCGGTGGCAAGGAGGCGAGCGTAGATGATGGGCGGAATTCTTTGTCGCATGCCTCCGCCTTAAATCTTTTGTCTTTTATGAATCGGCGTAGGCGCAGCTCCCGCCGTACCTCGAGTTTTTGAGGAACTATACAAAACGGAGGGGAACATGAAAAGGTTTTTCACGATCATAGAGCTTCTAGTCGTAATCGCGATAATCGCGATTCTCGCGGCCTTGCTTCTGCCCGCCCTGAAGCAGGCGAAGGATGTCGCCAGGGAGGCGGTATGCAAAAGCAACCTCAAGCAGGTCGGATACGGCTGCCAGCAATATGCAGTCGACTTCAACGGCTTCATGATACCGTCGCAACTGTTAAGCACCCCCACATCGACGGCATACCCATACATCCAAGGCACGACTGACGCAATAACAACGGCGGAGGCCGTACCGAACGGATTCAGATCGCTGATCCAGAACGGTTATTTGGGCAAAAGCAGAAGTGCCGCCGCCGATATCCTATATTGTCCTTCCGCTCCGTCAAATTCGTCAAACTACTTCTGCAAGGAACATTGGAGCATCGGTTGGAGCATCTGGGGTGCCTATGTGGCCGCTGTTGACGCCTGCGACAATCCTTTCTGGTATCAGAATCTTGTGTGCAGCTATGGGCTCCTCACCCCGAACGGCTTGAACAAAGCATGTGAGCCCTTCCGGATTGACGGTATTGGAACCTCCTATTCTTCCAGCGGCTGGGTGATGGTGATGGATGCAAGCTTAAAGGACACCCAGCTCACAGATTCCAGATATTCCTCCAACCATGTCACAGGCATGAACTGTCTCCGGAACGACTGCTCCACATATTATTTCAACGATCCGCACCACCTGAAAATCACGCCCTTGGGTATTTGGGGATGGAGTTTGAATGTCACAACGACGGGGGTGACTTTGCAGAATACTCTGAAACAATGACGGGGTAGCAGGAGAACATTAATGTTTCAAATCACACGAATCTTGTTCTGCCTACCATGCGCCTTTATTTTCTTTTCATCCGTGTTCGGCGAGGAACTTGGTGTAAACCTGGTTCTTGACGGAGGATGCGAGGAATGGATCGCTATCGGCCCCGAGAAGACCGCCGCCTGGAACTACCTGACCGCCCAGTGCAAAGACACTGAATTCTCCAAGTCCGGCAATGGAAATATCCTGCTTCCGAAAATCCATTCGCTGATCAACGAGGGCTGCAAGCTGCTGAAGATGGAAGACAAGGATGTGCATTCAGGCCAGAAGGCTTTGCGGCAGAATTTGGGAAATATCTATCTTTCGCCGAGTTCTCCAGATGCATTTAAAACGAAAGACGGCGATATGTATGTCATCCGTTTCTGGGCCAAGGGTGAAGGCGCCGCCAGAATATATCTTCATGTATATGGAGATGGAAACGCGGAATTCCTGTCGGAAAAAGGAAGCTTGAAAAAGGACGAATGGTCGCCGTTCGAGGAACGGGTATTGGTGACGGGGCGGGCGCCGACGTTTGCGGTTCCCAGGCTGACGGCTTCCAAGGAGATATTGTTCGACGAGATCTTTGTCGGGAAGGTCATGCGCGAAGATGACCGCAAATTGATTACGATTCCATCGGACTGTCAGGAACGCGTGGCGTTCGCGTCCGACGCGGAAGATAAAATCGTGATTGACGGCAAGCTGGATGAACCAGTTTGGAACTCGGCGGTGGAATTCTGCGGATTTCGCAGCTATACCGACCAGTCATGCCTCGCGCCGTCTTCTCCGGGATTCAAAGTCATGCACGACGACAATAATATCTATTTCGGAGTGGAAATCCCTCTGGCCGGCGCCACGCAGGTTCGGCAGGAACTGCAATCGCAACCGCTCCTGGACGGCAAGGGCACCCCGCTTCCTAAAAACGACACATATACCGCCCGTGAATCCGCCGAACTGTTCCTCCAGCCTCCGGATTCGGCCCGCTATTTCCAGTTTGTCGCATCGCTGGACGGGTACCGTTTCGAGGGCGCCGGAAAAGACGCCTCATGGAACGGCGCGTGGGAAACGGCGGCTGGCACGGCGGAAGATCGCTGGTTCTGCGAGATTCGCATCCCGCTTAAGGAACTTGGCGTCGAAAAACTTGCTCCCGAAAAGAACTGGCGCATCAATGTCTGCGCAAACCAAAGTTCCGGTGTTTCCACTTGGGCAGCGGTCGGAGTGTATTTCCATAACCCCGACGCTTTCGGAACACTCATAATGACGGATTTCACCGATTGGTGCGCCAGATATCCAGAACAGGTGTCTGCGGCAAGAAAAAACATCTTGGATATTGCAGAGCAGCTCGGTCGTTCTCAGGCATATGGCGAACGCCTTAAAGCAGTAGAAAGTTACGCTGACGAAAACGCGCTGAAGACTGGATCCGCCGGATGGGAGGAAGTCACCAAGGCTTATGCGCGGCTGAATTACGTGGATTTCAGCTTGCGTTGCATGATAGAGGAACTCGATACGATGAAACAATTGCGACAAGGAAAAGTGTATTAACGCAAAGGCGCAGAGGCGCAAGGAAAAGTTAATGTGAAAACAAACAATGAACGATAAGATTGGGGCTTTTCAGAGCGGTAATTAGTTCAATCGTATACGAGATTTGCAGGATATCAATCGTGTCAATCCTGTTATCCTGTCTAAAAAGGTTCCGCCGTAGCCGGTTATGTTCTAAACTCTTTGCTCCTCTGCGCCTCTGCGTCAATAATCTTGGTCTTAAAAAACTGTGAATTAAAGAAACGGAAGGAAACATATAATGCCTTTGAAATTCTGGGAAAGGTTCGTCCTAACGGCAATTGTCGCGGTTGCCGGCATCAAGGCGTCCGGTGCAGGCACGATCACGGAATATTCGCGGGAGGCTCCGGCGGGTTACCAATACCGCAACGATTTCTTCGGCAACCTGCCGATGGACCTTTACGGGCCGCGCATAGACTGGGCCACCCCATACTCGCTGGGAAACTTGAAGATTCTCGCAATCCTGCCGAGCGACTCGGCGCGTGAAGCGGCCGAGCTGAAATCCAGAATTCCCGCCGACATCAGCCTGATAACTGTTTCAAAGTATGACTGCTGGCACAAGGAGGGAGGCGAACCAGCATACGATCCGATACCTTCCGAGGAAATGCTCGACGACTTGGCAAACCATCTGCTCAGCGGTGGATATCGCTATGACGCCATAATCATAGGCAAGGTAAAATGGACTGCCATCCCGGAAATGATCAGAAATAAAATCCTTGGCCGGGTACGGTCTGGAGCCGCGCTGCTCTTCATCAGCCCATGGGATGTGGATGAAAAACTTCAGAAACAGATGCAGTTTAGCGTCACGGGCAATCCCCTTGCGGACACCGTGAAGCAAAGCATTCCCCTGTCCCTTCTGCCCTTGGACGTGGACTACGAACAGTCATCGCCGAAAAGCTATATACCCCGCCGCATCGGCCCCATGGAAATACGTTCCGGAAACCTGGGCGGAGGAACCGTCGTCTGGCTGGATTACCAGGACAGATGGATGAAAAACAAGCAGGATGTGATGCTCGCCCGGCCATGGAACTCATACGCGAATTCGGTCGCCCTGACACCTTTTGTCCCGGACGATCCGCTGTTCTACGATTACTACTATTCGATACTCGGGAAGCTCCTCTACAAGGCAACCGGGAAGACAAGCAATATCCGGATAAGCGCACAGACTTCTGTACCGACGGTTGGACGCAAGGAATTGCCTGGCAAACCGATCCAGTTTGCCGTCGCATCGTCAGGCGCTGTGGTTCCTGATTTGTCGTTGGCCTGCGAATTGCGCGACCGAAACGGGAACCTGCTGAAAAGATTTGAGGAGCCGCTGAAGCTTGGGAAAGATGAGACGCCAGTCTCTCCGGAGATTCCCGCGCTGCCACGCGGGACATACATTGTGGACGCCTGGGTCCTGAAGCGCGGAGCGGTTCTCGACTGGGCATCGGCAGGTCTGCTTGTGACCGACGAGCAATATGTCGAAAACATTGAAACATCAAAGAAATATTATGCCAAGGACGAAAAGATCGGCGGAATAATAAAATGGAAGCAGCCGTTGGACTCCGGACTGAGCGCCATAGTCGAACTCTGGGACACATATGGAAGACTGCTTAACACGGTAAAGGTCGATTCTGACGGCGAATTCGCCTTTGACGCAATCAAACATCCGCTTTCCCGCACCTTTCGGATTGCAACGAAAGTCATGGAAAAGGATATCATCGTTGACCAGCAGGAGAAATGGGTAGGGTTGCCCTCGAATAGAATGGACGATTACCAGTTCCTGATGTGGGGCGATGCTTTCAACACCCGTGCAAACAAGGTTCGCATGCATGAATGGAAGCAGTCAGGAGTTACCGGGTATTACGATCAGGTGGCCTGGTTGTTGCCGGAGACAATGGCAGAGACGGCGGACAATCTGGCCAGGAACAATCTGCTCGCCAATCCTTACTGCATCGGCCCGTGGGGATTCCTGATTACCGACAAACCGACGCATCCGAGCCACGGCGAAATGGAAAATATCCTGGAGCACTGGGGCAGGACCTATGAACCTTTCACAGAAGCCTACCGGCGCTACGGTACCATGGCATACAGTGTCTGCGAGGAATGCTTCGTTGCCCGCGACGACAAGGCATGGGACAATCCGGAAGTGCTCAGGGACTATCGCCTTTACCTCAAGGAGCGGTACGGCGATATCGCAAAAATCAATGAGATATGGAACGCAAAGTTCGGGGGTTTCGACGAGATCAACCAGATTTCCTTTGCGGATGCCAAGACATCCCGGCAGCCGACCCGATGGCTCGACCAGGAGCTTCACAAGGTTGACCGCTTCAACAAAGTCACCGAGAAAATATATGACACCATCCAGCAGCGCGATCCGGGCGCAGGAATTTCAATTGACTGCCAGGGCGGCATGGACTACGATTGGCCAAGGATGGCGAAGATAGTCAATACCTTTACCCAGTCCCCCTTGGAATCTTTCAATAATGGAACCAGCAGGCGGATGGGAACCTGGATTGGCTACTACGTGTATGCGAGGGCGGAGTGGGACATGCGGGTTGTGCCATGGCAGTACCTGTTCATGGGCGGGACGCACGTCGCCTGGTGGCCTGGCGCCTTCTCGCTTACAGCCGACTTGTGCGAGCCGCTTCTCTGCTTCAAACAGGCGGCCGAGGAATGCCGAGAATTGGAAAGCGGCGCCGGTAAACTGCTGCTGGAAAGCAAAAAGCGGATTGATCCGATCGTCGTCCTATGGTCGAACAGCTCCTATTATGCCGGCATTATCAACCCGATGGAGACCAGTTGGGAGCAGTGCCGTGTCCGTTTCGAGGACATGCTGCGCCACGTCGGACTGGATTTCCGGATGATTGACGAAAATGCATCGCAAAAGGAACTTGCGTTCGGAGAAACACAGAAAGTTTTGATACTGCCGGGCTGCCAGTCGCTTGCTGGAGCGACCATCGAAAAAATAAAAGATTTCGCGAAGACAGGCGGGCTTGTGATTGCAGATTACCCTCCAGCGCTGATGGATGAATACCTGCGGCCATACGATGAGACGGCAAACACCGGTGACATCAAATTCGAGACATGCGTGAAATGCAAAGGCGAGAAACGCGTCGAGGTCGGCAATGTCTGGCAGGCGTGTCCAACTTGCGGTGGCACCGGCCAGACCATGAAAGGCGGTGCCGCCCTCACCAAGAGCGCCCTGGAGGATCTGTTCGATCTGAATATCAAGGGTGTGAAACAATATGGGAAGGGCTGCGGCTTCTATCTCAAGGGTTCCCCGGACAAGCGCGAGCAATGGTGCGCAATTCGCCAGGCATTGATCACGCAGGCCGGAATCCAACCCGGCACTGAAGTGCTGGACTCCGTAGGCAATATCAGGACGGATGTCCGAAGCTATTTCTTCGACAATGGCCGAGCGGTATTTCTCGGGTTGATCCCTGACAAGACAATCAGCGATCCGCCAGGCGACATGCTTTACATCAAATCCGCAAAAAAACACCATGCCTACGATGTCCGCAGAAAACAATATCTTGGAGAAACAGACAGGATCGAAACCGGAATAGCGGCGGTCGAACCCAGGTTGTTCGCCTTCCTGCCGGAACGCATAGACGGGCTTTCACTCAACCTGAACGGGAAAGAATTTGAACCGGGCGAAACAGTTGAACTGAAATGCACGATGCTGCCAAACTCATTGAAGGACAGCCGCTTCGCAGTGCGGATCGAGGTGACGAAGGACGGGAAACCGCTCGAATATTTCACAAAAAATATCGCAGTGCAAGGTAAAGCCATATATCCTATCCCTCTGGCGCTGAACCAGGAAAAGGGCGAGTATCATGTCAGGGCGACGGAAGTGATTTCCGGCTTCACACAGGAGATTTCGTTCAAGGTGGAATAGGAACAGAGGCGGCGTGAATACGTCAGCAAGTCCGATTTACCTGAAAGCTGAAAACCAAGTGGATGGCAGCATTGTCTGCGATATCCAGTATCCACGAGAGTTCGTTCCAGTTTTAACCAAGGGCCTGATTATTAGATAAATGAATGGGAAAGGAGAGCATTGTCATGAAGAAGCACTTTACACTAATCGAGCTCCTTGTGGTAATAGCAATAATCGCAATCCTGGCGGCCATGCTGCTGCCGGCACTGAAGAATGCCAGGGATTCCGCCAAGAACATACTTTGCCTGAACAACATCAAGCAGCTCGGGACGACTGCGCTGATGTATGCGGAAAACAACAGATCATACACGCCAAACGAAGGCACTTCCGGTTCAATTTACGCCTGGTGTGAAATAGAGAGAATCCGCTATAAGGCATATATGGACGTTCTGTTTCAGACCGGCGACCTACAGCGGAACCGCAGTTCAGCCAGCCTGTTCTTCTGTCCGTCGAGGGATGGCGAAAAGTTCGGCTCTCCAACCTGGAGCGGGAGTGGGGGAGACACTATGAACTGCATCGACAGGATTGCCACTGAAAGCTGGCCGGGCGGCTATGTGTATACAGGATACTTTTTAAGAAACAGGAATTTCTGGGGAGGGAGTAATTCTTGTTCATTCAGATTGGATCCACGCGTCAGCGTACCTGGAGAACTGGAAACATGCGGTAAGACTAGCGTGGCTCCGTGCGATCTGGCCTATCTGGCGGACTATTATTTTATCCAAACTACAAATCCGCATATCAGAGGCGTCAACGTCTTTTATCTGGACGGCAGTGCGCAATTCAGGAGTTGGAAGAATTTGAAGATGGTCGTCACATACAACAGCATGATAGCTTTGGATCGCTGGTAGATGCTAAAAATGAATGATTTGTCTTCCTAGGATATCATGAAGTGTAATTGTTCAAGCGGATCGGTCTTTGTGACGAACGGCACAACCCAATTCGAGCTGGGCGGTGAAATCGAGCGGCGCCTTGATGCTGTCATTGCCCAATGGATTTTGCCTGCGCCTTATTCCAATCCGGACATGCTGGAGATGTTCCGGGAACCCGACCGCTTTCCTCTTCGCAACAGGGTGTCCTGGGCTGGTGAATTTGCCGGCAAATACCTGACTCATGCGGTCCAGATTTATCGTCTTAGGCCGACTGCGGAACTGCGACGGCATCTCGACTGGTTCGTGAAAGAGCTGATGGCGTTACAGGCGGAGGATGGATACCTTGGCCCATGGCCAGAAACTTTTCGTCTCACGGGGCGCGCCCCAAACGCCTTCTTGACCGACGCCACCTGGGACGCCTGGGGGCATTACCACATTATGCTGGGGATGCTTCTGTGGTACCGCTGCACGGGAAACCAGGATGTCCTGGCATGTGTCCGGCGGATAGGGGATTTGTTCTGTGAAATGTTCCTCGAGACCGGGAAACGTCTGGTGGGGACCGGCTCCGAGGAGATGAATCTGGCGCCAATCCATTCCCTTTGCCTGCTCTTCAAGGAGACCGGAGAGGAACGATATTTTGCCATGGCCCGCGAGATCGAGAAGGATTTTGAAGTTCCGCCGGCCGGCGACTATGTCCGCCAGGCTCTCGCCGGCAAGGAATTCCACGAGACGCCCAAGCCCCGCTGGGAGAGCCTCCATCCGATCATGGGAATCGTTGAACTGTATTACATCTCCGGAGAGGAAAAATACAAGTCCGCATTTGAACACTTGTGGTGGAGCATGCTGAAAGGCGACCGCCATAACAACGGAGGTTTCTCGGCAGGTGAGCAGGCTACCGGAAACCCGTATGACTCCAGGTCGATCGAGACCTGCTGTACGGTGGCGTGGATGGCAATGACTGTTGAAATGCTGCGGATTTCCGGCGACTCAACAGCGGCGGATGAGCTGGAATTAAGCATGTTCAATTCAGGGTTGGGAATGATGAATCCCTATGGCCGATGGGTGACTTATAACACCCCCATGGACGGCGTGCGCGATGCAAGCGCCCAGACGATCGTATTCCAATCGCGCGCCGGATCACCGGAACTCAACTGCTGCTCGGTAAACGGACCGCGTGCTCTGGGACTCCTTTCGGACTGGGCGATAATGGCCCATGATGGCGGTGTTGCACTGAACTACTACGGCCCGGGAAAGATCAGAATGCCGCTGCCATCCGGCAATAACCTTGTAATCGTGCAGGATACTGAATATCCCCTTGAAAACAGGATTACCGCTACAATTTACCTTGACCGCCCGGAGAAATTCACGTTTCTGCTGCGGATTCCGTATTGGTCGCAGGACAGCGCGGTCTGGGTCAATGGCGAGCGGGTAACCGACGTCTGTCCGGGCCGCTACCTCCGGCTGGAGCGGACATGGTCGCCTGGGAATCTTATCGTCATCGAATTGGATTTCCGTCCGCATTTCTGGGTGGATGAAACTCCCATTCCCACAATCGATTGGCAGGCGGAATGGCGCGTGTTCGGACCGGTTGCGAACCAAGCCCACTCCTGGGATGATCCAGAACGCGGCAAAGATATCATGCCTGGCGATAAGTTGGAGAGTATGCCCGAGTCTTTGGTGGTGGATGGAGTTACACTGTCACCGTCCGTGGTGTGCAGCCGCGGAGGAAGGCTGGATTTCCGCCAGTTATATGCGTCAGAAGTGTATAAGGGTGAGGCAGGACGACTGGGGAGGCTTCCCATAGCCTATGCCTTTACTGAAATCGAGATGGAAAAGGACGGTGTCCTGTCAATCGCCTTCGGCGCGGACTGGTGGTGCTGCTGGTTTGTAAACGGAGTCAAGGTGTTTGACAATCACTCGACCGGAGGCAACGCCGTGTCGGCAGGTGTGCGGTCCCACAAAGTTGATTTGCCGCTGCGGAAAGGGAAAAATCTCATTGCCGTCCGTGTGACATCCGGATTCGGCGGCTGGAGTCTGACGGTCGGGAAGGTGATGCCTGAAGAAAACCGTTCCTGGCACACGTCCGTCTACCGTGGGCCGATACTGCTGACGTATGATCCGCGTTTTAACCGCAGCTTGGATAGCATTCCCATTCTGGATGCGGCGGGTCTTGCCGTCAAAAGGGTTGAAGCGGACTCATGGCTGCCGCCATGGATGCTGTTTGAATTGTCGGCTGGAGACGGCAGCAGCTTGCGGCTGTGCGATTTTGCCAGTGCCGGAACGGCGGGACATGCCTATCGTTCATGGCTGCCTGTCAGGTTCCCATTCAGGCCCCGGGCGGTGTTTTCGCATGAGAATCCGCTCCGGAGTTTCAGGGTGAATTGACCAAGCTGGCCCCATTGTCTGCGATGATATTTCAATTCCAAATATTATACCATTTTAGGGTCAATATTGCGCATATTATATCTTGTTTATCATAGTGGAATGTGATTCAATAAAAGCTCAGTATCCTACTTATAATGGTATAATAGAAAGGAAAAGTCAATGAAGGGAAGTAGGAGTCTGTTGGCGGGCGGCTTTGTTGTGCTCGGGGTTGTTGCGGCATCATGGACGGAATTCGGCAGTGAGCCTGCTACGGTGTTGTCGCTGGACTTGGGCAAAACTGCCCAGAATCTCGGCATGTGGAAACAGAAAGGCTGGCTGCTGGGCGACGGGGAGGCAACCCCTTCGACTTTGATGCCAATCTCGGAAGGCGGTACGCTTCAGCTTATTGCCAAAGACGATAATGGCAAACCATGCATCTCTCTCGGCGGTACCGTATGCGTCGGTTCGGCACGCCTCCGCCCCGACAAATATTACATCTGCACAATCACGACAAAAGGTTCTCCTGTCAAGCTGTTTCTGAACGAAAAGGAGACGCTGGCGGCGGCTGGCGACTGTTATGACTGGACGGAAACCTCGGGACTGTTTATTCCTTCGGTTACCGGGACAGCCTCCTGCCTCATGAGTGTTTCCAGCTTCTCGTGGATCGAGGGGGTAAATATCCGCGAGTTTGACAATCTCGCAGACGCGGTCATGGCCGGATTCCCGAATTTCAGGTTTCCTCAGAAAACCATCATAAATAACGGGGATATGGAAAACACAACCCTGTTCTCCGCAGACGAGAAAAAATTTTTCATAGACAAAATGAAATGGGTTTTGTCCCCGGGACACCCGATCGGATTTGGCCCCCAGCAAAACTACTCCGGACAAAAATTTCACCTGATTGAAGACAAGGCGATAAGCCATTCAGGAAAGAACTGCGTTTCATTTACGGCCATGGCCGGAGGGGAATTCAGCATGTATCCCAGAAAAAGCTATGTGTTTTCGCTTTATGCTAAAGGCGCAGGGAAGCTTAGCGTGTCAGGTCTGGTATATGGCGGGCCGGAGGGGGGATGTCTTGGAGGCATAGGCATTGCGGAATGGTTTGTCGCCTCGCTGGAATGGACGCCTTTCAGCGTTGTGCTGAAGAGCATTAAGGCAAGTGAGACCCTTAGCATGGTTGCGATCCTACCCGTATTCGTCACGCCGGACAACAGCGGCGAGATTCTCGTGGATGACGTGTCGGTATATGCACTCGAAGGAGCGGATGAGCTGTTGAAAATCACCGCCGGTGTCAAGGCCCGGCTGAATGAGACGCTCAACACCAAAAAGGATGACGAAAAAATAGCACAGCTTATCACGTTCCTGCTCAAGGAAACTGACGCCTTTGAGATGAAAATCAAAAACATGAAGGAATTCAACGACAATGAACTGCAGTCCAGGATTTTCGCGATTGACGCACTTGTGAAACAAATCAGTTCGATCATCGACTTCAAGTGAAAGTTGCAAAGAGTTCACATGTTCGGAGACATAATATGAAAACACTATTGCGAACCCTCGGCTCTTTGGCATTGCTTGTTGGCGCGGCATTTTGCGTCTTTGGGTTTCTGGCTTCTTTTGAGCCCGGCAACAGTAGACAGCATCGTAAAACTTCATTAAATCAATCTGTCAATTTAAGAATAATACAAACTACTAACGTTTTTCACAGGAGAAGAAATGAGAAAAGGGAAATCATGGTGGCGGTTGGGCATGGCGGGGATTTTACTGGGTGGATGGACTTCGACTGCTTGGTGCGGCGTGGTGTGCGAGGAGAAGAAGACCGAAAAAGGAACGTTCATCGAAGTGGTCACACCGTCATACAAGATTGCGATTGATCCGCAGAATGCCGGACATGTTACAAGCTGGACAGAGAGTGGACCACAGGAGGAACTTGGCGATTGCGGCCTGGGAATCGCCAATTTTGTGCGGCAGGCCAGTGCGACGGATTTTACTCTGCCATGGGAGTATGAAATAAAGAAGCCTGCCGGAGCCGCCGCGTCTGAAAAATTGGAGATAGTCCTGAAAAGCGGTCCGGCAAATCAGGAAAAGCTGGATTGTCTGGAACTGCGAAAGACTTTCATATTCCGCAGTGACACGCCATATATCCAGGTGCGCATGGAGGCCTTCAATGCTGGAAGCGCCACTAGCGCCATGCTCAGGACTTACAGCGACTTCCGCATCCGGGAAGAAAAGTCGGCTGCAGTTTTCCAGCAGGGCGCCTCCACATTGCTGAATAATCCGGGAACGGCAAAGAAGTGGGAAATCTGGAAGGATGCGGGAAAAGGCTGGGGCGGAATCAGCGTCGGAAACGAGATGTATGTGATTATCAAATCATGTCCGGAAACAATGGGGGAACTGGTCACCTACGCCGATGGCAAGTCAGCTGCCTACGAGATCCGTTTCACACCTTGCGCGATGGACAAAGGGGAAATCCTGCCGTTGGGAGATATGTTCATGGCGCCTGTCAGGGCCACCTCGGCTGACGAGGCGTTGAAAAAAGCCTCCGGGGAAATCTACACGCCGGAAGTGAGGGCGCTTGCCGAGGCCAAGCCAATGGAACGGAAAGATGAAATTGTCCTTGACAAGGATTCGAGGCGGATTCTCGTGGTTGGTCGGTTTGACACATTTGGCCTATACCGTGTTAATGATGCGCTGGCCAAATCACCAGAGCTTTCAGGAGTGACGGACAAGGCAGTTTTCTATCACTGCGATTTCTATCCCGGGAGGCTTAGCGGTTTCCCCGCGTCGGTCGCTAGGCTTGCAAAATACCGGATGATCGTTTTCATAGACACCCCTTCTTCAGTACTTTCAGATAAAAGCTGGAGGATGGTGGAACAGTTTGTGCAGGCGGGCGGAACGGTGGTATTTGCCGGCGATCATGCGGCGGATTATGAAGGGAAGGAAATCACAAAGATCATGCCCGTGTATTTCGATGACACAAAAAGAGTTGAGAATGCCGCAAAACGCAAAATGATGAATGATCGCAGCGAATATGCGCCATTGGAACCGGTGGGCGCAGGCGAACCCTTGACCGGGGGATT
This sequence comes from uncultured Victivallaceae bacterium, assembly GCA_964636325.1. Lineage (GTDB taxonomy): Bacteria > Verrucomicrobiota > Lentisphaeria > Victivallales > GWF2-50-93 > CAZWRV01. The sequence continues at coordinate 38,703 of CAZWRV010000016.1, read as the reverse complement.
GGATTTCGATTTAAAAACCCAGGTCAGCGTCCATAAGAGTGTTGTAAAAAAGGATGCTGTTGTCCTCCTGAAGGCCAGACAATGGCCGGTGCTGAGCGTGATGAAAGTCGGAAAAGGCGCAGTCTACTCATTCCCCGTCTGCCTGACGGATCGGAATGGCTGCGATGAACCGGAATACCCCTTGCCGGGGCAGGAGGTTGGCCATCTGGGCTGGGACAGGAAGAAGCTGAGCCCGGAGCTGGTTGGAGAGCGTGCCCGGAGCATTTTCCTGTGGAAGGACTACGGCAATCTCTGGCGCAGAATCGCACACCTGGCGATCGAGGGCGAAAATGCGCCGGGAATCAGGACGGTGAAAACCAACTGGGTTAATGACGGGGAAAAGTTGGATGTCGAATTTACGGCGGTCAATATTCCTGCGGATGCCAGGGCGATGCTGACCCTGAAGCTGCCGGAAGCTAAGGAGCGCATAATCGAGGGGATCAGCCTGAAGGACGGAAAAGGCGTTGCGGAAATCAAAGGATTGCCAGTGGCGGAGGACATCGGATATGCGCTGGATATCATGGAAGGAAAGAATGTCCTGGTCAGGAAAGACGGGATTGTCGTGAAAAACCGTCCTGCAAGTTTTGAACTGATCCTGGGACATCACAAAGGCTTGGTAAAAGTATACCGGAGGGATTATGAGGTTCCGTATGAAGTGACTTTTGCCGAGGGGGCGAAAGGGAAACTGGAACTGAGCTTGACAGATCCCTGGGGCAAGGAAGTCTGGAAAACCGCTCTGGAGGCAAATGGCGGAAAGAATGGAGGGAACATTCCGCTTAAGGGGCTCGCTGTCGGGCACTACCGTCTCATCGCGATGCTAGGCGATGAGGCCAAGTTCGATGGACTGGAGATTCTTGAGGGATTCAAGGGGAATGATCAGTTTTACGTATCACAGTTAGGTGGCATGTATATTTACGGTACCGACAGCCCCGAGGAAGAAACAAAGGAACTGAAAAACATCGCAGACGGAGGGTTGAACCTTGTCGGATGCACAGATCCATGGCGGCTGGACATGCTCCGCTGGCCTGGCAGGCATATGCGGGAAAGAGGTGAGCGCGTTTTCCAGGCTGGAATGACTCCGATAATGGCCAACTATATATTTACTCCTTATGTCTTCCATAAAAATGATGTGCAGATGCGGGAGGATATCCGGAATTCTCAGGACTTTTTCGACTATATGTGGGGCATGTCGCCGGACATTCAAGCCTATGTCTATGATGAGTGTGGTGGGCACGATACGTGCAGGATCTGCAATGACGCGTATGTGAAACGTTACGGTGGGGCACTCCCCAAGACAAGAACCGATCCGGGCTATTACCGTTTCTCGAAAATCTATGAAGGGGCCTTCGTCGATCTGCTGACACGCAAAAGTGAGATGTGGCAGGGCAAACTGGCGAAAAAACAACTCTGGGGCATAGTCAACGAGGAAGGTCTCGTCCACGAGGGTGCACTCTCCCTGGGCCGGTCGTTCGGGTTTGGCCTGGATCTTTTCAGTGACAGCCAGTCCGGATGGAGGCATCAGTATAGTGCCGACATGGCGCTGGCGGCAAATGATTACAATCCGGATCGCCTGGCACTTCAAATTGAAGCCGACTCACTGCGCGGCGCTACCCCGGTGGCGGCACAGCGCGGGCAGGAGGCATACATGTACATGGCCCGCGGATGCCGCTACCTGCAATGGTTTGACTGGGATATCGCCCGCTTCAGGCATGATCTCGGGATTTCTCCGCAGTTGCAACGCTATGAGTGTGTTAAACGCGCCACGCAGGAAGCGCGCCGGATGGGGCCGATCCTGGCCGGTATGAAACGGCCAAAAGCGCAGATGGCTATGTTGGTGCCCAATGCCGCGATATGTCTTGGCGAAGGTCAGGCTTATGAAACGAGCGTCAATATCCTGACCGCGTCCTACAAAGCCGCACAAGTGGCGTGTGGGAACATAGATTTCCTTTATTACCAGCATATTAAAGAAGGAAAGCTGGACGACTACAAGCTCATGCTGCTTGCCGGGAACGAATGGATTGAAGAGGAGGTATTGGACATCATCGGCAAATGGGTCGCTGCGGGCGGAACCTTGCTGGTAGTACCCCAGTCCGGCAAAATCAGCGAGGAACTGAAGCCAACCAGATTCCTCGCAGAAACTTGTCCTGTCAAATTCGGGGACAAACTGGAAAATGTCCGTGTGGACGGATTTGAAAGAGCGCCCAATATGGAATATGCACTGGAAAGTTCATCTGGTAAAACGATGTATTCATATGCCGACGGAAAACCGGCGGCATACACTTTCACACAGGGAAAAGGACGAGTAATGGTTCTGGGTTTCGTGCCGCCCGATGCCCGCGCAATAGAAAAGATTTTCGGCGATTTGAAGCTGGATCCGGCTATTGCGCGGAGCGGCGACATGGACGCCTCGGCATCCATGCTGAAGAGCGGAGAAAGCTATTACTGCCTGGCCATCAACAGCGAGGACAAGGCCAAGGATGTGGAATTGAACTTGAAGATTGAAGGTGCCGCCGAACCGGTGGCATTGGATATGTTGACCGGAAAACAAGTTGAAGCTGCGTTCGACAGCGGAGTTGTGAAAATGCGGATTTCGCTGGAGCCGTTCTGGGGACGCGCTATCGCCCTGCTCCCGGCCAAACCTGAAAAAATCGTGATCGAAGCTCCGGAAACAGTGCGCCCTGGAGAGGACTGCGCTTACCGGATCCGTGTCATGGACGGCAACGGGAAAATAATTTCCGGGCGGATACCCTTTGAGATCTCAGTGACTGACGGCAGTGGACGACAGCGCCCGGAATGCGGCGGCTACCATGTGACTGAAGACGGTGTTTACGAGAAAAATATCCGCATGGGTACTAACGAACCGGTCGGAGAATGGAAGATAGACGTCAAAGTTCCTTGGGGTGGACTTGAAGCAAAAAACACGTTTATGATTTCGAACTGAATGGTGATTTATAAGATTCGACATCACATCGGTGAAACGTATTATAAACATTCCGATCAGGAACGGCGTAGCCATGCGCATGCTGAGAATTCTAGTGAACGGACGGTTCGACCGTCAATTCTGTGCGGAATTGGCGGATTACGAGGTGGATTTCTGGTGTTTTATTGACGCATCGGAATGGAAAGGGAAGACTGTGGAAATTGAACCGGCGGAAAGTTCCACGACAGTTCCCGGAATGGGTAATATAAGGCTTGACGACAAAATCCTTGAATCCGAAAATCACTATCTGGAATCCCGTCGTCCGCATTTCCACTTCACCTCCCGCAGAGGTTGGCTGAATGATCCGAACGGACTTGTCTATTACAAAGGGGAGTACCATCTTTTTTACCAGCACAACCCCTTCGGCATCAAATTCACCAACCATCACTGGGGCCATGCGGTCAGCAGGGACCTCGTCCGCTGGTTCGAACTGCCGACGGCTCTGGCTCCGGACGCTTTCGGCGCCGTCTGGTCAGGTTCCGGCGTGGTGGACTGGCGCAACACTTCCGGTTTCCAGAATGGTTCTGAACCGCCGATCGTTTTGATCTACACGGCAGGGGGAATCAAAGATATTCCCGGCACCCCATGCGTACAATGCCTTGCGTTCAGCAATGACCGGGGGCGCACTTGGACCAAATATGAGGGTAATCCGGTCATACCTACGATGAGGCCGGGCAACCGCGATCCGAAAGTTGTCTGGCATGAGGGCTCCGGAAAATGGATTATGGTGCTGTATTTGGGAGAGGAATACGCTTTTTTTTCATCGCCAAACCTGAAAAATTGGGGATTGCTTCATACAATCAATATTCCAAAATGCAGCGAATGTCCCGACTTCTTCGAGATGCCTGTAGAGGGAAGTTCGGAACGCAGATGGGTCTTCACTGCTGCAAATGGGACATATCTTGTTGGCTCTTTTGACGGACAGAGGTTTGTTCCGGAACAAGCCCCGGTTCCTGTGTACGGCACTGGAAATTATGCGGTACAGACTTTCAGCGACGTTCCGGGCGGACGCAGTATCCAGATCGGCTGGATGACACGCGGCGAGGTTCCTCCATACGATTTTGCTTTCCTGCATGAGGAATTCAAGGATTGTCCTTTCAAGTGCAATTTGAGTTTCCCGTGCGAGCTGACGCTGTGCCGCACTCCGGACGGATTGCGGCTGCGCCGTCTTCCTGTTAATGAGATAAGCAGTTTGCAAAAAAGCGTTTTTACGGAAAACAACTTGAACCTCTCTTCGGGTGAATTGCCAGTCAGGGATCCCGGCGGTCCGCTCAGGATAAATGCCGTCTTTGAGGTTAAAACGGCGTCGGAATTCGGGCTTGACATGAGAAACATAAGAATCGGATATGACACCGGATGCGGCTCGTTTTCTGTTTCAGGTTCCCGTACGGAAATTCCCGCCGGCTTGGATAAAGGACGTCTGCATCTTGAGATTCTCGTTGACACCTGTTCCATCGAGTGTTTCATCAACGGCGGCATGGGGTACTTCCCTGTTTCCGTCCTTTCGCAAGACATGGCGGCTACGGGCATCTGGGCGTTTGCCTCGGGAGGAGACGCACAACTTGTGTCGATCAGTGTTGTGGCTCTATGTTCTGCGTGGAGGCAAGATCCCAAATACTAAACATGGAATTTAAAGATGGAAAGCAATGAGTTTAAGGGAAGCGGTTTTGAAGTTGGGCGTCAATATGGTAGGAAATTCAGGGGGAAGATTGTAGAAAATGTCTCAATCCTTGTCAAACGGAACTGTATTCCGCCGGATCCTTTGCCGCTTGACGATCCCGATTTTCACAAGTGGGTGGACGACCAGGAGAATCTCATTGCCGAAGAATGGCCGTGGCTGATCGAGGAGATGCGTGGTGCGGCCGAAGGATCAGGCTGCGACTATCGGGACATCCTGTTTTTGAACCTGCGCGTATGGCAATACAAATACTATGGTAAACCTGCCGAACCGAGCACCGCTTGTTCTAGCATAGTGATACGTCTTGCGGATGGTACACTCGCAAATGCCGGTGCGCTGGACGACGATATCCAGTTCTATTGCGGAATGGTCAAAGTGGTCCCTCAAAACGGGAACAGCTATATGAGTTTCCCGATAACCGGTACAAGCTGGGGCAACCGCGGCATGAACAGCGCGGGGCTATGTATCGGCGAATCAAGCCAGTTACTTCCCGGCCTGAAAAAGAGCGGCAGGGCGATATGCCAGGATCTCGCCGTCCGGGTAATCCTCCAGACCTGTTCGACTGCCGCTGAAGTTAAGGCATTCTGCATCAAACATCCTTTCACCTTGAACCTGCTGTGTTCCGACCGGGACGGAAACGTGTTCTGCGTCCACCAGACTTGTGCGGGGCTGTTCGAAGTCTCGGACAGAGCCCCTTGCGCCTTGACAAATCATGTTGCTGACGATGGGATCATGTTCCGTCTTTCGCAGCTCGGTGTCACGGAGTTTCTAGAAAGTTCCACTACTAGGCTGCGCCGGGGGCGCCTCCTTGGCTTCGCCAGGGAAAACAACGGCAAGATCAATGCCGACGACGTGAAAAAGTTCATTGCCGACCGGATGGCGGGAGACCAAAGTTCAATCTGCCCGGCATGCAACATAGTCCTGACATATGCCAATCCGCAGGCGGAACCTGGAATAATGTGGATCGCGGAGCCGCAGGCAACAGGAAATGAAGCCTGGGCACCCCATGAAATCAGGACTTGATGAAACTTTAAATACTGCCAATATATTAAAGGGGAAATTTATAACCCTGAGAACGCTTATGAAAAAGAACAGGACGCATTCAGACAGAAACATTTCTCCGGCCGCAGTGACGGAATATAATTTGCCGCCTGCGATGGAGACAGTCAGGGGTGCGAGTTTTAACATGGGCGGGGAGATCGGACGGCGGCTGGCCGCAGTCACGGAGCAGTGGGTTCTGCCGGCGCCCGCGGCGAATCCGGGGATGCTGGCGATGTTCCGCGAGCGCGACCGGCTTCCCCTGCGCAACATGGTCCCCTGGGCCGGCGAGTTCGCGGGCAAATATCTCACGCACGCAAGCCAGATATTCTCGCTCACCCGCGATCCGAGGCTCAAGGCACATCTACAAGCTTTCGTCGGCGAATTCATCTCATGCATCGATGACGACGGCTACATCGGCCCCTGGCCGAAGGACTACAGGCTGGGCCTGAACGGAAATCCGCCGAACTGCGGAAGGACATGGGACGCCTGGGGCCACTACCACGCGATCCTCGGATTCCTGAAATGGAATGACGTCTCGGGAGGCGGTTCCGCCCTTTCCGCCGCATGCAGGATCGCCGACTACCTCTGCGCGAGGCTTCTCGGAACCGGCAGGCGTATCCATGAGGCGGGCGAACACGAGATGAACATGGCCCCTTACCACGCGCTTCTACTGCTCTACCACAAGACCGGAGAAAGACGTTACCTCCAGCTTGCAGAAGAAATCGAAAAGGATTTCGAGAACCCTCCGGCCGGGGACTACGTCCGCACCGCGCTGCAAGGAATGGAGTTCCATGAGACTCCGAAGCCGAGATGGGAGAGCCTGCACGCCATACAGGGGATTGCCGAGAAATATTTCATCGCCGGCGATGTGAAATACCGCAGGGCATTTGAACATCTCTGGCGCAGCATGCTCAAGGGCGACCGCCACAACAACGGCGGCTTCTCCTCCGGCGAAAAGGCCACCGGCAGCCCATACGCGCTCGGCGCGATCGAAACCTGCTGCACTGTCGCATGGACCGCGATGACCGTCGACATGCTGAGGATGACGGGAGATTCGAAGGTTGCCGACGAGCTCGAATTCACGCTCTTCAACTCGGGACTCGGCCTAATGAATCCGTCAGGCCGCTGGGTCACCTACGACACGCCGATGGAAGGACGCCGCCTCGCAAGCGCACATTCGATCAACTTCCAGTTGCGCGCCGGAGCTCCAGAACTCAACTGCTGCTCCGTAAACGGCCCCAGGATGCTCGGAATGATCTCCGACTGGGCGATGACTCGCAGCCCGGAGGCAATCCATCTCAACTATTACGGCCCATCTTCATTGTCGTTCGAACTGCCTTCAGGCCGCCTTTGCAAGATTACCCAAAAGACGGACTATCCGCGAGATCCGAAGGTGGAAATCAATGTCGGACTTAAAAAGCCCGAATCCTTCAGGCTCGCCCTGCGGATACCTCATTGGTCCGAGAAGACATCCGTCCGCTTCAACGGCAGGAAGATCGATAATGTCTCCGCAGGCAAATATCTTGTTGTTGACAGGACTTGGAAGTCCGGCGACATGATTTCCGTCCGCTTCGACTTCCGTCCGCACTTCTGGGTCAACCAAAGCGTGAAGACATACCAGTATTCCAACTGGGAGGCCGAGTGGAAAGCCTTCGGCCCGGTGCACATGCCGTCGCGCAAGGATCAGTCCGCGCTCCTTGCGAAATTCGCAGATCCTGACGGCGGACTGGAGCTTGCAGGCCGGATATTCAAGCCTGTGAAAGTCAAAAGCAACGGCGGCCTCCTAGACATTTGGAAAATCCCGATGAAGAGGGAGGGCAACGAGGACACGATGTTCCTCTTCACGGAGATCGAAAGCAAGTCGGATGACGCGCTTCCTATTTTTTTCTCCGCCGCCTGGACTTCCGTGATAACCGTGAACGGGAAAAAGATTTATGACGGCGAATCCTGCAACTTCGACGGCGACATTTCCCTGCGGATATTCAGGGCGGAGCTGCCGCTGCGGCGCGGCCGGAACATCGTTGGATGGGCGATAACTAGACATCCGAACCATGGGAACTGGGGCTTCACGGCGGGATATTCCAAGCCGCTGTCGGAAATGAACGGCGCCGCCTTCCATCCGACTTCCATCTACCGCGGCCCTATTCTGCTGGCCTTCGACCACCGGTTCAACAGCATGGACGTCGAGAAGATGCCCGGCTTCGACGCTAAGAAACTCGGTGAAAAGCTGACCTCCGGAAAAGTAAAAGAATCACCGCAGCCCTGGATACTCCTGGAATGCAACGCCCTCGGCCAGCAGAAAGTCCGCCTCTGCGACTTCGCCAGCGCCGGCGTCACAGGCAACCCCTACCGCAGCTGGTTCAACGTGGAGAATGTGAAGCCCGCGGAGTTTTCCCCGGACAACCCTCTGCGAAGCTCGCGGCAGACCCTCAGCTAAATATACCCATTTATACTCCATTAGGTTGAAAAGCAACCCAAGTGTTTTTAACGTATATGGATGTGAGATTATAATTCATGGGAGGCATCATGGGCATTGAGTTTGACGCAAGCCTTGAGACGGGCATTCCGCTGATCGACAGGCAGCACAAGGAATACATAAACAGGCTTAACGCATTGTTGAAGGTAAGCGAAGAGCCAGGCGGCTTCGAGAGGAAGAAGCTCCAAGACAGCTTGAACTTCCTTTCCAGCTATGCGATCGAGCATTTCGAGGCCGAAGAAACACTGATGAAGTATGCAGGCTACCAGCATATGCCTGAGCACTTGGAGAGGCACGATTACTTCCGCGACAAAATCGATGAAATATTCAGGGTGTCGGAGGAGTCAGGTTTTGAACCCGCCACAATCCAAATACTAAAGGAGTTGACGTGCGACTGGTTCCTCAACCATATTAAAACATTCGACGCCGCCCTTGGCAAGTTCCTCAAGGATAAGGAAGCCCAGCACCCCGGAAAATGACGCCGCGCCGAGGAGCCTAATCCCTCTGCCATTTCCATGAATTTCCGCCTCGTGGAGCTTGAAGTGGAGAAGGGCATCCGTATCATCCGTGAGATTTTCCAGGCGCCTGCCGGCGTCCGCCCGGACGCATTGGTCGCCCACATGGACTACTGGGCATTTTTATCCATCCAGGTTATCCGCGATCTTGGGCTCCAGGTTCCATCTGACGTGCCGATGGTGGGCAGTTTCAATACGCCATGGTCCCAGGCGGGAGCCATACCCATCTCCACCGTCGACATGTGTGTTGAGGAGGTCGCCCGTCTTGCTGTCGAGAAACTGGCGGGTGCTTCTTGGAAAACCGAGAGCCTGACCGTCGAACCCCGTCTGGTGGTCCGCGCTTCCAGCGCGCTTTCGGTGGGGGTGGTACACGAGTATCTTCAGAACATTCCTGCTTATATGGAGGATTTAAGATGAGAACACCGAACGGAAAAGTCGTTTCAGATTGCAGATTGCAGATTGCAGACTTGAAGGCCGCTGGAAAAACCGCCAATGACTTCACACTTGCCAAGCTGCCTCCGGCGAATAGAGTAAAACCGGCTGCTTTTACTCTTATCGAACTGTTGGTCGTCATCGCGATCATAGCCATCCTCGCGGCGATGCTGCTTCCAGCGCTAAGCAAGGCGCGGGAGTCCGCCCGCTTCCTGATGTGCAGGAACAACCAGCGGCAGATAGCCTTCGCCATCTACCAGTATACCAACGACAATGACTGCGTATATCCATATATGAATTCCAGCTCGATATATTCCGACTTCTGGCCTTCAGGTGCTCAAGGGGCAGGCGGCCCGGGCGGATGGGGCGCCGGATGGGGGGCCTGTTCTACTGGCACCATTATACAGTAAACACGGGCAAGGGCCTTTTTGGCGGAGCCGGTGCAAACAACATAAACGTCCCGAACTATGGGCCCTATATACTCCCCGACGAAGCCGCTTTCGCTTACTACGTATGAAGATCGCCAGTGAATAAGCGGCGGCATATCAGAAAATTCGAACCATGAACAAGGAGTAAGTAACATGTCGAGGCAAAGTATGGGCGGCATCTTGACGCTGGTGGGAATGCTGGTTTTTTCCGCGCAAGGGGCTTCCCCCATAGAGATGATTCTGCACGACTGGATCGGAGTGGATTGGAACGACGAGCTTGTGCATGCGACGATCGAACTGCCAGCGGGCGCCATGGCCGGTCCGGCTTTAGCCGCAGTTGAAACCGGCGGCGGCAAGCCCGTGCCCGCCCAAGTCAGCCACGTCGTCCGACATCCGGACGAGTCGGTCAAGAGCTGCAATGTCTGGTTCCTGGCCAGCGTTCCCGCCAGCGGCACCAGCACATACCGCATACTCCCCGGCAAAAGCTCCTCCACCGATGACGCCGTGACCGCAAAGACCACCGCTGACGGCGTTGAACTGATCACACGGACGCCGCAGCCGGTGGGCATCCGCCTGAACAAGGACGCTAGAGACTTCGTCTGGCCCGTGTCGGCGGCGGGACTTCCGGGCCCGGTGATCGGCCTGATCCTGCCCTCCGGCAGGCTGACCGGCCACGGCCGATTCGAGGTGCCCTTCCTAGTGAAGTCGTTCAAGACGGAGATCATCGCCAGCGGCCCGGTGTTCGCCGAGGCGCGCGTCACCACGGTCTTCGATGTCGGCACCTGGACCTTCACGGCCCGCGTCATCCGCGGCTGTCCGGTGGTCGTCGTCCGCGAGGAGTTCGACAACGGCTGGTGCTCCCAGCCATGGGACAAGTTCGACCGATTCTACTCTCTCGTTCTCAATGACGGCGACTTCAAGCCGTCTCAGATATTCTATGGCGCGCCCAACGACAGGGACGAATTCCAGAACCTTTTCAAGAACGGCATTCGCACCGACGTGATGAAGCTCGGCCGCCTCCAGGAAGGCTGGGTCGCCGCGCCCGTGCAGGGCTACACACCCACTTTCACTGTGGACCAGGACAACTATTACCTCACCGGCTATCCGACGGTGCAGCCGCGCCTGAACGGGCTCATACGCCTGATCGAGCCCGGCAAGGATGCTGTCGGCTTAATGGGGATGGACACGGCCTATTGGCGCAACCCCATGAGCCTGCGCATCCGCAGCAACCGCAAGGGTGAGATCCTGGCCAGCCTGCCGCTGCAGATGTACGAGCAGAACTGGGCGTCGGACGGCTTCGGCCGCAACAGTCCGAACTACACCGGAAAGACGCTGTTCGTGCCGCCCAATCTGGCGCGCCGCTGCTACGGCATCATGCTCTCGCCGGCTGAAGACGAGACCAAGAACCTGCTCGCATCAATGACCGCCGCCAGCGAAAAGCTCAGCGCCCATCCTCTCGACACCGTCAAAGACATGATCCTGGACTGGCCCGATCCCATGGCCGGCGCCGCCTGGGCCAAGGAGACATCCAAGGCAGGCGCGGATGTCATGGCCTTGATGCGCGACAAGATGCAGTTCATGCGCGCCATGGGCGACTGGGGCCGCTTCTCAATGGCCTACCACTACGGCTTCGCCAAAGGCGAATATCCCTCGATAAAGGCGGTTATCGATTCCACGGCGGATCTGACCGCCGAGAACCGCAAGGAGCTTCGCCGGCTCTGCGCCTACCTCGCCTATGACATGCATTCCGCCGCGACGTTCCCGTTCGGTGCCGGCTTCCATTTGAACAACCCCAACATGTCCGTTATGGCCATGGAGGCGCAGATGAAGTCAAGCGTGCTCATCAAGGATCATCCGATGTTCCGGCCCTGGGGCGAATGGAGCCTGGCCTTTCTGCACGACTACATCCGCCGCTTCACCCGCGATTCCGGCGCGCCATACGAGAACGCCCATTATTCACTCGGCGTCACACTCGATTGGTCCGCCCAAGTCAACAACCTACTCATCGAGAACGGCATCGGAGACGCCTTCGACTCCGAACTCTTCCGCAAGAGCATGCGCTTCGTCATGGACTGGCTGACGCCGCCCGATCCGCGCTTCCTTGGCCATCGCATGGTCATACCCTACGGCAACTGTTCCTACCAGTCCGTGCCGCCGACCTTCGCTCAGCAGTTTGTCGCCTACTACAATAACCGCGTCCCAGAGCTTGCCGGCCAGCTCCAGTGGTTCGCGAACCAGACCCTGCCGCCCGACAAGCAAATCAAGATCGTTGAAAAGGATCTCGCGCCGCCGCTCGTCAGCACCTGGTACCAGGACTACGGCGTCTACTTCCGCCACGGCTTCGGCACGCCCTATGAAACCCTGTTCATGATGTTCGCAGGCAACTGCGACGGCCACTGTGAGTGGGAGTCCGATCAAATGACCTATACGCTCTACGCAAAAGGACAGCCCATAAACCTCCATTTCGGCAACGGCTACTTCCCCATGTTCTGCCGCCCCTGGCTCCGCAACCGCGTCAGCATAGACCATAAGTTCGAGATCTCCGAGCGCAACCAGACCGGCGTGCTCGCGACCGCCTTCACTCCCGCCGCCGACTACCTGCGCGCATACCGCACCGTCGACCAAATCCGCGGCCTCAACTCCGAATATCCCATCCTCAACGACAAGAACGCCTGGGCGCCGGAGGAAAGCAAGAGCTGGCCGAACGCGCCCACCAACATCGAGACCATCCCGCCTGTCACCTCATTCCGCCAGGTTCTCTTCCTCAAGGACGACGATCCGAAAGGCCCAAACTACTTCGTCGTCCGCGACGGTTTCGGCGGCACGCCCACCCGGCCGACCGACATCAGCTACTGGTTCCTCGCCAACTCCATGACCCGCCAGGACAAAGTCTTCCATTTCGACGGCCAGTGCGGCGTCGACATGGACGTCTTCGTCAACACCCCCGAAACCTTCGAGCCCGAGACCGGCGAATACGGCCACCAGCAGCAGCCGTACATGCGCCTGGTCGGATTCGATCCGAAATATTTCCCGGGCGGCAAGCTCTGGGAAAAACAGCTCTTCCTGCGGATCAAGCAGCCCGCCGGCAAGGGCTACATGACCGCGCTCTATCCGCGTTTGAAGGGAAACGATCCCGCCGCCACATTCACCCGCCTGAGCGACAGCGCCGTCCGGATTCAGAACCCCGTCTCCAGCGACCTCGTCCTCATGGCTCCATATCCGGAAGAATTCAAGGACAATCAGGTTCAGATCAACGGCACCGCTGTCGCGGTACGGACATATCCAAATGGGCGCATTGTTGTCGTCAACGGAGAGGGCAGCGCAAAAATCCGCGCATCCGGCAAAACCTTGACCGGCGAAGGCCCGTTCATCGCCGTAATCGAGAATGGAAAGGTCGACACGACCCCGTTTTCTCCTGCGGCAAGAATCTCCGTGGAATAATGAAGGAAATGACTAAGGCAATGCCACCGGCCGCGGATGCAACAATTTGAATTGAAAGGGCAATAAGTGTTATATTGATCTTGAAAAAGGAGCTTAAAACAATGAGAATGAAACATTTAGCGGCGATCTTCGTATCCGGAGCAGCCCTCGCGGCCGGAGCGGCGGACAGCGGCGTCATATTCAAGGAAGAGGCGGAAAAGGCGGTCAAGCAGGAATCCCTTAGGAACGGCTGCTCGTTTGTGGATGACTCCGCCGCGGCCGGCGGCAAGGCGGTTAGGATTCCATATGTCAAGGACACCAAGGACTGGGCTCATTTCCATCTCGGACTTGGTCCGTTCCCGATGCAGGGCGAAACAATCCTGACTGTTAAGCTGAAGGGGGAAAACCTGCTGGATCTCAGCAACGGGCCGAAACTTTACTTCTACCTCCACAGGAAGAATCCGCAGGAGCGGCTCGGCGGCTCGACCATCGTCCAAGGCTTCAGCCTCGTACCGGGCGAATATGCTCCGGTCAGCATAAAAGTCGACACGGGGCTGGTCCGCTCGGACATGGGCGTGGAGATTATTTTCCGCTGGGACAATCCTCCGCAGAAATACGACAAGCCGCTGGCCGTCCTTCTCGACAGCATTGAAATTTCCACCGAAAAGGGGGACCGCCCGAAGATCATTTCCGTTCAGCCGGCGAAGCCGAGATTCGGCCTGAGTGAAAAGGCGGCGGCCGCGATCACCATCGCAAATCCTTCGGCCAAGGAAGAATCGTTCGAGCTTGTCGGCACCGACTGCTCGGGGCTCTTGGGAAAGGCGGAAGCGTTCATCCAGAATGTCTCCTTGAAGCCGGGCGAGGAAAGGACGGTCAGCGTCCAGTGGAAGCACGGGAAAAAGCGCTACGGGCATGAGATAGCGGTCGAGCTTCAGCGCGACGGAAAAACCTTGGACAGGTCCTCCGGGCTTTTCGGTGTCTTCGACCAGCCGCTCTGGCTTTCCACCGGCAATTCATACGACTTCGCCAAGGAACATGGCGACATGCATTCCATCTTTTACGTGTCCCCAACCACTTTTCAGGAGAGCAAAAGGGCGATCGACTTTTGGCGCAGGCTCTCACCGGGCACGGAATACTGGGAGTTCTTCTCATGGTCGCCGGGCGACATCTCGGATCTCGCCCCGGACGAGGATCCTTTCCCGGGAGGAGAAGGCGGCCCCAACGTCTGGTATCGCAGCAGAACCCTGATCCAGAAGCAGAACGAGATGCTGCGGAACGCCGGGATGTGGCCTGTCTCCTACGTCAACGGCACCTGCTGGGCCGACTCCGGCTACAAGCTCTTTGCCAGGCATCCGGAGTGGTTCATCTATGATTCCAACGGCGAAGTAGGCCACTACGAGATGGACAGCCGCGAGAGATACAGGCACATCAACGATCTTTCGTTTGATCCGAAGACTTACAACCTCATATTCTTCCAGGGCTGCCTGAATCATGCGCTGCCGGAAGTCCAGGAATATATCGCATCGCAATATGTGAAATGCGCAAAAGTCATGGGATTCAAGGGCGTACGCATGGATGTCCGCTACCTCGAAGTCCATCCGGGTGAGCGTGACCACACCGGAAAGGAGATCGCTCCGACCAACGAGAAGGCCGACAGAGTAAGCGCCGCCGCCGTCAAACGCGTCAAGAAACTGGTCCATGACGAAGTCCCGGACTTCACTTTCGGCTACAATTACGCTTCGCCCGAGGAGGTCCGCGACATGCCTCTCACCATGAAGGAGCGCTGCGAAGGCGGCGGATGGATGCTGGACGAAGTCGTCTGCACGTACCAGGAGCCCAACAGCCCCTACAGCAAATGGGACGCATTCGCAAGACGTATGACCTCATGGGGCGATACCGTCACAAAGATGGGCGGCATATACCAGCCTTTCGATCTCCGGCGCTACGGAGCTAACTTCACCGTCGACCGGGTCTACTCCAGCATATTCCGCCTGATCGGCGGCGGCCGTCCGAACGGCGGCTGGTACCTGGACAGTTCGCTTCCCTTCGGAGACATGGGCGGCCTTTCCACTCGCTTCAGCGAACTTTTCTACGGACTCGGCAGAGATTGGATCTCCGATCCGAAGAACCTTGTCGACGTCCAGGCCGCTGCTCCGGTCATGTGGAAGGACATGGTTTTCACAAACAAGACCGACGAAGGCAGGCAGCTCATCGTCAACCTGGTCAACCCGCCCAAGGCCAGCGTCGAACAGAACCCTCTTTCCGAAATGGCGGCGCCTTTGAAAGACATAAAGGTCACCGCAGGACAGTTGGACGGCAAATCTCCCAGAGCCGCATATCTCGTCTTCGCCGAGGCGCCGGCGCGAGGCCAGCCGCCGGAAATCTCCCTGAGGCCGCTCGAGGTCAGGAAGGAAGGCGCAGGCTTATCAGTATCGGTCCCCGAACTCTTGGCATGGAAGATGGTTGTGTTTGTTTATTGACAAGCTTTGTCGCGAGCCTTGTCGTGAGCTTTGGCGAAGATATTTATCTACTGAGCTTGTCCTGTTATTAAAATAGAACCTCAGGGATATTGACATGTTTAATCACGAGAAACTCAAAGTCTATCAGCATGCTTTAACCTTCAACGTAAAAGTTAACAACAACATCGTCAATTGGGACAACAGGCATGCCGTTGCAGACCAGCTTAACCGCGCGGCCGGCAGTATTCTCGAAAATATTGCCATGGCTAGTGCCGCTTATACTGTGATGAAGGTTAGATGCCTCGATTATGCCATCGGTTCTACTTTTGAATGTGCGGCCTGCCTGGATCTCGCTGGCATCAGGCGGCTTATTGAAGATGAATGCATCTTAATTGACAAGCAATATCTATTACAGATCCTGCGAATGTTGATAGGTCTGAGACGATCTTGGTCGTCTTCGCTGATGATAAAAGAGGATGCCGAAGAGTATGCATCAAAGTCAATAAGTGAAAAGACCGGGAAATTTTGCGGCAAAGATTTTCCAAATAAGCCAGAAGAACAGTTTTTTTCCATCATGAGAAACTTGATGTCTATCGTATAACCATAGAAGTGGCTAAGTTTTTCCCTGCGGGAAAAAGGCGCCCTTACGACGCGCAGGTAGCTTGCGCGCGCCGCGCGCAAAGGGCAAACTCTGCATAGGAGTAATGCTGTGTTATGTTGCTTGCGCGCGGCGCGCGCAAACTACATTTTGGAAAAAACGTTTTCCAAGTTGCACCGTAAGGGACTAAAATGTTTTCTTCTTTAAATGGCATGTCCCGCCTGTCTACTTCTGCATTCCGTAGACTGGATGAACTGCTTACTAGCATTGTCCTGAATATTGCGGAAGGCAATGGCCGCTTTTCTGACGCCGATCAACAAAGGTTTTTAGGAACATCCCATGAAGCAGCAATCAAGCTGGCTGCCAGGTTGGATTTATGTGTCATTCAAGAATTACTTTTCAAAAATGAGGTGGAAAAGTGCAAGATTCTTTTGGAGAGAATATGACATCATCTATGATTATTGAGCTTGCAGGCAATCCAAATAAGTTCGACAAAGCTCGCGACAAGGCTCACGACAATAAACTAGTTTTAAAAAACTCCAAGGAGAATTCACATGAACAATATTACTAATGTCTTGTCTGCAACAGCCATATTGCTTATTTACACTTATTCCGCCGCCGCCGAGCCCGTCAAACTCACACAGGAAAAGCAGAACGACCTCGATGTGATCAAGATGGAGAACTACCGGGTTTCGCTTGCAATCACGCCCGCCCGCGGCGGTGCCGTAACGGAATATTCGGACAAGCTTGCGCCAGGCAACATAGTGCTGCCGACAAAATACTGGGGGCTCTTCATGGATCATTTCCAGGAGCAGAACTGGCCCGGCGAACTGCTGGAGACCCCGTACCAATTCGAGATCGTATCGCAGACGCCGGAAGAGGCGAAGGTGAAGGTCTTCTTCAAGTCCACCGGAGTCTGGGGAGCGGAAAAAACAGCCAACAGGAAGATTTCCAACATCCTGATCGAAAAGACGTTCACGTTGAAGGCCAATTCTCCGGCATTGTCCTGCGAAGTAAAGCTGACAGCTCCGGAGGACGAGTCGAAGACATGCGCATATTGGATACAGCATGTCTTCCGGGCCGGGAACGAATTCGATCCGGCCGGCGACAGGACGTTCAGGCCCACGTCGCGCGGCGTCCGCTCCAACGCCCAGCAGGGCAACGGGCTCTACGGCGCCGAGGACTTCATCAGCGACTTCACCGCCCCGTGGACCGCCCTGCTCGACGTCAAGGAGAAACGGGGGATAGTCTCCATCACGGAATACGACGACGTCAACCGCCTATACGCTTGCGGAGGCAACTCCACCAGCGAAATCATGTTCAACACCTGCTACATTCCCAAAGGCAACTCGAAGGCATACCTTTGCAGGCTCTACCCCGTCGCAGGATTTGAAAAGCTCACCCACGCGGACGACAACTTCCTGGCGTCCATGAGCATAAGCACTGACAACAAGGGCGCCGGAACTGCGGAATTCGCAGCCGCAAGATCAGGAGCCGCCGTAGCCTCCCTCTCGTTCGCGGTTTCCGCGGTTTCCGCCGCCGATCCTTCCGCTAAACCGGTCGATTGCGGAAACGTTTCTTTCGCCGATGTCGCGGATATTCCCAAAACGGCGAAGCTGGAATTTAAAAATCTCCCGGGCGACCCCGTGGTGATCCGCGTCGTGGCGACAGGCAAGACCGCGGACGGAAAGGATTTTTCCGCGTCGTTCGAAGACTTCCACTCAGGAGCATACCAGTGGGGCGACAACATAATGACCGACATGCGCAGCCCCCTGTATTCGGCGGCCCGCAGGCCGCAGGCTCTCAATCTTTCAAAGCCGAAGGACATGAAGCTTACTCCCGACCATCTGGGCGGCGGCAAAATCCTTTTCTTCCAGGGCCTCCTCGACGAGGAATACAAGGTGGCGGACGCGGTCCATCTCGCAGGCGGAAAATATCATGGCAAATCCTTGACGCTCAGCCAATACCGATGGGGCGGAACGTTCTTCGGAAGCCTGACCGACTTCCCGTATGACTACGAGGAGCTGCTGAGGCATTCGTGCATCATCCTCGGCGGCGCCTCGGCCAGCGCGTTCAAGCCGATCGGCATCGAGATGCTGCATGACTATCTGACGGCCGGCGGAGGAATGATAGTTCTTGGCGGCCACGGCGCATATGGCCGTTCACACTTGAAAGGAACGAAGCTGGGCGACGCCTTCCCGGTCGAATTCGACAACAAGCCATGTTCAATGAACGGTCCGGCGATCAGGAAGATTACCCATGTCGAAAAACTGCCGCCTTTCGCATCAGTTGCCGCTTCGCTTTCAAAAGACATCGCATGCTGCTGGGTGCATCCCACAGCCATTAAGGAAGGGGCAATGCCGATATTGAACGCCGACGGCAAGCCGGTCATGGCCGCCTGGGAATACGGATCCAACAAGGCGAGGATAATATGCATCACCGCCGCCCCGATGGGAGATATGAAGGAAGGCCAGCTTCCTTTCTGGCGGGATCCGAACTGGTACCTCCTCCTCCGCGACTGCATATGGTGGGTTCAGAAGCAGGACAGGAGGTTTGAGTAGGAAAGGTGTCCGGTGTCAGGTGTCGGGAAGACATGAGGGAAAAATGGAAGAAAAGAGATTTTTGTCAGTTGAGGATCTCGAGGTATATCAGATGCTATGCCGTCTGCATTTGGAAATTTGCAATTTATCTCACGGGTGGCCAGCCGAAGAGCGCTATGAGCTTGGAAGCCAAATTCGTCGATCTTCCAATAGTTCCCCTGCGCAACTCGCAGAGAAAAACGACGACAGGCATATCCGGAACAAGATCGAAGGCGTAAATCGCAGCAGGGGAGAAGCGGCGGAGACCATTCATCATTTGTATGTTGCTTATTTGAAAAATTATCTGACCCAAAATACCTTTGACTCATATCGCGAACGTTACAGACAGTGCATTCGCATGCTGAACGGGCTTGAAAAGACTCTGGAGCAAAAAATACCGGCCGGCGAGCGATGCTGGCAAGTTTCTGAAACCGCAGCCGGCTATGATTCCGTCTCAGGACAAAATCCATCCGGTTGGCCATCTTCCTTTACACCTGACACCCGACACCCGACACCATGAAAGCAATGACTTATTTTTTGCTATCTATCCCTGCAGTTCTGGCTGGGGCCGATCCCATTTTCGGTCCCAACCTTGTACCAAACGCGGACTTCGAGGAATGGGCCGACGGCAAGCCGGCCGCCTGGAATGTCGGCATAAATCCTGCGAATCCCGCTAAATTCTCCGCGGATCCCGCATTCAAAGTAACGGGGAAGTTTTCCTTGAAGCTGGAACTGCCTTCCGCCGGCAACGTAAGTTTCCAGTCAGCAAAGCCGTTACCGGTTGAAGGCGGAGCAAAATATCTGTTTTCTCTCGCATACCGGTCCGAGGGATTCGGCGAAAAAGGCAAATACAGCGGCGTAGACTCCTCCGCAAGGCTGATCTGGCTCGACAAAGACGGCAAGCAGATCGGATCGGGCGGAATCCTCGCCCTTCCATATCATCCCATGGCGGAATGGGACCTGCGTGACACGATCGCAGAAGCCCCCGTAGGCGCGGTGTCCGTTATAATAGGCGGCGGCTTCAACAACAGCAGTGAAAAACAGACGGGTAAAAATATTCCGTCCGCCCTGTGGATAGACGCAGTCCGTCTTTTAAGGTATTCTCCTCCACCGGATCCAGAGGCTGCGGGGCGCAAGGTGGAAAAGATCGTCGAAGGCGGATGGGACAATTCCATAGTCAAATCATATAATCTGCCCTCGCTTCTCTACAGCAAGGTCGCCGTAATTGTTAGCGACAGCGAATCCACGGACGGCACATGCCTGAAGGCGCTCACAACCGAAGGCAAGGGAATCATGGCGCATTCCCCATATTTCACCAGCGCGCGTCCCGGACTCTACCGTGCGGTCCTCCGCGCCAGAAACGGGAACGTGACGGGCGGCAAGGCGATAGGGAGCATGTATATATCCTCGGAGGAATCAGGCGGCCGCGGAGAAGTCTCCATCTGCCCATTCGACTTCAAGGAGGCTGATAAATACCGGGACTTCAGCGTGGACTTCATCCTGCGCGCGAACGGCTGGTGGGACTTTGTAGTCATGACAGAAGGCACGGCGGAATGGTTCATAGACACAGTCCGGGTCTATCCATTAAAATATTTCAACGACGACGAACTGCTCGGCATCTATCCGGGGATGGAGGGGCTTGTACCCGAAAATTTAGTTCCTGGCGCTTCTGTACCTTGTTCGGCTCTGGTTCTTGCAGGCCCGCTTTACGACTGTTGGCGAATAGCCGACGCGCTCCACATCGGCCAGATCGCCATAACCCCCGTCTTCATACGCGGCGGACGCAACCAGACATTCGCCGGATTTCCGGGGAAGCCCGAAGACTTGTTCAAGCATCGCCTCATCATCCTTTGCGATATTGATGTCCAGAGCCTGTCGCTGAAGCAGAAAAATATGATAAAGGAATTCGCCAATAAGGGTGGCGGTCTTGTATTCCTCGGCGGGCACAAGGCTTTCGACCGGGGCGGAATCCAGAACTCCCTGCTGGCGGATCTGCTGCCGGTTACGTTTGACACCGCCTCAGATGCTCCTCTCGTCGGAAATGGGCGGCCTGCGAAACTCGCAAAAACAACGCCGCATCCTGCGACTGAATTTCTTGGAATGGATAACAGACCTGCCTGCTACTGGTGGCATGGCGCTAAGGCAAAGGAAGGAACAGACACGATCATTTCCTTGGAGAATGGCGATCCTGCGGTCGTAGCCGGAAAATTTGGAAAGGGCCGTGTCTGTTGTATAATGATGACCTGCCATGGCGATCCCGCAAAAGGGGAAATCCCGTTTTGGAATTGGAGCGAATGGCCGATCTTACTGCGGGATCTTTCCTGGTGGACCACTGGTCAATACGACTTTAAGTTTAAATAGGAGATTGAAAATGTCCTTCACATTCAGCAGGAACGGTTCTGATGCGGCTATCCTTCATGACGGCCGGCCGATACTCAAGCTACAGTCGAACCAGATGAATTTCGGCGGCGCATTCTGGGCCCGCGAGCAGTGCATGAAGCCGGGCGGCGGACCTGAAGTCGCGGTGCTTCCGCTCTTCTCCACATATTCAAATACTATAACCGACGTGTCTTGCGAAGCGGAAAGCAAACCGGGGATGCTGCGCCTGAAAATCACGCCGAGCGCAACCCGGATCGGAACGTCGCCGTTGAATAAATTCACCGAGACCGACATACTCACGGTCAGGCTCGTTGAAGATCGCTATGAGTGGACGCAGGAGATGATTCTTAAAATCCATGAGGATTTGAAAATTGGAACTCATGAAAGCGACAAGTTCCTGCGTATCTACTACTACCCGCGTCCTGACGGCAAGCCAGGGAAATATCTCCAGTATGCCGATCCGCAGCCTGTCGGTGCCTCCGGCCCTGCGGTGCCGATGACCCACGACTGGCTCCACCAGCCCGAACCATATGTCGGCCCTGAGAGCTACCGCAAACACTGGCGGCGCCGCTACGTTTCAATCATCTTCCAGAATCCCGACGGCAGCTTTTCCTCATCGGATCTGAACAAGACGAAATGGCATCATCTGACCATTGACAACCGCCGGGCCCGCCTCTGCCATCCCAAGGGAATCCTCTATCTGCTCAAGGAAAACGGGGAGGCGCTGGCTGGCGAATGCGACGCGCCTTCCCACTTCCACCACGTCTGCGAGTGGGGCATGGACTACCATTTCTGGCTCGACCTCGGGCCATTCTTGAAAAACGGAATACTGAAGAAGGGCACGGAAATCCGCGCTGAAACGCTGTGGCGGCTCGCTGATGCCGTCGAGACTGCGCCAATCTTGAGAAAGGCGAAGCCCATCGAACTCACTGAACGCGAATTCTTCTTCGCCAACCTGCCCGCATACGAGGAGCCGGAGAACACGTTCACAGTCTCCGCGCTCGACCGACTCGACGCTCAGGCTTGGACGCCGACAAGCGAAGGATGCTCCTGGGACCGCAAAGGAGGGAAAACTCCAGGGACCGGCTGCCTGATAATCCGCAACAACTTCAGCTCGATCGGAGAATGGCAGCAAGGCTCGCTCGGACCTTCGCAGTGGGGCAACCCGTTCGTCCCCGGCGGGAAATACCGCCTCTCCGCCTGGGTGAGGGTCGAGAACCTTGAATGGAACGGGAACAGTTCAGGCCCGCAGGTAGGCGTGACATTCCACCAGTTCAACGGCCCGGCCTCCGTATCGTCCAGGTCTAACGTCGACGGCGGCTGGAGCCCGGCGTTCTTCAGCCTTCGCAGCTTCGCCTATGCTCAGAAGGTTCCATGGACCAAAATCGAACTGGTCACCACCGCGCCGAGCTACGTCCTCAACGCCTGCCTCCACCTCCGCTTCCAGGGCCGCGGCACCGCATACTTCAGCAAGGTCCGCTGGGAGCAGATATTCGAAAATTGTCGGGATGACGGGTAAACTGAATTCGCCTCTTAGCAGAACAGAATCTCGAAGAGGCTGCGGGGGTCGACCCGGAAGCTTGAGCCCCTGCCCTCGAAGAAGGAGTGTTCGGCGATGAGGTGTATGTTGAGGTCGCTCCAGCGGATTTCCTGCCCGGTGTCGTTGCGTCTGACGTTTGTCACGCGTTTTGCAAAAGGGCCCGCCTGATGCGGCCAGGGGCAGATCAGGGCGCCCCTCGCCTCGTCGACCTTGGCATCTGTCCTGGCGTCGATTTTGATCCAGGTGCCGAGGCCCTCGGCGGCCTTTGCGGATACCTGTCTCATTTTCTCCGAGAGTTCCGCGGCGGTGACGTTCAGGGTGGAAAGCTCCGCCCTGTCCGATTCGATTATCTCGATGTGGCTGCGGATGTCGTCGCCGAGGAAGCCGCCGGAGACTATCACGTCGGACTTCAGCAGCTTCTCGAATTCATCGACCTGCCTGGTATTCTTCATTTTCCACCTGATGTTGCGGTCGCCTGTTAATCAAGCGAACTTGTCATAGAATATCCTGTCTTCCGTCACGCCGATATTTTTCAGGACTTTTATGGATGCGTCGATCATGCCCGGGCTTCCGCAGAGATAGGCTTCGCAGCCCCCTGCATCTTTGAAGCTTCTCTGGAGCGCCTCGGTTACAAGCCCGGTCTCTCCGTCCCATTTCTCACCCTCGGCGGGCCTGGCAACAACGGGGACGAACTTGAAATCCGGCAGCTTGGCCTCCAAGCCCTTCATTTCGTCTATGAAACACAGGTCCGAGACTTGGTTTGCGCCGAAAAAGAATGTCGCCTTCCGCTCAACCTTTCTGTTTCTCATGTCGAGGAGCATGCATCGTATCGGGGCTATGCCGGAACCGCCCGCGATGAATATGATTTCCGCGTCGGTGCCGCTGAGCCTGAATTGACCGTACGGCCCGTTGAACCTGACCGCATCCCCTTCCTTGAGATACTTGAAGCAGTAGGTTGTGCAGATGCCGCCGGGAACAAGCCTTATGACCAAGTCCACCGCCTTTTTGTCTTCCGGATCCGACGCTATCGAATAGGCGCGGTAGACCTCCTCGGAGCTTCCTTTGTAGCGGGGTGTCAGAAGCTGCAGGAACTGGCCGGGCACATAATCTATTTCAGGCGGATCGACCAGTTCAAAAGTGAAAAGCCTCATGTCGCATGTGAGTTCGTATATTTTGGCGCATCGGCACCGGTATTCCCGTATGGCAAATAACTCCTCGGGTATGCTGATGCTCAAGTCGTTCCGCAGCTTGACCTGGCATGAGAGGCGGAATTTCGCGTCCTTCTCCTCCTTTGTAAGGAAGGGCTCTTCCGTGGGGAGGACGTCTCCGCCGCCCTCAAGCACTTTGACCTTGCAGCAGCCGCATGTGCCCCTGCCGCCGCAGGCGCTGGGTATGAAAATCTTTTCCGCGGTCAGTGCCGAGAGCAGCTTCCCGCCGCCGGAAACTTTCAGCTCCCTTTTCCCGTTGATGCAGATTTTGCATTCGCCGTAGTCGGAGACGAAATATTCGCAGAGCGCCAGAAGCGCGGCCAATGCGGCGAATATTCCGCTGACTACAAGCACCGAAATGAGGAACGTGAGGAACATAGCTTAGCTTCCTTGCAGGACTCCTGTGAACCCCATGAACGCAAGGGCCATAAGCCCCGCTATTATCAGGGCTATGCCGGGCCCCTGCAGGCCCGCCGGTATGCGGTCGGCGGCAAGCTTCTGCCTGATCCCCGCCATCGCGACTATCGCAAGGAACCATCCGATCCCGCTGCCAACCCCGTAGCCTACGGTGACGATGAACGAGTAGTCGCGTATCACCATGAAGAGGCAGGCGCCGAGAATCGCGCAGTTCACAGTGATCAGCGGAAGGAAGACGCCCAGCGTCCTGTAGAGCGCCGGAGAAAAGCGGTCCACCAGCATCTCCACGAACTGGACGAACGCGGCTATGATTATGATGAACATGATGAAGCGGAAGAACTCCAGGTGCAACGGAACGAGCACCAGGTGATACACCGCCCAGTTCAGCGCGACCGTGGTCGTGAGGACGAATATCACCGCGGCGCCCAGTCCCAGGGACGCCTTCAGCTCCCGCGACACCCCGAGGAACGGGCACAGCCCCAGGAAATAGGAGAGCACCATGTTCTGCGTGAAAACCGCGGAGATGCAGACGACGAAGGCCTGCCACATCTGCCCTTCAATGTCCATTTCCAGCGCTCCTCCTTGTCTGAATGGAACGGAAGAACCAGGTGACGATCGCAAGCATGAAGAAGGCGCCGGGCGGCATTACCATGATCGTCCACTTGTCCCAGTGGGGGCCGCTGAAATACGGCACCGCCGCCCCGAGGAAGGTGCCCATACCGAGGACCTCGCGGAACGTGGCAATGATGAGCAGCACATACGAATACCCCAGGGCGTTCCATGCCCCGTCTAGGAACGCCTTCCCCGGAGGGTTGGAAATCGCACACGCCTCGCAGCGGCCCATGACGATGCAGTTGGTGATGATCAGCCCGACATACGGGCCGAGGTTGCGGCTCATCTGCGGCCAGTACGCCTTCAGCAGTATGTCCACGACAATCACGTAGGACGCGATTATCAGCGTCTCCACCATCATCCGAATGCTGCGAGGCGTGTATGCCCGGAGCAGCGAAACTGTCGCGGCGCTGAGCGACAGCGTGAAGACGAGCGCCGCGCACATGACCGCCGTGTTGAGCACGAGGTTGGTCACGGCCAAGGTGCTGCAGATGCCCAGGACCTGGAAGAAGATGGGGTTGTTCCTCCAGAGCCCTTCGAGCATAAGTTCCTTGTTCCCGCTGTTCATTTCATTTTCTCCCGCCAATTTGCAAGAGCTTCGTTGACAATGCGCTGCAGCCGTGTGCAAGTCTGGGTAGCCCCGGTCACGGCATGGACGCTGGCCTCGTCGAGCGCTTCGCCCGGCCTCTTGAATTGGAGCGGCCGTCGCTTGTCCGAGGCCATGACTTTCCCCTTGAACTGTCCGCGGAACGGCGGATGTGAGATCTCTGCGCCCAGGCCGGGAGTCTCGCTCTGCTCGTAGAAGGCTATGCCGGTGACGGTCTTCCTGTCCTCCGCGACACCGATGAATCCTTTAATGTACGCCCAGAATCCTCGCCCTTCGAAGGGGACTGCGTAGGCCTTCACCTCTCCGTTCTCCTTGAGCACATAGGCGCCTGCGGACGACTCGTCCGGAGCGGCCACCTTCTCGTTGAACTGGCGGTGTATCTCCTTGCCCGAGAGCCCCGTGTCCGTCTTGCCGTAGAGAACCTCGAGTATCGCCCTTTCGACGGCGATCTTCTCGTTGGCCTTCACCTGCCGCTCCGTCGCAATGCTGAAGCCGATGATTACCGAACTGAATAGCAGGGATGCCACAAGCATGAACAGCACGGGGTACCAGCGCTTTTCTGTCATCTCGGAGCCCATCTATGCCTTCCTTGCCTCCTTGATTCCGCGCACCGCCTGATCTATTGTCGGGACGAACATGTTTCCAATCAAAATCGAAAACATGAGACCGCCGTTGAATATGCTGAAATTATATATCACCACTGTCAGGACACCTATGACAATTCCGTAGACGATCCTGCCCTCGTCCGTCTTGGGCGCGCTGACCGGATCCGTCGCCATGAAGAAGGCTCCGAAGAGGAAGCCTCCGCCAAGAACCGCGGCCCACGCCTCGGGGACTGGCTTCACTCCGAGCCAGAAGAGCGTCTGGCTGAGCAGCGCGTAGGTGGCAATCAAGGACACTATGATGCTGCGGTTCGCCGTTTTTGTGATGAACAGGTAGATCCCGCCGATGCAGACCGCGATGACGCTGGTGACACCCATCGTTCCGCTGATCTTTCCGAAAAGAAGCCCTTTGAGGAAGACTCTTTTTTCGACGTGCGCATTCCCCCCCTCGGGAATTTCGCGGGGGATTTCGCCGGAGGCGAGGTCCTGCGGGCCGCCCAGTATCAGCTTTCCGGCCTTCAGGTTCGACATCGGTGTAGCGGATGTCACCGCGTCGGGCACGGACGCGGCGCTCCATCGCTTCAATGCCCCCATAGGCCCCGCAGCCGGGATGACCCAGGTCGAGGTCAGGGCGACGGGGAAGCATATATATATGAAGCAGAACCCCGCCATCGCGGGATTGAAGACGTTCCTGCCATATCCCCCGAAGACCTCCTTGGTGAAGACGATTGCGAATATCATTCCTATCGCCATCATATGCCAGGGGACCGTCGGCGGCATTATGAGCGCGAAGATGGTGCTCGTCACGAAGACCGCCTCGCTGACCGGCTCCTTGCGGCGGCTTGTGAAGGCGTATTCCGCCATGAATCCCACGGCCGCCGCCCAAAGCACCATGGCCAGGCTTCTCCACCCGTAAAAATAAATCGCGGCAAGGACGCACGGAGACAACGCGGCAAGCACACGCCTGTTGATGGGTTGCTTCAGAAGATATTTTGCCAGCCCCTTCTTTGGCGTCATGATACTCCGCGAGTGTGAATATTTATCAAAAGGTTGCAATCTTGACCGGAAATTTAAGGGTCGCGGGCCACTAGTTCAAGCCTGATCTGGCACCCTGGAAGAAAATAGCCGGACGCAATCTTCGAGCAAGAAAAGGAGGCTGGTGTGCTGTTCGAGTTCGAGATACGGGGAGATGAGGCGCCCGGAGCAAGATGCTCCGGACGTATCTTGCTCAAGCAATGGCTCAGTCTTTGCTTTCGGGGTCGCTATCGGTATCGGGATCGGGATCGATTTCCAGTTTATATCTTCGACACCGATAGCGATTCCGACACCGATTGTCTCCGAGGAAAGACTGAGGGATTACTTGCCCAATGTGATAAAGCCATTTTTCGTCCAGAACCCCCTTGACAACTGTGTCGCGCTGTGTCATAATATGCTGTGTCGTAGTGTGTCATGCCAGAAAAATCTGAAACAAGAGCGAACTTATATGATTATATCCGAGGAGACGGCGCATGCCCCTTCGCATGCATTGGCGGCAAGGCTGATACGTGAAATAAAGCAGAACGATCTGAAGCCCGGGCAGAAGCTCGAAGGTCTGCGCACTTTGGCCAGGCGCTACAAGGTGAGTGTCGCCACCGTTCGCCACAGCTTCAGGCTGCTCGCCAAGGGCGGCCACATCGTGGCCCGGCACGGCAGCGGAACTTTCGTCGCCCCGAACCCCAGTCTTGGCAGGCATGTGGCCATATTCTCGGAATTCGACTATACTCAGCCGAACTGCTCGCACTTCTTCCGGCGCGTCCCGCAGGCGCTTCGGATTCTGCTACAGGATAATGGCATTGCTTCGCGCATCTATTTCGGACTGTCAAATGAAGGAAAGGCTGAGGTGAACGCTGAGAACGTCTGCGGCGATTTTTTCCACGACATAAAGGCTGACCGACTAAGCGGAGTTATCGAATTCAACAGCGAGCGCCTCCATGACCGACTGCGCGCCGCCGTCGCCGATAAAAACCTGCCCCATGTCCCGCACAACTACGCGTGTATCGACTATGCCAGAATGCGCGCCGAAGGATTTCAGCGCCTTCGCGAACTCGGCTGCCGCCGCGTGGCCGTGCTGGGACAAGTCGTGGTTCCGTGGGGGACTGAAGCGCCGCCGGATATTTTGGCTGCGGAATTCGCAGGGACGGGATTGGTTTATAAGCCGGAATGGTGCCGTGGCGACCTTGAGCCTAAGCTGCCGGGCACGGGCTGGGAGATGTTCCGAGAAATATGGGCGGCGCGGCGCGAGAAGCCGGACGGCCTGCTGGTCACCGACGACGTTCTCTTCAACGACGCCTCCAAGGCGATCCTAGCTCTCGGAATTGCGGTCCCCGAGAAACTGCGGATCGTCACCCACAGCAACAAGGGCAGCGGCCTCTTCTATCCGTTTCCGGTGGACCGCCTGGAAGTCGATCCGGACGCCTTTGCTGCGATTCTCGGGAAACGCATGCTCAAGCTGCTGGACGGACAGGACGCGACTACAGACAGCCCGGTCCTGCATGCAAAGCTGATAACAGCTTTGGCCGGGGACGGGATAAAATCAGTCGAACGCCGTCGATTGCAGTCGATTGCGGTCGGTAGCAGTCGAGAATAAGGAGATTGATTCTATGAACACGCGGCGCTTCACATTAATAGAGCTTCTGGTGGTCATCGCGATCATCGCAATTCTGGCGGCCATGCTGCTGCCAGCGCTAAGGCAGGCAAAAGAGTCGAGCAGGCGCATCGCCTGCCTGAGCGACAAGAAACAGCTTTGCCTGGCCGTCCTCAACTATTGCAACGACAACGCGCAGTTCTTCCCGCATCCGGTTGCGATGGCTTCTGGAACTATGCTCAATTACCAACTCTGGTTTTACGGGCACAACAGCCAGCTCTGGGACGGCGGCGCCGCCAACGGCACGCTCAGCGCGCTGGCGGTTCTGGCCAAGACCGGGTACGTGCAGACGCCGGCAATCCTTTATGACAACAGCTTGACGAATCCTGATGGCAATACATGGGTAACCCCGCTCACGCTCTCGCAATGGAAGGATTTCATGAATGCACCGCTCTGCGGCCCCATGCCGGGCTACCTGGGCTATAGACAGATACTCAGCGTGTCGGACTATTTTTACGTCTTTACCCAGACTGCGGACACGGCAGTGCCGCAATACACCACCTGTGACATTGCGAAACTTGACTTTTTCGAGAGGAACTGGAACAAGAATCCGTGGGGGGACCCCGGCTGGCAGGGTTCGATCTCGCCGATACTGCTCTCCTGCTACAACCGCAATGCGGATGTCATCGGCACCAGCCATGAGGGTGCCGGCGTAAACGCCGCCTATATCGACGGGCATGCCCGCTGGGTCAGCCGAAACGAGGTCATCCGTGACGCCGGCCTTCCTCCGTCATACTATCCTCATTACTTCACGCGCTATGGCGATTTGGCTCCGATGGGAACATACTATCCCTACGGCGGATGGTTTAACCTCTGGGCTCGCAAATATGCCAAACTGGATTGAAGCTCAAGAGAACATGGAGTCGACCGCGGCCGATTGCAGCCGGTTCGTTCGACTGCGATCGAAACAGACACAAAGTTTTCAAGCTTGAGAGGAAATACACGATGAGGCAGATGATCAGGAAGCTGATGATGGGCGCTCTGGTTTTGGGGCTGGCTGCGGGGGTTTACGCGGGGACTGGAGGGTTGCGCTATGACGATGCGCTGATTCCCCGCTTCAACATCCCGAAGATGAGCGCGCCGCCCAAGATTGACGGCACCATTGATCCGGTCGAGTGGAAGGATGCGGTCAAGGTCATGGGCATGGTCTCCACCGGCGGACTCGAATACAAGGACCGCCCGGTTTCGTTCTACCTGGCCTGGGATGACGAGCACCTCTACCTGGGCTACCAGGTGGACACGCTGACCCAGCCGTCGCCGCACCTGGTGAAGAATTACCGCGAGGAATACGCCACCGGCGTGGTGCGCGACGACTCCGTGGAGGTGGGCCTCTTCATGCACGACCGCAACAAGAGGGAAAACGAGGTCTCCAGTTACCTGAAGTTCATCATCAACTCGCTAGGCGTCGGCGAATACATGAAGAACTATCCGGAGATCGGCCAGGTGATGTTCAACTGGACGCCCAAGATGAAGATCGCCAACCGAAGCTATGCCGACGATGCAGGCAAGAACTGGTGGGAGATGGAGGTGGCAATGGACTTGAAAGATGTTCAGATGCCCGTCCCCAACAAAACCGGCGACAGGATTGACATCGGCCTCTTCGCCGATGTCAAGAACCCGAACTGGCAATGGCTCGACTATCCGTCGGCATCCGGGCACCTCGAGCACTACGGCTTCCCGCGCACCGTGCTGACTGACGGCCAGCCATACATCCAGGTGGAGGAGATCAGCGGTTTGCACGATGAGAAGATCAACCTGAAGAGCGTCGTCTTCAATCCCACCGACAAGCCTGTGAAGGTCAACGCCGCTCTTCTGCTCCAACACGGGCAGGCAATCGCCGGCGCCGCCGGCCAGCTCAAGGATCCTGTCGCCATTCTCGACGAGAAACGGACTCTCGAAATCCCGGCCAAAGGCTCAGTGCGCTTCGACGTCTCCAAGGATTTTCCAGGACTGCCGTCCGCCGACAAGGGCAAGGGCTTTTTACAGTTCACGGTGACCGCGGCCGACGCGCCGCAGGCCGCGCCTATCTACTCCTTCGCCTGCAACTGGTGGGGCAAGGACAAGAGCTACGCGAAGTCGGTGGAATACAGGCCGTACCTGGCGACTATGATCGCCTTCAACCCGGTCAACGGCCTGCTACAACTCTCGGCCGACACGCTCGACGCCCCGATCCCGGCCGGCACGAAGGCGGTCGGCGCGACCTACAAGGTGACGCTGGGCGACAAGGAGATCAAGTCCGGCAAGCTCCAATACTTCATCAACCAGTGGTATGACGACCTGATCGAACTCGGCGAACTAAAGCCCGGAAAATATGACGTCACTGTCGCACTGGTGGATGAGGCCGGAAAGGAACTGGCCACCGCCAAGGGCGGGTTCGAGAAGCAGGACGAGGCCAAGGTGTTCGCCAAGTGGTGGAACAACAAGATCGGCGACACCGAGAAGCTGCTGAAGCCATTCGAAGCGCTGAAGGTCCAGAAGGGCAAGGATTCCCAGACCGCAATTACCTGCACGCGCCGCGCGTATGAGTTCGGCTCGCTCGGCCTGCCCCTCCAGATCGAGGCCAACGGTGGCCCGGTGCTCGCCGCTCCCGCCAGGATCGTGCTAAAGATCGCCGGCAAGGAATACACGGTTCCGACCGATCAGGCAGTGAAGGTGACCGGCCAGAAAGACTGGCGCGTGGACTTCGAATGCGCGCCCGTCTCCGTCGCAGGCGTGACATTTTCCGCAAAAGGCTGGATGGAGCAGGACGGCCTTGTCGAGCTGGCCTTGACCTATGCGCCCGATAACATTGGCTCCGCCGTCGAGATCGAGGAACTGCGCGTTGAATGGCCGGTGGCGCAGAGCCTGCCGGACATCTACATGGCCTGCATGGGCCAGGGCGGCAACTACTCTGCGCGTACCATCGGCGCCGTGCCAAAGGGCGAAGGTATGGTTTGGAACACAAAAGACGACATCGGCGTCACCGGCTCTGGCCGACGCGTCGGCAACTTCGTCGGCAACCTCTGGGTCGGCACTGAGTTCCGCGGTCTCTTCTGGTGCGCAGACTCTGACCGCGGCTGGGAGCCGGATGCACGGGTGCCGGCGCTGGCGGTGGTGCGAGCGCAGGGGGCTGCGCCCGCCACCACCGTGGTGATGGTCAACAACCTCATCGGCTCGGCCAAAGGCAAGGCACCGTTCAAGCTCGCCGAGCCGCGCACGGTGCGCTTCGGGTACAACGCCTCTCCGTTCCGCCATCTTGCTCCTGGGTTCCGCATCAACCAGCTCTCTGCGGCCGGCTCCTTCAGCGGCGGAAAATACAAGGTCAACTGGGACACCAAGCAGGATTTCTTCACCATTCTCTCGCCGCCGTTCCCGGATCCGGCGCGCTGGCCGGAGTATTACGCCTTCTGCAAGGATATTGTCCACAAGATGATGTACGAAGGGATCGGCAATGACGGCGGGTTTACGAGTTTATTCCCCGCGCCAGGGAATTCGGCATATTACGGCGACCGTCGCCACACACTGTATACCTGCAACCAGATTGCGCTGCGCGGCTATGGCACCAAGTCCATCGAGAATCCCAACCCCTACTGGACAGGCTTCCAGGGCGACTGGCTGGATTCCACCTCCTATGAGACGCTCTCCAAGACCTACCGCGACTACATGATCTGGCTGATGGACAGGCAGGTGAAGGAAGGCGGCTGCCAGCATTTCTACTTCGACATCTCCTTCGGCGAGAAGCTGCACAAGGATCTGGCGGCGGGATTCGGCTACCGTCTCCCTGACGGCAGCGTACAGCCCGAGAGCAGCGACACGAACCTGCGCGAGTGGTACAAGCGCGTCTGGGCCATGATGCAGGAGAACGGGCTCTATCCAGGAGGTGTCTCGGGCCACGCCACTCACGGCTTCTCCCTTAAAATGCTGCCTTTCACCGACGCCATCCTGGACAGCGAATATCCGATGGCCGACTCGATCGACGTCTATCCCTCGGACGCCATGATCGCGCTCTCCTGCCCGCACAGCTTCGGCACGAACATCCATCACTTCGGCAACTTCATGAACCCGACCTGGGCGCTGATGCACGACGCTGCCGGCGGCGACTTCCGCGGCACGATCCCGTCATTCCCGGAATTCAAGCAGTGGGGCATGAGCCGCACAGATGTCAAGTTCATCCCGTATTGGCGCAACCATAATCTGGTTAAGGAAATAACCCCGGGGCTGATCGCCAGCACATGGAAACGTTCAGGATCAGCAATCATCACGGTCATGAACTACGGCCCGGATCCGCTCGGCCAGGGCAAGACGCGGCCCGTAAACCTCAAGTTGGATCTGAAAGCGCTAGGTGTCCCTGATGACGCACTCAAGGCGGACGGAGAACGTGTGCGCATCCGCCAGTTCTACAACAGCTCGGTGCAGATGTATTATCTGGGAAATCTCAAGTGGTGCCAGGACAGCAAAGGCCAGATGCTGCCCCCGGTAACGCCGAAGCTCGATCTCGCCACTGGCACAATCAGCGGCTTCGACATCAACTACCACGACGTGAAATTTCTCGCCATAGACTGGGAGGCGAAGCCGGTGGACGATGCCGCAGTCAAGGCGCTGGCAAAGGATGACGCCGCGTTGCGCACACGCCTGCTGGACTGGGGCTTCAACTCGGCGGCACTAGTGCCGGCGAACCTTATCGTCTCGGACAACCCGGCAATCAAGGTCGAGGCATGGAAGCGCACCGGCGATGCGGACGGACGCGGCAATAGCATCCTGCTGCGGGTCGTCAACAGCGACGATCAGGAGGTCAAGGGAACGCTCAAGCTGGATCTCAAAGGGCTCGACGTGGGAGTCCGCAAAGTCTGGGCGGAATATACTAACGCCGTGCCGTTCGACGGCCAGCCGGTCGGACTCTGCGAGAAGGCCGACCAGCCGCGCGCGCAGAGCCTCTCGTACAACGCCTACGCCGGAGAGTTGTACGTCAACCTTCCGAAAGGCCAGAGCCGGGTATTAAGCATCGACCGGTATTGACAATATGGTCAATACACAAATATCACTAAAAGGAAATCCAATGAAGCGATTGATTCAAACCTTGTCCGCCGGGGCGACGGCAGTGGCGCTGGCGTCAGCCGCACAGGCCGCCCCATCCGTCCCATCCTTCTTCTCCGAAAAGATGATTCTGCAACGCGACGTTCCTGTGCCGCTTTGGGGCTGGGCAGACAACGATGAGCCTATCTCGATCATCTACGGCGACCACCAGCTCAAGACGGTGGCCAAGGACGGACGCTGGCGCGTCGAACTGCCGCCCATGCCGGCCGGAGGGCCGCATACCCTGGCAATTCAGGGGAAGAACCCGGACGACACCATTCTCTTTTCGCAGGTTCTCGTCGGCGAGCTGTGGATTCTATGCGGACAGTCGAACGCGCTTATGCCGTTGCACGCATGCGACGGCTACGAGGATGCGCTTGCCCGCCGGAACGAATACCCGCTGATCCGCGAGGTTGAGCTGGGCCGACGCAATATCCACGAGGTGACCAAGCCGCAGGATCGCACCTATTCCTTCTGGGGCGCCTGCAAGTGGGAGGACGCCTCATACCTGGTGACCCGCTGGAGCACCGGCGACAAGCCGTTGTCCCTCAACGTTCCCGGCTGCATGAGCGGGCTGGGCTACTTCTTCGCCCGCGAACTGTATAAGTATTTCGACTGCAAGGTGCCGGTCGGCATCGTCCAGCTCGGCGCGATATTGCCGGTGCAGACATGGGTCAGCGACGAGACAGCCGCGGCGACGCCGCTCCTGGCACCGGTCCGAGGCAAGGGATACCCGAACGCCACCTCCTGTGGCTACAACAGCCAGGTCGCGCCGCTTGCGCCGTTCCCCGTACGCGGAGTGATCTACTACCAGGGCGAGATGAACGCCGGCAAGGGGAACGGCCCGTTCTACCAGGCCGGGCTTGCCGCGATGATCCAGGATTGGCGCAAGGCGTGGAACAATCCGGAAATGCCGTTTCTCGTAGTCCAGCTGGCCGGCTTCATCAAGCATCTGGGAGCGGAGGATAAACGCCTCGACATGGACGCCGCAAGCCTGGCAAAGTTCAAAGGAGAAAATGTGGATCATGGTTTTTGCGATATTCGCGAAGCGCAGTATGATGTCTCGCGCGCGCTGCCGCGCGTCGGCTTGGCCGTGACGACCGACTTGGGCGATCCCTGGGACATCCATCCGCGGAAGAAGCTGCCCGTGGCCGAGCGCCTGCTCCTCCTGGCGCGTAAGCTGGCCTACGGTGAAAAAGTTGCCGCCGACAGCCCGTATCCCGAGCAGGTGGAGTTCAAAGGCGGCGAGTGCCTCATCCGCTTCGGCGGCGTGGGCGGAGGACTGGTGGCCAAGGGCGACGCGCTCAAGGGCTTCGAGCTGAGCACCGACGGCAAGACCTTCGTACCTGCCGCCGCGGAGATCAAGGGCGACTCCGTGACCGTCACGAGCGCCGATGTGAAAAATCCGGCCGCAGTCCGCTACGCCTGGGCAGGCTGGCCCGAGGCGACACTCTACAATAAGGAAGGCTTGCCAGGCACACCGTTCCGCTTCCCGACGCCGGAGACGAAGCAGTGAAAATTTGAGATTTTCTGTTATGTTGAAATAAATATAACGACAGCCATGAGCATCAAGAATCTATTTGTTTTGTCAGTTATGCTCGCCCCATGCCTGGCCTACGCCTGGGATTCGCCAGCTCCGAAGGCGCCGGTGCCGCCACATGACTCTCCGTGGATTGAAACGAAGAAGGCGGGCCCCCAGTCTATCTTCCTTTGGAAATTCAACTCGGATGCGGACAACGCCGCCGGCATCGAGAACGAGCTCGATG
This sequence comes from uncultured Victivallaceae bacterium, assembly GCA_964636325.1. GTDB lineage: Bacteria > Verrucomicrobiota > Lentisphaeria > Victivallales > GWF2-50-93 > CAZWRV01. The sequence goes on along the minus strand of CAZWRV010000016.1, from coordinate 3,192 downwards.
GTGGAGATGTTGCGGAACTCGACAAGGGGCCTAAGGAGGCGGATGCCCTGCCGCAGGGACGCGATGAGATAGTTCCTGAATTCGTCGGCGGTGCCCGCATACAGGCGGGCGCAGGCCGTTTTGGAGGAGGGCTATTGCTTGACGGCTCCGGATATGCGAAGGTAAAAATCAAGTGGGCGGAACTCCTGAAGTCAGGCGGATTCACTCTCGACTTCTGGTTTAAAAACGGCGCAGGCGCGAAGCCGGATTCTAAGTCGACTTTGCTGCGCATCGACGACCGCGGCGGAAAGCCCCTGCTCAGGATTGAATTCTCAGGCGACATCAATGCGGCGCTCCTGATAAAGGAAAAAGCCCGCATCAATGTTAACGCCGTCGCAACTTCCGACGGATGGCATCATCTGGCCCTCTCGATAACCGCGCCGCGGGAACAGCCGGCAATCCTTTCGGTCTCGATGACCTTGGATGACCAGGAGGTGTCGGCGCAGAAGCCGGAGTGGCTGAAGGACTTCCATCTCCTTGCGGGGGAGACTTTTATGATTGGAGGAAGTCCGGGCATTAACGGACTGAACGGTTCCATCGACGAAGTTCATCTCGCGAAGGGCATGCATAACCAATATCTCTGGAGTTTGGGCTGGCAGGAGTCCGGATCGCCGCGCGCCGTCCAGGAGCTGAAGGCGCCGTTCTTCAAGCAGAACAATATCCTCACGCGCTTCAGCTTCGACGGCGATCTGAAGCCGGATCCGTTCGCGGGCCGGACCGTATCCGGAACTCCGGAGAAGTCATCGTTCAAGCCTGGCATAAGCGGACAGTCGCTCGACCTGAGCCAGATCGACAAGAGCGGCTTCGCAATGAAAGGCTTCTACATCCTCCCGGAAAAGGACGGCACGGTAGAGTTCTGGTTCAGGCCGTTGGACTGGAACAACTTCTATGTCGGCGAATACGACGGCCGCGACGTCCCGTACCAGTGGCTGATGACCCTGACCGCCAAGGACGCTCTCTTTGCTTCTCCATCGAAGAACATCGAGGTCATCAAAGGGCGCGCATGCCGGGACGTGGATCTGCACTGGCAGTGGATGCACACCGGCGCCTGGACGCACGTGCTCTTTTCCGTAAAAGACGGCAGTATCGCCGTCTATGTCAACGGACGGCCGCAGAAGTTATGGCAGGTCGGCCTGGTGATCCGCGGGCATCCGCATGGCGCGGAGCCGCTAAAGAAATGGCGCGAGCGCACCGGAGGGAAAGACATCGACGACACGTGGGCCCTGGCATTCGTCAATTCGCCCACGCTGATCGACGAATTCGCCGTCTATTCGGCGCCCATGACCCCGGAGGAGGCGTGGAACGCCTATGCGCGCTGGCTGCCGGACGCGGCGGAGCAGATGAAGCCGCTGCCTGTCTTCAAGGTCGATTTCGACTACTACGCGCATTCCTGGGACATGGAGGAAAGGCTTGAATCCAAAGTTACCTGCCTGCCGGTCGGCGATGCGAAACCCGCATCTGCGGACTTCGCAATCGCCGATGCAAAAGGCGAAACACTTCTGGCGGTGGAGAAGCAGAAGCTTGACGACACCGGAGTCACGACGTTTGTCCTCAAAAGAGCATTGCCTTTGGGAACCTATGCCGTAGTGGTGCGTTCCCGCACCGCGGACGGTGCCGTGCTGAAGGAGGAGAAGCTCGAATACGTCCGCGAGAAGCCGGCCTGGCTGGACAACACTCTCGGCAAGGATCGAACCGTGCCGAAGCCGTGGACGCCGATCACGGTTGAAGGGCGGAAGATGAAGATCATCGGGCGCGAGATTGAGCTCGGTCCCAACGGTCTGCCAGCTAAGATCGAGACGCTCAAGCAGCCGGTCCTCGCCGCGCCAGTTGCCGTGCGCGCCGGCAACGTCGAGCTTACCGGACAAGGCCCGACCTTCAACGAGACCGCGCCCGACAGGGTCGCCTGGAAGACCGCGCTGACCGGTGGCGGACTGACCGCCGACCTCGACGCCTGGATGGAGTTCGACGGCCTGCTCTACTACACCATCACGCTCAAGACGGCCGGCGGCGGAGAGGTGACCCTGGATGATCTTGACATCGACTTCCCTATGAGTCCAGCGGCCGCCACTCAACTCCTCGCCAACGGCGGCGGTGCCGACTTCCGCAATTCCTGGATCGCCAAGCCTCTTCCCGCTGGCGACGGAAGCGTCTGGAACAGCATCGAGAAACCGTATCCCAGCTTCTGCCGTGCGTTCGAGGTGACCAATTTCATGCCCAACATCTGGCTCGGCAACGACGACGTCGGACTCTACTTCGGCGCCGAGAACGACAAGGGCTGGACAGTCGACGGCCCAAAGCCCGCGCAGGAAATCCTTCGGCAGGGCGCCGCCGCGGTCGTGCGCCTGAACATCATCCGCGAGCAGACGAAGATCGAAGAGGCGGGGCGCCGCTTCCACTTCGTCCTGCTGCCGACGCCGGCAAAGCCTGAGCCGCCAGACTGGCGTAAGCAGATGCTCGGGGGCGTAAACTTCGGATCCTGCGACTCCTTCGGCGGATTCGATCTGAAGACAGATCCCGCCGATCCGGCAGGCGGTGACTGCTTCCGTCTCGAGCCGCGCTCGTGGGAGCACGCGGAGAAGATGGCGCCGCAGTGCCGCGCCAAATGGGGCCGCTGCATCCTTTACACCGACGCCTCCTTCCCGGGCCTGGGCCCGGCGTTCAAGGACTGGAGCCACAACATGTGGGCCGACACCGGCAAGATCGCATGGACTCCGGAATTCGAGGACTATGCAGTGTGGGCCATCAACGAATTCCTCAGACGCGGCGTGATCGACGGGGTTTACTGGGACGACGTCTCGGTCGGCAGCACACTCCTGCTGCGCGGCGGCGCATACGAATACGCAGGCAGCCCCAAGGGCCGCCGTGTGGGCTTCACCGCGCTGGCGCAGCGGCGAGTCAACATGCGCCTCTGGCGTCTCTTCGAGGCCGCCGGCAAGGAGCCGTGCATCTGGGCGCACATGACAGTCTGCTACGAGGTGCCGATCTTCAGCTTCTGCCGCTACCTCTCCAACTGCGAGTTTGTGACCGGCGTCGACCTCGGCAAGCCGCGCGACGCGATGGACATGTGGTCGCCGAACACCCTGCGCCTGCTCGGCGGAGGGTGCAATTCCCAAAAGTTGACATTCTATCCTATCCTCCCATGGAGAGGTTTTC
>CAZWRV010000015.1:0-85772 GCA_964636325.1 uncultured Victivallaceae bacterium | reverse complement strand
AAAAAATGACTTCAGCTCGGAAAGAAAACGAAAAAATTACAATTCGTCAGGGCTGGCATGCATCCTTAAGGGGGATATCCTCCTTTAGGCTGAAAAATTTACATTTTGATTGCGGAGATTTCGGAAATTGCTCCGTATTCTGAGAGGCCGTCGATACCGAGGTATTGAAGGCTCTAGAAGGGTGCGGAGCAAAACCGAAAGACCGCAATCCGCCAGGACGGACGGGCTTCTTTGGGCCGTATTTTCCCGTTCCATCCTCGGACGATATTCATGTCGCCGGTGTCGGTCCAGCCGAAATCGCAGGCGCCGCCGGCAACGGCGTTCTTCACCGCGGCATTCCCGTTGAGGACCATGAGCTTCCTGGCAAGCATGTCCTTGTGCATCTCCTTGAGCTTGTCGCCGCCAAGCTCGGACCACAAGCAGCAGTAGTGGCTGAGCGTCGTCCCATACAGGGGCTTGCCTATCGCCGCCCGCGACAGATCCGGCCCGGCCATCCTCGCGGCAAGGTCTTTTTCGCCGGGCGACGGAATCTTGTCCGTGTTCACGATGTATACCCGCAGCCGCGCCGCAAATCCGGTCCAGCAGCCGTCCGGATCCTTGAAGTTCTCCGGAATCCTTCCGTATCCCCTGCCCTTCCAGGGCTCGAGCACACCATCCGCCTTGAGCGACATCGCCCCGAGAAGCTCGTTGTTCCATGATAATATTTTGCGGAACGCTAAATATTTTTTTCTATTTCCCGTCCCCTTCTCTGCTGGATATTCAGAGTTGTTGTTGATTTTTCCGGTATCCGAATTAGCTTTAATGGCATATGAAATCAAATCTCTCAAGTAAAGGGGAGCTGGAAGCTGCAATAAGCGAAGCTCTCATAAGTTTTGAAAAAGAATATATGGGGCGCGGTCCCCTGGAAGCGAAAACCTATATAATCGATGATATCGTTCTTGTGAGGCTCAAAGGAGTGCTTACAAAGGCTGAACATCAATTGGCAGGCGCAAGCCAGAACACTAGCGAAGGTAGAGATCTTATAAAAAAAATGCGACAGACGCTTATAGAAAAAGCCAGGCCTTTCCTTGATGCCGTGATAGAAGATACCGTAGGACTTAAGGTTTTGAGCTTGCACACGGATATAAGCACTATCACAGGCGAAAGGATTATAATTTTCACCCTTGCCGGCTCTCCAAAATTCAAATGAAAAAAATATGGAAACAGCTTGCAGAAGCATGGAGGAGTGATAAAATTATGCCTTCGTAGAATTACGGATGGCGCGTTGCTTGCGCGCTTGCCGACAATTTAGGCCAGCCACAAGAATCACATGATGGCTGACAGCTTGGCGAATTAAAACAGCTTTTAGTCAGATTTCAGAGTCTGTAGAGTTGCAGAAGCTGGAATGAAAAGAGGCTGGGATCCGCTTATCATTGCGGGTTCCAGCCTTTTTTTTATACTTCCGCCAAGCAGGGGCATACATCGCTGAGATCACAAGCAACTAACCGGCCCTCAGGGGGGGGACCAGTTAGCCTGTGGTTAATCGTTCTCTGCCAGTGCCCCGGCTCTGACTGACGAGATGTTTAAAGACGAGAATAATGGAGCGATCAAATGCGCGATCAGAAACCAGCAGTCTTTATGGACAGGGATGGCACTCTCATCCTTGATCGCGGCTATTTGCGCAGCCCGGATGATGTGGTTTTCTACAGGCAGACAATCGATGCGCTTAGGATGCTCCAGCTTAAATTCGACATCTTCATCATCAGCAACCAGAGCGGAATCGCAAAAGGCTTTCAAAGCGTTGAAGAAACAGAGAATGTAAACAGGCATATAGTTAACGAACTGGCCTTGAGCGGAATTAGCGTAAAAGATTTCTATTATTGCCCGCACCGGAGGGAGGACAATTGCAGGTGCATGAAACCCAGGCCGTTTTTCGCCCACAAGGCAGCTGCTGACTATGGGGTTCCACTTTCCTGTTCATTTTCCGTAGGGGATCATCCTCACGATGTCGAACTTGCCAATAACTTTGGCGGCGTCGGAGTCTATCTTCTTACTGGACATGGGGGAAAACACGTATCAGAGCTCAGGAAGGATGTATTTGTCGCGAAAAATATTTTAGCCGCTTCACGCCATATTATGAAACAAAACATTCCAGCATGCAAATACAGTTCTCCGACCGAGGCTGCTAAGATAATAAAACGAGGGGGAGTTGCCGTAATTCCCACGGAAACAGTATATGGCCTTGGATGTAACGCTTTTGACAAGAGTGCGGTAGAAACGGTCTTCAGAGTAAAACGACGCCCTCATTTTGATCCATTAATTGTGCACATAAGCGACATTGGGCAGCTTGCCGAAGTGGCCGATAGCATCCCCGAACAGGCATTGCGGCTGGCGGAAATGTTCTGGCCCGGTCCCTTGACCATGATCCTTAAAAAGGCGAGCAAAATCCCTGGTGTCGTCACCGCACGCTTGGATACGGTTGCCGTGAGAATGCCCGCCCACCCCGTCGCTCTTAAAATCATCAGAGAGGCAGGATGTCCGGTCGCGGCGCCCAGCGCGAACATTTTTGGAGGCATAAGCCCGACAACAGCTGAAAATGCCGATAAACAGCTTGGGAGTGTCGTCAGGTGCATTGTGGACGGGGGGCCATGCGAAATCGGAATAGAGTCCAGCATAGTCGACTTGAGCGGGAAAAGACCCAAGCTTCTCAGGCCAGGCGGTATTCCTGTGGAAACACTGAAAGAATTTATAGGAGACATTCGATGTCTGAAGAACAAACCAAGCCGGCTCTCATGCCCCGGAATGATGAGCAAACATTACTCGCCTGAAACCAGGCTGGTCTTAAACACTTCGAAGGATTTGTTCGGAAAGTATGAAAAGGTAGGGAGGATTGTATTCGGAAAGAACAATCCCAGCGATTCAGAATACGTTGAAAACTTATCCCCTTCACTGCAAATCTGGAAAAGGGTCAAGCCGCACGGGAAACTTGCGCAGTAATGCCGTTCATACAGCCTTGAAATCGGCTCCAAAAAGGGAAGAAGATAAAATGCCTTTTGGACGAAAATATCTAGTCCTGCTTTTTTCAATTGTTTCCCAGTCATGCCTGGGCGGCATTTATGCTTGGAGCGTCTTTGTGCCACCGCTTCAGTCCGAGCACTCGATAAGCAAGTCACAGTCCGGGCTTGTCTTTGGCTCATGCATCGCGGCTTTCACCTTGAGCATGCTTGTCTCCGGCAGGCTTCTGCAGAACAAAAGATACAGGATTATTGGGATGATCGGAGGACTGCTATTCGCCTCCGGATACCTCGTTGGATCCTTCTCGTCCGGAAACTTCACTGCGCTTGTGATGGGATTCGGGATCATCGCCGGAGTCGGAATAGGTTTCAGCTATATCTGTCCTTTATCCCTATGCCTGAACTGGTTTCCGGAAAGAAAGGGCTTGGTAACTGGAATAATTGTCGCTGGTTTTGGATGCGGGGCGATAGCGTATGTCAAAATAGCGGACTTCATGCTTTCATCAGGAGTTCCGGTGCTTGAGGCATTGCGATGGATAGGTCTGGCCTCTGGAGGAATTGTGATGTTTTCATCATTGTTTTTCATGCCGCCCAGAAGGGACGAGAATGTGAAATCTCCCGAGACGGGCGCTCCCCTCCTGACCTTGCTCGGAAGCAGGCATTTCATCTTTCTTTCAATCGGAATGTTCTGCGGAACATTCGGGGGGCTGCTGATTGTCGGGAACTTGAAGCCGGTGGGGATCATCCTCGGGTTGGCTCCAGAGGGTGCTTCGCTGGCGGTGATTGTATTTTCAATAGGCAACGCCATTGGAAGGTTGCTCTGGGGAATGCTCTTCGACCGGCTTGGATCCATAACGATTGCTTCCTGCCTAATGATACTTGGCCTTTCTGCACTGGCAATGGAATTCACAGGAGGGTCATACCTCCTTTATATTGATGTCATCCTTATATCGTTTGCGTTCGGCGGCTGTTTCGTCCTTTTCGCAGCCCAGGTTGCGGTGTCCTTCGGGGTAAGCCGCGTCGGACTAATCTACCCCTTTGTCTTCCTCGCCTACGGACTGGCAGGAATAGCAGGCCCGCCTGCCGGTGGATGGATGCTTGAGAACACCTCACTGTTCTTCACCAACTGCGTTGTCGCGGGGTTTGCAATATCGGGCTCAATGCTGTTTTTCAAAAATGGGATATTTTCAGATGGGGTGTCAGGATAATCATAGCCGCCACCGGCAAAGCTGCCCATCTGGCCGGAGTCATAGCTTCCATGACTCCTTTGCCGGTTCTCATTGGGCGATGAATCTCTAATGGAAAGGTTTGTCGGATATAAGAAGAAGATGGCCGACGAAGTAAGGGCTGCCGCCCTAAGGCTCCAAAAATCTTGAATTGCATCAATAAAATAACAGGAGAAGATCATGTCGTCAGAAAACAGAGAACTAAATGAATGGTTTTTGGAAAACCAGAAAATGTGCGAGCCTGATTCCGTCCATTGGTGTGACGGTTCGAAGGAGGAATACGGCCGCATGATCAAATTGATGGTTGATTCAGGGCTGGCGACGCCTTTGAAGAAACGCCCCAACTGCTATCTGTTCCGTTCTGATCCGTCAGATGTCGCCCGCGTGGAGGATCGCACATATATATCTACAAGGGACAAGGAGGATGCCGGCCCTACTAACAACTGGATGGAGCCGGACAAGCTCAAAAGCATCATGAAAGAACTCTACAAGGGCTGCATGAAAGGGAGAACAATGTTCGTCATTCCATTCAGCATGGGGCCCGTAGGGTCTCCAATAGCAAAAATCGGCATTGAAATAACTGACAGCCCCTATGTTGTCGCGAACATGCATATCATGACCCGCGTTGGAGGAAGGGTTCTTGAGGTTCTTGGAAAGGAGGGGGAATTCATCAAATGTCTTCATTCCGTAGGAAAACCCTTGGCCGATGGTGAAAGCGACAACGGTGTCTGGCCATGCGCTCCTGTAGAGAAGAAGTTCATTTCACATTTTCCTGAAGAGGACACCATATGGTCATACGGTTCAGGATATGGAGGGAACGCACTTCTTGGCAAGAAATGCCTGGCCCTCAGAATCGCTTCCGTCATGGCCCGCCGAGAAGGATGGATGGCCGAACACATGCTGATCCTTCGTCTTACAAATCCGGCTGGCAGAAGATTCCATATAGCCGCCGCTTTTCCATCGGCCTGCGGAAAAACCAACCTCGCAATGCTTCAGCCTACCATTCCCGGTTGGAAGTGCGAATGCATCGGTGATGATATCGCCTGGATGAAGCAGGGGCCGGACGGAAGGCTCCACGCCATAAATCCAGAGGCCGGTTTCTTTGGAGTCGCTCCTGGAACTAGCTGCAAGTCAAATCCCATGGCAATGAACTCGATCAAGGAAAATACCATATTCACGAACTGCGTGTTGACGGACGATGGAGATGTCTGGTGGGAGGATATGGGCGTCCCATGCAGCCATGGAATAGACTGGAAGGGGCGAGAATGGACTCCTGGAACGGGGGAGAGAGGCGCCCATCCGAACGCTCGCTTCACTGTTCCGGCCTCACAGTGCCCGGTCATTTGCCCTGACAGGGAGGATCCGTCAGGAGTTCCTATCGACATATTTGTATTCGGCGCCCGCAGGACGTCGCTGGTTCCGCTTGTCGTTCAGGCATTCGACTGGGATCACGGGGTCTACCTAGGTGCGACGTCTGCGTCCGAACCCACGGCCGCCGCCCTTGATGTCAAAGGCAGAATCCGCAGAGATCCGTTTGCAATGCTCCCGTTCTGCGGATATAACATGGGCGACTACTGGAGCCACTGGTTCGAAATGGGAGACAAACTGGGAGATAACGCCCCTGAGATATTTTATGTCAACTGGTTCCGCAAGTCTGAAGATGGCAGATGGTTGTGGCCTGGATTCGGAGAAAACATCCGTGTCCTAAAATGGATGTGCGAAAGGATTGAAGGAAAGGCCGGAGCAACCAAGACTGCCCTGGGACTGATGCCGTCCATGAATGACTTGGATATGGAAGGCTTGCCGGTGAATGCTTCCGACATGTCTGAGCTCCTAAGCGTCGATACTGCAAAATGGGCGGCGGAAATTCCTGAAATAGAAGAATTCATATCCGGATTTGGAAGGCATGTGCCGGAAAGAATGAAGAGGCAAGTTGAAAACATGAAAAACAGGCTGGCTTTATGAAAGGATGGGCCAATGGAAGACACAAAATTCGCAGAGCTAAGGGTTGACGGCAAAACCTTCAGATTTCCAATTATAATTGGGACTGAAGGGGAACGGGCGATAGACATTTCAAACCTTAGAAAGGAAACCGGGTATATAACGCTAGATCCGAGTTTTGCCAATACAGGAGCATGCTGCAGCAGTATATAGTACGGCCTCGGCAAATATATGTAGGCCATGCTTTGAGACAAGGTAATTAAAAAAACATAAGGAGGCATTTGTCATGATGGGCTGTCACATCGGTAATTTTTTCCAGGTCACTGTTTCCGGCGGATCATACCAGGAGGGCTTGACTTCTGTAGTTCAGGGCGTCCCTCCCGGGATGCTTCTGTCCGAGCAGGAGATATACGGAGATCTGCTCCTGAGGAAACCAGGGGCGGACGAGCTTTCATCTCCAAGGAAGGAGCCCGATCTCCCGATAATCTACACAGGGCTGAATTCGTCGGAAACCATTGAGAAGGCAGGCAACAAAAACCACACCAACGGAACCCCTCTGACCATACTGATTCCGAACCTTGACCGCCATGACATTCACGTCTGGCAGTATCAGAGCACGAACAGAACCCCGCGCCCGGGGCACGCTTCTTACGCCTCGTTCGTCAAATACGGGCCGGACGATGATGCCATAGGAGCCGGAATATTCAGCGGGCGATACACCGCTCCGATAGTGGCCGCAGGCTATGTTGCAAAGAAGATTTTGAAGTCTTGCGGAATACAAATATTCTCCTACATACGCGAGATGGCCGGCGTCAGATGCAAGGATATGGATTATGCCAAAATCATCAGGAGCACCGAAGCCTTCAAGAGAATGAGATGCGACTACGACCCCTTCTATCAGGAGATATATGTGAAGGGACGCATCACAATGGACATGCGTTTCCTGCAGAAGGCTGCGATATTCGCGGAAATAGAAAAGGAGATCGACGAGATCCGCTCTAAAACTCCAAAGATGAACGCTAAAGACATAAAAAAGAAGTATGGGGTCCACCACGTCGTGAACTGCCCTGACTATGATGCGGCCGAAGAAATGCTCGCGGCATGCAACAAGATAACTGCCGCCGGCGATTCGTCCGGCGGCGTTGTCGAAGCCGTTGCGCTCGGGGTGCCGTGCGGACTCGGCGAACCCGTATTCAAGAAGCTCGACGCAGAATTGGGCAGGATGCTGGGTATCGGCGCTGTGAAAGGGGTGGAAATTGGCGCCGGATTCGCAGTCAAAGACATGACCGGCATTCAATCCAACGACGCCATGCGCGCTGAAAAGGGCAAGGTGAAGTTCATGAGCAACTGCGCGGGCGGAATAACAGGAGGACTTGCCACAGGACAGCCGATAGTTGCCAGGCTGGCAGTCAAGCCTACGCCGACGATCGACAGGAAGCAGGTTACCATAGACAAATACACGATGAAAAACAAGGTTTTAGCCGCAATAACCAGGCGTGACCCGACGATCGTCGGGCGCATTTGGCCAGTCGCCGAAAACTATATGGCTCTAGTCCTGCTCGACTATCTGATCGCTCATTACGGATACCAGGCATTGAAGGGTAAAATATCATGAAACATGCAATCGCCGACAATATTTGAAAAATCCCTTTTTGAGGAAGGCTCTAGGTAGGTGAATATGGCGGATGCGGCCAACCCTCCGGGGTTGAAAATATGCGGAGACTGGCTTTCTCCCATCAGATGAAAGCCTCCGAATATGTGACTTCCTTATTATCAGAGTGTCACTTTTTGCCGCCCGGGCCGAGCGTGTCAAAATAGTTTCTGATGGCGTCGTGGTATCCGGGGGGCACCTGTTCCTTTACGATAGCCTCGCTGACGCCCTGCTTGACCTCCTTGACGGACTCGAGGTATTCCTCCTTGGCGACGCCGTGCTCGGAAGCGTCCTTGACCCTCCATTCCATCAGTATCTTGCCGGCCTGCATCTGGGACTTGGAGAGTTCGGACTTCGTGTCCGTCTTAGCCAGTTCGTTCTCGTCCACCTTGCCGCCCCCTTTGCCGGGTCTTCCAGGCTTGCCGGTGCCCTTTTCGCCGCCCTCGCCTTCGCCGCCCTTGCCCATGCTGCGGCGGTAGAAGTCCTCGTAGTCCTCGATGCCTTCGAGGCCCTCCTGGTTGGCCTCGGAGAGCTTCTGCAGCTCGTTGAGCATCTTGGCCATCTGGGAGGCCTTTGCGGCCGATTCGAGCTGCTGCATGTCGTTCATCGCCTGTTCGAGCCTTTCAAGCTCGCGCTGGCCGAGCTCCATGGAGTTTGACGCCGCCTGCATGGCCTCCTTCATCATGTTCTCCATGCCAGCCATGTCCATGTCGTTCATGGACTTCTCGAGGGCGGCCTGGACGGACTTGGAGCCGAGCTCGTTCTTCGCGAAGTCCATGAGCTCCTTCATCCTTCGCTGGAGTTCCTCCTTGGCCTTCTGCTTCTCGGCGGAGTCGCCGGGCTCGGAAAGCTTCTTGGCCATGTCGCGCATCTCGCTCAGCTCCTTCTTTATGCCGGAGAAGTCCTTCTTCTCGACCTGCTTCTTCCAGCTCTCGGCCTTCTCGCTCTTCTTCCCGAAGGACTGGCGTGAGAATCCCTTGTTGAGCATGTCCTGGAGCTTCTCCTCGTTCTTCATCTTCATGAGGCTGTTGAGCTGCTTCTGCATCTCTGCAAGCTTCATGGCGTTCTGCTCCTTCATGCCGGACTTGAGGCTCTTGAACTCGTTCTTCATCTCCTCTATGGCGCGTGCGACCTCAGGGGAATTCTTGGCGCCCGAGCTCTTCTTGAGGGACTCGAGCATCTTCCTGACGTCCTCGTCGCCCTTCTTGAGCTGCTTGGCGGCCTCCTCGGCCTTCCTTCTCTGGAGCTGCCTGCCGAAGGGGTCAAGCTGGGGGATGAAAAGCGATCCTGCGAGTAGCACGGCCGCGGCTATGCCCGCGTTCCTCAGCTCACGGCTCCATTTCCAAGGGACAATCTCGGCCGGCCTTATCTTGTCCGCCTGCGCCTCGGCGGCCCCTGCAACAAGCGGCCTGTATTCGCCGTGGGCTTTATCGAGAAGCACCACGGTGTAGAAGAGATCGTCCGTCTTCAACTTGGAGTCGGCGAGGCGGGCCGCATCTCCGCGTGAAAGCCTCCTGGCGGCCAACAGCCCCGCGGCCGCTGCGGCAAAAAGCGGAAGCAGGACCATCGCCGGGATGAAATAGTCGGGCATGAGGCCGGTAAGGCGCGCGAAAAGAAGCGCTGAAAAATAGACCGCCGAAAAAAGCAGGAAATAAAAATGCGTGGAACGCACCACAGCGTCCACATGCGAACGCTGTCGCACAAGCTCAATATTACCATTAAACGACTTGACCGCATCCATAGGCACGTCCGATTCAATCCTGGCCTTACAATTCTTTGCGGATACCGGATAACTTACTGCCTTCAATTGATAATTGTTAATTGTCAATTGTTAATTGTCTTAAGCAGTTCCTCCGCCTCCTTGCAGTCCTTGTCAAGGGCGAGCACGGCGCGGCATTCCCTGACGGCGAGATCAACGTTCCCTTTCCCCTTGAAAATCTTGGCGGCCGCCAGATGGGTCTGCGCGTCATAGGGGTTGAAGGAGAAGGAGTTCTCCAGACTTTTCAGCGCGTCGTCGGGCCTGCCCATGTCCAGGTATGCTTCTGCAAGGTGCTTGTAAAGCAAATGCCCGTCCAGGCCCAGCGCCCTTAGCTTCTCCAGGATGGCCGCGGCATCGGCGGACTTCTTCGCGTCCATGAGCGCATTGATTTTTTCCAGCCAGAAAGGATCCATGTATTTTTTCCCGGCGCCCGAACCTGAATCCTCGTCCGGCTCTGTTGCCGGCTCCCCGTGTCCGCCTCCGTTTTTCTCCTTCTCCTTCAGTTCCGGGAAATGGACCGCGAGAGCCTCCATAGCGGAATTGAACTCCGCCGCATCCTTCTTGGCGAGTGAGACGACATCCTTCTCGACGTCGTCAAGCCTCCTGCCCGTGGCCGCCTCGATGGTTTCCACGAAAGTCTTCCTTTCCCTATACATATCCATCATCAGCTTGATCTTGTCGAACCCGTAAGTGTCCCTGACGTAGGAGCAGATTTTGCAGGCGGCGTAGTATGTGCCGCCGCTGGGGAAGAACGCCGACGCGAACTTCTCGATGTCGAAGGGCCTGTCGTCCGCGACCATGCGCGCAAAGTTCTGCTTGTATGCGAACGGCAGTGAGTCCTCCTCCATGCAGCTCAGCCCTTCCGTGAACCAGCGCGGTATCCTATATTTGGTCGCCTGGAGGCTGATGACATGCATGAATTCGTGCACAAGAACGTCCTTCCAGTTGCTGTAGTCGCCCATCGTCTCGCGCAGGAACCTCGGAGAGGGCAGGAGAATGACCTTGCCGAAGCAGACGCCGGCCGCCGGGAAGACTCCGGGCAGCCCGACCGTCCTCGCGGTGAAGTCCTGCTGCGAATGCAGGAATATGACGAGTATCTTCCCTTTGTACTGTGCGGGGCCTTCCGGCTTGAAGCCGTATTTTGATGTCAGCCTTCCATAGCTGTCTTCTAGAAGCGGCGCGAGGTATGGCCAGATCACGTCCGCGTCGCCGCGCGGCATCTTGACTGCGAAGTTCGCAGTCTCCATAAGGACGCAGTCCTTCTTCCTGTAGTCTCTGTCCAGCACCTGGAGCAAGTTGTAGGCGAAGACGTTGAAGGGGTTGAGCGAGAACGACTTCTTCAACAGCTCGTAGCCCCTGTCCTCCTCGCCGAGCCTGAGCAGGGCGGTTCCCGCCTGGTAGCATGCGCCGGAGTCGGAGGGATCGGCCTCTAGCGCCTTCCCGGCCCAGGCCGCCGCGCCCTCGAAGTCGTAGTTGCTCGACGCGAAATGGGAGAGCAGCTTGTAGGCGTCGGTGGACGAGGTGTTCACTTCCCGGACCTTGGCGATCGCAGAATCCCTCCCCGCGGCGTCACCTGCCGCCTCCATGCAGCCTGCAAGCAGCGAGAGCGCATCGGGGTTCCGCGGGTTTGCTGCTAGAACCTTTTCGAGATGCTTCCTGGCTCCGTCCGCGTTTTCACCGCAGAGCTCCATGAACGCCTTCATGAAGACGGCGTCGAGGCAGTCCGGCTTCGAGGCAAGAAGGCCGTCGACTGTCTTGACCGCGCCGGGCATGTCGCCCGACATGATCTGAATCTCCGCCATGGCGCAGAGTGTTTCCGGAGAGTCCGGCGAGATCTTGAGCGCCCTGCCAAGGACTTCCCTGGCCTTCGAATAGTTGTATTTCTCCGCGTAGAGGCGCCCGGCGTGGATGTAGGCCTCCAGGTATGACGGATCGGCGTCTGCGGCCCTTTGATAGACCATCGCGGCGCTCTGCGGGTCGGACGATTCGACTGCCATTCCGACGGCGGTGAGCGCCGGGGCAGTGGTCGCGCCGCCCCGCTTGTAGAGGCTGACCAGGAACCTTTCCTGCTCCTTCAAGGTACGCTTGTCGCCGGTGATCTTCGAGAGGGCGATGACGAGTTGCCGGGCTTCCCAGTCGTGCGGATCCGACTTGAGCCTCTCCGCCAATAGCGATGAGGCCTCCCCGTATCTGCCTGATTCGATCAGAGCGCGCGGAGAAACTTGCATGGCCCCTTCGTCCCCAGCCCCGGCAAGGCCAGCGGACAGAAGAAGCAGCAGGACTGTCGCAAATTCAAGCATGGCACGATACATATAAGTTTTTTCCCTGCGGGAAAAAGGCGCCCTTACGGCGCGCAGGTAGCTTGCGCGCGCCGCGCGCAAACTACTTTTGGAAAAAACGTTTTCCAAGTTGCACCGCAAGGGACTAAGTGATTACGGCATTGTCGAATATACAGCGCCCGGTAGCGGTACGCAAGGGATCATGCCGACGGCAGGGAGGCATAGATGTGGGATCGCCGATAAAGCCATAATCGGATTGACATTTGTAGCCGCGGCCTTATGAGCCGTGGACGGCTCATGCAATGAGGCGCCTAGATGTCGAGTTGTGTCAATCCAATTATAGGACTATTAGTAAAATGCTTAGCGGCATTGGATATTCCTACGATTTCCCGTCCCTGGGATTGACAATCGGCCCGATATTGGTATACTACGGTATATCAAGGGCTAGGCGCGAGCGCATATTTAAGGCAAATACTTCCATAGCAACTTGGAGAGACAATTGGCCAGGAGAACCGCTTATATGAATCAAAAAGCGTCCGGGGCGCATCCATCCGATTCCGCGGCCTACCCCGGGCTTCGCGAATTTGCCTGCACCCCCTACGCGCCGGTTCCGTCCATTCCGGAACAGATTGCCGAAAGGCTGGGCGGGTGGATCAAGTCGCATTCCACGCCTGTCTCCCTGCCCCCGGAGCGGACGCTGGCGAAAATCATGCTTGTAAACCGGCTCACACTGCGCAAGGCCCTTGCCAGGCTGGCCGCGGCCGGACTGATTGTTCGTGGGAAGCGAGGTTCCGTCAGCACCCCCGGTGGCGGCGGGTTCCGTCCGGAAGTCCGGAGCCGCCCTGACCAGCCCCATCCGGAACTGCATCCGCTGCAGGCACATACGATGTCGCTGCAGTTCAGATTGAAGCCGCTGACGCTCGCCGTATATGAGACATTCCCCTGCCATGTCCGTTTCTGGAAACGCTTCGAGGAGTCTTTCAACCGCCTCAGCTCTTCTAGAAGGCTGGAGCTCATCTGGATTCCCTCGAGCGTGTCCAACCGGGAATCCTATGCCGACTTTATAAGGGACAAGCAGGTTTCGCTGGCGCTTGCCGGACAGGGCATGGTGCCATGGCTTGCCGCTGAGAAGCTCCTCCGCCCAATGCCGCGGCGGATCATGGATGCGCTGTGGACGTCCGAATATCTTGTCAAGGCCGTCTCCGAATACGACGATTCGTTCGCCCCTTATGCGGCTCCGGTCCATATGTCATCGCCCTGCCTGATGTGGAACAAGGACATGGCCCATGATCCGCCGTCTCCGGAATCTATGTCGGCCGAGGTTCTGGCGGGATGGTGGAGGCGCATCGCCGGGGACATTCCACAGCATGTCAAGATATTCGACACCCCGTATGCGATGGTCATCCCGCACGGCATACCGTCGGCCCGCATGGACGGCGCAGTCCTGCGCAAGGCCGCCAATGCGATTTTCGAGACTGCGAGATTCCTGGCTCCGTGCTCGGAAAAGATCGGAATTAACCGTTCATACATCACACAGGGCATGGCCGGGTTCCGCTCCGGGATGACCGCATGCATCTCAACCCAGTTCTTCATGGCGCTCAACGAGGTCGCCGCCCCTAGCTTCCCTGTCGGGATCGGATTTTTCCGCCCCAGGCACGGCTGCTTCACCCCGGGGACGGCCACGATGATATGCATCACGGCCCAAAGCCACGATCCTGAGTCATGCGCGGAACTGATCGAGTTTATAATTTCCAAGGAGGCCCAGATGATGCTCGTCGAGGAGCTTGTCAACATCCCGGTGAGGATTGACTGCGCCGCCGCCCTTGCGGACCGGCTTGGCCTTTCGCGAAACGCCGTGGACAACTGGGGCGGCAACCTTCGGTTCTTCAGCGGGGAGCAGGCGATATCCGACATATTCCTTCTATGGAAGATGCCGCTTCTCGCGGACGCGGTCCTGCGGGGCAGGCAAGTGGACGGTGCTCTTTACGAGGAGGTTCTCCGCGAATGCAGGAACATCCGCAAGGAGCATATGGGAACCGGGAAATAACGTTCCCTTTTATCATTTAAACCACAGGTGCATCGAGATGACAAGCAACTCCAAGCTTCTGAATCCATTCCTTCTGTTTGCATTCTTCATGATCACGGCCGCCGGGCATGCCGGTCCCCCGCCGGCGTCGCTTATCCTGCATGCGCCGCTGGAAACGGACGAGTCTTCATCGGTCGGCCCTGCTCCTTCTTCCTCCGAGAAGTCTCTGTTCTCCTTTGAGAAGGACCAGGAGCGCTCCTTTCTCCGGCTCGCGAAGCAGACGAAGGAGAAGGATAGCAGAACGGCGCTGGCTTGGCCGGGCAAGTCATTGATTTCCAACGCGCAAGGGACAGTCAGCTTCTGGTTCAAGGCGGACAAGCCCGATCCTCTCGGGAAAAGTTCTTCCGCAAGGCTCGAACTCGCGGGAACCGGCGGAGGTGAATGGACGCTGACCGCCAAGACGCTTCCATACCAGCCAACGAAGAATCTCGGCTCGGAAGAGGCCAAGAGCGCGGCTGAAGCGGCCATGAAAGCCAGCATGGACGAGAGCGGCTTCAAGATGGCCGGGGCCGAAAAAGGCCCGGCCGTCGAGGAGATGTCCGAGACCAGGCTCGAAGACAGCCCCGTTGAGACTCTCGTGGTGGAGATCAGGATGAAGCTGTTCGCCGAGGGCGGACCGTCCAGCGGCGTGAAGGCGGCGCTGGACTCGTCTAAAGGCGGCGCCTGGCATCACATACTCTGGACTTGGCGGGCCGGACACCATTCCTTATGGATCGACGGCAAGATGCGCTGTTCCGACGGACCTGAAAAGACAATCAGCAGGCTCCAGCCTGGCATCGGCGAACAGGCTGAAATAAAGCTCATGCCCGGCGGCGCAGGAATATCAGATCTACGCATCTCCGGCCGTTTCACCGATCCGGCAACGGCAGCCGAGGCCGCGAAGCTGAAAAGCTCCGAATATGCGCCGGATCCGCCGGCGTTCCGGGTCTGGGCGGACTGGGCACCGCTCACGGGGCGCACCGTCGCATACTCGGACGTCTCCGGCCTGGATGACGCCACGGAAGTCAGGCTTGACTGCGTCGACATCAAGTCGGGCAAGGTATTGGCTTCCAGACTGATGCGTCAGCTCCCGTCGCGCCTGGGAGAGGCGCTCCTGAAAATTACGGACGACGGATCGGCCATGCAGCCCGGCGAATACCGGCTCGACGCCGCCGCACTCGATTCCTCAGGAAAGGAGTTTGGACGGGCAAGCTCCGAGACCTTCAAGGTTCCGGAGATGGACTGGCCGTGGCTCCGCTTCACCGGCGGCGACAGGGCGCACCGCAAAATCAAGATACTTCCTCCGTTCACCCCGCTCGCGGTGAAGGGCGGGAACACCGTGTCCACCGTGCTCTGGGATTTCGTCCTCGACCGCAGCGGGCTGCCGAAGTCGATCTCGTCCGCCAAGGCCGGAGGAGAGATACTCGAAAGCACTGTCGTCCTGGAGGCGACAAGCGACGGCAAGACTCTCGAATTCTCCGGGGGCTCAGGCCTCGGCGCCGTTGAAAGCAATGAGGACACCGCCTCATGGAAATCGGAACTGTCATCGCCTGAAGGACATCGCATGACAGTCGACGCCCTGATGGAATACGACGGGATGACACGCTTCGATCTGACTATCACCCCGAAGGAAGTCCTCAAGCTTGACCGCACCATCCTGCGGATCCCATACCGCAGCGAGGTCGTCCGGCTGGCCCATGCAAGCCTGTGGCTATGGTTCCTGGCCATCGAGAAGGACGAGGCCGGGAAATACAGGTGCGACACCATCCAGTGGTGCACGCTAAAGCCGGAGACAAAGCGCGCACCCGGCGTCCTGTTCAATTCCGACGACGTCTTCACGGCAGCCTATCTGAACGACACTCCTACGCGCAACCGCTTCGCACCATACATGCACATCGGCAACTATGAGCGCGGCCTCTCCTGGTTCGCGGAGAACGACAAGGGCTGGATCCACGACCTTGGTAAAGTCCCTTCGATGGAATTCATCGCCGAAGGCAAGGACACATTCCTCCGGCTGAACCTGGTGGCGAAGCCGGTCGAAATCAAGGAACCGCTCATGATCCGCTTCTACCTGATGCCCAATCCGATGAAGCCCCTGCCTCCCAACTGGCGCACCTGGGTCCTCGGCGACTACGGCCAGATACAGAACGAAGTCAGCAGGAACAGCAAGTTCCGGTTCTGGTGGCACTGGGGCGAATACGCCGACGCCTTCAAGCCGTATCCGGGCGCGGGCGATCCGGACAGGCCGGAGGCGGCCGTCCAGAAATCGAAGGGCTTGCACAAGCTCGCGAACGAACTCACATACAAGGACTGGCTGGGCAAGTTCAAGGACAGCCTCAAGAAGGATCCGCCCATCAGGCACATCCCATTTATAAATTACGGCACGCCGGGCGGATTCCCCTGCTGGGACCAGCAGACGATGGAGACGCCGTTCACATGGAAGCTGCACAACAACGCCCCAGTCCGGAACTACATCGCCTACTGGGGCGACCGCTGTTTCAAGGAGATCGGCATCCTCGGCTACTACATAGACGAACCGTATGCGCAGAACTACAGCTACAACGTCCTCGCCTCGGACGCGCCCTACATCCGCGACGACGGCACCCGCGAAATCGGCTACCAGTATCTCGACGGACGCGAATATGTCCGCAGGATCAAGCAGACGTTCTGCGACCTCGGCGCGGACTATCCGGTCTGGCTGCATACGACGAGCTACCGGAACTATGCGGCCTACAGCTTCGCCGACATCAGCATGGACGGCGAGCATCCGTCGATATGGGTTCCGGAATTCGACAACTACCACTACTTCTACAATCCGCGCTACAGCAGGGGCTACCTCGCGGGGCAGAACATGGGCCTGGTCGGCTTCCAGATGTTCCACGGGAACACGAATCCCAAGATGTCGGATCCGGACTTTTTCGCCAAGGTCCACCGCAAGACACGAACGTTCCTGGCGACCACCCTGCCATGCGGCGTCGTCCCCAATCCACCCTCCATCCTTATGGACTACAACAGGATACAGAACCTGAACTACTTCGCGGGAATTTCGGACGACGGGGTCGAGGACCTCTCCACCCACAATCAGGAAGCATGGCTTCCGGGAATCATATTCAAGCCCAAGCCGCTGGCCATAGGGGGGATACGCAGCCCAGGCAAAAAACGGGCACTCCTGTATGTGGGCGCGCCGGAGGAAAAGGAGTTCGCCGGGCGCACTGCGATCGAAATGGACGGATCGTTCGCCAAGCTCGGTCTCGGCGGGAAATTCGTCCACGCATGGAACGCCGAGGACGGTGTGTCACTGCCGGCCGGCGGCAAGATGGTCTTCGAAGCCGCGCCGCAGGACTTCGCAGCCCTCCTCCTGGAAGGACGTGATTACCCGCAGGCGCCGCGGCCGGACGGCTGCATTCTCGGCGTCTCATTCGACAAAGGCATGGAGCCGGATTTCGGCGCGGGCATGATGCCGCCGGAAATCTCCAAGGCGGGAACGGCGGCCACGGCTGACGGCAAGGACGGAAAGGCGTTCGGAGCGGAGCCGGGCGGCGGTGCCGTCGGATATCCCGTCGTCCCCTCATGGTTCGCCGGAACCGCCGAGTTCGACCTGAAACCGGAGATAACGGGCAAGGAGCAGCTCCGCCTTGTAAAGCTTGACCATCATCTCGGCACGTCGCTCCTGCTCGCCCAGGAAAAGGGGAAGGACGGCCTGGTGCTGGAATTATGCGAAACACGCATAACTGAAAAGCCCGTCACTGTTAACGCCGATGAGAATCCCAAGGGGCCAGTGGAAAGACACTTTTTTGCGCTGCCTGATGGCGCCAAGGGCTCATGGCACCATGTAGTCCTGTCTTGGCGGGCCGGCCAGTATGACCTCTACTTGGATGGGAAATCACTGGGACAGATACATAATCCTTCCGCACCGCGCCTGCGCGACGACAGGGCTCCGGCGATGGGCGTCATTGTCGGCGACGACGGCAAGCCAGGACAGATCAAGGCGCTCATAGACTCCCTCCTGGTCTACGACTGGCCGTTCGGAAAGGAGGATGCCATGGCAGCCGATCAGAGGCAGGCGATGAAGCCGGCCCCACGCCCAGTCCCGGCCAATGACATGAGCATATTCTATTCCTTGAAGAACATGGAGAACCTCATGGTCTCCGCATACATGCGCAACGCCCCGGAATTCTGGAAGGGCAACAAGACCCGCTTCACGGTCACGGACAAGGCCAACCACAGCAAGCCGCTGGCGGCAACAGACGTGGAGACATGGCACGGGACGGCCTTCCGCGGACTCTTCCTCGCGAACACGTCCGCGCTCAAGCCCGAAACCGACATGGGGCTCAAAGGGGAAGGCATGGACGATCTCGACCTCGGCGGGGGAAAGAAATCCGGCGGCAGCTCCGCCTCATCAATATGGATACTCAAGGTCGAACTCATCAAGACCGAACAGGATCCCGCCACAAAACAGCATAAGGAGACAGTGCTAATCACGAAGGAGGAGGAGATATCCGTCAACCCCGTCGATCTGGATGAGGACTGAAAGTTATGAATTCGGCAAACTGCGCCCTTCTGCTGAATTCATACTTGAAGAAAAATGCAAAATCGTTCGTTTAATTAAATCCTAACAAATCGGGACTTGTTTTTCATATACCAAATTGTATATTCATAACCTTATTTTCGAAAATCGGATGAAGCGGAACGTCGCTTGCCATCGTCTTTGAATGCCGGCATTCCGGCCTCAACGGCAGTATTGGAACTATGGCTGAAGAGCAGAAGCTTCAGAACAGGATAGAGGATGCGAGGGTGCTTAAGAGGCTCTCGCTCGTAGTCGCGTCGGCGATGCTGGCGCTCGCCCTAGCCGTCTTTTTTTCCGGGATATTCAACAACTTCGTCCCGTTCGACTCCTACGGGCTCCTCGTCATCGTCTACCTGGCAGGCATGATCCTGGCGCTCAACGCGGCCTTCCGCGGCTATTTCGACGAGAAGGCCGTGCGGGAGGAGGAGGACAGGGAGCTTTTCGAGAAGCGCAAGGAGAAGATGGTGCTCGAGGCGGGCGAAGACGTCCTTTTCCAGTCCGCCAGGATGCTGAAGAACTACCGGCGCTTCGCTCCGCATGTGGTTTCGTTCCTCAACATTATCTTGATAGGCAGCCTGCTCTATGTTTTCTGGCGCTACTGGGGCAAGCGCCCGGCCGAGCCGGAATACAAGAACGTGCTGGAATGCGCGTTCGCGATCGGGCTGCTCGGCGTCATCAGCCTTTTCGGCGGGGTCTTCTGCGTGGGGCAGTCCCGAGAGAAGGGCTTCGGTTGGCTGCGCGCCCCCGGAGCCTGGCTGATCCTCGCGTTCGTACTGGGGGCCATCAGCGCCGCCGGAGCGGTCTCGCTCCATTTCGGACATCCCGGCGGCGTCGCTTATGCAAGAAGCACTTCTTTCTTTGTTCTGATGATCCTCTGCGCGGAACTTTTTGTCAATTCAATCATGGAGTTCTATCGTCCGAGGACGGCCTTCGAGGGCCAGCCGGTCTTCGAGAGCAGGCTGCTCGCCTTCCTGACCGAGCCGGGCGGCGTGGCCAGGAACATCGCCGACACACTCGACTACCAGTTCGGCTTCAAGATAACGAAGCGGGAGATATATGTTTTCGCCGCGAATTCTATAATACCGCTTGCGCTCGTGTGGCTGGTGGCGCTCTGGCTGCTCACATGCCTCTCCGAAGTCAAGCCCGGCGAAGTCGGCACACGGGAGATTTTCGGACGGAGGATTGAGTGCGCCCCGCTGGATTCAGGCGTCTACTTCAAGCTTCCTTGGCCCTTCGAAAGAATAGCGACATTCCCCGTATATGAAATAAGGGAGGTCGTGGTCCAGCCCGTTAACCCGGGCGAAGCCAAGAAGGAAGGCCAGCCGAAGGCCTTCGACGAAAAGCTCGTCCTCTGGACGAACAAGCACAGCGAGAACGAGCCGAGGTTCATCGTCGCAGCGGAAAAGGACGCGTCAGGCGGGGAAGTCCCGGTCTCACTAATCGCGGCGAGCTTTCCAATACAATACAGGATAAAGAAGGATGAGGTCGTGAAGTTCGCATATGGCTACAGGGACGCCGAGCACATCCTCAAGGCCGTCGCCGAAAAGGAGATAACCAAGTACCTGGTCAGCATCGACATGCTAAAGGCGATGTCGGTGGACAGATGGAAGGTGAAGGCCGACCTCACCAAAAACATCCAGGACGCCGCGGACAGGATGGAGCTGGGCATAGAAATCGTGACAGTGAACTTCTCCGACGTCCACCCGCCCGCCGACGAGGTCGCGCCCTCGTTCCAGGAGGTCGTCGGCGCCCTTGAGGAGAAGGAGACGAAGATACTCAACGCCAAGTCGTACGAGATAAAGACCCGGCTCTCGGCCGAGTCGCAGTCGCGCAGGATACTCGCCGAGGCGAAGACCGACAGCGAAGGGAAGATCAAGCTCGCCGAGGCCGAGAAGCAGCGCTTCGAGAAGCAGCTTGCGGCATACCGACTCATGCCCGAAATGTTCAGGCTCAGGAACTTCCTCGACTTCTTCGAGAACGACTGCAGGAACATCAGGAAGGTCGTGGTGGCCGGCGACGTCCCGAACAGCGTATATATCATCAATCTCGAGGAGAAGGCGCGGCTCGACCTCGGCGACACGGACATCGTGAGCCTGACCGAGCCGGAGAAGCCTGCGGCTGCCCCTTCCGCGCCGCCGCCGGGGCCCCCGCCGCCGTAATGGTTGAAAATATTCACGGGATTTTTTCACGTGTTCTCTGTGGTTTAATAAATCTGAAGGAGAAAATTTATGGCTGAAGAACATAAGCATGAACCGGCGGGCAGCGGCATGAAACACTGGCCCGCGTTCCTTCTGGGGCTGATCGTGGTGGTGGTCTTCGTATTTGCGATCTTCTCCTACCAGCTGCAATCCACGGAGATGGCCGTTGTCACCACCCTCGGCAAGATAACGAACATAGAGAAGGAGCCGGGTCTCCACTTCAAATGGCCATATCCCATCCAGAGCATCGACCGATTCGACAACAGGCTCCAGTGCTTCGAGGGCAATATCGGCAAGCTCGAGGAGACAATCACGGCCGACGGCAAGAACCTGATCATCGGCATGTATGTCGTATACAAGGTCTCCGATCCGGAAAAGCTCTTCAGAAGCCTCAAGACCATGGCATCCGCCGAGGACAAGCTCGGAAACCTCACCAGGAGCATAAAGGACGCCGCGGTCGGCAAGCACAACTTCGACGAGTTCATCAATACCGATCCGGCGAAGATGAAGATTGCCGCGGTCGAGGACGAAATCCTCAAGCCGCTCCGCGAAAAGGCGGCCAAGGACTACGGACTGCACATCGAGTCGGTCGGCATACGCTCGCTCTCCCTCCCCGAAAAGATTTCCTCGCAGGTCTTCGAACGCATGAAGGCCGAGCGCGGAGTGGTCGCCGAAAACTACAGGTCCGAGGGTAAGAACGCCGCAGACAAGATCACCGACGAGGCCGACAACAAGAAGAAGCTGGTCGTCGCCGAAGCCGAGGCCGAGGCGAAGCGCATCCGCGCCGAGGGCGACGCCAAGGCTTCCTCCTACTATTCCATATTTAAAGAGGAGCCTGAACTGGCCGACTTCCTCAGGAAGATCGACTCCCTGAGGCAGGTCATGCCGAAGAAGACTACGCTCATACTCAACACCAACTACCCCCCATTCGACCTGCTGAATCCAGACTCCGTCTTCTCTGAGAACTTCAAGAAGAAGCAGGAAAAGCAGGACAGGAAGTGACGGATGATGGGGGTTATTCGTTATTGGTTATTCGTTATTGGTTGGTCTGAAATTTAAACATCCGGCATCTTAGGAATAGCAATGCGGCAGTTCGAGGAAAACGACGACATCGGGCGCGGGGGGCTGAAGGCGGGCTTCAGGGCGTTGATGCTGGGCTTCCACTACGCGTTCGTCGTGCTCGCGATATTTATAACGGGCACGGTACTCTGGTATTTCACCTTCTGGGGGTACTACACGGTGAATCCCCAGGAGGCCGTCATCGTCCTCCGCTTCGGGAAGATCGTGGATGTGCACAAGGACGGCTGGCACTGGAACTTCCCGTACCCGATCAACAGAATTGTCAGGGTGCCCGCCAGTGCGCAGACAATCGTGCTCAAGGCGTTCTGGCCCAACCCGAACAAGCAGGCTGCGAGCCCCGAGTCGATAGAGACCTACGCCCAGCCGCTGATGCCCGGAAGGGACGGATCCCTCCTCACCGGCGACGCCAACATCATCCACACCGAGTGGGAGCTTGTCTACCAGATCAGCGATCCGCTGAAATATTATACCTCGCTCATGTGTCCCGCCAACCCCATGGGCGACGACGATATCATCATCGGAGAAAAGGGCAAGGATTTGGGTCGGCGAGGCCCGAAGACGCTTATAAGGGCGCTGCTGGAAAACGCCGTGATCAAGGTCACCGCGGTTCAGAAGGTCGAAGATCCTCTTTATAAGAATAGCAACGACTACCAGCTCGCGGTCGAAGAGGAACTTTCCAGGTCGCTCGAAGCCTACGATGTCGGCGTCACAGTCAAGAGCGCCGTCCTCAAGGCAAAGACGCCTCCGTTCAGCACCGTCGGCGCCTTCCACGACGTCATCAACGCCGAGCAGCAGAGCGCGAAAGAGAAGCTCAACGCCCGCAAGCACGAGGTCGACATGAAGAACCTCGCCGACAAGGAGGCGTCCAGGATCAAGGTCGAGGCCGAGGTCTACCGCCAGCGCGTCGTCTCTGAGATCGAGTCCGAAAGCATCTACTTCAAGAAGACCCTCGAGAAATACAAGGAAAGCCGCGAATCCGTGATAATCCCCCTCTACACCGACACTGTCACTTCATTCCTCAAGGACATGAAGGACAAATACATAATTCCCCAGGGCACGGGGAAGGAGAAGCAGGAGCTCAGGATAATGATCAACCCCGAGCCCGCGTATGTGAAGGAAGAGAAGAAGTAGGCAGCAAATCCGAAATCCGAATATCGAAATCCGAAACCAGTAACAGCTTGGATTATAATGGCTCAGCACGCAAATCATAGCGGCAGTGTCTGCGCGGCATGCGAACCGGCCGGAATAATGTCGGTCTGCGACCACGACAGCGATGGCGCCGGCCACAGCAGGAGTATCGGCCGCGGTCGGCTCGCGGTCGCGATGATCGGCGCGCTTTTCATCGCCAACTCCTACATCCTCAGGTGGCTTCAGCCGAACCAGCTTCTGCCTGCGGACATCAGCGCGATGATCG
Organism: uncultured Victivallaceae bacterium; assembly: GCA_964636325.1. Classification (GTDB taxonomy): domain Bacteria; phylum Verrucomicrobiota; class Lentisphaeria; order Victivallales; family GWF2-50-93; genus CAZWRV01. Next base: position 62,599 of record CAZWRV010000015.1, on the reverse strand, counting down.
GCGCGCTCATCCTGGCTGCCCCGATCTTCAAGGTCGCAGTAGAAGACCTGGTCAAGGGGGTCGTCCACATGAACGAGCTTGTCGCCCTCGCCGTTTTGGCGGCGCTCGCAGGCGGCGATTTCAGGACTGCCGGGATAATCTCCTTCTTCCTGCTTATCTCCGTGATCATCGAGACCAAGACGGCCAGCGGCGCCCAGCGTTCCATCGAGGAGCTCATCAAGCTGACCCCCCGCACCGCCCACAAGGTCGGCCCTGAAGGCGAGGTGGAGACCGACGTCCTCAAGCTTGCGCTCGGAGACGTCATCGTAGTCCGCCCCGGCGAGAACTTTCCAGTGGACGGCGCGATCATCAGGGGCAACAGCACGGTCAACCAGTCCTCGATAACCGGCGAGTCGTTTCCCGTCGAGAAGGAGACGGGAATGGACGTCTACGCCGGAACCCAGAACCTCACCGGTGCCGTCGAGGTGAAGGTGACCAAGCTCGGCTCAGACACCACGCTAGGCAAGATCCAGGAGCTGATTCTCGCGGCCGAGAGCACGCGGCCGCCGATAGTGCGCCTCATCGACCGCTACACCGGCTTCTACATCCCCACCATACTTATGATAGCCGGTCTGACCTGGTGGTTCTCCGGCGGCAACATGAACAGCGTCATCTCCGTGCTGGTGATCTCATGCCCCTGCGCCTTGGTGCTGGCGTCGCCCTCCGCGGTGATAGCGTCGCTCGCCGCGGCGGCTCGCCTCGGGATCCTAATCAAGAACGTCTCATACCTCGAGCTGGCGGCGAAGATAAGGGCGGTGGTGTTCGACAAGACCGGCACGCTCACGGAAGGCAATCTCTCGGTCGCCAGGCTCTCCCCTGTCCACGGTGTCCAGCCGGCCGAACTGCTCAAGGTCGCCGCCACCGTCGAAAGGCACAGCAACCATCCCACCGCCAAGGCGCTCCAGGCCCTCGCCGAGGAGGCCGGCCTCGCTGTGGCCGAGGTCGACGCATTCGCTGAAACCCACGGGAAGGGCGTGGAGGCTGTCCTCAAGGGCGAGAAATGCCTCGTCGGACGCAGGGATTGGATCGAGGCCAAGGGCATCTCCCTCTCGGGCATCGAAGAGGGCGCCGCCCCCCACGAGGAAGACTACAGCATGAGCAAGGTCTACGTCGCCCGCGCCGGAAAGGCCGTCGGATGGATAGGCTTCCGCGACACCATAAGGAAGGAGGCCGCCGAGGCGGTCAAGACGCTCGCCGCATCCGGCGTCAAGAAGTGCATGATGGTCACCGGCGACCGCGGCCCCGTCGCGGAAATCGTCGCGAAGTCGCTCTCGATCGGCGAATACCGCTCCGAATGCCTGCCCGACGACAAGGTCGCATACGTGAAGGAGGCCAAGAAGTCATTCCACGTCGCGGTCGTCGGCGACGGCATCAACGACGCCCCTGCCCTCGCCGCGGGAGACCTAGGCATCGCCATGGGCGCGATCGGCAGCGACATCGCCATCCACAGCGCGTCCATCGCGCTCATGACCAACGACCTGCGCCGCATCCCCATGCTCTTCCACCTTGCCAGGCAGGCGAGCAACATAATCAATCAGAACATTTTCATGGGGTTCATCTTCATCGTCGGAGGAATTAGCCTCTCCGTCTTCGGAATACTCAACCCCGTCGTCGCCGCCATGCTCCACACCGTGAGCACGCTCTTCATCATCTTCAACAGCGCAAGGCTCGTCAGGACCGGCGAGGAGCTGACCTACAACAGCTAGGATCACACTTTCAGCGCGCTTGACTTCGAGGCTTTTTCGACTTCGTCGGCGGTGACTTCTCGACCGAGCCTGTCCGAAAGGTAGATTCCCTCGCTTATGAGCATGGTCTGAAGGGCGATCTGCGCCGTCGGCAGGAGAGGGACGCGCCCCTGCAGGGCGGCGATCCAGTGGTGCTGCGGAGAATCGTATGCAGATTCGTTCTCGTCCAGCTGGTGCCGGCGCCAGTCGCTCGTGCCGATATCGAACGTGCCGTCCATCTCGATGTCGGACACCGTGGTGTGGAAGCTGAACGGCTGGAGGCGTATTCCTCCCGCGGAACCTACGATCGAGCTGCCTTCGAACTGGTTGAGGTGGATGGCCCAGGATTCGATGATGTCCATGGTGGTTCCGCCGGAGAACTTAACGAAGCCGAGCCCGAGCTCCTCGACGTCGTATCCGCTGCTCTTGCGACGCCTTTCGTCCATGCCGGTCTCCTGGTAGACCTTGCCGCTGATCCTTTTCACTTCCGGCAGCCCTAGCAGGTAGAGCATCTGGGCAATGTGATATACTCCCATGTCGTAGAGGGCGCCGCCGCTGGCCACCTTCTTCTGGACGAAGCTCGCCGTTCCGTATCCGTCCACGAAAGGCCTGCCGCGCCTGCGGTAGCCGGTGGCGCGGGCATGGTAGATCCGGCCGAGCCGGCCGTCGTCTATCAGCCGCTTGGCAGCCTTGGTCTCCTTCGCGAAAAGGGTGCTGAGCTGTATGCTCAGTCTGCGCCGGCACTTCCGTGCGGCGTCCAGCATCGCCTTCGCGTCACGGTATGAGCCGGCCATGGGCTTCTCGCAGTAGACATGCTTGCCGGCTTCGAGAGCGGCGACTGTGACGGGCGAGTGGAGGTTGTTGTGCAGGCATACATCCACGGCTTCGATATCGTCGCGTTTGAGCAGCTCGCGGAAGCTCCCGTATGTGCCTTCGATGCGGTATTTTTCTGCCACCGCCTTGAGTTCGGCCGCGTTGATGTCGGCTGCCGCGACAACTCTTGCCCCCGGGATTTTAGAATACTGCTCAAGATGGGACTTCGCGATCTGCCCGACCCCTATCATGCCGATCCGGATTTCCTTCATGGACATGGCGTCCTCCTTAGTATTTTTTGAAAAATTATGAATTCCGCATCGCAATCTTCGACAGCACCCTCTTGACCTCGGCGATCTGGTATTCGACCTCGGCGTACTCGTTCTGTCCGGAATGGTGCTCGACCCCCCAGTATCCCTTGTATCCGCCTTCGAGGAATAGGCGGATGGCCGGTTCTAGCCTTGTCCTTGTGATCCTCGCGTCAACATGGGTGTGAACGGCCCAGGGCAGCAGTCTGCGGTCGCCATCCTCTTCGGGGGCGTTCTCCCAGTGGCCGATGTGAATCAGTATCCCGAATCCGGGGTGGTCGACCGCCCTGGCAAGCTTCTCCATGTTGTCGGGCACAAGCTCGGGGCCCCAGTGGCTTTCGGGGCCGACCTTGAACCCGTTGTCGTCAGCGATCTTCGCATATTCCTTGAAGCGTTTGACAATCAGGTCGAACTGCTCGGCGGTCCAGGCATGCCCCTTGCCGCCGGCGTCGATGCGGACGGTCTTAGCGCCTAGGCAGATCGCCGTCTTAAGGTGCGAGAGTGCGGCCTTGCAGTTGCGCTCGCGGGCGGAGCCGTCGTCCTCCCAGACATGGCAGCCGTCGGCGTGGTAGTTGGCCAGCGACAGTTCGCGTTCCTGGAGCGCCTCCTTCACCTTCGCCTGGAACTCGGCCTGGAAGACCAGCTCGTCCGGGCCCATGATGCCGTTCCATATGTCTGCCGCATCCAGCCCGTATCGGTATTTGACCGCCTCAAGATAGCCGAAGATGTCGATCATGCCTCTCGATTTGAGGCCGTGGAACGCATACGACGCAATGGAAATCTTCATTGTAAGCCCCCTGCCTGTTGATGCCCGACAATAATTATTCATATTATAAACCCAATTTCAAGGGGGCCCGCATAAAATCGCTCATGCACATATCTGGGGCGAAACGGAATTGAAATTACATTGGCTCCGGTATTGCCATCCATTGCTGCATGGCTATATTATCACTTGTCAAAGGCAGACATCCTGATCCGTGGAAAAAGAGATAAGGAGTTCCCCGCCCATATGCCTGAAGCCAAGCCAAAGGTGATCGAGGCCATCGGCCTGACTAAAGAGTTCTTCGACTTCTGGAAAAGGCCGAAGGCCACCGCGGTGGCAGGGATCGACTTCGGCGTTCCCGAGGGGGAGGTCTTCGGGCTGCTGGGGCCGAACGGTTCCGGCAAATCCACGACACTGAAGATGATACTCGGACTGCTGTACCCGTCGCGGGGCGCCCTCTCCGTTTTCGGGAAGAACCCCAGGGACGTGCAGACGAAGATGAGGATCGGCTACCTCCCCGAAGAGTCCTACCTCTACAAGTATCTTACGGCGCTGGAGACCCTGGACTTCTTCGGCGCGCTCTTCAACCTGTCCGGGCTGGAGCGCCGCAAGAGGAGCGAACAGCTTCTTGACATGGTCGGGCTCAGCCATGCGAGAAACCGTCCCGTCGGCGAATTCTCGAAGGGCATGATGAGGAGGATCGGCCTGGCCCAGGCGATCATAAACGACCCGGACCTCGTCATCCTCGACGAGCCCACCTCCGGCCTCGATCCGCTGGGCTGCAAGGAGATAAAGGATCTCATAAGGCATCTCAAGTCGCGCGGCAAGACCGTCGTGATAAGCAGCCATCTCCTGAGCGATGTCGAGGACCTCTGCGACGAGGTCATCATCCTCTACGGCGGAAAGATCAGGGCGTCAGGCAGGATCGAGGAGCTGCTCACCATCTCGAACGCCAGCAGGATCATCACACCGCTGCTTTCGCCGGAGCTCGGCTCGAAGGTCGCTGCCCTGCTCAAGGAGGGCCTCGGCGACGACTTCAGGATAGACCATCCGCGCCGCTCCCTGGAGGAGTTCTTCATAGACGTCGTGAACAAGGCCAGGCAGGAGAAGGCCTCGACCTCCGGCGTCGAGGGCGGCGGCGGCATCGCGCAGTATCTCAGGAAGCCGTCGGATGAGATCATCAGGCAGCTTGCAGAGCCGGAACCCGAGACGCAGAAGGAGCCGCCAGCGCCGAAGGAGGAGATCACCGATGAGGCGAAGATAAAGATCGAAAAGCTCGTAGACCATGGCGGGGGGGAGCCCATTGACGCCGCCGAGAAGGAGGACCTGGGCCGCGTGGACGAGAAACTCTCCAAGCTGCTCGGCGGAGACAAGGGCGGAAAGCACTGATAAGATTCCCCCGCCGCCTTCCGCACATCCGGCGTATCAGCACGGCTTCCTGCTCCTTATTAATAAACGGCCGCAATCGATAGCAGCCGGTCGCGTCCGATCGCAACCGTCATTTATTTAAGCAGAGTCAGTTCATGATTCCCTTATGGGCCATAGTGAAGCTTACGCTGAAGAGCGCGGTGCGCTCGCGCATCTTCCACGTCATGTTCTTCCTGCTGATCGCCGCGATGGCGGCGCTTCCGTATTACATCGTCGACGACGGCACAGCGGAGGGGCACATCAAGGTGGCGCTGAGATATTCCCTGGGCGCTATATCCTTCCTGCTTTCGCTATCGACAGTATGGGTGGGCTGCTTCGTGATGTCGCGTGACATCGAGACCTACCAGCTGCACATGGTCAGCACCAAGCCGGTCTCGATGGCCAGGATCTGGATCGGAAAGTGGCTCGGAGTCGTCCTGCTCCACCTCTCCCTCCTGGCGATCTCCGCCGCGACCGCATACGCGATAATCAAATACAACTACTACAGCTCGGAATACACCGAAGAGCAGAAGTGGAAGATAAACAACGAGGTGTTCACCGGAAGGAGGGTCTACATGCCGTTGCTTCCGGACATAGACTCCCTCGTCAGGAGGGAATACCAGGAGCGGAAGAAGGCCGCGGCCGAGAGGAACGTCGCGGAGCTCTCCGTCGCCAACACCCCGGCCAGCATCCCCGGGATGGACTCGGATGAGTCGAAGATATACGAGGTCAGGAAGAAGGTGATCTCAAACCTGGGCGAAGTCGTCTTCGGCCCGTCCAACACCAAGGTCTGGACCTACGCCGGCGTGAGCGGCAGGGAGAAGTCCCTGCTCTTCCTAAGATACCGCCTCTACGTGGACCGGGTCTCGCAGAAGGACCAGAAGGAGACCTACGGCCAGTTCTTCGTCAAGGTGAAGACGCCCCCCGAGGTGGTGGAGAAATGGAAGGGCGAAGGGGTCTCAGTTCCTGAGATGCCCACCGACATATTCTTCCCGCTGTCCCCTTATCCTGAAAACATCATGGGGGCCACCTACAGGGAGCTGGTGCTTCCGCCCACGGCGGTCGGCGCGGGCGGCGAGGTCCAGGTGGCCTACGCCAATTATGACCTTGACAAGAAGCCTGTCTTCTTCCAGATCGCGGACGGCCCGAAGCTCCTGGCAAAGGTCGCCGGCTTCACGGAAAACTACGTCCGCGGAACGGCGATGATTGCCATCGCCCTCATGTTCCTGGCGGGCCTGAGCTGCGCCATCGGGGGGGTGATGTCCCTGCCGACCGCCGTCTTCTTCGTCGTCTCTTACGTCATGCTTAGCATATTCGCCAGCTACATACTCGACCTAGAGACCCTCTACGACGAAGGCTACAGCGAGCCGCTGACCTGGAGTTCGCTGCCGGACTATATGGCGAAGAAGCTCAGCAGGGCCATCGTCGTCTTCTCGGTTCCGATACACAGGATGGACGTCTCGGATGTTTTGGCCTCTGGGGAACTGATCGAGCTGGGGACGCTCGGCAGGACGTTCATCCAGTATTTCCTAGTCAAGGGCGGGATAATCTTCGTCGTATGCGCATTCTTCTATTCCCGCAGGGAGCTGGGCCTGGAGGTGCGCAAATGAGCCCCTCATCGATTCTCAAGTTCATCCTCGCGGCACTGGTCTTCGCCGGGGCCACCGTCTGCATCAACTCCGTCCAGAGGGAGATGAACAGCATCAAGAAGGAGGCGAAGCTGACCGACACGGATCCTGTGGACAACGCCCCGCCGGTCATCGCATTCACCACTGTGGCCTTGGGCAGCTTCAGGGGCCTGCTCGCCGACTTCCTGTGGCTGCGCGCCTCCAACCTCCAGGAACGCGGCCAGTACTTCGAGATGGCGCAGATAGCCTCCTGGATCACAAAGCTCCAGCCGCGCTTCACCGGCGCCACCGCATACCTGGCGTGGAACATGGCATACAACATTTCCGTCGCCTGCTCCGACCACAGGGACAGATGGCGCTGGGTGAGGAAGGGCATCGAGCTCATACGCGACGAGGCCCTCGAATACAACCCCTCGGATCCCAACCTATACAAGGAACTGGGCTGGATCTACCAGCACAAGATCGGAAACATCATGGACGACGCCAACATGTACTACAAGCAGCAGATGGCGCTCGAATACATGAAGGTCTTCGGCGGGCCGGAGCCCGACTTCGACAGCCTGCTGGCCGCTCCGGCCGACGACGGCGAGTTCAAGAAGCGATTCCCCGCATCCGACAAGCTCTGGACCGCCCTCGAAAAGGCGGGATACAAGAACATGGCCGCCCTCTCCAAGGACTTCCGCTCCAAGGGATTCCTGCCCGAAAAGTTCACCAAGTCCCTCGACGACGCAGCCGAAGAGAAGGCCCTGGACTCCTACCTCCGCAGGAAATGGCTCGTTGAAACATACAAGCTCGATCCCGCGTTCATGCTCGAGCTCAACAGGAAATACGGCGCCTTCGACTGGCGCCTCCCCGAGTCCCACGCCATATACTGGGCAACGCTGGGGCTCAGGCGCTCCAAGCTCTCCGAGCGTGAAATCAACAACGACAGGATGATAACACAGTCCCTCAAGGAAGCGTTCATGGGCGGCCGCCTCCTCATGGTCGACAAGAACAGCCCCCAGACCTTCATGACCGCCCCGAACCTCAAGCTCACCGACGCCGTGATCGCAAGCCTCAAGGAGGCCTTTCAGATACACAAGTCGCAGTCCTTCAGGAACGCCGCCCTCAGGAACTTCATGGTCGACGCCGCAGTGATAAACTACACCTTCGGCGGATACAAGAAGGCCGAGGAGCTGCAGAAGGAGCTCATAAAGGAATATCCCGAGGACAACTCCTACAAGGGCGATCTGGACACATTCATCTTGAACCAGTGGATGGAGGACGTCAAGTCCGCCACGGTCAAGCAGATGATGGACATCATGCAGGGCCTGCTCTTCAGATCATGCCAGATGCTCGCATACGGCGAATATGACTCCGCCGCGACATACAACAACATGGCGAAGCGCATCTACGCGTTCTACAAGAAGGACCACGCCGACAACTGGCAGAGGACAGGTCTTCCTTCCCTCCCCGAGATAAGCGCCAGGATCGTCAAGGCATGCCTTGAAAACTTCCCCCCCGAGATGGCCAAAAGCCTTGAAAAAGAACTCAAGAATATTAAGATTGAGAAGGAGGATGAGGCCGCGGACGAGAAGACTAAGAAGGAAGAGCGTTAGTCCCCTACGGGGCAACTCGGAAAACGTTTTTGTCGAAGTATGCCGCTTTCGCCGAAAGCGGCACTGACGACTTCGGCGAAGTCGCCATACTCAAGCTCCTGCGCGCCGTAAGGGCGCATTTTTCCAAGGTAAATTATTCAGTGAAAGGGGGTAGTTCACTGAATATTTGCGCACGTGCTTCGCCGATGTCCGCCTCGAATCGCCCAGCTTAACGCTTTATGGAGAAACAATGTTCGACAAGCTGTTCAAAAGGGGCGGCGCCGACAAGGCGAAGGCTCCGCTCGATTTCGCGCTCCTCGGCCAGGGCCAGCTGAAATGCGCCTTCTGCGACAAGACGCTAAAGCTCGCCGACTGCAAGCCGCTTTCCCTGGAGAAGTGCCCCGACTGCGGCAGCGCCAACTTCATACCCTACAAGGTGAAGAACTTCTGGCTCTGCGAACCACTAGGGGGCGGCGGCATGGGCAGCGTATACAAGGCCTACGACGACGCCAGGCCCGACGTTGCCTACGCCGTCAAGATACTCGCCAGGAACGCCAGGAACAACCAGCACCTCATCAGGGCGCTCGTCAACGAGGCGTCGGTCGGAAAGGAGTTCGGCGCCCATCCCCACCTCATCCCCGTCGCCGACTACGGCAACTGCGGCGACGAATATTTCATGGCGATGCAGTTCGTAGAAGGCAGGCGCCTAGACCAGATCATAGAGGGGCATGAGGCCGTCCCGCAGAAGTTCGTCCTCCTCTGGTCGCTCCAGATACTCTCGGCCGAACAGAGGATATTCGACAAGGGATACCTCTTCAGGGATCTCAAGCCGCAGAACATAATAATCGACGCCAGCGGCAACGCCCGCCTCTTCGACTACGGCCTGTGCATAAAGGCCGTCAACGCCACCTACAGCGACTCCGACACCGTAGAGGGCTCCCCCATATACATGCCCCCGGAACGCATCGTCGGCATGCCGGAGAACATGAGCAGCGAAATCTACAGCCTCGGAATGGTCATGTTCCACGCCCTCACGGGCAAGACATACTACAGCGCCACCGACGCCTACAACATCGCAAAAAAACACGTCGCCAGCATCCGCATGGCCAACGTCTCAAGCCGCATGCCCAAGCACGTCCACCCCCACATTCCGGCCATAATCGACAAGATGATCCAGCGAACCCCCTCGGACAGATACCAGACCTTCAAGGAGGTCGCCATCGACATCAGAAACGTCTACAACAAGCTGTAGCCGTAATTATTTGGCATCTTGAAAGCGGCTAGTATATTACGCCCTTCGGATAGGAAGCACGACAGATATAAAACCTGCGGAGGACATGCGATGAGCGCAGAAAGCGTTTTGAAGAAGCAGAGCCTTGAATACCATGTGCACGGTACGCCCGGAAAAATCGCGCTGAAGGTGACGAAGGCCTGCGAAACACAGAAGGATCTTTCGCTGGCATACACGCCCGGCGTTGCGGCGCCCTGCCTCGCGATAAAGGACAATCCCGAGGAAGTCTGGAAGTATACGGCGAAGGGCAACATGGTGGCGGTCGTTAGCGACGGGACGGCCGTGCTCGGCCTGGGCAACATCGGACCCGAGGCCGGGCTCCCCGTCATGGAGGGCAAGGCGGTACTCTTCAAAAAGTTCGCCGACATCGACGCCGTCCCGATATGCCTGGCGAACGTCTTCGACGTGGACGGCAACACCGACCCCGACATGCTGATTGAAACAGTGGAGAGGCTCGAGCCGACCTTCGGCGGAATCAACCTGGAGGACATCGCGGCGCCGGCATGCTTCAAGGTCGAAGCGACGCTCAAGAAGCGCCTTTCAATCCCCGTCTTCCACGACGACCAGCACGGCACGGCCATCATTTCGCTGGCCGCCCTCCTGAACGCGCTCAAGATGGTCGGCAAGAAGATACAGGAAGTAAAGTTCGTGGTGAACGGCGCGGGCGCCGCCGGCATCGCGTGCTCGGAATACTACATCGGCGCCGGCGCGCGCAGGGAAAACTTCACCCTCTGCGACTCCAAGGGCGTCATCTACAAGGGCCGCAAGGAAGGAATGAACCCGGAAAAGGCCAGGTTCGCAGGCGAAACGTCGGCGCGGACCCTCGAGGACGCGATGCGCGGCGCGGACGTCTTCGTCGGGCTCTCCATCGCAAAATGCGTCACTCCGGCCATGGTGAAGTCAATGGCCGACAATCCGGTGATATTCGCGATGGCCAACCCCACTCCCGAAATCCTTCCCGACGAGGCTCTTGCCGCCGGCGCCGCCGTGGTCGGAACAGGCCGCAGCGACTTCCCCAACCAGATCAACAACGTCCTTGGGTTCCCCGGAATATTCAGGGGCGCCCTCGACGTCCTGGCCACCGACATCAACGAGGCGATGAAGCTTGCCGCGTCCAAAGCCCTCGCCGAAATCGTGACGGAAAAGATACCCGAAGCCCTGATGAAGCAGCTGGCGAAGGCCTACCCCGAGGACGCCAAGAAAGGCATCTTCGACGGCAAGTGCCCTCTCGGCAAGAACTTCGTGATCCCAAAGCCCTTCGACCCGCGCGTCGTGCCGAGGGTCGCAAGATATGTCGCCGACGCCGCCATAAAGTCCGGGGTCGCCCAGAAGGAGATCCGCGACCTGGCGAAATACGAGCAGCGTGTCGCGCAAAGGATTGCAGACGCCGGAAAAAGGGCGTGACCGCGAATCCCACAAACTTACCGCCAAGACACCGAGAGCGCCAAGGGAATTGCATAAGGTATAAAAGAAGCCAAATCGATGAGCCAATTTCATATCTCATGAACCTAATTGCCGCAGTTGGCCGCATTCTCCGTAGCTGCAAGGCAGCAAGACGCAGCTGTGGTAACCACTGCAAGTTGAAGCTAACGAAGCAGATATGGCGAATGCGGCCAACCCCTGCGGGTTGAAAATATGCGGGAACCGGCTTTCATCCGTCAGGTGAAAGCCTCATAGTATGTAACTGCCTTATTATAATAGTTTTAAATGACATGGCATATTTTCAACTGCGGCCATTAGGTTCACTTGAGGTTGTAATACGCCCAGAACCCCTGTGTTTCACCGCGGTCGTTGTATGGGGAGGATCTGACATAGTCTATGCTTTTCCAGTTGGACTGCGTCTGGACATGCCCGTCAATGAACCCGATGTTGATTGCACCGTTGTGGAAGAACGGGACGGTGCCGTAAGGACCGCCGGGCCAGCTCCATAAGGGATAATTGTCGGCGAGGAACGCCCCCTTCCGCCCCTTGGTGAAATTGTTTATCGTGACCCTCCAGCCTCCCCAGTCGCGGAACCACTCGTTGAAGAGGAACTCCCTGAGTGTCTGACTGGTCTTACTGTCGTTCCCAACCCAAACTCCCCCATAGTCGCCGCCGATACGGTCTACCGCCTTGTGCCTCCCCGTGAGAAGAATGTCGGCGTAAGCGTCGCGGTTGTTTTTTTCCGGACCGACAAGATAAGTTCCTGGGCATACGAAGACACCGCCGGAAAGATAATCGTCGCGCAGCAATATGCCGAAGCCGATATATCCCGTAGGATAGCTTGAGACCGGATATTTTATCCAGGAACATCCGTTCGTATATATGGTATAAGGCCCGGAAGAACCGTAAGGATATGCGGGGAAGTTGTCGTCGAAATCGCTGATGTATGTGTTCATACCCTGAATAATCTGCCTCTGGTTGCTTATGCAAATCCCAACCTTGGCGGTGTCCCTGGCCCGCTTCAGCGCCGGCAGAAGCATCGCGCATAGTATGCCTATTATGGCGATCACCACCAGCAGCTCGATGAGTGTAAAAGTTTTTCGATGCGAAAAACTTTTACATGCGCGAGGAAAAGGCGGGATCGAATAAAGGATTCTCTGCAATGCCGTGAGAACATCATTTGTCATATCGCCCTCCTGTAAAACACTACATAACCTATCAGCTATTTGACGAATTCGCCATTCCCGTCGAGAAATTCTTTAGTGAGCGCGTTGAGCTGATCCGCCATCTCCGCGCTTGTCCGGGTAACCGTGAAGAATATCGGAATCACATGGCGCTCATACAGATAGCGGAAAGGATCGGGAGTACCTTCCGGCCTTTCGTCCTTAGTATCCCACACTCCGCCGGGACTTGCGATCTGGACTCCGGGCGACATCCACTGGCAGACCTCCCACAGATGCTCCCTGTGCCAGAATTCATAATATGCCTTTTTCTCCTTGTCCCACAGGAAATGGGAATAACCGGGCGAATACAGCAACGAGACGTCGGACCAGAACTCGGTCGCGGTGAATATCTTTTCATCTCCCCACATCTCCCTGAGGAACATCATCGTCCTGGCGTCGTTCCACGCGCTTCCGAAAGTGTCGAGATAGAACGTGTTCATCCCCTCCTTGATCAGCCTGTTGAACGGCCTGATGGCAAGGCCCAGCTGGCTCAGGTCGTCAGGGTGTATTGTCAGGGCGGTGTCATGCTCCCAGTCCAGCGTGGTGACGATCTGCGGACGCATGCAGATCCCAAAACCGAGGCCCTCCTTCTTGAATGCCTCGGCTATGACCGGAACTTGCTTCCAGACTTCCGGAGGTAGTGCGTCAGTGTCAGGACGAAAGTTGCAGCCTCTTGGGTTCCAAGGCGTGAAAGACCATATTATCATTCCTTGCGCGTCGGCCTTCTTCAAGACCGGGATGTTTTCCTCTAAAAATATCTTCGTGCCCTCGTCAGTATCGAAGCGATATTTGCCGCCATATCCGTATGGATTTCCATCCTTGATCCATTTGTCGCTGGTGCCCTGGATGAAACCGATAGGCCTGTTGCTGTTCTTGTATCGGACGCCCCCGAAAGTCGAATTGAAATGTTTTTTATACGGTTCCAGAAGATGCTTCCAGTCCAGGTTCCTGCTGATACGCAGTAGAAAGTCACATCGGAATGTTGATCCCGGCGTAATCTGGGCCGCTCGCACATAATGGAAGGACTTCTTTTCGCTCTTGTAGCCCTCCCAGGAAATGAGCGTCTTAGACCATCCGGTCCTCAGCGGCGTCGCGCCGACTCCTACGTTTCCGTCCGAGAGTTCCGATCCGCCGAAGTTAGCGCCGAAGGACGGATGGAAGTTGGGCGCGCGGCAAGTCGGGATGATTTGTCCTGGGTAGCCGATGGAGCTGTCCGTGAAGAGCCCTGTAGGCTCCTTCGAAAATCTAAAGACTAGACCGCTTATGTCCACCGCCTCGAATGTAGTATTGTCTGTAATGTTCTTAATTGAGCACTGAATCTCTACGTCTTCGCCCGAGAAGAGATAATCGAACATCGCCTCTATCTCGGCGGACTTGTGGAGAACCCGCGCATGCTTTGCGCCGACGATTTCCAAGTATCGGTCCTTGTATTCCCAAAGCTTGTCCTTCGGCGCCTTCCTCCAGTCATAGTTGTTCTTGAAATTCATGCATCCGGAGAAGTCCTGAGCCTCGATCTTTCCCTTCGCAATATCGACGCCGCCGATCCTGACCAGGCTCAGGCCGTCCTTCGTCACCTTGTATTCAAGCTCGGAATCCCCCGCGTCGTTCCTGTACGTGAATCCGGAAGATACATCCTCCGCATGAAGAAGTGCCCCCACTAAAAAAAGTCCTGCCATTATCGCCTGTCCAAGCAAACGTTTCATCGACCTCATTCCTTTCCGGTCCATTAGCCCCTTACGGTGCGACTTGGAAAACGTTTTTTCCAAAATGTAGTTTGCGCGCGCCGCGCGCAAGCTACCTGCGCGCCGTAAGGGCGCCTTTTTCCCGCAGGGGAAAACTTGGCCTCTAGATTTATTACTGTTCCCGCCATCCATTCATCCAATCATCCCATTCACGCCCTTGCCTCACAGCCTCGCCACCGGTCCCTTCCTGTAGTATCCCGACGCGATCACCAGGACCGCGGCCGAGCTCCACATGAACTCCTGGTGCCCGGCGTAGATTCCCGTCAGGCTGTCGTAGCACTCGCTGATGCCTTCGCCCAGATCGACCTGCCCCAGGATGTCCAGCGCTATATCCTCGGCCTCCTTCACGAATCCCGAATTGTGGAGCGCCGAGAGGAACCAGAAGTCCATGAACACCTCGCTGCGTCCGTGCGCGTAGTTCTGCACGCAGAGGGAGCCGGGATATTCCTTCGGGGCGAAGAGGAAGCCGCCCGGCCGGTATGTAAAGTTGCTTCTGTCAACCATCGGGAACGGGAACGGCGTCAGGAAATGCTCAGGATTCAGGAGCCATCCACGGCAAAGCTTTTGAATGCGATCCTTCGGCACGATACCGGCATATAGCGGCATGAAGGCGGCGTTTGATATCAGTCCGGTGAAGCCGCGGGAGGCGACGGCGCGGTCCTGATAAACGCCGAGCTTGCAGTCATAAAGGCAATCATTTATAGCCGCTGAAAATTTGTCCGCCTCGCCGTCCCAGTGATTCGCTTCCGCCTCCAGCCCAAGCTTTCGTGCCATGGCGGCCATGGTGCGAAGCTCGAGATAGAGGAAGCTGTTGACGTCGGGAGCCTCAAAGCCTTCCAAGTGCATTCTTCCCCAGTCCATCGCGTGCCACTTCTGCCCATGCTTCGGCTTGAAAGGGAGTCCCGTGTTCCAGCGGAGCGTGTCGTCGAGGGCGGTTCCTCCCGGCGGGTGCACCACCAGGCCTGAAGCCGTCTTGAACGTCAGCCATTTCCGGACATATCGCGACAAGGCCGGATAAGCCTGTCTCAGAAAGTCCATGTCCGGATGCATTGCCAGAAAATGTCCGACGCCCCAGGCTAGGATAGGCATCTGGTAGCGGTAGGCATACGCCTGGGCCTCGTATGTGCAGGGAGGCGTTCCGTCCTCCTTGATGCCTCCGATCAGGATACGGACCGCACCTTTCGCAGTTTCAGTGTCACCGGCGACCCCGAGCCCAAGCAGCGTGAAAGCCGTGTCCCAGAACCATGTCGCGTTGACGCCCGTCTTGCCGGCGTGTATTGTCATCACCGGTCGGCCTGAAACATCATAGTCCCTGAAACGGAGCGACTGCAGCGTTCCGGCGGCCTTTAGAAAGAGCCTCTCGAACTTGTCGAAAGGCCTTTTCAACCTCGGAAGCCTGGCATAAGCCGTCTCCATGTCCGAAGCCGCCTCGAGCAATGATCTCTTCGACTTCCAGCCTTTCGACACCGTAGGCATCCGTTCATCGTTGAACGAGAAGGAAAACAGGAATTCATAGTCGAGGGCGCCGTGAGGAGGCAAAGCCTCCTTAAGCTCATCTGACTCGAAACGCATCCCGTCCATCTTGAACTTTATGCGAGGCGGTGCGGATATGAGCCTTGACCTGGCCCTGTATCTTGTGCGGGCGACCTCCCACTCGTTAGAGAATTCGAAGCCGTCGTTCAAGACCCGCCCCTCGCAATTCAATCCTGCGACACCCTCGGAAAACCAATTAAGCTGCAGTGTGACAGGGAAATCCGCCCTGTTCGATATCCTGTAGGAAACGCGGAGCTGGTCCGCCTGCGGAAACCATATGAGGCAGAGGCCTTCGACTGGCGGCGATGGGAATATCCCGTTCTGGAAGAAATATTCCTCGATGTGCGAGCGGTAGTAGTTCATTGCGTTGTAAAGAGACGCATATTCAGCTCTGTCCGGAGGAAGGCCTTCATAAGCGATTTCAAGCCCCAGCAGTTTGCCGAAAAGGAGCCGGCAGTCGCGGGCAAAACTCCCCCAGCACTGGTCAGGCCCCGGCGCACTCTTCGGACTTTTAAGAATAGAGAAGCGGCTTCCGCGCCCGCGGAAGCCGAAGTCCCCAGCGAAACTCGCATCCATCGTCTCGGACGGAAGATGCTCGGCGAAGCGCACGAGATTGCGCGTCTTCGCGGAATGAGGAAATCTTTTCTCGTCTAATACGTCCATCATCGCTCCTATAAGACTCGAATGCCTTAATCGCTATCTTCCTCGTCCCCCTCCCCTACCTTGCCGATAATTTTTCGGGGAACGGAGATTCATCCTATCTCATAGGCGGCCTTGCGGGGCAGGCGGAAAACCGTTCCGCTACCCACCTTTTTATCCGGCATATATTTCTCCCCTGTAAGGACATGCGTAAGGGATTTCACCTTCGGCACCCAGTGAGGGACAACGAGTTCGCATTCCTCTTTTCCGTCGTCAACCACGATGTGGTTTGCGCACAAGGCGGCGCCGGGCTGGAGCCCGACGGCATCCCTCACTCCATGCTTCCTCACGAACTTTACGATCCACTTGTTCATCTGATCCTTCGCCATGGGCCTGTATGTGTCGATGCTGACCGGCGACTTGAACGCGCAGTCGGTGTTCGGACTGACAGTCGCCTTTCCGCCGTAGAGATTGTATGTGGAATGGCTCTGGAATACTATCCTGCGCCGTCCGGCCCTATTCAGGTCGAACATGAATGGATCGTTTCCGGTGCTGGTAGAATATCCCATGCCGGGCAGGTCCATCCCCATGCACTCGTGGAACATGAAGAAATCCCTGCTGAGGGACTTGCCGAAGAGCATGACCTTCTCCATGAAGTTGTATGATGCGGTCATGCATTCGCTCGGGAAGCGCTGGAAGGGGCGGGTCTCGTGCGGGGAGAAGTCCGGCGGCAACGGAGTTCCACCGCAGTCCCAGAAGATTCCCTCGACATGGTAGTCCTGTATGTAACGGCGTATCCATTCAAGATAATATGCCTGCACTTCCGGATAGCCGAAGTTGACGGCGTGATACATGTCGAATGATTCGATGTAGAAGCTTTCATAAGGGCGGCCGTCCTGTCCCTTGATCCGCCAGGATTCCTTGAGATCAAGGCTCGGCCTTGCCAGGCCGAGGAACGGCAGCCATACATACATCTTGCAGCCTAGCGACTTCGCCGTCTCTCCGAGCTTCCTCAGCCCGCTGTCGCCGCCGAGATGCGGGCTCGGGCGCAGGCCAGACGGACAGCAGTCCCACGCGCCGGGCCGGAGATCGTGGCTTGTCAATCCAAAGCCTGTGAGGCCGAGCTCACCGTTGAGGAACTTCAAATGCTCGGTCATGTCATCATAACCGTTCTGACGGAACTGCCACCAATGCAGCCAGAACCAGCAGGTGTGGAAAAACCAGTCGCCGGGCTCCTCGTAGCCGATGAAGTTGTCGTTAAGACGTTTCATGAGTTCATCGCGGCCGCCCCTGCCCCAATAGAAGCTGACCTCGGGGACATGGACTATCTCGGCCGGATCGAGGAGGGCATGGAACTGGAACTGCGCCTTCAAATAGTCCTCTCCATAGTCCCAGTGCATGCCGACGGTCGGCCGCTGGCTTGTGATCCAGAGCCATCTGCCGTCGGGATGATAGTATACGGCTCCGGGAACGACCTGGACACCGGGATGCGTGCGCCGGAACATGTTCCATAGATTCTGCAGCGCATCCTTGACGGGAGCGTCCTCCAATCCGACATGCGAACGCGGCCCGCATCCGCCGATCGAGCATTGTATCATCCTCGTCTCCGGGCCGAACCAGTCGGTTCTGGAAGCCATAACCCCCACGGTGTCAAGCCACAGCGGCATCTGTATGGGACGCTGTCCGGCGCTCTGCGGATCCGGCGTCACGTAGCGGTTGACCTGGGAACGGTCGAGCCGGTAGCGGACATGCATACTGTTCGACGGATTGATGTGGTTCCCCGCGCCCTTGCATGCGCTTCCGACGACCACCTGGCGGAAAATATCTAGCCCCTGCGCGCATCCGACGGATGGATGCTGAACGGATCGCAGGCTGCACTGCCAGGCGGGATTCACCTCGCTGGCGTCCTGCCCGACAATTTCCGTCGGGACAGGCAGCTTGTTTATCTCCAGTTCGCCGCCTTCCTTGAAACTGATCACTTCCATCCCGAGCTCGCGGTCACAGACACTCATGATCTGCCCGCTTACCGGATTGTAATCGATTTCAAGGTTCCCTATTCTCCTCACCGAACACTTGAGCTTAGAGTTCATCTGCATAATCACCTCTTACTGTAATGTTATACTCCTTTAGGCTGAGAAATTTACATTTTGATTGCGGAGGTTTCGGGAATTGCTCCGTGTTCTGAGAGGCCACCGATACCGAGGTATCGAAGGGTCTCGAAGGGTGCGGAGCAAAACCGAAAGACCGCAACCGCCTTGCGGCGGGCATCTTTGGGCCGTATTTTTCCGTTCCTTACTCGGACGACATTCATGTCGCCACTCGGTTGGAACGAAAATATCCAATCCCAAATCTTGCTCGTCAAAATGTAAATTTCACGCTAATGGAGTATAGACGGCCAAATGCCGCTGACTCAGACTCCGACATCTTATCATTATTCAGTTGTCAGTCCGGAAACTTGCTT
Source organism: uncultured Victivallaceae bacterium (assembly GCA_964636325.1). Lineage (GTDB taxonomy): Bacteria > Verrucomicrobiota > Lentisphaeria > Victivallales > GWF2-50-93 > CAZWRV01. The sequence continues at coordinate 44,029 of CAZWRV010000015.1, read as the reverse complement.
TACAGATAATTTTTCACCCCCAGCGGGTGATAAATTATTCTACCGCCATGATCATCAGGCCGTCCTTCTCGAATAGGAAGTGGCGCTCGTTGTAGGTCATGAACTCGTTGCTGACGCAGCGCCAGACTTCGCCAGTCTCCGCGTCGCTAACCTTGAGTTCGTGATCCTTCTTCCCCGGTATCAGTCCGTTCCCCACCTTGATATGCGGATATGCTATGTCCTTGTGGCTCGTGTTCATTATCACAAGCACCGCCCTCTTGCCGTCGGGATCGCGGTAGATTGACATATGGGTTCCAGGCTTCGTGTTGACGGCGAGGTCGGTCTTGTCCCAGTATGGGATGAACTCCGCCTTGCCGAAGAAGTCGACGCTCCTCGTCATCGTCTCCATGAGCTGGCGGTGGATGGATTCTCCGGGGTTGTGGAGGGCACGTCCGCCGATGTCGTGCAGGAGGCACAGGCCGTAGCTGGCACGCGCCTGCTGGCGGTGCTGGTTGCGCGGGACGTTTGAGAAACACATCTTCGAATCGAGCGCCTGTATTATGCCGCGCTTGGTTCGGCAAAGGGCGCGGAACTGGTCGACATTGATTACATCGAGTATCGTCCCTTCGGTGGACAGCGGGTTGAAGTCGTTCTCGACATGCCAGGCGTCCTGGCACCACGAGAAGTCCACGTGCATGTTCATTATCCACTGCGGCTGCCTGCCCATCTCATGCTGCATGGTGATCAACCTCTTCATCAGGTTCCTGCGCATGAAGACGTTCCACTTCCTGTAGAACTCCTTTTTAACGGGGTCGTAGTCCGTGAAGCAGCCTATAGAGGAGTTGTCCCACCAGGTTCCGTTCACAACCGGCACCTTCTCGAAGAGACGTTTGTGCCACCATACGAAGCAGTCGAGAAAGCTGTCGGTCCAGTTGGGCACGGCGAGCGGCGTGAGCTGGCGCGGCGTCTCGAAGGTGAGGGTGCCCTGCATGTTCTTTTTCCCTTTGTAGTGGGTGTCCGGCATCGGCTCCCAGTTGGTTATTCCGAGCCATTCGCCGCCGTAGGTGTCGAAGGCGTCCAATCCAAGTCCGCACATCCACGTCGAGCCGTAAAGGGCCAGCGGTTTCCCTTCATTGACCAGCGGAAACGCCTTCTTCAAATATTCGGTCAGAGCCGAATAATCTTCGTCACGATACAGTTCAAATCCATCGACGCTTGATCCGTATGTGCGGTACCCCTCGGTGGAATGGCTATAATATTTAGTGTCGCCGTACCAGCAGCGATGCCTGTAGTTTTCAGGATACGGCTTTACGGGCGTAGCCAGCATGGCGAACTCTATCGTGCGAGGCTTGTCCAGCAGTGTCTTTGCCGCGAAGATGTTGAAGCGCATGTCGACACCGCCGCCGTCAGGTCTCACGAATTCGAGCGCCGCCTTGTCCGGGGACAAGGTCCAGTTCCTGCTGTCCACCGCGAAGAACCATACGCCTTTGTCGCCGTTCCCCGCGAACGCGACGGGCACGAAGGATCCGTTCTCCTTGCCTACCGACGGAAGATCACGCGAATCCCAGACAACACCCTTACCCTCGGGAATTGAATCAGTCCTGTTTTCGCTCAGGCCGTCTCCGCGCTGGACATACATGGTGTCAGAACGCTCCCACACAGGGATGTTCAGGGAGAGGCAGTCGAATGACTGCGGCTGGCCGCCGGGATCCAGCGTCATGCGGACATTGTACCACCCGTCGAATTCAAGATGGCTTTCGACGCTGACAGCTGCCCCTCCGATGCTTCCTTTCGCGGAGATATCGATCCTGTCGTCGGAGGCGGCCTTTACTTCAACGGACGCATTCTCGATCCCGGATACCTTTCCGTCCCGGACGGCCTCGAGCGAGACCGGGGAGCGAAGAATCTCCTCGTCTCCCTTGCGGCCTCCTGCCGCCTTTATCTTTTCGATCAGACCTGACTTTGAAACCGTATAAGTCCTGCCCCACGGACTTAAGGCGAGCCCTTCAAACCTTATCGGAGTATATGGCGGTATCACCTTGCTCGCCTTGCCGAGATCATTGCCCTCCCACGGATAATTGTTCCTTGCGAAAGACGACTTCTTCTCGTCGAGGACCTTCTCCCCGTCGGCACCGAACAGGGTGAGCTTGACTTCATATTCTCCGGCCGTAAGCGGACCGGTCTCGAGAATCATGGATTCGCGCCGCTTGCCCATCTTCGCCTTCTTCTCCGAAAGCGGCTTACCCTCGCCCTTCTTGAGGAGGCCCAGCGACCAGGCGCCGGCGTTCAGAATCTCCTCATTGATTCCGAACATGTCTACGTCGACCGACGCCCTTATGACTCCGCAGCTCGGCCAATACGCGAAAGACCACTTGTATTTTCCGGTCTGAGGACGTCCCGCCATCCAAGGGGCGTAGTCCTTCTTCCAGAGTTCGTCGGTAAGCTGAATGACAGGCATGTCTGTGAAGTAAAGCATCTTTGCTTTGCCGGCCTTGTCAATCTCGGACACTTTTACGACCACATGATTGCCCTGGGCAGTTATCGGGAGCTTGCCGGCAAACTTGAACTCGCCGCTGCCGCCCGGCGGCACATCGAGATTCTTGTCCTCGGAATAGACGCCCTTGCCGTCTCCGTCCGTCGCCACCACCGAAGCGGCCAGCTTGCGTGCGTCCGCCGAAGCGTTGTTGATCGCGAACCTTATGTCCATATCGCCTTTGCCGATTTCCCCCACGTTGAGGAACTGCACGGCCGGAGCCTCCGGATCCAAGCATATCTCCCCGAACTTAGTCCAGTCCATCCAGCCGCAGCCGGCCCACTCCGCAAAGTAGATGCTGTCGCCGCAGGAGTCGGCGCGGACAATCTGGATCGGCATGCTGAACTCGTCCGGCTTCTCTATGCCGAGCGACTTGAATGCGACTTTGGTCTCGAGCAGCCACTGTTTCTTGTCGACGCTACACTTGGTCTCGCCGCCATAGTCCCAGAGATCCTCCGAGCCGGGCGTGCCGTTGAACCAGTGGCGGTCGGTCATCGCCCCCCGCGGATTTATGATCAGCTTGAAGAAGCCGTACCCGCCAAGCGGCGACTTCTTGCGGCCATGCACACCGAATTCGATCTCGACATGGTCGTCGTTCAGCAGAGCGCGATCTATCGGAAAGTCGAGCGCGTCCTCCGGCTTTATGTCCGCGAGAGGCCAGGCCCCCTCGGGATTCGGCGACACCATGGCCATATACAGATAATCCTTGTCATATCCCAGGTACCACACGACCTGCTGCACCACTGGGACGACCATGTTAGGCTTGAGACGGACAACGCCGCTGATAGCCGAGAACTCCTTGTATTCCTCCGGAGTAATATTCCCGTCGATCACCGGCGGATTCTTTATTTTAGGGACGCACATGGTGGGCGGACTGCCTGCTTCCGACCCCCGAGACGCATCAGAGCAAAGCATCTGCACGGCCAGCGATGCCAAGACGATCCCGAATGCGCGGATTGACTTGAATGTCATAATCAGCCTCCTTAACATTGTTCTGAGAATTTTATAGATGCTTTCTAAAGAACTCAACTTCCTTCCCAACAGCCCGGATGAATTCGCCCTCCGGAACCTCGAATTCGCAGTGCACGGAGCAGACTCCGCCGTATCCGATCCGCCTCAGCTCGGAAAAGACCAGCGTCCAGTCCACCATCCCCACCCCGGCCCTGACCCAGTCCAGCCTGACGGAGCCATGGCCGTTCTTCTCCTCGCGGATCATCAGGACATCCTTAAGAGCCACGAGCGCCAAATGATCCTTCAGCATGCTAAGGGCAAAATCGAAGTCCTCTCCGTTCACCGCGAGATGGGCGGGATCGATGTAGGCGCCGATGCATTCCGGATCGAAATCCTTGAGGAGAGTCGCCAAGGCGGCTCCGTTCAACCCCATGCACGGCCCGCAGTGAGTGTGGTAGCATATCTTAACCCCGTATTCGCGGCTGAGCATCTGCCATCCGTCGAAGGCCCGCCTTATCTTGTCGACATACGCCAAGTAGTTGTCCTCGCGTGGCTTATATACAAAATATCCCAGCTTCAAATTTCTTATCCCCGATTCCGCCAACGCTTTGAGCGAAGGAAGGGCTCTGGAGTCGTCCGGATAAATCAGATCCCCCTCGCCGCTGGCCATCGGCACCTCCAATCCGTTGCTCGAAAGCAGCTTCACTAGCCTCGGCAAAACTGCGGACACGTTCTCTGGTGTGACTTGATGCCCCTTCCTTATGCAGATGTCATAGCCGTCAGCGCCGCATTCCGCGGCGATTTCGACAAGATCGGAAGGCGATTTATCCTTTAACGACTTCGAAAACAAGACAGTCTTCATTTTCAATCCCTAATTGGACTTTTTGATATAAATCGATCCGTCCCCGATCTGGTATTCGGTTCCGCAAAGATTGATTTGCGCCACAATCTTCCTCCCATTCGCGTGGGAGAATGATTCCGGATATACATGGACGATGTCATCCCCTATCCTGGCAACCTCGACTCCGTCCATCCTTTCCGAAGACACGCACGCACGTCTGGCGGTTGACAGTTCCGGGCAAAGCAGAACTCCCAAGTTTCTGACTTTGTCCACAAGCCCCCATGGTGTGAACCTAAGGTTGTACTCTGTGAACGGAAGCCTGTCGAATCCGTCGTTTAGCGGCGGAGGATCGGCCTTGTCGGTAAGAGTGAAAAAACCTTCGGCATGCCAAAGGATATGCCCATTGACGGACGAGCCATCTCGCTCCACACGGAATGAAATTTCCTTCTCGTCGATGTTGAATTCCGACCAGGCGTGGGCGTTCCACTGCAGGGAAGAAGCAATTCCCGGGCGAGCTTCGAATTCGTCAACGATAAGGAACGCATTGTGGGGCTTCAGGTAGAGCACGTGCCGCCTGCACCGGAGCGCCCGGTCATGATAGCTGGCATCCGCGTTGCCGAGGAAATAAACGATACGTCCGTCTTCAAAAGCATCCTCGATCATCCCGGTCGAATCCTCGGAACGCATGAGCTGCCCCGCGTCGGAAAGCGTTATGCAGTTTGCGGACTTAGTATGCCATACCCAGTGGCTGTGATGCTTCGTCGCCCAGCCGTCGTAGACTCCCGAGGGGATCAGGAGGGACTTCCCTCCGGCATGTAAAGTGAAATCATTGTTGTCCGCATGCGAATGACTGACGGAGCCATAGGGAGAAGATCTGAAGGTGAGGCAGATGTCACTCGCCGTGTTTCCGAGGCTGGTGTGCAGGGCCGCCCAACCCGCCCCGGGAAAGACCTTCAGCATCCTTTTCCCTACATCCTTGTCCTCTATGCCTTCGCCGTCCCCCTTGTCCTCCGGATTGAACAAATACACCATCGGCGACGGATATGACAAGTCGACGCGCTCGGCCATCAAGGAACGGCCGGGGCATATCTTATTGACATAGCCATTGAATCCGCGGCTTCCGGTGAAACATGCGATCAGCCTGACGACGTCCGCAGTGAAGTGGTCGGCCTTGCCGCGCAGCTTGGCGCCGTCCCCGAACCCTGTCCATTCGACATCCGAGGGGCAGCAATGCTTCAGCCATTCGATGTATCCCTTCCAGAACGGGCGTCTGAAGAGGTCGACGCCGGTAGAGCTTCTGAGCGCGGCCGCGAAGCGCATCATGACGCAGACATACGCGACACTGTAGTGAGGCCCTTCCGCCCATGCGCCGTCCTCCCCGGCCCACATCGGCCATATCCCGCAAAGAACCGGCCGCAGCCATTCCAGCCAGGCCCGCGCCTCCGGGATCTCCTCGTGGAAGACCAGGCAGAGAGTTCCCAGGAACACTATCTCCCTCCCGTGGTGCGAACCGTAGTGGGTCGAACCGTAATGCCCGAATGAGCGTATGAACTTAACCGCCAGCTCTCCGCGGCGGCGGAACATCTCCGCAATCCTGGCCCTCTCGTCCTCCGTGAAATGCTCCCACACCCAGTCGCAGACGACGGGCCCCCAGTTCACTATCGACATGTGCGGCTCGTCGTTGTGCTCTATCCATGTGGAGCCCGCGGGATCCCACTTCGAAACGGACGCCATCCGCGCGCATGCGGCCTTTGCATATTTGGCGTCGCCGGAGGCAAGATACGCCAGCGCAAGCACTTCCGCACCTCCAAGAAAGAGCCTCGAATCCATCATCGCCTTGTTGTAGGCGTGGAACCATGCCTCGTGCTGTGAGTGGTAGTCCGGAATGAATGGCGGCTCGGAAAGCTCGTGCGGTTGCAAAAGGAACTCTTCGGCGGCCTTCCTAAGCTCCCCCCACATGCCTTTCCTTGAGCTGAAGCGTGATTCGCGCAGGGCTGATACATATTCCGGACGTATCCATATCCTCGGATGCGCCGCCGGCATCGCGGCTAGAAGCCCATCGACCTCGGGCACCTCCAATACCGCCGCCTCCGGACGGATTTCAAAAGAAAACAATTCCCCTCCTGAACGGCCGCCGGCCCAGCTCCAGAAATACCTTCCAGGCTGCAAGGCCTTGGATGGCAAGTGATAAGGAATCTCAAGATTATTCAGATCGATGATCTTATCCCTCTGCTCCCTGTCCTTCGATACGGTTAGAGACCATGAATTCGCGCCTCCGTCCGCACGCCATGCGAAAACCGGCGGATTTGTCGCAGCATATGCCCCGTCTGATGGCCTGCGGGTGTCAACAAGCGGATTCTTGTGCCTCTGAGTCTTCATGGAATCAATCGCCCTTCTTCAATCTATTGTTCGCCGGATGCTTTTGCCCTTATAATATTCGCCCTTTTGACATAGTCAATAATAATTTTGACTTATTTTTATTTTTTATGTTGACACAATGTTTAGCATGGCATATGATATTAGGCAATCTGACATACTATTTATTAATACTGACTTATTTCATGAGAAAAAACTTGAACGGAAGAAACGGCGGAACGACGGCACGCATACTGCAGGAATGCAGGAGGCGCTTCTCTGAGAATGTATGGCCGCCAGGAACCAGCCTCCCGTCAAACAGGAGGCTGGCCAAGGAGTTCGGAGTCAGCCTTCTTACGATGCAGAGGGCTCTTGACCGCCTGCGAGCCGACGGCCTGGTGAAGATTGAGAGCCGCAAAGGCACCATTGTCTCCGCCGGAGCATCTTCAAGCATGCAATACGGACTGGTCTTCACCCTCCACCCCACGGATGAAAGCGGATGGTCATGGTCAAGCTTCAATACGGGCCTCCTGAGGGAGATGGTCACCTCGAACACGGAATCCCCATGGAAAGGAAGGGCATACTTCGGAGTGGACGGCCATGCGGACTCAAAAGACTACATCCGACTTCTAGCCGACCTGGAGGCAGGCATCCTGTCCGGGCTCTTCCTTGTGAGCTACGAATGCCTCAGGGACACGCCACTCCTGAAAGCCCCCCAGGTTCCCACGGTCAGCATTCTCGGCAACAGAGAGCCCGCCCCTGGACTGAGCTATCTGAAGATAAGCCATCACGCGATGATCGACAGGGCCCTGGCCGAGATTTCCGCGCACGGGCGCAGGAAGGTGGCCGTTCTCGCGCAGAGTTCAAACGGGCCAGACTACGAACCCGGGATAACCGCAAAGATACGCTCGCTTGGCATGACTTCTTTTCCGCATTGGTTCCAGGGCGCCAGCGCGCTGAATCCGCATTGGGCGCGCAACAGCATCCAGCTGCTTTTAAACCCCGGCCAGCCGGAAATGCCCGACGCCCTTCTCGTGACCGACGACAACCTGCTCGCCAGCGCGTGCCTCGGCGTGGCGGCCTCCGGAACCAGGGTTCCGGACGAGCTGATGATCGTTTCGGCGTGGAATTTTCCGGAGACTATCCCGCCATCCCTGCCGATATTGAAAGTCGGATTCGACCTTAAGGAAATACTCGGAACCGCCGTAGAAATTCTAAGGCATATCTCCAACGGGGCGGAGGTGCCTGAAACGAGAGAAATTGCCGTTAAGATTTCAAACGGCAGGCCATAAACTCGAAGAAGGAGCATCATGAGAGTCGTGCGCATCAACGAAGCTGAGGCGATTATCGAACCGTTCTGGACCGGCGACAAGAACGCCGACAACAGCACTTACGACGCGTTCGAGGGCTACGACATAAGGATTCTGCCAGGCGCGAAGGCGTCCTATTCCGCATCCGCATGGTTCACCATAGAAAAATCGCCAGCCGGGAAACCGGCTTTCACGATGAGCCGCCGCTGCAGCGCCGACGTCGGCGAATACGACATATCGAGGCTTTTCGCCTGCGTTCCGAAACATATGGAAATCCGGATTCATGCAGGGTTCGGCGGCGGAGCCGAAGAGCTCATCCTCACCGCCAAAGGCACGGACAACTTCTCCGAATTCGACGGCAGGCTGCCGGGGAAAATCCTAACTTCCCTTCGAATCGAAATGGTTCCGCTTGAGCAGAAGCCCGCGATAATCGAGCTGGTCTGGCTCGGCGTCGCGAACCGGAGGCTGGAAAAAATCATGGAAGCACGACCGAGCCCGTATACCCCCGACTGGCCGGGCCTGCTCGTAGAAAAGCCGAAGTCGGTGGAGCCCCAGCTGAAGCTGTATTTTGACAATGCCGGAGCTGAAGCGCTTAGGAAGCGCCTGAACCGCACCCCGTTCAAACGGATGCTGGATTCATTAAGGGCGCAGACTGACAAGGACATGGCGACCTTCAAACCTGAGGCCGCCGTCGGGGAATTTCTTCCTGATCCATTCCAGTCCGTGTTCGTCCGCGAGCGCGACCGTTGGAAGCCGGCCATGCACGACGGCATGGGCCGCCTCGCCTTCATCGGCCTCATCGACCGCGATCCGGAGAAGTCGCGCATGGCGGTCCGCATGGCGCTCTCCGCCGCCCACTGCCGCGAATGGACGCAGGGTGTCCTAAGCGTCCTTCCCGGCTCGCCATACCACCGCCGAGGCTACGTCGAGGCATGGTACTGCAAGGGCATGGCGCTGGTCCTCGATCTCGCCGGTTCATTCCTGACACCTTACGGCAGGGAGACCTTGCGCGACGTCCTTATCCGCAAGGCGATTGCACACATAGAGTCAGACCTCTTCCGCTGGGAATACGTGTGGGGCATGAACCAGGGGCTGATGTTCAATCACGGACGCATAATGGCCCTCCTCTCCGTATATCAGACCTATCCCCGATACCGTCCGCGCCTGGAGGAGGCCGAGCGCGACCAGCACACCATGCTCGGAAACTACATAAGGGACGACGGCGGCACGCTCGAAGGCATGGGCTACTGGGAGGCCGCCCTCGATGTCGGCCTGCCGCCCCTCTGCGCCATGGCAAGGTACCACGGGAAGGCGCTCGAGAAATACGTCACTCCGACAATTAGGCGCACGGGCGACTTCGCGCTCGACATGCTTACGATCCAGGACGACGGCGGAATCCCGAGATACATGAGCATAAACTCATGCAGGTCGCAATCCAGGATCAGCCCATTCATAGCGGCATTCTTCGCCCGAGTCTCCGGCAACCCCAGGTGGCAGGAGATATACCGGAAGATCGTAGAGGAACATGGCGACTCCGATCCTTTCTCCCTGATCATTTCCAGCGACCTGAAGCCGAGGACTGCATCCGTCCCGCCAAGCCCAAGGCTAGGCGTCTATCCGGACACCGGCCAGGTCACGCGCATCCGTGACGTCGAAGGTGTCGGCCCCGTCCATTTCCATTTCTGCACCGGCCCCGGCAGGGGCGGCCACACCCACGAGGACAAGGGAAGCTTCATCATCGAGACGGATAAGGAGGCGCTGGCGATCGACCGCGGCATGCTCCACTACGACCACCCGGAGCACACGCTGCTTGTCTGGACAGGCCGTCACAATCTGCTCTGCCCCGAGGATAATGACGGCGCCCCCTTCCGCCAGCATCCCTCCACCACTGACGGCGGAATCTTGACTTCCGCAATTGAAAAGAATGGCATCTTCCTACTCGCCAGCGACAACACCGGAGTATGGGCGCCGAGCCCGGTGACCAAAAGCGTCCGGCGAGTAATCTCCCCTCTTCCAAGCCTGTACATCTTTGATGACGAGCTAGTTATGAAATCCCAGCATGCCGCCAGCTTCCGCATCAGCACCACGAAACCCGTCGAGAAACGGAACGCGGAATTCTGGATAATCGGCAAGCATGCTGCGCTGCGCGTCGTCCCGCTCAACTGGAAGCCTTCGGAAGCCACCATGGATCAGGACGGCATGGATGATCTTGAGAGACCGGCAAAAATCCTCCGCCTGCTCTCAGGGAAATCCGCAACGCACCGGCTTCTCACCGCAGTCGAGATACTCCTGCCCGGCGCAAAGCCCTCATGGAAATTAACCACGGGCAATGCGCCTAGGGCGGAATCTGAAAAGATGGAATTGACAATCAAACCCGCAGCAGCGCCATTAATATCCATTACATCGAACGGGAAGAGGACTGAATGTCTGCGCGCCATCTGCAAGAACGGCAGGTGGAGGATACAATGAAAACCCTGCCCATCCCTATACGCCGGCGCCGCATTCCTCACCGAAAACTGCGGCGACGGCAAGGCGAAAAGCGCGGATGGGGAAAATCCCCTGGACATGATTTCGAAAGACTCGAAAGACTCCAGGCTATATGGAATCATCAAAAAGACTAAGAAAGCCAAGACGTCTCCAAAGAAGTGAGATAATTCTTGAATTGATTTGCATTTTATCTTCAGGGAGGAACACATGACAATCCGCGCATCATCAGCTCCGCCCGGAATGCGTTTTCCGGACAAGGGCATTCCGATCAGCCCAGGTAAAAGTTTTTCCCCCGGAAAAACTTTTACGCTCATTGAACTCCTCGTCGTCATCGCAATAATAGGCATCCTCTGCGCGATGCTCCTGCCGGCACTGAAACGTGCCAGAGACATCGCCAAGACCGGAGTCTGCATAAACAATCAGAAGCAGATAATCCTTGCGACAACGAATTACCTTGGCGATTACGACGAGTTCTTCCCTTACCGCAGCGCCCTCCATGAGGGAAACGCCAGCAGGACGTATATAAAACAGGATCCGGCTGGATTCGTCGGATTCGGCCTATACCTGCCGAACAGCTACATATCCGGCGGCTCATTCGTCTGCCCCGGATACAGCTTCTCGCCGAATTCTGGCAGCTGGGCCGACGACCTCATGTATAACACTTTCACCGCTACACGCCTCTACACTCCATACACCGGGTACTGGGCTGTAAACACCAGCGATACAAGTTCGAACGATCCGGCGCATGCGGGCGGCACAAAGCTCAGCAAGTTCCTATCATCCATGAACTATTATGACCGGTGGGGCTTGGCGGGGACAGTCAACACCTGGGTCAAAGGACGCAGGGGAGCCTTCGTGGCCGACACACTCCCCAACTTCTGGGCTGTCGAATTCCCATGGGCCATACCCGCCTTCCACAACGGCTCGATAAACATCGGCCACATTGACGGACACGTCGAGACGCAGGCAAACTGGAAAAACATCAACTACCTCTACTACAACCCGTACAACGACAGGGGATATATGGGCTTCTGGGCCTATTACAATCTAAAATAGAATCTTCTAAAAACTTTAAAGATGGGGGTGTCATATGTGGAAAGCTGTAAGACCTTCGGAAAGTCCGACTTCCTATTTCCTCGCGGCCGCATTTCTTGTGATTGCCGCATTCCATACCACTCTTCAGTCCGGAGAGTTCTATCCCCAGAAGCCGTTTGATCCTGAGCGCGGGTATACGAGCTTTTCAATCCCGGAGACGGAAAGACCGCCTGTGCTAGACGGCGATATTTCCGAGGGCGAATGGGACTGCGCGGCCGTCCTCAACAACATGGTTGACCAGAAGAAGCGCTTCAACTTCCTGTATGCGCGCTGGGCGAAATGGCGGCTAATGTGGGACGCAGACAACATCTACTTGTCATGCGAGAGCCAACGCCTGCCGAACGAGACGCTGCGCTGCACCAACCGCGATCCATCATTGCCCACCGGAGAAGTCGTCCGGGACGACTCGATCGAAGTCCACCTCACTCCGGGCGGACGCAACGTGATCGGAACTTCACTGCCATGGTCAGGGCAGGCCATAATAAATTCGATGGGGGCCGGCTTCTACTCCAAGTTCGCTTGGGAGGTCGCCGCCAGAAGCACATGCTGGAATCCCGGCTGGAAGATCGCCAGCAAGGCGCACAAGGCCGCATGGATCATCGAAATAGCGATACCTCGCTCAACCATGGACCTGCCCCAGCCGAACAAGGCGGGCGACGTATGGTCCATGCTCCTGGCCAGGAACTGGCAGAGGACCGGAGGCCAGCAGTCCGCCGTCGCAGCAAAACTCACAACCTTCCAGGAGCCGCAGGACCACCCCTTCGCATGGCTGACATCAGGCCCGTTCGCACGCCTCGAAGACCTTTCATGCTTATTCAAGGGGAAGATCGAGCCGGTTTTAAAGCTCGGCACCTGCGGATCCCCCGGTAAAGTAAGCATATCCCTGCTGGTCGAAAGCGCGAAAGATGAGACCAGAGATGCGAAGAAGGAGACCCAGCCTTCGGCAACCCCATACAAATTCGAGAAGAACGATACGGTGGAAGTCGTAAAAGGTAGGCTGACGGACTGGAAGTCCGGATGCCCGGACACACTCACCGCCGGCAAATACAGGTTCTACTTGAAAGTCGTTGCAGACAAATCCACTGCCCCTCTTGTCGAGACAAACTTCCTCTTCGAGCCCGGCGGCGAAGCCTGGCTGGACGAGGCCGCAAAAAAAATCGAACCCGAACCATACTCCTTCAGCGCACAGGTCGCCCCTACAATGAACAAGCTGCTCTGCACTGGAGACTTCATCAACTCTCCCGCCCCGGAGAAGGTGGACCGCCTCGCGCTGCAGGTATTCTCGGCAGACAAGAAACTCTTTTTCAAGGGGGAAAGCCGCAACAGCCATTTCAGTATGATCAGCGACACCTTCCAGCTTCCGGAACTCACGCCCGGCACTTACTCGTGGAAGATGGACTTCTTGGACAAATCCGGGGCGAGCCTCGCATCCAAGGAAGGCGAATTCGTGAAAAAGGATGAGGGGAAGGAATATCCCTGGTGGAATTTCCAGGGCGCCAAGGTGGACAAGGTGCTTTGGCCTTACGAAGCGTTGCGCTGCGAAAACGGCGGCGAACGCGTCTATTACTGGGGCGGCACCTTCCACCTCGACGGTCTCTGCATGCCGCGCCAGCTCCAGATCACGGCCAACCAGGAATGGTGGCCGGAGCTCCTCCGGGACAGGCCCAGCGTGCTGCTGCGAAGCTCGCAGATCTCGGCCGTCCAAGACGGCAAGCCCGTAAAAATAATCATGCAGGGATTCCCGCGAATCTCTCAGGAGAAGGACTGGGAGCTGCAACTCAAAGGGTTCGGACGAATCGGGGAAACTGTCGAAGTCCAGTCAGATGCGATAATCGGCCAGGACGGACTCATCTGGATCACCATCACCCTCCGCCCATCCATGGACTCAAGCTCCGGAAAGGACGTCCGCAGGCAGGAGGCTTCGCTGGACAGCCTCTGCATCGACATCCCCTTCCGCGAAGACGTCGCAAAGATGATCGTCGCCCACGGCGCCCCCGGCTACGCCTCATACTTTATCGGCGACATCCCTCGCGGCGAAGGTGTCGTGTGGGACTGCGGGAAAGCCGGCGCCAGCGTCCTCGCATACGGAGACATGCTGCCCGTCCTTTGGATCGGAAACGACCAGCGAGGCATCACATTCGTCGCGGAAAACAACAAAGGATGGACTCACAAGGACAAGGCCGACCAGCAGGTCATAAGGGGAAAAGACGAGACCGTCCTAAGGCTGAACATCATACAGGACAAACTGACGATCAAGTCCGACCACCGCATATCGTTCGGACTCCTGCCGACGCCGATGCGCAAGATGGTCCCCGGCTGGAGGATGCTCAACTGCAGCTTCAGCCAGAACTTCATGGACCCGTTCTACAGCGGCCGCAAGGCGGGAAAGGACGCCCCCTATAGTTCGACTTACATGCCGGCAAGCTATCAGAAAAGCCGTGAACTCATGTTCGCCAACACGATGAACATGCCCAAGGCGCTAGGCGGATTCGAGTTCGCACCGCATTCCGAGCAGAGCGGCATCGGTGGAGTATTCAACCATTCCAACGACTGGGCCGCGATCAAATATTTCGAGCCCGAATGGGTGAACAACACATGGATACCATCCTTCCAGAACCACATGCTGTGGAACCTGCAGAAATGGATCGACGAAGGAGGACTCACCGGCCTTTACCATGACCAGTTCTTCCCCTACCCCATGTCGAACTCAGTCGCAGGCGCGGCATACCGCCTTCCGGACGGACGCACCAACATAGGCTACAACATGCTCCTCGACCGCACCTACGCCATGCGCGAATACGCGCTCTTCCTGGAGAACGGGATCACCCCGCGCATATTCTGCCACACCACCCACGGCGGCCAGCAGATCGCTTTCCCATGGGTCACGGCAATACTCGACGGCGAAGACCACAGGATCGTAGCCGACGCGGACTACGATTTCATGGACGTATTCCCGGCAGAGCGCATCCGCGCATACGGCACACCGTGGAACTGGGGCAACACGTTCTTCTGGATGTTCCTGCTGGACAAGGGCGAGGAGAAGTGGACCGCCAGGCAGACCCGCACTTTCACAGGCTGGCACACGCTCCATGACTCAGTCCACCAGTATCCCGCCAACCTCGAGGCGTTCTTCGACTGGGGCATGAACGACAGCAGCGTAAAGTTCTGGCCCTACTGGCGCAACGGCAAAATCATATCCGTCTCCAACCCGGATATCCTCGTCAGCATGTGGACTCTCCCCGACCGGGCTCTCATGTGCGCTTTCAACACCGACAAGAAAGCGCCCGCGACTGCGACAATCCGCATCCCGCTCTCCGACCTCGGCCTTATGCCCAAGATAAGGTCCGAATATATCGGCGCAAAAGATATTGAAAGCGGAAAAACCGCGACCTTCGACGCATGGAATGGAACCTTGGAACTGGCCATACCCCCTCACGACTACAATCTCATCAGTGTCAGAAAATATGCGAATTGAGCTGAAAGCTACTTTTCATGCCATGAAGCTTTGGCACGCTGTCGCAGCCATCTTGACATTCATGCCGCCGGCGTTTGCAGCAGAAGCGGACGAAGACGGCACAGCAACCGCCCCTTCATTTCACATAGACTTCGGAAAAGGTTTCATCCCGCTCAAAGGTCCGCCGCCCGCGATAACAGCGGAGAAGGGAGTGAGCTTTTCTCTCGACGTCGCACGCCCGTTCGTCCGCCTGAGCTCCGTCCTATTCCCCACCAAAAAGCCGGTGGCCTCATACAAGGCTCACGGCATTGTACCCTCGGCGCAAGGAACCATCAGCTTCGACCTGCGCCTTCCCGCAAACCGCCCCCCAGCCAAGGACACGAGGTTCATACCACCGATAATCTCCCTGTCCGGAACCGGGGGCGGAACCTGGACGTTCAAGGCCGCCGACGTCGCATATAGGGAGGCCGAGGACTTGTTCGAAGAAGCGCCCGACGCTAATCTGCTGTCCGCTGTCAACATGGAGGCCGATGAGGCGATGGATAAAGAGGCGCTGGCTGAAAAACCGTCCGCAGTCCTCTGCTGCGAGATCGACGTCAATCCGTTTGCCATAGGCCAGGCCAAGGCGGCAGTTCCAGCCAAGATGGAAGTCTTCAAGCGCGGCGAGTGGCACCGCATCATATGGACTTGGAACTCCGTGAACAGCACCATTTATATCGATGGGAAACCTTCCGGCTCCGCGCAGACTCTAAGCCGGCTCCAGCCCATCAAGAACCAGGAGGCCATTTTCAATATACATGATGTTGAAGCAGACATTTCCAACTTGATGATCTACCCACGATACATCGAGGAGGCTCAGCTTAATGCAACCGGATCCGATAATCCCGCCGTCTCAACTCCGCCTTTCCGCATCAGCGCCGACTGGGCGTTCACAACAGGCCGTACCGTCGTCTTCGCCGACGTTGCCGGCCTCAAAGACTGCGTATCGGTCGAGTTCACGTGCAAAGATCCAAACTCAGATAAGCCGCTTAAGACTGCCAGGATGACATCCTTCCCCGATGGCGTCGGAGAGATGCTTGTCCCGGTCATGGAACCGTCCAGTTTTCCTCCCGGAACATATCGTTATGAGGCAGTAGCCCTTGACAAGGATGGCAAGGAACTGGCGCGCGCGAAAACTGCCGACTGGACCGCTGAAAAGAAGGACTGGCAATGGCTAGGTTCACGCGCCGGACTTGAAAAGAAGGTCAAAATAATCCCACCATTCACTCCGATAGAGGTCAAAGACGCTGTAATCTCGACTTTGATGCGAAAGCACTCACTGGACAAGACCGGGATGTTCAAGTCCATCGAGGCCGCTGGCGGAGAACTCCTCGCAGCCCCTGTCACAATGGATGTGACCGTCGGGGGCAAGACTTTGGATTTCAGCGGAGGGGCAGGACTGGGCAAGATCGAAAACAAGGAGGACGAGGCCGACTGGACCGCCGAAAGCGAAACGCCGGAAGGCCACAGGCTAAGAGTGGCCGGTCATATGGAATACGACGGCATGGCCCGTTTCGACTTGACGCTCGAGCCCAAAGGAAAACTGCCTGCCGACAACATCGTGCTGAAGATACCCTACCGCCCAGAGATTGTCCGGCTCGCACATACTAAGCAGACCTGGTGCTTCCACTTCGTAGAAATTGTGAAAAACAAGTCGGGCGGTTACGAGTCGAAGCCGATAAACTGGAACACCTATGCGCCCAAGGACCGCATTCGACGTACGGGCGTCGTATACGATTCCGACGACATCGGTTACGTCGCGCCGGTGCGATATCCTTTCGCACCTTTCATGCATGTCGGCAACTACCACCGCGGACTTTTCTGGTTCGTGGAGAACGACAAGGGATGGATTCACGACCTTGGCAAGATCCCGCCCGTCGAACTTGTCTGCACCGGGCAGGAAAAATATCTGCGCATCAACCTCGTCGCAAAAACCTCGGAAATTTCAGCGCCCCTCAATTTCCGCTTCTACCTTCTCGCAAATCCTTACAAGCCCCTGCCCCCCGACTGGAGGACATGGATAATCGCACGGCAGGACCAGGACGACGACATAGCGAAGAACACCAAGCACCGCTTCTGGTACCACTGGAGCGAATATGCCGCGTCATACTTCCCCTACCCCGGAATCAACGAGCCGGGAAAGCCTGTTGACCCCAAAAAGCTCAAGACCGCGACCAAGCATGAACGCGCCGGGGGCACGACCTACGAATCTTGGATCGGAAAATTCAAGGACGATCCGCTCTACCATATTCCTTTCATCAATTTCGCCTATCCGGGTGGATTCCCGTCCTGGGACAAGGAGAACCTCATCCTTGCCAACGTCTCCCCCATGAACTGGACGATGCACAACAACAACGCCACGATCACATACATGGCATACTGGCTCGACCGCTGCGCAAAGGAGGTCGGAATCAAGGGCTGCTATATCGACGTCCCCTACCAGGATCCGTTCTCATATAATATCCTGGCCGGTGACACGCCCTATCTCGAGGAGGACGGCTCCCGGGCAATTGGTTACCGTTTTATCGAGGGAAGAAACTATTTCCGCCGCCTCAAGCAGGTCTTCGCGGACATGGGCATAGACTATTCCATATGGGGTCACACCACGAATTTCAAGGCGCCGTTCTACACATTCGCGGACATCAGCATGGACGGTGAACATCCCCAAATCTGGTGCAAGGAGTTCGACAACTACCATATCTACTACAACCCTGAAATGTCACGCGGCTACCTGGCAGGCCAGCAGTTCGGATACGTCGGCAGCATGATGTTCCACTCCGCAACCAATCCGGACGGAAGCAAGGATCCAAGCGCATATCCCAAGATGTATCGGAAGTCACGCAGCTACCTCGCCGTCACCTTGCCATACGGAGTCCTCCCGCAGACAAACGGCATATCCGACGAACTGCATAGAATCAACAACATCCGCTATGCCTTCGGAATCTTCGACTCCGGACTTAAGGAACTGACGCTTGACGAGGAAGCACAATGGCTTGGCGGAGCAACGTTTGCACCTGACGGACTCCGATGCTCGGGAGATCTGAATCTCGCGAAGAACAGGGCGCTGCTCTATGTTTCAAACACCGATGGAGTCAACGACCGTTACGAACTTTCCGGCGGATTCAAAGGCTTGGCGCTAGGCAAGCCGCATGCCCACGCATGGAACGCGGAAACCGGCGTCTCGCTCCTTGTCGACGGCAAGACAATATTGGAAACTCGGCCTCTCGACTTCTCCGCAATATGGGTTCAGGGCCGCGATCAACCGCAGAAGTCCAGGCCGATTGGCGCACTACTCGGCGTCTCGTTCGATAACGGCCCCGAACCGGATTTCGGCGGTGGAATCACGCCCCCCGAAAACGTTGAATCTGCGAAATTCGCACCCTGCAAGTCCGGCCAAGCACTGACCGAAGGCGAAATCGGATACCCGGTCGTCCCGGATTGGGCGGCAGGAACTCTCGAATTCGATCTGCTGATCGATCCGGCACAGGCGAAGCCCACTCGTCTGCTTGCATTGAAACAGCACCTTGACCTTGAGCTGAAGTACGACTTGAAGGACAAGAAACCCGGACTTCGCATCAGGACAGTGGAACTCAAGGCGGACTACAAGATTTACGACCATTTATTCCGGACTCCTAGGGAACCGCTGCCTACGAACATGCTTGAACTATTTGTCCCGCTTGAAGCGTCTGCCGATAAAACATGGCGGCATGTCACACTGGTGTGGAGGTCGGGGAATTACGACCTTTACTTGGACGGCAGTCCGGCCGGCTCCTTGTCGGCCCCGGCCGCGCCCAAGCTGCGAAGCACAAAGTCCTTGCCGGCCGGCATAACTGTCTGCGCCGCAGCTGGAATCGCACTTGATTCGCTGATAGCATACGACTGGCCGATGGCTCCGGAATTTGTCAAGGGCGCAGCAGCCCGCAACTTTTTCGCCCCGATTCCCCGTCCCACCCCCTCCGAATCCTTCCCGGTCTGGATATACGGCGACTCGCCGGACAAGTGCATGATAGGTGTCAACCTGGCAAACTGCGCGTATCGGAGCCGCACAAATCTCATCAAGTTCACAATGACAGACAAGAAGAAGCCTGACAGTGAACTTGGCAACGCTGAACTGGTGCCATGGATGGGCAGCGGAGCAGGTGTTGTAAAACTCGCCCCACCCCCGGTGAAAGCAGTCCCAGCCGACGGCGGAGGAACGGGCAAGGACGACGAGATGAGCGAGCTCCTCGATGAAATGAAGGCCGACGAGAACGCTGTCCGAGCCGTCGTGAAAGTCGAACTAATTCACAAAAGGCTCGACGAGAAGCAGACCAACTGGATAAGCGAGCCGATCGCCAGCAGGTCTTTTGACTTTGACTTCAAGCCCGGAAGAACTAAATTCGAACATTGATATGCCAGAATATGTAAAATTAAAGCAGGACAATAAATGAAAATTTCGAATCTTATCCGCTCGGAGGCGCCTGCCGAGGCGGGGACGACCTGGCTCGACTGCAGCAAGCTGCCGGTCGAAGGCAAGGGCTGGACTGACACCGAAAGCTTTTACGACCGTCTGCCGGCGCGCGCCAAAGGCAAGGCGACCGACGCCGTGTGGGGGCTGAGCCACAACACCGCCGGATTCTGCTACAGGTTCACGACAGACGCAAAAACAATCCGAGTGCGGTGGACTCTCACCACTGAAATGGCCTCGTTCGGCATGGCACACATGCCGGCGACAGGCGTCAGCGGATTCGATCTCTATTCTCGCGACAGAAAAGGCAGATGGACTTTCAAGTTCAACGGCCAGCCCACTCAGTTTACAAACACGAGCCGGGAATTTGAAATCACTCCTGGATGCGAACACTTGCTTTATCTCCCTTTATATAACGGTATCAAATCTCTTGAGGTCGGAATCCCGGCGGGAAAGAAATTTTCCTCCTTACAGTTCCCCGCAAAAATAAAGCCTGTCGTGGTTTATGGCACCTCCATAACCCAAGGCGGATGCGCGACACGCCCTGGCCTGGCCTACACAGCTATACTCGGCCGAATGCTGGATATGCCTGTGATCAATCTCGGCTTTTCCGGCAGCGGAAGGGGGGAAATCGAGATGGCGGAATTCATGGCCGAACTCGATCCATCCATTTACGTCCTGGACTGCCTTTGGAACATGACCCCGGAGCTTGTCGCTGAAAGGATTGAGCCGTTCGTCAAGAAGCTGCGGATGGCGCACCAGAACGTCCCGATCGTCCTCCCGGAGGACTGCAACCATCTCGGGATTAGTCCGACCGAAAAAGGCAAGGTGCTGCGCTCGGTCTTCAAGAAGCTAAAGGCAGATGGCATCAAGCAACTCCATTTCATGCCGAACAAGGGGATGCTCGGCGACGACACCGAGTCCACTGTCGATTGCGTCCATCCCAACGACATAGGCATGATGCGGCTCGCGGAGGCGTTCGCAAAATTCCTGAAGCCGATACTGCGGAATTAGCTGATTTGCCGGATCTGAAACAAGTAGTCCCGAGAGCCTTTTGAGGCAATTCGGCCCCGGGATCGTTGATTTGCGCGCGCCGCGCGCAAGCTACTGCTCGAGTTTCAGGAGACCAGCAGGCTGACATCGCCGCTGTGAAAAATCTTTTCGTCGCCATACTGGAGCCTAAGTATAAGGCTGCCGTCACTACTAATCCCTGAATATGCCCCCTCCATCCCTTTAACGTCTGCCTCACGGGAAATCTTGATCCGCCTGCCGACAAGCTTGTCGTATCGCATCCAGCTCGAATGCAGTTCGGATTCATCGAGAGATGAGGAGGCACGAAGCTTTGCCAGGAACACTTCTGCGAATTCCGCAGGATCGCACCTGTATCCTGTCAGCATAAACAATGAGGAGGGAGGAATTTTGAATTCGCCCCCTTCAATATCCTCACGCCGCATATTTAGATTAATGCCGACCCCGACAGCGACGCCGTCGAAACTGTTATTGCCAGGCGGCGAATGCGTTTCGCAGAGCACTCCGGCGATTTTCCGTATGCCTTCCTCGACGGGCTCGCCCGTACAGACGTCGTTGGGCCATTTGAGCCAGAAATCCTGGTGCGGGGCAAAATTCCTCAGGGAGTCCAAGGCCGCTAGGCAGCCGATCCACGAATAGCAGTGTAGCGGCAGGCGGATTTCTTTGACCAGGTATGTCGCATAGATGTTGCCGCGTGGCGGCGAATGCCATTTCCTGCCTCTTCGCCCTCTGCCCGCGGTCTGGCATTTTGCAATGACAAGAACACCATCTTCCAGGCTCTCGAAGTTCTTGAGCGCATAGAGATTCGTCGAGTCGACTTCTTCCAGGTGGATGATCTTGCCAGGCATGATTTAAACCTTTTTTAGGATACTTTCTCAAAAAGTTCTAGCGCAATAGCGTGCATGTGTCTATGGAATTCATTGAATTCTGGGTTGCGGGCGAAGCCCGCCTTAGCATTTTGCCATGACAAGATAACAGAATCGGCGCGATAAGACAAGTAAAAATACTGTTTTTTTGATCCCTCGTTCCACTTGAAATAAAACGCCGAGGCCCTAATCTAAATGGAAATCATTTCTATTTCAGATTTTACGTTTCAGATTTTACGCCCGGTCAAACCGACAATGTATGAATTCAGCAAAAGGGCGTAGTTTGCTGAATTCATACGGTATTCCTACCTGAGACTTGCGCAGACAAGAATGTCTACGCCCCTTTGAGGCAAGTTTCAGAGGAGCGATAGTCAACATGGACGACAAGCACATTCTAAGACTGAAGGAGCGCGGCTTCAAGCTCACGCCGAAGCGGCTTCAGATATTGCGCATCTTCCAGGGAAGTCGCCGCTTCATGTCACCCGAGGAGATATTCAAGGCGATAAGCGGCAAGTTCCGCAGGGCCAGCTTCCCGTCGGTTTACCGCAACCTGGAGACTCTCTGCGACGCAGGCATCCTCGCCAAGGTCAGCAGGCCTGACAGGCGGCTCTACTACGCACTCTGCGGGGAGAAGAAGGGCCGGCACCACCACCATATCGTCTGCACCGAATGCGGGAAGATCGGGGAGCTGCTGGAATGCGGACTGTCCGGCCGCAAGACGATCGCAGGCTTCACGATCACAGGCCACTTCATACAGCTCGAAGGGATTTGCAGCGAATGCAGGAAGACATGAATGTCGTTTCCGCGCAGAACATAACCGTCGCCTTCCAGAACTCCGAGGTGCTGCAGGACATTACGTTCGACATCGGATCCGGCGACTACGTAGGGATTGTCGGCCCCAACGGCTCCGGCAAGTCAACCCTTGTCAAGGCGCTGCTCGGGATAATTCCGTTCAAGTTCGGCACCGTAAAGCTCTTCGGCAGCGATCTGGGAGCCTTCGGCGACTGGCATAGAATCGGATACCTTCCGCAGAAGCTCAGGATGCCCGACCCCCATTTCCCCGCCAACGTCCACGAGATAGTGTCCTGCGGGCTACTCTCCCGAAAAAAGAGGCTCTTCAAGTTTCTAGGCGCCGCGGACAAAGCGAAGGTGGACCATGTTCTCGAGCTCCTCGGGATAAGCGAGCTGAAGGAGAGGATGATCGGCAGGCTGTCCGGAGGCCAGCAGCAGCGCGTCCTGCTGGCCAGGGCTCTGGTGAACGATCCGGAGCTACTGCTGCTCGACGAACCCACCGTCGCGCTGGACCCGCAGATACGCGAGAGCTTCTATGAGACGCTCGAGAAGCTGAACCGTGAAAGAAAGATAACCATCCTCCTCGTGACGCATGACTCCGGCAGCATCGGGAAATACGCGACCAAGTTCCTTTACCTCGACAAGAAGATTGTCTTTTTCGGCACCTTCGACGAGTTCTGCCATTCGCCAGAGATGACACGCTACTTCGGAGGAGAATCGCAGCATATTATCTGCGGCAGGCATTGATGCTCAGTTTTTTTGTTAGTGGTTATTGGCTGTCGGGTGTCCGTTTGTTTTAGGTGTTGAAATGTCAGACCAGATAGCAGAGGCGTTGAATTACGCGTTCTTCCAGCGGGCGCTTGTCGCGGGCTGCTTCATCGCGCTGTCCTGCGCCTTCCTGGGGATATTCCTGGTGCTGAAGCGCCTGTCGCTGATAGGCGACGGCCTGGCGCATGTCGGGTTCGGGACGATAGCGCTGGCGCTGCTTCTGCACGCCCAGCCGCTTTATGTTTCAATACCGCTGGTGATGGTCTCCTCACTTCTAGTCATGTGGCTGGTTGAGAGGGCGCAGATTTTCGGAGATGCGGCGATCGGCCTGCTCGCCTCCTTCGGCATTGCGATCGGAGTGATGTTCGCGAGCCTGGCGGGCGGCTTCAACGTAGACCTCTTCGGCTATCTCTTTGGCAGCATACTGTCTATAACTCCGACTGAAGTCCTGCTTTCAGTCCTCATTTCCGCGGCGGTAATCCTTGCGGCTGCGTTCCTCTACAACGACCTATTCTCCTCCACCTTCGACGAGGAATACGCGAGGACTACAGGTGTGAGAGTGAAGGCGGTGAACACGTCCCTGATGCTCCTTTCCTCCCTCAGCATCATTATCGGGATCAAGGTGGTGGGAACCCTGCTTGTGTCAAGCCTGATCATACTTCCCGCAGTCACTGCGCTCCAGGTTTCCGGGAGCTTCAAAAAGGCCATGATCCTTTCCGGAATCTTCGCGGTGGCTTCGGTCATCCTGGGGATATTCCTCTCCTTCATCTTCAATCTCCCTACCGGCGCGACCATCGTGCTTGTCAACTTCGCGTTCTTCCTGCCGGCATATGTCACGAGGCTGATGAGAAGATGAAATTCCACATCCGCACCTATGGATGCCAGATGAACGAGCGCGACTCCGAGTCCGTCGCGGCGGTCCTTGTCAGAAACGGCCTGACGGCTGCGGAGTCCGAGGCGGACGCCGACATCCTCATCTTCAACACCTGCAGCGTCAGGGAGCAGGCGGAGAGGAAGGCTATCGGCAAGATAGGGCTCATGAAGAAGCTCAAGGCCGAAAAGCCCGGCCTGCTCATAGGCGTCATCGGGTGCATGGCGGAGAACTACAAGGAAAAGCTGATCGGGGACATGCCGCACATCGACTTCGTCGCGGGGACAGACAAGCTCGACCTCATCCCCTCCATAATCGCCGAAGAGATCGTCCGCAGGCGGCACATTGCCGAAACCGGGATAGATCTCGCGTTCATGGGGATACCCGATCATCTCGACGACGGGAGCCCGTCAGCATTTGTATCGATCATGCGCGGATGCAGCAGGTTCTGCAGCTACTGCGTGGTGCCGTTCGTCCGGGGAGGAGAGCGGAGCCGTTCCATGGATTCGGTCATAGAGGAGGTCGAAAAGCTTGCGGGCATCGGGAAAAAGGAAGTCATGCTGCTCGGCCAAAATGTCGCCGCATACGGGCTCGACGGGCAGAAGCCCTCCGATGAGTCGCCTTTCGCCGAACTGCTGCAGAGATTGTCCGCAATCGAAGGGCTGCGGAGGATCCGGTTCACATCCCCGCATCCGGCGTATTTCAACGGGAAGCTTATCGATGCGATCGCCTCGCTGCCGAAAGTCTGCAGGAACATCCATCTGCCGATGCAGTCCGGCTCGGACAGGATTCTGAGGATGATGAACAGGCCGTACTCCTCTGCGCAATACCTTCAAATTGCAAGGTCGTTGAAAATCAAGGTTCCAGAAATCACTTTCTCCACCGATGTAATCGTCGGATTCCCGACCGAAACCGAAGAGGATTTCAAGGCGACCAGGGAACTGATGGAGCTTATCGCGTTCGACAACGCCTACATCTTCAAATATTCTCCTAGGAAAGGAACCGCCGCGGCCGATCTCAAGGACGACGTCCCCACCGAAGTGAAGGAAGAAAGGAACCAGATACTTCTTGCTGATCTCGCGGCGCGCACGGAACGGCACAACAAGGCGATTGTCGGCAGAACCGTAGAGGTCCTCGTGGAAGGAGTCAGCAAGAGGAATCCCGCCAGATGGTTCGGCCGGACCGGCACTAACAAGGTTGTAGCCTTCACACCCTCGCCGGACATCAAGGCCGGCGACATCATCAACGTCGGTATCCGCCGCGCCACCGCAATGACGCTTTTCGGACCGTGAATGGTTCAGATTTGCTCCCCTGCGGATCAACCGACTTATTAGTAAATCAAATTTTAACTCCTTGCTGGAGATCGGCAGCGGAAATATGAACTTGAAATTCCCGAGGAACTGGAACTTCTTGCCATATTTTCCACAGCATCCGAATCAAAGGTCTTCAAATCTCCGATTTTCAGGATATAGTAAGAGTCCATCCTCTTTAAATACTTTTTGCGTGGGTGGCGAAATTGGCAGACGCGCCAGACTTAGGATCTGGTGGAGCAATCCATGGGGGTTCGAGTCCCCCCCCGCGCACCATACATCCAAACGACCAATTACCGACGGGGGATTCCATGTTCGACGCAGAATCCATCGCCTCGCAGATGATGCGCGTTGCCGAGGAAAATTACAGGAAATACGGATGAGTCAAGTTCGCCGGCCTCCTCCTGTGCCAGCGGAACTTGGGGCGAGACACATCGATGCGGCACCGATGCCGAGCTGGAGCTCGGCGCTCCCGGGGGGTCGCCCGTCTACGGCGCGCTGAAGATGAAAAGCCTGTAGTCATGGCGGCGGACGGCGCAGGACAGCGTGCCGTCCTTCCATTCGAACCTGCCGTCGGGATCCTGTGCGGTGCGCTTGTCCTTGTCCATGTCCTCGATGCGTTCGTCAAGGGATATTTCGTCGCCGGGCTTTTCGCCGTCCTCGATCATGTTGTCCTTGGTGTTCATCTCGGGCTTTTTGACGGTGGTGGCATCCTCGTCGAAATAAGTGAGGAGTGTAGGATCGGCGTGCTGTATCTTGATGTCTCCGGGATTTTTCCCATCGAAGCCCATGGCCTTCATATCCAGCTTCACGTTGGCCTCGATGCGGTCGGAAGCACGGTTCACAAGAAGGACCATGCATTTGCCCGGGCGTTTCCAGGCGCTGACCATGAAATCCTTGTGGGTGTGCTTTGCGAGGCCGCCGTCGTTCCAGTATGGGACGAATACGGTGCCTGGCTCCTTGAGGCCGAAGTCCTTCAGTATTTTTTCGTCGAAGGCCCAGATGATGTCGTGGAGCGCCATGTTCGCAGCGTAGGCGCGCTGCTGGCGGAATGTCCAGGACGGCCATTTGTCGATCTTGAGTCCGCCGCCGCACCAGCCGAGCCATGTGGTGACGAGACCCCACTTCTCGTTGTGCATGAACTGCATGCGGTCTGGCGGCCAGTGGTCGAGGAAGTCGCCCTGGCTCGGCGGAGTCGAGTAGAAGTCTTCGCCGTCGAGGATCAGGTCGAAGAATGAATGGTATGGGATATAGAAGGTGTGCGTGGTGTGGGAGGTGAGATGCGGGAATATGCCGTTGTCCCAGGAGATCTGGCGCATGCGCTTGATCC
Source organism: uncultured Victivallaceae bacterium (assembly GCA_964636325.1). Lineage (GTDB taxonomy): Bacteria > Verrucomicrobiota > Lentisphaeria > Victivallales > GWF2-50-93 > CAZWRV01. Next base: position 17,572 of record CAZWRV010000015.1, on the reverse strand, counting down.
TTTCACGGTAGCCGAGGAACTGGAATCCCGGCTGGACGTGGCCGTCCTCGAGCTGGTAGGTGCAGGGGGCTCCCTCGCGGGTGATGGGCGCGCCCCAGCAGTCGTCCATGTATGCTCCCTTGACGTCCTTGTCGGTCTTGACGATCCATTCGTTCCAGGCCCATGAGCAGAAGTCGAGGAAGTCGGGTGTGTAGAACTGGTAGTTCAGCGCCCATGTCTCGCGCCATTCGCGGGCGTCGGCTGAGTCCGGAATGGCGTTCCATTGGAGATCCCAGTAGAGCCCGGCGACGGTGAGTGTCTGCGGGGGGGGATCGCTTATTCCCTGCTTCTTGGCCGCCTCGAGCTGCTCCTCGTACTTCTTCTTGATCGGGGTTGTCGTAGCGCCTTCCCCGTCGAGCCGCCTTCTGACTCCCTCCCAGCCATCCTCGGGATAGAGCGCGAAGTCGGTGGGCCCCGGCCGGCCCTTCAAGTTGTTGCCGCAGAAGGAGTCGGGATTAAGGTTGGAATAGACCGGATAGTTCCGCCAGATCGGATCGAGCTTCTTGACAGGAGTGGGATGCAGGCCGAAGGAGATTGTCCGAGGTTCCGCGAGTCTTATTTCGGAGCAAATAATCCGGAGGATCAGCGTGGCGGCCTTCCCCTTGCGTTCTACGGAGACAGCGGGGACGGCGTCGCTCTGGGTCCAGCCCTTGTCGTTCTCGGCGAACCATGCCATGCCGCGCTTCTGGCCGGTGACGAGCAGGTATGGGATGAAGGAGCCGCGCATCTCCTTGAGCTTCGTAATGGAGTCGGTGTCGTTGCTGCGGAAGACGGTTCCGTCCTTCTCCGGAACAGCACCGATGTGGACGGACTTCGGATTGCGGAATTCCCTGTCTCCGCTCCACCAATGCATGTAGTCGGCATTCCCTTCTGCGAAGGGGATGGTTAGCGTCATGCCGTCAAGCGAAGGAGTCTTCCCTTCCGCCGGCGCGAGAGTGATGGTGAACCACATCATGCCGTCGAACTCCGTGTATGATTTCACGCCTATGGAGAAGTCCGCAGCCTTGAGCCCTCCTCTGGCGTCGACCCGGACCTCCTTCTTGGAGGTGATCTCGGGCTGTGGGGCTTCGGGAGCGAGCTGGATGTCCTTTCCGCCTGACGCCGCAGTGAGCTTCACTGGTCCGGCAAGGATGTCGGCCCCCTGGGAGATTATCTTTTCCGGCAGTCCTGAAGCGGCAAGGTAAATCTCGCGGCCATATACCTTTATGACGTTGCCAGCGACTTCCATGGGCGGCCAGTCGGGCATCACCTTGTCGGAAATCCCGGCCTTGCACTGCCACCATGGCGGCGGCTTGCGTGTGAACTTCCGTTCGACGGAGCAGAGGGCTTTCCCGGCGGAATCCTGCAGGTCGGCGACAACGCTGTAGCTGCCGAAGTCCATCGGCGGAGTCTTCACTTCGACCGTCCCCTGGTTCCTGCCCTCGAACTTCAATGAGGAGCTTCCCAGTGCGTCCTTGCCGCCTTCCTTTAAGACCTTGACTTCGACGGAAGCGACCTCCTTGTATTTGTCTAGCAGCGGCATGATGTCGGTCTTCACGATTCCGGAGACGCCGTTGTAATAGAGGGACATGCTGGCCGCAGGCAGCGGCTCCATCTTCTGGCGCGGATCGAAAATACGGAGCAGGTTGGCGATCTCCTCCTGGGAAAGCGCGCGGCTGTAGACGCGGAAATCGTCGAGGGCGCACCTTGGCGCCGGCACTTTCCTCTGTTCCCAGTATGTGCATGGGCCGAAACGGATTGTCTGCGGCTTGGCGTTCAGCCACCATTCCGGGTTCGCCGGATTTCTTGGGTCGTGACCCGGGTATATCGGAAGCCAGAGGCTCCATGCGCCGTCCGGGCTCCTGGGCTTCCCGTCCACATAATATTTGAATTCCGTTCCCTCCCACACGGCGGCGACATGTATCCAGCGTCCTGGACAGAGTTCCGGGGGGTTGTTCGCGCCTTCGTCCATGTTCAGGTTGATGTTGAATTCCAGGAGCGGGCCTGAGGCGCGGAACTGGCGGTCGTATGAGCCTTCCATGTATTCGCCATATATCTGAAAGAGGCCGAAAGTGAGCGGCTGCATGGTGTCGAAGCGGTTGTCGCGCGTGAAGTTGTCCCAGTCCAGCGGCTGCAGCCAGAAGGCTATCGTACCTCGTGCGGTCTGGAAGTTGCCGGCGCCGGTGAACGACGGGGAGAGGGAGCCTTCGCCGGTCATCAGAGCCGCACCTTCGACGCCGTCGGGGAAGAGCGTGCGGACCTTGGCCGGGGTCAGACGTTCGTCCTCGGCGGTGACGGCGTGCTCCTTGAACTTGGTTTCCTTATCGCATACGTCCGGCTTGAGAGCCTTGTTGAAGCCGTCGCGGAAGAGAAGGTCGGCGGCATCGCGGAAGAACGGCTGGCCTGCTGGAGTCTCCCATTTGCGGCCTGGATCGGTCCAGGCGAGATCATATCTGTAGTAGCTGTGCCCTCTGTTGGAAAAGCGGATTTCATCGATGATCCCCTTGAATCCGTGTTTCTGCTCCGGGCTGTTGCCGGCAATGAACGCATTGATGGAGGCGCTTGGACCGATAGGCTCGCTGAACCTGTGCCTCTGTATCTCGAAGCCGTCAATGAAGAGCGCCGAATCCACGCCCTCGGGCCATTCGAGCCTCCAGTTCAGCGCGAGATGCGTCCATCTGCCGGGGACAAGCTTCAAGTCCGTGGCAGGCCATGGTGCTTTGCCATGCCACAGAACCTGGAGCGCGCCGTCGCTTTTCAAGAGAAGCTGTATCGGAGCCGTCTTGGGCTGATCCTTGGAGTAAAGATACATCAGCGCCGTTTCAGACTTAGGCAGTTCGTCAAGCTTCAGCCAGTATTCCAGCGTCCTGGCCTTGCTTGTCTTGGAGTCAAAGCCCATGACCAGTCCGTCGAGGCCCTTGAAGGCGAGACCTCCGTTGAAGCGCCCGTCCGGGACATATTCGCAGTATCCCTTCATCACGCCGGACGGCCCCATCGCGTGATCGTTCCTGACTCCGCCGTCGTCCTTCTTCTCGGATTCCTTTAGGATTATCCCATCTTCCTCCGCCGGGTCGGCGAGGTCAAGGTCGTCCTTGCCGGTCTGAACTCCCTTGTCATCAAGGTGATACAGCGCCACTACGGACTCGTCATATCGGTACGGCTGCCAGAATATGGATCTTGAAAGGCGCTCGTATTCGCCGCAGGACGAAGATGGTGCGGCAAGAAAAGGGGTCAAGGCGGCGGCCCAGAGCGAAATTTTTAGAACCCCGACTCCTGCCGGCAGATGGCGGACTATTCTCCCCGACGCGCTCCTGGACCGCCATGCGGATGCATCCATCATAGTCTGTGCCCCCCATGGAATAGTCATTGGCAGCCGTCAACCCTTCACGGCGCCTTCGGTAAGGCCTTTTGTGAAAAGCTTCATCGTGCATATGAATAGGATGATGATAGGTATGCTGGCGAGCGCGTATCCTGCCATAAGAGGCCCCCAGAGCTTGATGTATTCGCCGGACATCCTAAGCATCTGCACCATGACGGGCAGCCTGGCATGGTCGCGTATTACGATGAGGGGCAGGACGAAGTCGTTCCACTGGGATATGAATGTCATGACTCCTACCGTCCCCAGGATTGGGCCTGCCAGCGGAATCACGATGATCTTCATCTGCTGGAAGTGGTTTGCGCCGTCGATCTCGGCGGCCTCGAAGAGGTCCTGCGGAATGTCCTCGACGAAGGAGCGCAGGACGAATACCGCGAATATCTGCGCGCCGGAGGTGCCGACGATGATCAGGGCCTGCAGTGTGTTGAGCAGGTTCATGTCGCGCAGGAGCCTGAACAGCGGGATCATGTTGGCGATGGCTGGCATCATCATGAGGATCAGGATGGCGTTCCACAGGAACGCCGACATCGGCATCCTGTACCTGGCGAAGAAATATGCGGCGCAGAGGCCCACGAAGAGCGTGCTGGCGGTGGTGGTTATCGAGATGACCAGGCTGTTCGCGAGACATGGGGTTATAGATTCATATGCCACCTTCCAGTTCGACCAGTGGAAGGGGAACGTAAGAGTTGCCGGCGCGAAATAGAACTGGTCGTTGGTCTTTAGGCTGACGATTACCATGAGGTAGAGCGGCAGCATGGCGGAGGCGAGGACGATCAGGATGGTGAGGTGCTTCAAGGACCGCAGGAAAACGTCAGAGATTTTCTCCGCAAGCGGGTTGCGCGGCGCAAAGCGCTCATGGCCTTCAACGGCATCGTCACCGCGGACGAACCTCGACATGAGCCGCTTCACGCCGGAAATCAGCTCGTAATACGGCAGGCTGACTGCGGCCAGTGCGAATGCGACAGCCAGGAAGCGGCCGGAGAAGAAGATCGCGGCAGACGCGGCAAGCGCGGCGGCCTGCATGGCCTTTCTCTGCCATCCCTTCATCTCGGCCCACTGCGTCAGGATGTTGCTGGCCTTCTGGAGGCTGATCACGACTATGGTGAGGACGATGCCGACCGCGCAGGCGAAGCCCATGTCCTGGTCGATGAACGCCTTGCGTATCATGAAGAGGGCAGGTACCGTGGCGTTTCCGCCGGGGCCGCCTTCCATTCCTGCGAGCGCGAGGATCATGCCCGCGTCCTTGATGGTGTCGATTATAACGAAGACAAGGAGGAGTTTTATGGACGAGGTGATCAGCGGGAGCTCGATGCTGGTGAACTTCGAGAACCAGCCCGCGCCGTCGACGTCCGCGGCCTCGTAGATGTCCTTCGGGATTCCCTGGAGCCGCGCCAGATAGGTGAGGACCGCGAACGAACCTACCCATGGAAATCCCCAGACGATGCATGCGACAATGATGAGCTTGGGGTCGCCCAGCCAGGCCGGGGACTGCCCCGGGACGAAGATGCCGCCCCACGCGAACGCCTTGTCCGCCCAGACAAGCAGGTCGAAAACGTGGGTGGCCGAGAGGAACTTGTTCAGGTAGCCGGCGGTCGCCTCGAAGAAGAAGGACCTCCAGATCAGTACGGTGACCAGGCCCGGGATCACCATGGGGATCACGAAAAGTATCCTGTATATGAACTGCATCCTTTCGCTGCGGCACCGGTGTATGCAGATGGCCACGGCCAGCGCCGGAATCATCTTCACGACGTTCCATACGCCGAGGGTGAACGCCAGCTCGAACGACTTCCAGAACGCCGAATTAGACATCAGCATTGTGTAGTTCTTGAAGCCGACGTACTCGGAAATCTCAGCGCCGTTCCACCTGAAGAAGCTGTGGTAGATGCCGCTTGCGGCCGGATAATACTGGAAAAGCGCGATAAGCACCACGGTCGGGACGATGAAAAGGTACATCTCCCAGTGGTACCTGATGTGCGCCCATGGGATTTTCTTGCCTGCTGGCATTAATCGCTCCTGCCTGTTAAAAACGATACCTGCTAATTCCTGGCGAAAGCTTCCGACAATAATTTCAATATGACTCGATGGCCCCGTGACACGCGACCAGCGACGCGCGACTCAACGATTACTGATTACTACCGCTTAGCCTTCCCTTCAGGAATTTCTCCTTTGCCTTCTTCAGGACTTCCGGAGAATATTCGTAGGGGCCGTATTCCTTGCTGGGCGGCCCGTTCTTGGCCCAGTCCATTTCGGTGCGGGTCCATATTTCGTGGCCGACCTGTCCGCTGGTCTGGGATCTGTATTTGATCCAGAAGGACTGGGCCTTGTCAGGATTCTCCTCCATCATGGCCTGCGCCCTTATCCCTGCGTTGAATCTTTCGTTCCGGGGGAGTATCCTGTTCCTGTCCTTCATCTGCTCGTTGAAGTCGTACTCGCCCTTGCTCTTGTAGAATGGTTCGAATTCCTTTATCATGTCCTCGAAGCTTATCTGGCTGACCTGGTAGAGGGATGTCAGCTGCATCCATTTGATCCATGTCTCGCCGCCGAGGTTGGGCTGGAAGTTGCTGTAAATTCCGCTGAGGCACGGCTTGAAGTCCTTCAGCATCGGAACCAGTTCCGTGCCTGTCACGGAGGGTATCCATCCGATGATCTTGTTCATCTTCTCGTTGCCAGCCTTAGAGGAGAGGAAAAGGAGGAAGTCGAGCGCGATTTCCGGATGCTTGCTTGTCCTTGTTATCGCGAAGTTGAATCCGGTGCCCGGATTCTCGTAGCGCGGGCCCACGCTGACATCGCCGTATACCGGGTCGTCGGTGGCAGGCATCGGGAAGTCCATCACGGCCACGGTGAACTTGCCCTTGGCCTGATCCTGGAGGCTGAGCGCGTCCCATGTGCCTGTGGTCATGAAGACCGCCCTCTGCTGCGCGAAGAGGAAGACACCCTCGTCCCTGGAGAGGCCGGTGAATCCCGCCTGGCAGAATCCGGCGAGTTCGCCGACCATCTGGTATTTTGCGGCGACAGGCCTGTCGGCGAAGCTGAACATACCCGACTTGACCGCGATGAAGAGCTCGTCGCTGCCGACATAGCCGTCCCTGTTGAAGTCGGCCCTGTCCTTGATCTTGTAGGTCATAATGTCGCAGAGCGACTGCTCCCAGATGCCGAAATGGTACTTCGATCCGACTATGGGGGTGTAGTTTCTGCCGAGCTCATCCTTCAGGGAGGATATTTTTCTGCAGAGTTCGTAGAATTCGCGGTAGGTTTTCGGGGGAGTGCCGGAGCCGGTGAGCTTCAATAGGAGATCCTTGTTGTAGAAGACTCTTGTGGTGAAGCTGGCCAGCGGGACTCCCATGTATTCCTGCATTTCGTTCACATAGCCTGCCGCCATGCCGTCCTTGAATGTCGAGCGCCAGGAGGTTCCTTCGAGGTCCGTCCCGGCGTTGTACGGATTAGGCTTGTCGACGTACGGCGTCAGGACGAAGCAGTATCTGTTGTAGAAGGAGAGCATGACCTGGTACGGGATCATCCCGATCTCGATCATGTCGGGGGAGGTTTCCCCCATGATCTGCGTGCTGAGCCACTGGCCGTAGACGCCCTCGGGAACCGCGTCCTGGACGATTCGGACGTTCGGGTGGAGTTTCTGATAGTCCTTCGCAAGTTCGATGAAGGCGTCGCGGACGCCGGTTTCAAGCTGCCAGTGTCCGATCCGGAGGGTGATTGTCCCCGGGGGCGACTCGAGCATCCGGTATGTGCAAACGGCGACGAGCGCCCATGCATAGACCGCGATGATCACCAGCACGGTGTAATATGCCTTGATGAATTCCCAGGATTTTCTCATTGGCGGCCCGTCCCTTCTGCATCCTTGGCGAATGACTTCTCCATTTCCGCGATGCGTGCGAGGGCCTTGCCCGCGGCAAAATTGAGCCTGTCCTTCGGATATTCCTCCATGAAAAGGGAATAGTATTTCTTGGCGGTTTCGAAGTCGCCGGCCTCGAATTCGGCGATGACCGCGATGCTCCAATAGATGTTGGACTTGCTCACCCGGGGGTTGGTCCGGTCGATCTCAAGCGTCTCCAGCGATTTTATCTTGGCATGGAGCATGGCGTCCTTGTCTCCTAGTCGATCGCAGGCCGTCGAATACAGCCCCCATGCGCTGCTGATGAAAGGTGAGTCCGGATGGAGACTGATGAACTCGCCGAGGCCGGTTCTTGCGAATTCAGCATCCTTCTTGTCCAGAGTCGCCAGATATGTGCCGGCCATGTATATGAAGGCCTCGTGGCCGGCGATATGGTCGGGGAACTTCTCGTATATTTTCAGGTATTCCTCGCGTACGGCCGGAAAGTTCGGAGTCTCTCCGGCCGGGACGATGTGCTTCATCCTGACCAGCGCTAGCATGCTCCAGGCGGCGTAGTCGCTGTCGGGTTTCACCTCGATGATTTTCTTGAATACCGCCTCGGCGGAAGGCTTGTCGTCATCGGGAGCCTTGAGCCAGTAAGCGCAGGCGAGGCTGTAGAGGGCCTTCAACTGATCGTCCGAGCCGGGCCGAAGGCTGTTCGCCGCGCTCTTGAAAAAACTTATTGCGCGCTTGTATTCGCCCATCCTGAACTCGAGCCAGCCCTGACGCACGTCCTTCATCGGATCGGCGCTCTTCTTCTCCTCCTTGTGCAACAGGAAAAAAGCCGCGATGCCGGCAATCAGGATCACTGACAGAATTAAAAGTATAAGGCTTTTCGGTCGCTTGCTCACTTCCGCTCCAAATAAATAAGGCATAATTAAGCAATTTAGCCTCCGGAATTCTCATCTGCAACTCAATAACCTCATGTCCGTCAAGACATTTTCATTATGCCCCTGTCGGCAAATCTTCTGCGGAATTCGCAGTTGGAGCAGAGCTTTTCGACCGCCCTGCCCTGCGAGAAGCCCTCGACGATAGCGCGGGCCCTGGTTCCGTCCAGTATCTGCTGAAGCTCCGACCTGAAAATGTTTCCGAGCGGCACGGCGCCGTCCTTGTCGAGGCAGCACGGCACGACGGTTCCGTCCGCGAGGATAGCGCAGTGGTCCCTAAGGCCGCGGCAGAAAGCCCTGCCTGGACGCGAATCTTTTCCCGAGGTGGCGTCCGGCCACTTGAACTCCTCGGCCAAGTTCAGGAAGAGCCTGGGGAGGAGAGTGATCCTCGCGGAGGCGCAGCCGGCGGCGGCATGATTTGAAGAGCCGCCGTTTGCACTGCAAATGATGCCGGATGGAATATTGAACCGATCCGATATCATGGAGAGGATTTCTGACGAGGGCGCCTCTCCGGGCCTCAAATTCCAGATACGGACAGCAAAGTATATGCCCGTGGACGCGAGCCCCTCCCCGATGAAGTCAAGGATGTCGGAGAGATATGATGGCGGCAGCGACTTTTCCCTTTGGACGTCGAGGCAGTGGATGGAAAAGTTGATCTGCCGGACCGTTTTTGCTCCCAGCAGGATGCGTCCCCGCTCCTTCGCCAGTGCGCCGTTAGTAGTAATGTTTGTACGGAAACGGTGCCTTCCGGCCAGCTCAAGAATCTCGCCGAGCCGTGGGTGCAGCAGCGGCTCGCCCATCACATGCAGGTAGATGTGCCCGGTGAATGGCTTGATTTTCTTGAGGGCCGTCTCGAAATCGGCAGGGGCCATGGACAGCGGCGGACGTTCAGTTCCAGGGCAGATGGAGCAGCTGAGATTGCAGACGTTCGTGATCTCGACGTAAATTTTCTTGAAACGATTCACGCCGGGCGGAGCAGTTCGCATTTGATTTTGAAGACGATCTTCTTGACCTTGCCGGCTTCGCATCCCCGGTTGAGTCTGGGCATGTGCGCGTCCTCCGGGAAGAATGCAGTGAAGCTTCCGGGAAGAAGGGCGATCTCGACTGCGGGAGAATCCGGCGGATCAAAGAATACGACGTCCTTGAGCTCACTGTAGGCATCCCTCGCCTTAAGGGAAGCCAGCGGACTCGCATGGACAGTCTCGGCCCCGGACAGGACGATCTGGATGTCCGCATATTTCCTGTGCGCCTCCATCAAGGCGGCACCGGGCGCGACGGTCGAATACGTGGAGACGTCGGCATATACATCCCTGCCGTCGATATCGTATATCCCGTCTGGGCATTCCTGATTGACCGATTCCAGGAACGAAACGGCCTTCCCCCAAGCCGGGCCGAAAGGATACAGCCTGATATTTTTCACAAGGTCGTAGATCATGATTTCAACTTACAATACAATTTGAGCTTTTTCAATTCCGCCCTCTTTGAAATCAGTGTTTGATGCCCTTAATTACTACCTCCTTTGTCCTATCGGACTGGCGGAAGCGAATCCTAGGGAATAATCCGGCGTCAAGGCGCCTCTTCATTTCAGATTTTCCGGCTCAGTCCTATGGATTGCAAAAGGCATTTTCAAACATGCGCCATCCCGCTGGGTGCCGCCAAAACAGGAAATCTGAATTTCATGCTTTCGGACAGGAACTACGACAGATACGGGCCTACGGGTATGCGGCGCCGCTCCGGGGCCAGCATGCTGGCCCTGCTCGTTGTGGCAAACATAACCATGTTCATCCTGCAGGCCGCCTTCCTGGAGGAGAGGACATTCAGCACGCCCTACGGCGTGGCGACCTACCAGACGGACAAGTTCACGGAGAACTTCGCCCTGATCTCGACGGCTGTGATGAAAGGCGAGGCATACAGGGTCGTCACATACATGTTCCTCCACGGAGGATTCTGGCACATTCTCTTCAACATGTGGGGTCTCTACCTCTTCGGATCGCTGCTGGAGCAGCGCATCGGCGCGAACCGGTTCCTGTGGCTTTACTTCCTGAGCGGGTTTGCGGGCGCGGCCTTCTGGCTCGTACTGAACAGGAGCAGCGACGCTCCATGCGTCGGCGCGAGCGGCGCGATTTTCGGCATCATCATCGCGACGGCCATGTTCTATCCGGATCTCCGGATAATGCTGCTTTTCCCGCCTGTCCCCCTGAAGCTGCGCACATTCGCCATCGTCTACATAATCGCGGAGATATTTCTTGAGGTCTCCAAGTCGGGCGGCGGAATCGCCCACATCGTCCACCTGGGCGGCGGCCTGGCCGGCTATATCTTCATGAAAATCCTCTACGGGAAGGAGTCGGAGGACATTTTCTCAGGCCTTAAGTTCGGCGGGTCGAAGACGCGCGAAGGCGTCCTCGACGCGTCCGGCTGGCAGATAAAGACCACGTCGGTACCGCAGTCGGAACTGGACCGCATCCTCGACAAGATATCAGAGAGCGGGGTCAACAGCCTCACGGACGAGGAGATGGAGATGCTCAACAGGGCACGGGAGGAGATGAAGGGGCCGAAGGGATGAATGACCAATATCCAACAAGGAATCCGATGCAGAAGAAGAGCAAACCCATAGTTAAATACAAGATCGAGAAGCGCCTTGAGGACGGCAGGAAGGTCGCGGCTCCCGCGAAGGAGGCGCGCAACATCGTCTGGCTTTGCAGCGAATGCACGCCGTACGCCAAGAGCGGCGGCCTCGCCGACGTTTCAGGCGCGCTTCCTGACGCCCTTGCGTCGCGCGGACACAAGGTCACGGTGATCATGCCCTACTATCCGCAGCTGATGACAAGGTTCAACAACACTCTCAAGGTGCGCCACAGGATGCTCGGCGTTCCCTTCCGCGGAGGTATAGAGTGGGCGCAGATACTCGAACATCCGGCCGAAGGAGGAATATCGCGCTATTTCATAGAATTCCATAAATACTACGACCGCCCGTCCCTCTACGACTGGAACAACTGGGAGTTCGGAGACAACGCCGACCGCTTCATCTTCTTCTGCAGGGCCGCGATGGAGGCGATAAGGGCGCTTGGCATTTCCCCGGACATCATACACGCCAACGACTGGCACAGCGCCCTCGCCTGCGTCTATCTCAGGAGCGGCCTCTACAACGCGCTAGACAACTTCAGCAGGACCGCGTCGGTCCTGACGATCCACAACCTGGCATACCAGGGCGACTACCATAAGAACACGATGCCCCTGACCGGCCTGGGCTGGGAATATTTCAACTACCACTGCCTCGAATACTACGACCGCGTCAATTTGCTGAAGGGCGGGATAATGACGGCACACATGGTGAACACGGTGAGCCCCTCATACGCCTTGGAAACCTTGTCGCCAGAAGGCGGCTACGGCCTCGACGGCCCGTTGAGGGAACGGGCCTTCAACGGCGCCTACCGCGGTATAATCAACGGCGTTGATTCCGACGTGTGGAATCCGGAGACAGACCCGCTGATCCCGAAGAACTACTCCGCGGGCAAGATCAGGGGGAAGGACGCATGCAAGGCGGGCCTGCAGAAGGAGTTCGGACTACCGGTCCGCCCGGACGTCCCCCTGTTCGGCATCGTCTCCAGGCTGGCCTACCAAAAGGGAATAGACATATTCGCGGACGCCGTTGAGGATATGCTCAAATACGACGACGCCCAGTTCGCGGTCCTCGGCTCCGGCGAGCCGCAGCTGCACGACAGGCTGTCCTGGTTCTGCTGGAAATACCCGGAAAAGTTCAGGGCATGGATCGGCTACAACGAGAAATATTCCCACATGATCGAGGCCGGCAGCGACTTCTTCGTGATGCCCTCGCGCTACGAGCCCTGCGGCCTGAACCAGATGTACAGCATGCTCTACGGCACCGCTCCCGTCGTGAGGGCCACCGGAGGGCTGGAGGACACCGTCGCGAACTTCGATCCTTCTTCTCCTGAGAAGTCATCCGGCTTCAAATTCTGGGATCTGAATCCTGGCGCCCTGCTCGGCACGATGAGATGGGCCGCGTCGGTCTACAGGGACCGCCCGATCGAATTCAAGAGGATGCGCAGCGGCATGATGCGCCAGGACTTCTCGTGGAACCATACTGCGGCCCTCTACGAGGAGCTCTACAAAGATGCGATCGGACGAGTTTGACTACATTCTCCCCCCGGAACTCATTGCACAGCACCCCCCGCCCCGGCGGGACAGCTCCCGGATGCTGGCCATGGAGCGTTCGACCGGGAAATGCGAAGTCCGCAGCTTCAAGGACATACTGGACTACCTTTCCCCCGGAGACTGCGCCGTCATAAACAATTCGAGGGTCATCAGGGCGCGCCTCTACGGCCTGAAGAACGGCGACGGCGCAAGGATTGAGCTTCTCCTTGTCAGGGAACTGCCCGGAGGCGCATGGGAGACGCTTGTCAGGCCCGGCAAAAGAGCAAGGGCTGGCACACGGATAAGACTTACCCCCGCGACCGGAACTGGAGAAGTGGAAGCCTGGGCCTCCATCCTCGGCAGGGATTCCGACGGCAGCTTCACAGTGTCGTTCGATTCCGCCCTGCCGGTTCCTGAAATCCTCGAATCCTATGGACATATCCCTCTTCCTCCGTATATAAAAAGAGGCGACAATCCCTCAGATGCATCAACCTACCAGACCATCTACTCAAGGATACCCGGCTCCGTTGCCGCGCCGACCGCAGGCCTCCACTTCTCTAATGAAATCCTCGCCGCCATGAAGGACAAGGGAGTTGCCGTCGCGGAACTCACGCTGCACGTCGGCCCAGGGACATTCCTGCCGGTATCCGCAGAGAACATCGAGGAGCACCGGATGCACTCCGAATTCTACCGGCTCCCGGAAGAGGCTGCGGAAGCCGTAAACGGGGCGCGCGGCCGCGGCAAAAAAATCCTTGCGGTCGGGACGACCACTGTCAGGGTTCTTGAAAGCTGCGCCGACGCCCAGGGACGCGTCCGCCCCGGCTCCGGCGAGACGTCCATCTTCCTCCATCCTCCGCGCAAACCCCGCGTCCCCGACATGCTACTCACCAATTTCCACCTGCCGAAAAGCACTCTGATCATGCTCGTCTGCACATTCGCAGAAAGGGAGAAGGTTCTCGCCGCCTACGAGCTCGCCAAGTCGGAAGGCTTCCGGTTCTACAGCTACGGAGACTGTATGCTGCTGCATTAGATTTCCGAGGACGCTGCGGAAATCCAACAGCCTACTTCACAGGCACGGACATCGTCTCGGTGTCCGTGGAGCCGCAGTTGGGGCACTTGGAAAGTTCCCGGGCGATCTTTAACTTCTGCATCGTTCTGATGTCGTCCGGAAGCGTCGCGCCCACCTCGTTGAAGGAAAACTCATATTTGCACGCGTTGCATTTCCAGGCGTATCCGAGCTGGGCGCCGCATTTCGAACACTTGCACGCCTGCTCGTTGAAGTCGGTGATGTCCTTGACGACCTTTATCTCTACGTTTTTACATTTGCCGCACTTCAGCAGGCGCAGCGCACCTTCCTCGGGCGGAGGTATATTGAAATACTGGAAATATACGACCAGAGCCAAGACTATGGCCGCAAGTATCAGCAGCACCAACGTGATCTGCTTCCTTCTTTTCAGGTCTTCCGGATTCGAACTCATTCTCAATACTCCTTGCCCATGTCGTAGTGGCCCTGTATCTCGCTGTCGGGAAGCGCCTTCTTATAAAGGAGGAACTCGTCCATCTTGCCCTTGAAGAAGAAGAGCAGGATCATCTCGTTGCTGAGGATGCCCTTCTTTGTCGGATCGTATGTTCCGGGGCTCCAGTATTTCCTGTAACATCCTGCGGCTCCGAGGACTAGCGGAACCTTGAGCCCCGCCTCCGTACAGGCCTTCCAGTCCGTGGCGCTCGCCGTGTATGGATTCTCGTTGGTCGCATCAATGAACGGGCCGAGTGGCTGGCCGTTGATGAACGCTGTTATCTCTCCGGTCGAATCGCCGTTGGCATCCCTGCCGGTGCACCTGTATCTCAGTCCGAGGTGGACCCAGCCTTTCTTGTTGAAGTCCACCTTGGTGTTCTCCCAGGTGCCGCAGGTCTTGAAGACATCCACGTCGAAGGAGCCCTGCCCGTACGAACCGACCCACGGATTGCTGTACATGTCGAACTGGCAGGCGGCGTCCTGCGCGGTTCCCCACAGCGACTTCGAGAACGGACAGTCGCCGAGGCTCAGCTTGTCGAACTTCACCCAGCACATGATGGTGAAATCGTCCTCGGGAGTGAAGTCGAAACCGCGTATGGCTGGCACATAGATATAAGTGTCTGCTCCGTTGAACTGAAGGGCGTTCTTGTAGCCGAACCTGCCCCAGCGCCCGCCGGACTTCACCCACTTGAAGTTGTGCTTACCTCCGTTCTTGTTGGCGAGATAACCGTTGTAATTCCTGGCGTCGTAGCCTTCGACATCGGTTCCGCTGCAAGTGTTGTTAACGATGTCGCCAGCCCCCTCCTGAAAGTTGAAGTTTATGACGCAGGCCGGATCATTGGAGCACTGCCGGTTGAACGCGAACCAGCGGTTGTAGCGGGCCATGTGCATGGCGCGCGTCAGGAAAGGCGCCATCATCGCCATGAGTATGGCTACGACGATCACCGCAAGCAGTATCTCTACCAGTGTAAACCCCTTATTCCCCCGGCTTCTGATCTTCATTGCGGATTTCATGGCTTCCTCCTTTCCTTATCCATTACGCCGGGTTCCTGAAATGATATGCTAGCATAAGGCATGCCAAGCGGAAAGATCAACTCAATATAACTTAATATAAACTTTGCACAACAGGATAATTGCTGAACTTTGGTAAAAAAGAAACCGGAAGCGGGGGCTTCCGGTCTCAAGAGGGGGTAGTTCTGAAGATTCCTATTCCACTATGTAGTCGCCGTGGGCCTGATGGGCAGGCCAGGCGTTGATGGAAATCTGGATTATATGTGCATTGCCAGGGTTGCCCGGAGGGATGTGCATGATCCTTATCTTCGCATTCCCGCCGCCATTCCCGTTGCCATTCCCGTTCCCGGCGCCAGGATTATCTCCTCCGCCATTCCCGCCTCCGTTACCCGGTGCTTCCGGATCATCTCCCGGGACGGAGGGATCACCATTCTGATTCCCGTTGCCATTCCCGTTCCCGTTCCCGGCGTTTATGTCGCCAAAACCATTGCCATTACCGTTTGTGAATGTGTTCCGATAACGATGGCGGTAGCGGTTGCAGTTCCTGCTGTAGTCCGGAGTATCGTCTTTGCTGAAATTAAGCATCCCTGTCGGCGTCACAAACCAGAACTCGTTGAAGTTGTTCTCGCTGAACGTCTCGGCATGGTTGGACTCGATGAAGACCACATTGAACCTGCCGTGGTGCACAGTATCTGTCTTGTCATATATGATCTTCTCGCTCCTGGCGCTGAGGAGGTTCAGTATCGAAGGGTTGGAAGAGTCGAATCCGTATTCGGAGCCGTCACCGTTGGCATCGTTGTTTTTCGACCAGTCCTCGCGGCTTCCCATGTAGTGGTAGCTGGTGTTGCCCACGAGATCGGTCTCGGTGGAGACGATATTTTCAGTTGACGGACAGACGGCTATTCCGGCGAATGACTTCGTGTATTTCGCCAGGAAGCTGAAGTCCACCAGCCACTTGCTGCTGTAGGGCGTGGCGCCATTATCCATGTTGTACATGGTGGTAATCTTCGACATGTTCTGGATATTGTTCAGGCAGAACGATTTCCTGGCCAGCTCCTTGGCGAGCGTGAAGCCGTGGATAAGGAGCGAGAACAGTATCATCGTGATCACGAAGACGATGAAGACCTCTATCAGCGTAAATTTCCCCCGTCTCATCTTGGACAAGCTTTTCATCTTAACCCCCTTGCTTATTTTTTATTATTGAAGAGCAAGTAGCGTGCCAACCCATCACAAAACCGGCATCCGCAACGTAAATATTATTGACATAATGGGCATTTTTCAGCATTTTCACTATCTTTCAACAACGGCCGGGGCAGGAAATCTGAAATTATGCCTCCGGCTCAATCCCCTTCCGGCTGCTAAGAATATAACTCACATTGACGCAAATTCAAGCCATAAATGCGGTGAAATTGTAAAATTAAGTGCAGAAACCATATTATCGCGGCGGATTATACTCCTTTAGGCTTAACAATTTACATTTTGATTTACGAGTAATGCTGTGTTATGTTGCTTGCGCGCGGCGCGCGCAAACTACATTTTGGAAAAAACGTTTTCCAAGTCGCACCGTAAGGGACTAATGAACTACAGAGAACCGATTTTCCGTCCACCGGGAGAGGCGGAGAGCCTGATAATCCAGGTGGCCTACGGCTGCCCGCATAACACCTGCCTTTTCTGCCCGATGTATAAGGGCGTGAAGTATCAGCTCCGCGATTTCGACGAACTCAAGAAAGAGATTGCTTCGGCCGGCCGCGCCTATCCGGAAACTATGCGGATTTTCCTCGCGGACGGCGACGTCATGGCGCTGAGCTTCGAACGACTGGCCGAGATACTTGGCCATCTGAAGACAAGCTTCCCGAACCTTGCGCGGGTGAACGTCTACGCCAACGGCAGTTCGATAACTGCGAAGTCCGCGGACCAGTTGAAGGCGCTCAAGGATCTGAAGCTCAACACATTATACCTTGGACTTGAAAGCGGAGACGAGGAACTGCTCAAGCTTGTAAGGAAGGGGGAGACCGCGCAGGGAATGGCGGAGGCGGTGCGGATCGCGCAGGACTGCGGACTGCGCTGTTCGGTTATGGTCCTGCTCGGCCTGGGCGGCAGCAAGATGGCCGCGCAGCACGCTGTCAAGACCGCAGAGGTGTTGAACCAGATGCAGCCGAGGCTGCTCTCGTTCCTGCGGTTCATTGAAGTCCCTGGCACAAATATGTTCGACGGCTACGAGACAGCTACGGAATACGGGGCGGTCCAGGAACTTCATGATATGATGAGAGGGCTTGAGCTGAGGAGGACGGTCGTGAGGGCGAACCACAGCTCCAACCCGCTCCCGCTTGAAGGAAGGCTGCCTCAGGACAAGGAACGACTGCTCCGGGAAATCGAAGCCATGCTCGGCTCGCGGCATCTCGACCGCAAGGGGCCGGGCAGGATTCCGATGTGGCTGTAGCCTGAATAATTCATAAACGATGGTCGTTTATGAATTAATCACTTCTGCGCAACGGATTGCGCAGAAGCCGTGATGTTGGCAAAATGAATTTTGCCAACAAATCGCGTGACCGCGTTGAGACGCGGAACGCGACTCTCACGCGGCGGGGCTTACCTCGTTTCTCGTTGCTGCGCAACGAGATCACGTGCCCGGAGGGGTGGATTATTCACGGCTCGTGAATAATCCAGGCTAGCACTCCTCTGAAACTCGCCCATCTTTGTCGCGAACTTTGTCGTTATCTTTGTCG
>CAZWRV010000014.1:0-87461 GCA_964636325.1 uncultured Victivallaceae bacterium | reverse complement strand
TGCGGATTGCGCAGACAGGAATGTCTACGCCACTTCGAGGCGAGTTTCAGAGGAGCCAATCCTGAAACTGCTCCAGCGCCCCTACTTCTTCTTCTCCAGCGTGGTGCTCTGGACGGTGTTCACGGTCTGCTTTAGAAGATCGTTGTCTCCGACCTTGAGCGAGATGTCTGCGATTCCGAAACGCCTTGCGATGTCGGCGAGCGTCCCCTTAGAGATTTTCAAGGACCATGTCTTTTTCGCGAGGTCGAATACGAGGGCGGTGTCGCCGCCGGCGGTCTGGCCCTTGTATGTGTAGACCTGGCCCTTCGCGGTGAAACTTGACGCCGGTTCGTCGATCTTAAGGTCGTTGATTGCAAGTGAGACGTCGCCGAAGCCCTTGACGAGCTGGGGGATGGAGGCTGGCTTGACCGACAACGAACCTGCGCCCGCGCCCGAACCGGTCGAGCCTTTCAGAGCGCCGACCTGGAAATCGACGATTTTTTTAGGCCCCTTGTAGCTCCATGACGACTTGCCTGTGAGCTGCTGGAAGGAGGCGAACGTGTATCCGTTGACAGAAAGCCCGACTACGGCACGGCTCATGTCGGTCGGGGTTCCCAGCGGGTATGCGTTGGCCTTCAGGCTCCACTTCTTAGCCTTTGTATCAAGCGTGAGCTGAAGCTTGAAAGGTTTTTTCTTGTCGCTCTTGAACACATATCCCTTGTTGGAGCTGGTCCAGGCGCCGATCTGGGGAGTGCAGCTGATCACGGTGTTTCCGATGCGGACTTGGGCGACGGCTGTCTCCGGATTGAAATCGGGCGGCAATTCCGGGATATCTCCCTTTGTGACTGACAGCTTCTCCTTGGACGCGTTGGCGCTGTAATAGGATGCCTTGAGACTTTCGACGTTCACCTGAGCCTTGGAAAAAATCGCCGTGACATAGGCATTTTCGCCGCATACTGCGTTTGTGTTCGCAGAGAACAGGTCGTCTAGTCTGCAGCCGTAGCCCAGCGCCCATCCTGCGAATGCGTAGCCTGCCGCCGGAACAGCGGAGATTGCGAACTTCTCGCCGATGGCAACCTCGGTGCAGCCGGACGGGTTCGTTGTCCCGCCGGCCGGCGGATGGACATATACCGAGAAGGTGGTTTTGCCTGCGGGGATGTCGCGTTTGCCTGTGAAGACATTGCCCGCGAAGACAGCAAGGAGGGCGCGGTTGCCGTCCGATGAGAGGCGGCACGATTTCCAAACGGTGTTTGTGCCGGAGGGGTTGATCTTGTTCCAAGTCCGGCCGAAATCTATGGAGGCGTAGGGGTAGTCGAATGCGGCTATGGCCATTACCATCTGGCCGCTGGCGGAGCAGGCGATGCCCTCCCACTGCAGGCTCTGGAGATTTGTCACGCTCCAGGTCGCGCCGCCGTCCAGGGATGCGTATACCGGGCCGGAATAGCTTGAGAGGAATATTTTGTCTCCGTCGGCGGAGCATGCTACGCCGCTCAGCTTGTTGCTCACCCCGTCAGGTGTGATGTCTGTCCATTTTGAGCCTTGATCCCTGGAGACCACGAGCTGACCTGCGGCGCTGCACGCCAGGACGGTCGAGCCGTCGGCGGAAACCGCGCAGCTCCACCAGAAGGCGCCCTTCTTGTATACTTTCCAGGACTTGCCCAAGTCCTTGGAGACGGCAATTACTCCGATGTTCGAGCCGGAGCAGGCAGCGATGAGGTTGCCGTCGTTTGAGACGCCTACGGAAACCCAGTAGGAAGGGTCGAGTTTTGCGGCCGCGCTCCAGGTTGCGCCGGCGTCCTGCGAGATGTAAAGCAGTCCGTCAGTGCCGTTGCCTGCGACGATTACACGAGCGTCCGGAGAGCAGCCGACAGCCGTCCAAGGATTGCCCGAATTCAGCGTCGACCATGTCTGTCCATAATCCTTGGATCGCATGATTCCGTCGACGCCGTCGCCGACGCAGAACGCGTTTGACCCGTCGCCGGAGAAGGCGCAGTCAGTCCAGTAGCATCCTGTGTTGTCGAATATGTCCCAGGTGGCGCCTCCGTCGTTTGAATAGTGAAGCTGGTTCATGCCGGCCAAAAACTTGCTTCCGTCGTCGGAAACCGCAAGCGAACTGGGGGCGCCGTGCGACGTGTCCTCGGGCAGCGGTATTTCCGTCCATGTCGCGCCGGTATCGGTGGATCGCCAGATTCTGCCGTCGTCGGCCGAGCCACCGCCGGAAAGCAGGACTGTGGCACCGTTGCCGGAGGCCGCAAGGCGTGTGAACGGAATGTCGTCTGTTCCGGCGGGCGCGCTTTCGATCCATGCTTCGCCTCCGTCCTTGCTGATGCGGACTTTGACGCCGGCCTTGCTTGAAATCGCGATGATAGTTTTTCCGTCGTTTGAGACGGTCAGGCAGATCTGAGGGGTGGCGGTCTCGACGGGGAGCGTAACGGTAGTCTTCCATGTCGCGCCCTTGTCGTTGGAGACGTATATGTTGCCGGAACTTCCCTCTGCGGCCGCGACCGTCGTTCCGTCGTTCGAGCAGGCAGCTGCGGACCAGTAGCTGTCATCGCCGCCAGGCAGGCCGGCCGCCTGCGCCCATGTGGCGCCATTGTCCTTGGAAAGCCAGAGCGATCCGCGATATTCTCCGAGAACCAGGAGTGAGCCGTCGCCGGAGGCGGCGCTGGACAACCAGTAGTTTCCTCCGAACTCAAGCTGGTTGAAGCTGCTTGCGGAGTCAGTCGAAAAATATGCGCCGCCGGGCAACATCCCCCCGACCACGGTGCTGCCGTCGGCCGAGCAGGAGACAGTGCCCCAGTCTCCGCCGGGCAGCCTGGGCGTCCAGTTGCTGCCGCCGTTCAAGGTGACGAAGAGATACTCCTCGTAGCCGGAACCGTATATCTTTGAAATATCTCCTGACGCAGCCAGCGCCCTCCATGATTTGACGGCGGGGGTTCCGACCGCGTGCTCTTCCCAGTTCCAGCCTGAAACTCCGGCGGCTGCGTAGCCCGCGGACAGCAGCACCGCGAGGGCGGCGGCCGATCTCATCATTTGCAGCATCTTACAAATCAACATTTTATCATTCTCCTGAAATTTGTTTGCCGAAACATGCACCTTGAGGATTCAGAAATTTATGAATACGGCCATGAATTTCAAGTGCAAGGAGGCAAGGAATCGCAGAAATCATGCGCGGAAGTTTGAAGTGCGGCGAGCATCTTTGGGCCGTATTTTCCCGTTCCTTCCTCGGACGGCATTAATGTCGCCTATCGGTCGGAACGGAAAATTCCGAATGATAATGGCCGCCGCTATCTTTTCCTCAGCGCGTATTTCAGCGTGGTGCCGTGGAAGACGACGACCTTAGCCTTTCCGGACAGCCCGGGCGGGTATTTGTCGAACGGGATATTCATTGTGATTTCGAGCCTGTAAGCGGCCTGCGCCGCGGAGAGGTTCGTCTGTATGTCGGAAAGCTTCCCGTCGAGCGAGCCGTAGATGGCATATGGATAGTTGTCGAGGCAGACGTCCACGGACTGCCCGATTTTCAGGTCGCTCCTTTGGTTCTGGTCTGCGACCGCTGCGAATATCATGCGCGAGCTGTCGGCGATTTCCATGACGATCTCGCCGCTCCTGGCCAGTTCGCCCTTTCTTGCCGCCGGCATTAGGACCACGCCTGAAAACGGCGCCTTGAAAGTCCTGTTGTCTATCTTTTCCTCCAGGGCTGCTATCTCGGCGTCGAGCCTGCGCATGTTCAACCTGATCACCATCTGCTCGGTGTCTGGAGGCATCTGGGCCTCCAGCAGCCTTTTTTCCAGTTCCCTTGTCTTCTGGTCGACGATCATCCTGCCCAGTTCGAGCTTGTAGTCGAAAAGCTTTTCGGCGTTCTGTGACTTCGCCTGTTCGGACATTATCTCGGCCACCTTCTTGTCGTGCAGGACCTTGAGGAAGTCGAGCTTGGCGACGACCTGCTTGTTGTAGAGCGTCTCGATTATTTCCGCCTCCTGCTTCTTCAGCTCCTCGTCCAGCTTCTTCTGGGCGTTGAGGCCTTCGGACATCGCGGTGAAGGACTCGAACTGCTCCTGCTGCATGGGTATTGATTTGGTTATGTTGTCCAGCGACAGGATTGTTTTTTTTGTCTCGACATCAAGCCTCTGCCTTTCCAGCTCGTATTTCTGGATCTGGGCGGCGAGCTGGGCGTCCAGCATCTCGCGCTGGCCCTTCAGCCCTGCCAGCAGGCTCTTATCGTGCTCAGTCTCCTGGGCTATCAGGATGTCGCCCTTCTCGAACTCAGCCTCCTGCCGTATGAAGTCAACGACGCCGTTGTCCGGAAATGAGACACGGAGGACTTTGGCGGGCACTAGCCTTCCGGGTACGGTGCAGTAGAAGTCCATCGGCACGGCAACCACGAACAGCAGCGTGCACAGCAGCAGAATGATGAAGCAGCCTACGATTATGGAAGCGATCCGGAAAACGTTCATAGCTGTCCTGGGTGGTTGGTTGAATGGATGGTTGGATGGCTGGGTATTAAGGGCATTCTTTAATTTTCCTTCAATTCTCAGTGCCTCAGTATCTCAGGAACTCAGCAACTTTTCATTATGCCTTGCCGTTCTCGTCCGGCCCTGAGAGGCTCCAGATGTTCTCGAGCCTCTTCACCTTCTCCATCTGCTTCGAATACATCTCGTGGTATCTGCCCTTCTTTTCGAGGAGTTCGGAATGAGTTCCCTGTTCCATGACCTTCCCCTTCTCTATCACGATGATGTTGTCCGCGTCCATGATGGTGGAGAGCCTGTGGGCTATGACGAGGGTTGTGCGGTTCTTGAATATGTTCCTGAGTGCGTCCTGGATGAGGCCTTCGCTTTCGGAGTCGAGGTTGCTGGTGGCCTCGTCGAGTATGAGGAGCTGTGGGTTGGCGATGATGGCGCGGGCGAGGGCCACCCTCTGCTTCTGGCCGCCGGAGAGCTTGACGCCGCGCTCCCCGATGATTGTATCGTATTTGTCCTTCATCTTTTCGATGAAATCGGAGCAGTGGGCAACACGTGCGGCCTTCTCTATCTCCTCCATTGTGGCGTCCCTCTTTCCGAACATGATGTTGTCGCGGACCGTGCCGTCGAAGAGGAAGACGTCCTGGAGGACGAGGCTCATGAGCCTGCGGTAGCTGGCCAGCCTTATGTCCTTTATGTTTCTTCCGTCGAGCTTCAGCTCTCCCTGCGAGACGTCGTAGAAGCGCAGGACGAGGTTAGTGAGCGTGGTCTTGCCGCCGCCGCTGTGGCCGACGAGCGCGGTGACCTTGCCCTTGGGGATGCGGAGGTCGATGTTGTCGAGCGCCTGGGTGCCGTCGGGATACTTGAACGAGACGCCGCAGAACTCGAAGCCCTCTTCGAACGAGTCCACGTCCACGGCCCCGGGCCGGTCGAATATGTCCGGCTTCATGTCCAGAAGGTCGATGGTCCTTTCCGTGCATGCGATGCACCTCTGCGTCTCGCTGAACGAGGCCATGATCATGAAGACCGGCTGGAAGACCCACATGAGGAACGAGATGAACACGACTACCCCGCCCAGGGAGAGCGCCCCGTTGATGAAGAAGTATCCTCCGACTAGCCAGATGCAAGTTTCGGCCGTGAGGTGTATCGTCCATATGCTCCGGTGCACGAACATTCCGGCGAACATGCTGTACAAGGCCTTCCTCCATAGAAGGTTTATGCTTGATACGTAGTCCATGCTGACGGTCTTCTCCCTGCGGAAGCTCCTGACCACCTGCATACCGCCGAAGCTTTCCGTCAGACCAGCGTTGATAAGCGCCCTCTCCTGGCAGAGCGCCCTTTGGAAAGGACGCATCATGTAGAAGAAGAAATATGCGATGGTGCACATGAAAGAGGCGAACACGATGCAGACGATGGTCGTCTTCCAGCTTATGATCAGGAGGGATGTCATCGAGACGAAAAGCATGAACGAGGCGTTGAACGGGGAGAGAAGGCCGTTGAAGATAAGGTTGGCCGCGCCCTCGGTGTCCTCCTGCAGGCGGGTGATGATGCCGCCCGTCTTGAGCTTCTGCAGCTCCACCAGCGGCAGTGTCTGCAGGTGCCCCATCAGGCGCGTCTTGAGGTTGTTGGCGAAACGCCCGGCCAGTATGCTCCCCGCATAGTCCTGGGAGAGCGCTATGAAATGGCGCATCAGGCCGATCACGAAGAGAAATATGCAGGCCGCCAGAAGCAGCGTCACATTCTTCTGCGGCAGGATGTAGTCGATCATGACCTTGCTGGTCCATGGGAACGCAGCCCCCACAAGCGTCGAGACCATGCCCAGCAACATTACCATTGCAAGGCGAGACTTCTGATCCTGGAACTCCTGGAGGTAGCGCCCGAGGTAATACTTGAAGGGCTTCTTCGGCTGGCCCGCCTTAGCGGGATCTTCGTCGGAGCTCTTCTCCTCCTTGTATCTGAAGATGCCCTTTTCCTTGACGAAGGCCTTGAACAGGTTGCGGCTGCCCGGCTTGCGGCTGGAAGAGGTGTTGAGTTTCATGATGGGGTTATGTTAAACTGGAATAGGCCAAAGTCAAGATGCAAGGGGAACATGCGCGGCCGGTCGGGCTGACCTGGCGATACTGGATACTGGGAGCGCCGAGCACCAGCACGGCTTTATACTCATTTAGCGTGAGAATTTACATTTCCTTCATTTCATTCATGACCCGCTTTGAACAATCTGGGCAGATGCCGTGCGTGAACTTCGCGTCGGAATGTGCGGCGATGTAGTGTTCGATCTGCTCCCAGTAGTTCTTGTCGTCGCGGACCTTCTTGCAGTACATGCAGATGGGGATGAGGCCCTGCAGCAGTTTGATATGTTCGAGGGCCTTGCTAAGGTCTGCTATCTTCGCGAGGAGGGCCTTCTGAAGCTCGATCATACGTTTTCCGACGGCGATCCTCGTCAGCAGCTCCTCTCTGTCGTAGGGCTTTGTAACGTAGTCGTTGGCGCCCGCGGCGAGCCCCGCGACCACGTTTTCCTTCTCGCTTCTCACTGTGAGCATGATCAGATACGGGGGATCGTCGGTTTTGACAGCCCTTATCCTCCTGCAGAGCTCCATTCCGTCCATCTCGGGCATCATGAGGTCGAGGACGACGATGTCGGGCCTGTCGGGCTCCTCCATTATGCAGAGCCCTTCGACCCCGTTGACGGCGCATAGAGTGTCATAGCCGTTCTTCTGCAGAAGGTTGAACAATATTTCCCTGGACACCCTGTCATTCTCTACCACCAGGACTTTCATGTGCCGCCCCTCCCGAGATGTTCTTCCAGCTTCCGTTTCAGGAGTGCGAATTGCTCCTCCAGTTTCGAGGCGAGGGGAACGAAATCCGTCGAGCGCCCTTCCTTCGCCGCGATTTCGAGGCTTTTTGCGGCCGCTGACATGGCCATGCCGCCGACGTTGCCTGAACTTCCCTTGACCGTGTGGGCGAGGGCGTTCAGCGACTGGGCGTCTCCGGCGGCTGCGGCCTTGCGGATGCCTTCGAGCTGGGCCGCCGTGTCCTCCAGGAAGACCTTGATCACCTCGGCGATTATTTCTGGATCCCCCATCAGTCTGTCGGAAAGCGCCTGGGAGTCGAACACCTGCGGCGTCTCCTGTCCGTCCTCTTTTATACCTTCCATTGCCTGGCTCCTTTTGTTTGTCCATTCCTTCAACACCGATTCAAGTTCCTTGAGATTGATCGGCTTGGATACGTAGCCGTCCATGCCGGCGGCGATGCATTTCTCCCTGTCGCCTTTCAGCGCATGGGCCGTCATCGCGATTATCGGGACGCCGTGGTTCAGCACAGAGGATGCCTTGTCTCTTATCACCGAAGTTGCCTCGAATCCGTCCATCACGGGCATCTGTATGTCCATGAAGACAATGTCGTATCTCATGCGCTTGAGCTTTTCGACGGCATCCCTGCCGTTGTCCGAGACATCGGCGTCGTAACCGAGCTTCTTGAGCATGCTTATGGCTAGCTTCTGGTTCACGTGGTTGTCCTCCACGACCAGGATTTTTACCGGGGCGGCGGCGACGGGCGCGGGCTTGTCGGCGGTGATCGTCTTCTTGAACTCCCCGGTCTTCCTCCTGCCCTTTTCGACCGCGTCGACGATGCTGTTGAAGAGCTGTGACTGGCGGATCGGCTTGGTCAGGTAGGCGTCGAAACCTATGTCCTTGAACCTGCCCAGACTGTTCTGCCTACCCATCGAAGTCAGCATGATGAGGCTTGTGTCCCTGATTTCCTGGTCGTTCCTTATCTCTTCCGCGAGCCTTTCGCCGTCCATCACGGGCATCTGCATGTCGAGTATTGCGACATGGAAGGGCCGGCCGGCCCTCTTCGCCTCGCGGAGCATCCTGAGCGCCTCGGACGGCGAGTTTGTGACGCTGAAGTCGCATCCCCAGGACTTGAGCTGGGCGTCGAGTATCATCCTGTTGATGCCGTCGTCGTCGACGGCGAGTATGCGCCGGTCGCGGATTTCTATGGCGAGGTCTTCCCTTGAAGGGTCGGCCTCGAACTTTCTGGCCGGAAGCGTGAACCAGAAGCACGATCCCCTGCCGGGCTCGCTATCGGCGCCGATCTCGCCGCCCATGAGCTCTACGAATTTCCTGCAGATGGCGAGGCCGAGGCCCGTGCCGCCGTATTTCCTGGTGCTGGAGGAGTCCACCTGCATGAAGGCGTTGAATAGTTGCGGCATCTTTTCGGCAGGGATGCCGATCCCGGTGTCCTTCACGGAGAATTTGAGGACGGTCCTCTCCCCGTTCATGCCCGCCGACGATACCGCGATGAGCACATGCCCTTTCTCGGTGAATTTTATGGCGTTACCCGCGAGATTGAGCAGTACCTGCCTTATCCGCGTGGAGTCGGCGGCAATATGGGAGGGGACGTCCGGATCCACCAGACAGGCTATCTCGACGCCCTTCTCGAACGCGCGGACCGCGAGCAGGGATATTATCTCGTCGAGGAGGTTCCGCAGGTGGAAGCCGTGCTCCTCTATCACCATCTTGCCCGCCTCTATCTTGGAGAAGTCGAGTATGTCGTTGATTATCGTAAGCAGGTTCTCTCCGCTGGTGCTGATGGCCGCGGCGTATTCCTTTTGAACCTTGTCGAGGTTCGTCTCCATTAGGAGCTCGGTCATGCCTATTATCCCGTTCATGGGTGTGCGTATCTCGTGGCTCATGTTCGCCAGGAACTGGCTTTTTGCGACGTTGGCCGACTGCGCCTCCAGCGCGAGGCTGTTCGAACGTTCGATCGCGTCGCGCAGCTCCTTGTCGTGGCGGCTCTTGAGGAGGGCGTTGACGAGAAGCTCCGAAAGCACCGTGAGGAGCGCGATGTCGTCGGCCGTCCAGTCGCGCCGTCTCCGGACCGAGTCGAACCCCACGTTGCCTATGCACCTGCCCTCGTCCATCATGGGCAGGGACACCGTCGTGGCTATGCCCTGGGACAAGAGGAGGTCGCGGAGGCTGCCGGGCGGCAGGGCGCCTGCGTCAGGGACGAGGAAGGTTTCCCCCTTTTCATGGGCGGCGACCCATCCGGCGACGAGATCTATCGGCACGCCCTTCAGCTTCTGTATCTGCGGCTCTATGCCCTGCGCGCACCACTCATGGGTGTTCGTCATGCTGCGCGCGTTGAAATCATAGCTGAAGACGTACGCCCGGTCCGCGCCGACAAAGCTTCCGACCCTCATCAGGGCGCCGTTGATCCTTTCGTCCAGCCTCGACGTGTCGAAGTTGACGAACTCCTTGGCGAGGTTCATCAGGAGCTTTTGGAGTTCTGAGCGCTTGGCGATCTCCTGTTCCGCGGCCTTCTCCCTGCTTATGTCGCGCCAGACGCAGTGCAGTATGGTCCCCCCCCTCATCACCACGGGGGTGAGCGAGACTTCGACAGGGAAATCCTGCCCGTCGGCCTTCCTGTGCATCCATTCGAAGCGGTTGAAGCCGGCCTCGAAGGCCTTGCGTATCATATCGTTGGCCTTTTCAAACGAGCTTCTGCCGTCCGGCTGCACGGGCGGCGAAAGCTCCGACGGATGCGTCATAAGGAACTGGGCGCGGCTGGAATATCCGAGCATCTTGGCCGTCGCCTCGTTGCAGTCTATGAACTTGTCTTTCTCTATGAGCAGGATCGCGTCGTGGGAGGCATATATGACGTCCATGAAGCGCTTTTCGCTCTCCTCCAGCGCCTTCTGCGCAGCCTTGAGCACCGTGATGTCCTCGAAGCTTTCAATCCCGCCGAGGATCTGCCCGTCCGGCGAGACTATCAGGTCGGCGTTCTTTATCACGCTGACATCCCTGCCGTCCTTGGTGCGGATCAGGCATTCCTTGTTCTTGATGGGCTTGGCGACGCTGTCGGAGTAGAGGCCGCACCTGCTCAGGCAGGGGTCCACGCAGCACATCGTGCATGATTTTCCAACCATCTCCTCCGCGGAGAAGCCGGATATTTCCTCGGCCCTCCTGTTCCATGACGTGACGGTCTTGTCCTTGTCGACGGTGAATATGGCGCTGGGAACGGTCTTGTAGAGCAGATCCGACCAGTCCTTCGCCTGGCGCAGCTTCCTCTCGAAGCTCTTCCTTTCGGACATGTCCTTGAGCGAGACAAGGATGTAGTCGGTCAGGCCGTCGTTGAACCTTGTGAAGACGGCCTCCGCCGGAAGGCGGGCGCCGTCGAGGGGCCTGGTGACCGAGCATTCGAACTTCTGGGGATGCCCCCCCAAGGCCATCTGCCATGCCAGCCGCAGCTCCTTCCTGTTCTCGTCGGGCGACACGAGATCGTCTATGAATGTCCTTTTCGCGAAATCCTTCCCGGAAATCCCGAACATCTCCACGGCCATGGAGTTCACGCTGAGTATGCGCCCTGCGACGTCGTTGACCAGCAGCGCCTCGTCGGAGCTGTTGAAGACCGCGCCGAGCATGCTCTGCGACTTCATCTGCCGCAGATGGAACTCGAAGCTCCTCTGGTATATGAATACGAAGGATATTTCAATGATTATGACGAAGAGTGTTATGAGGATTGGCACCAGCCTGGCGTAGGCCACGATGCTCTTCATGTGGGCGAGGTCGACGTCCATGCCCATGGCCGCGAAAGTGCGGCCGTTCCCGTCGCGGATGGGTATGAACGCGCTCATCCATTCGCCCCACCTGTCCTTGTATTCCGCGATGAGCGGAGTGGCACCTCCAAAGACCTTCTTTGCATAGGGAGGAGCCTCTTCCCATATTTGTCCAGGAGGCGAATAGTCCTTCGAATTTTCCGGTTCCGAATCGACCAGCAGGATCGGCCTTCCATCCCCGTTCATCCTGAAGACGTAGATGAACCTGCACTTGGGATTGGCCTCCCTCATCATGGAAAGCTGTTCCTTGAGCCTCCTGTAGTCCGCGGTCGCAATGTCCGCCTCCGTCCCCTTCAAAGCGGCGACCCTGGCGGGATTGATTCCGGCCTCGGCCGTCTTGGCATGGACGAGAAGCTCGTTGCGCCTCAGCTCTTCCATGTGGCGGCCGCTCCAGTCGGTGAAGGACCAACCGGCCAGTATGGTCAGCAGGAAAAGGAGTATTGCGCCGCCCCCCGTTACGAAGCTCCTCGCGTGCTTTTTTGAATTGTCATAGCCCAGATGCCTGGCACAGGAGAAGTTGTAAAACCTCCAAAGAGCAAGCGCCATGAACATCGCAAGCGCGCCCCGGACGAGCTGGACAGGCATGGAAGTCCATTCCGCGAAGTTCGCAGAATTGAGGAAGTCCGCCGGGGGGAAGCCGCCCGCGGGAGTGATGAGCCCCGCCGTCACAGCATAGAGCGCCAGCAGCAGGGCGATTGCCAGCAGGCATATCCTCTCGCTGTAGCGGTGGTGCCAGGATTTCATGAAGACGGCCAGGGACGCCGCGAAAGCCCCTGTGAAGCCCAGCAGATACCTGCAGAATATGTTCATGTCCTGCTGTTTCTCGCTGATAAAGCACAAGGCCGCAAGAGGAACGAGAAGCGCAGCATAGACCCACGCGCCGATAGGCCTCGGGCCGTAGACGTTGATTCCGGAGCGTCCGAACTCAAAAAGCGCCGCGAACGACAGCGCCATCACCGCCAGGCGGACAAGCTTGAACTCGGCAGTGTCGCAGTAGAGGGCGGCCATGTCCAACCACTCGCTCAGACCGTGCAACAGCCCGAAAAGCGCCATGTAGCCCCATCGCATGCGTGTGTCTATCTCCTGCGACAGATAGCTGGAAACCAGCGCAAGGATCAGAAACGACACTCCGTAGAAGAAATAGATGTAGTCAAGCTGGTTTGTTGTCAGATAATCGAACATAGGCAACCTGCTAGGTCTCCCAACATTGACATCTGGCGGAAATATAAGCCGCTAAATAACGGAAGTCAACAATGTGCCCGCATCAGTCATCTGCGGACATGCATGGGGAAAAAAAAGCCGGCCGCTGACACGGCCGGCGTAAAGTTGCCGCCTTTTTGGTGCTCAGCCCAGTATTGCCTTCAAATCCTTGTCGGGCGTGCTGATCGGCATGATGTTGAAGTTCTTGACCAGCACGTCGAGGATCGCCGGGGTGACGAAGGCAGGGAGGCTGGGTCCGAGCCTGATGTTCTTGATGCCGAGCGAGAGGAGCGTCAGCAGGATGGCGACGGCCTTCTGCTCGTACCAGGACAGGACCATCGAGAGCGGCAGGTCGTTCACGCCGCACTTGAACGCGCCTGCGAGGGCGACCGCGATCTGGATGGCGGAATAGGCGTCGTTGCACTGGCCGATGTCGAGCAGTCTCGGAATCCCGCCGATGTCGCCGAAGTCGAGCTTGTTGAAGCGGTATTTGCCGCATGCGAGCGTGAGGATGACGCAGTCCTGCGGGACCTTCTGGGCGAACTCGGTGTAGTAGTTCCTTCCGGGCTTCGCGCCGTCGCATCCGCCGATCAGGAAGAAATGCTTGACAGCTCCGCTCTTGACGGCGTCAATCACCGCCCCGGCGACGCTCATCACCGTGTTACGGCCGAAGCCGACGGTGATGAACTTTTCGGGGGTGTCCTCCTTGAAGCCTTCCGCCGCGAGCGCGGCGTCGATTACCGGCTTGAAGTTCCTGTCGGAGATGTGCCTGACCTTCGGCCAGGCGACGAGTCCCGTAGTGAATATCCTGCCGATGTAGCTTTCCTGCGGCTTCTGGATGCAGTTGGTGGTCATCAGTATTGCGCCGGGGAACTCGTTGAACTCGGTCCGCTGGTTCTGCCAGGCGCTTCCGTAGTTTCCGACGAGGTGCTTGTACTTCTTGAGGCCGGGATATGCATTGCAAGGAAGCATTTCGCCGTGCGTGTAGACGTTGATGCCCTTGCCTTCCGTCTGCTTGAGCAGTTCCTCGAGATCCTTCAGATCATGGCCGGAGACGAGGATCGCCTTGCCCTTGACAGGAGTAATTCTGACCTCGGTCGGCTCGGGATGGCCGTATGTGCCGGTGTTGGCGGCGTCGAGCAGCTCCATGGCCTTAAGGTTGATCTTGCCGACTTCGAGGGCCGCGCCGACAAGCGCCTGAACGTCCTTGGGATCGCCGGCGAGGAAGCTGAGCGTCTTGTGGAAGAACGCATAAACTTCCGGGCTCTCCTTGCCGAGGATCTGTGCATGGTCGGCGTATGCGGCGGTCCCTTTGAGTCCGTAGATTGTAAGCCATTTGAGGGCGGTGATGTCGGTGCCGAACTTCTGGATGTGCTTCTCGATGGACACATCTTTTGCCTGGAGCTCGAAACCCTTGATGTCCGCGGCGGGCACCCAGAGCGCCGGGCCTTGAAGCTTTTCAGGCGTCTTTCCGGCGGACCTGCAGGCGTCCTCGTAGAGCCTCTTCGCCTTCTCCTTGAACAAGCCGGCCCTCTTCAAAATCCCGAATATCCGTTCCGGATCGAAGTTGACGTTTGTGACCGTCGTGAAGAGAGCCTCCAGGATGAAGACGTCGATCTCGCGGTCCCTCTTGCCAAGTTCGGCCGCCCTGTGGGCGTACTGGGAAATTCCCATCGCCGCATAGACCAGCAGATCCTGCAGGTCCGAAGTCTGGGCTTCCTTCCCGCATACGCCCATCGCCATGTTGCATCCCGTCCCCTTCGCCGTCTGTTCGCACTGATAGCAGAACATTTTTTCCTCCCAGTTTATAATTCTTAAATATTTTTTAACAGTTTATAATTCTTAAATATTTTTTAACAAGCTCAGCACCTCGAACCATTATACGTTCAGTGCCTTCCTCATTTCTTCCCTTTGATCATCGTCAAAAGCATCTTGAACTTTTTTACGGCCCTGACGGCATGCGGCACGTTCGCCGGCATGATCAGGAGCTGTCCCTTGCGGATCTTCGAGACCTTCGAGGCGATCTTGAATTCGCCTTCGCCGTCTAAAACCTGGACGACCGCGTCGAACGGAGCCGAATGCTCGCTGAGCTTCTGCCCCGCGTCGAACGCGAAGACGGTCAGCGTTCCCGACCGGTTCTCCAGGATCGTCCTGCTGACGATTCCGTTCTTTGAATAGGCGACCAGCTTTCCAAGGTCGAAGGCCTTGGAATGCTCCAGCAGCTCGTTGCACTCGCGGCAGCATTTGTCCATTTTTTATTACTCCTTGAATTATTCGATTGACTCGGTGACTCGGTGACTGGATGAATAGGAAAGATAAACTTCTACCGCATTCTTAAACATTCATCATCAACCCATCCATTCCCTCTTCCGCCCTTATTTCCCCGTCGATTCCCATTATTACGGTCGAGAACGGGATTTTCTTGCCCGATTTTTCAAGGGCCTGTTTCGCTATGGCGACCAGGCCTCCGCAGCATGGCACCTCCATTCGGGCGACAGTGATGCTCCTAATATTGTTGCTTGAGAATATCTCCTGGAGCTTTTCGACATAGCTGTCGGTGTCGTCCAGCTTCGGACAGGCGATTATAAGCTTCTTGCCCTTCAGCAGCCTGGGATGGAAGTCTCCCGATGCGAAGGCCACACAGTCGGCCGCAATCAGCAGGTCGGCGTCTTCCCAGTATGCTGCGTTGATCGGAACCAGATGCAGTTGGACCGGCCACTGGCGCAGCTCGGATGGAGTTCCAAGTCCGGAAGATCCCGCTGAGCCTGCGCCTTTCCTAGCGGTGAGCGAACGTGCCATCGAGCCGGGGCATCCCCCCCCGCCGTGGTGATGCTGATGCGCATGAGCCTGCGGCTTTGGACTGGCGGAGTTTCCGGCTGATGCAAGATGTTTCTTTACGGCCGCCTCGTCGAAGGCCTCGGCTTCGCGCTCCTCTATGGTGATCGCGTCCTGCGGGCATTCTCCGATGCAGGCGCCTAGCCCGTCGCAGTATGTCTCGCTTAGCAGCCTGGCCTTGCCGTCCACAAGCTGTATCGCTCCTTCGGCGCATGCGTTGACGCAGAGACCGCAGCCGTTGCACTTCTCCTCGTCTATCCTTATGATTTTCCGCTTCATGGCCCTGCCCTCCTAATTTAGTATGTCCGAAAGCTTCTTTGTGTTGAAGTATTCGATAAACTCTTCATTGATCTTCGCAATGAATGATTCAAATACGCATTTGCCGGCAGGGCAGACATCCTTGCCGAAAAGACATTTGTTCTGGTTCAAAGGACCTTCTATGGCCTCATAGATATCCTTCAGTATGATTTGATCGGGCTTGCGGGCCAGCACGAAGCCGCCGCTGGGGCCCTTGGTCGAACTGATGATACCATCCTTGACGAGCATCTGAAGGACTTTTGAGAGGTGGTTGTATGAGACGTTGAGGCTTTCAGCGATATCCTTGGCTCTCACAGTTCTGCCTTTTCCATTTGCGATCGCGGTCAAGGCATGAAGCCCTATCGCCAGCGCCGCAGTTATGTTCGGGTTTGTGTTCATCGTCCGTCCAGGTTATTTGGTATTATGGTGCTATAATACCAGCTTTAGTCCCGATTTCAAGGAAAAAAAAGAAAAAAATCAAAAAAAAAATAAACGGGGCTATTTTAACGGGCATGAAAAGCAAAAAGCACATTGAAGCGCACAGGATACTTTCGGGCCTGGCTCGGAAAGTAGTTGGAAAGCAGACGGATCCCGTCGAGCTTGCCGGGGAGATTGGCGCTCTTTTTGGCGATGGATCGCTCGGCTTTGCGCATCTGGACCATTCGCGTAAGTCCCGCTGCGGATTTCCTGAATTCATCTTCGGGGAAGGCAAGAAGCTTGAGCATATGGAGCGGATCGTCCGGGAGATAGTCAAGTCCGGCAACCCTGTTCTCGTGACGCGGCTTGAAGCCGATAAGGGGAAATGGCTGAAGAGGAAATTTCCGAAGGGGGAATACGACTCCCTGGGCAGAGTTTTCAGATATGAGCCGCAAGCTATTGACAGGAAGGGGCTTGTGCTTATCGTCACCGCCGGAACCACTGACCTGCCCGTCGCGCTGGAGGCGAAGCATGCGGCCGAGCTCTGCGGCTGCAACGTCGAGCTTAAGGCCGATGCCGGTGTTGCCGGCATCCACAGGATTATTTCCAACCTGCAGCAACTCAGGAAAGCGGACGTGATAATCGCCGTCGCCGGAATGGAGGGGGCGTTGCCGAGCGTGGTTGGGGGGCTTGTTTCATGTCCGGTGATTGCGGTTCCTACCAGCGTCGGCTACGGAACGTCCTTCAAGGGCGTCACCGCCATGCTGGCCATGCTGAACAGCTGCGCCTCCGGCGTCACGGTCGTCAACATCGACAACGGCTTCGGCGCAGGCTGCGCCGCCGCGAGGATTATAGGCCGAATGCATACGGCAAAATAAGCATGCTTGAATATCGTGAGTATTATCTGAGAATTTCTATTTTTATCTATTGACTTTATATTTCAGGATGATATACTAACTATTATTAGTAATAATAAATCATTATTTGATTATAAAATGCTCAAATTATCTTCAGCTCCTTTAAAGGCCGTTACAGTCAAGCAACGGCATCTGGACTATGCAAACAGAGTCAACCTGGGAAGCTATTACACCGGCGGCGAATATGTCTCCATTGTCTGGGACCTGGTCAGGCCGCTGATCAAGGGAAGATGCGTTGTTCTTGACAGTTCCTGCGGATACGGCAGTTTTCTTTTCCAGACGGAAGGGGCTAGGATCATAGGCAATGATATTGATAGTACCGCGGCGGAGCAAGCAAAGAAAGACAAGCCCTTCGCGGAAATCCTTAACTTCAATGCCCTGGTCAACTTATCCAGAAGTGCATATGGCATATCGCACGATGAAAACCTGATTGTCGTCGGCAATCCTCCATACAACGACACCACTTCTATTATCCGGAATGGCACGAAAAGGCAGCTTTTCGACATCGATCCGAGCATTGCCAGCAGGGATCTTGGGATTTCATTCATGCTGTCATATGGGAAGCTGGAGGCAGATTATGTCTGCATACTCCACCCATTGTCATATCTCATAAAAAAAACTAATTTTCAAGCACTTAAATCCTTTGCGGATTCCTACAGGCTGGCTGATTCGGTCATAATCAGCAGCGGCGTGTTCGCGCAGACATCCAAGTCCATGCAATTCCCGATACTAATAGCCCTATACAAAAGGGAGTTTTTCGGGATGGATTATCAATACATCGAGGATTACAGCTTCAGGACGATAGAGGGGAAGTCATTTTCCTTAGGCCAGCTCGATTATATTAGGAATTACTTAAACAAATACCCAACGAAATTCCACTCGCCAAAGGAAGGGGATTTATTCTTCTATACGATGCGCGACCTGAACGCATTGAAGAGGAACCAGACCTTCATGGAATCCTACGAATCGAATTCCATCGTGGTTGACAAAAGCAAACTTGATTTTTACGTGTATGCCGATGTCGTCAAGGACTTCGCCCATGTCTTTCCATATTATTTCGGGAATTTTGATGTCCTGATAAACAAGGAGCTTTTCTTGGAATATCGAAACCAATTCATCTCATACGCCTTGAACAAGCACTCATTCCTAGGCAAATTTTACCCGGGATTCTCACCTGAGGCCGACTGCCGCGACAAGATTATTCAATATTTCAAACAGCTTTTAGGGGAGCATTATGTCGAAAGCAACAATAAGTGATCGAGAAAATACTATTGCCGTTGACATTCCACTCACTACCACTTCCGGGAAAATAAGGATCAAAAACCGCTCTAGTTTTTATGAGTATGGAATTCCCGTTGCAACTAGGCAGAATAATTTTTCTCTGTCGCACTATGTTGAATGGCAGATAGGGTATGATACGACTCTTGATGATGCAGATAAAATGGCCGAGACAACACAGGCCGACAAAAGGTTTCATGCGTACAATCGCGAGGAAAAGGCGCTTTATGAGCTAAGCGAATATTTGTATTATCTTGCAAAATGGGGGCTGATTGCTCAACAGGAGCTCAAGGATTTATCTGAAGCAATTAAGAAGATAGACTCGAAAAATCTCATTGAAAACCATCCGAATTGCCAGATAAAAAGAACTCACCCTAGAGAAATCCAATTGAATGAGATTGCTTTTTATGAGTCGAAGATAGAATATCCCTTGCTGGTCCACCGTTTTGGAACGTATGAGATTATCGCTGAAATAGTTGTGAGAGAAAAACAGAAAGCGATTGGAACTCAAGCCATGCTTTATTTTTGCTTTCCAATCACCGAATTGAAGTCAAGTAGGGTGTTGCTTGGAAGAATGGCGTCGCCGAAAGAAACGGCCAAGTTTCTGATTAACAAGGACAACTTCAGAATAATCACTGAAATGATCGGGATTTTCGGGATGCTGAGCGATTCCCACAGGTTTGATGTCTTGGCAATTCTCGAATTGATACGCAAGGATATATTTGTCCCCGGACAATAAGGGAAAAGATTTTTCTTTTATATGTAAACCGTGCCAAAGCACATTAAAGCTTCGCTGTTTTTTTGGTGGAACAATGGAGGGCGGAATTCTATTCCGCCGTTCGGCGGGTCAACCTGCCGGTGGGAAACCGGTTTAATAGAATTCAAATCTCCATCGAGCAGAATCGAGCTTCAAAAGGAGCGGCAAAACCCTAGCGGAGCACCGTTTTTTTGTCCGCGATAAACTTCTGCGACAGGGAATCTAATCATAGTCAGTAATCGTAGCTCGCAATCGTCCGCCGAACCAGAAATCAATCGGACGACGATTACGATTAACTGATAACGGACAACTAATAACGGGAATGAAGTTTCACCCCAGCCTGGCCTTGAGGTCTTCGACTTCCTTCCTGAGGGCTGAAGGCAGCCTGGCGCCGAACTTGTCGTAGTATGCGGCGATGTCGTCGGCCTCGCGCTTCCAGCCTTCGGTATCCACGGAGAGGAGCTGCTTGATATCCACCGCGGAAACCTTGAGGCCGGACAGGTCGAGCGCGTCGGGGGTCGGAAGGTTGCCGATCGGGGTCTTGACGGCCTTGCCTTTTCCGTCGATGCGTTCGCAGATCCATTTGAGGACGCGTGAGTTGTCTCCGTATCCGGGCCAGAGCCACTTGCCGTCGTCGCTCTTCCTGAACCAGTTGACGAAGTATATCTTAGGCAACTTGGCCCTGTCGGTCTTCCGCGCCATGGAGAGCCAGTGGGCGAAGTAGTCGCCCATGTTGTATCCGCTGAAAGGAAGCATGGCGAAGGGGTCTCTTCTGAGGACGCCGGCCTTGCCGAGTGCGGCGGTGGTCGTCTCGGAGCCTGCGGACGACCCCATGAAGACGCCGTGCTCCCAGTTGAACGCCTCGTTGACCAGCGGGATGGTCGAGGGCCTTCTGCCGCCGAAAAGGAAAGCGGAGATAGGAACGCCTTCGGGGTTCTGCCAGTCGGGGTCGATGACAGGGCACTGGACCGCGGGGGCGGTGAATCGGGCGTTCGGATGAGCCGCCTTCCTGCCGCAGCCGGGGTTCCACTCCTTGCCTTCCCAGTCGATCATCTTTGCGGGCGGCTCGACGCCCATGTCCTCCCACCAGACGTCGCCGTCCGGGGTGAGCGCGACGTTCGTGAAGATGCTGTTCTTCCTTATCGTGTCCATCGCGTTGGGGTTCGAGTTCCTTGAGGTTCCCGGCGCCACCCCGAAGAATCCGGTCTCCGGGTTCATCGCGTAGAGCCTGCCGTCCTTGCCGACGCGCATCCAGGCGATGTCGTCGCCGAGGCACTTCACTGTCCAGCCGGGAATTGTCGGTTGCATCATCGCAAGGTTGGTCTTGCCGCAGGCGCTCGGGAAGGCGGCGGCGATGTAGTATTTCTTCCCTTCCGGCGAAGTGAGCGAAAGGATGAGCATGTGCTCGGCCATCCAGCCTTCCTTCCTGGCGATGGACGACGCAATCCTGAGGGCGAGGCATTTCTTGCCGAGGAGGGCGTTGCCGCCGTATCCGGAGCCGTATGACCATATAGACGGATCCTGCGGGAAATGGACGATGTATTTCTTGGCGGGATCCGGCTCGCAGGGCCAGGTGGCGTCCTTCTGGCCCGGCTTCAAGGGGGCGCCGACCGAGTGCATGCAGGGGATGAAGCTGCCGTCGCGGCCGAGCTTCTCAAGGACCTCGCTGCCGACCTTGGTCATTATCTCCATGTTGACGACGACATACGCAGAGTCGGTCACCTCTATTCCGATCTTCGAAATCGGAGAGGAGAGTGGCCCCATGGAGAAGGGGATCACATACATTGTCCGGCCTTCCATGCAACCGTTGAACATGCCTTCGAGCTTATTGCGCATCTCCGCCGGATCGGTCCAGTTGTTGGTCGGGCCGGCCTCGTCCTGCGTCTCGGCGCAGATGTAGGTCCTGTCCTCGACGCGCGCCACGTCGCTGGCATGGGATCTTGCGAGGAAGCATCCGGGGCGGAGCTTCGGGTTGAGCTTGGTGAAGGTTCCATGTTCGACAAGCTCCGCGCAGAGGGAGCGGTATTCCTCGACCGACCCGTCGCACACATGGACTTTCGCGGGCCTGCACAGCTTCCGCGCGTTCTCGATGAAATCGTTGAGCTTCTTATTCCTGATCATTTTCCCCTCTCTTTCCTGCTGATAACCAGTAACCAATAACAAATAACCAATAACTGATATAAAGGCTTTGCCTGTCCCAAAAGGTTAAAGTGCCATAAGTTTGAGCGCTAATCCAGCATGTCAAACGAATGCGCCGTTTTTTTTTAAAAATATGCGTGGCCGGATGTAATCCCTCAGTCTTTCTTCGAAGACAATCGGTGTCGGGGTCGGAATCGCTATTCGGAATCGAATATAGAACCTGGAGCTCGACCCCGATTCCGATACCGACAGCGACCCCGAATGTAAGACTGAGGCATTACGGCCGGGTCTTAGGAACATATGAGATTGAATTCCTGTCTTGGCATAATATGTTAATCGCCGTATCGTTCTTTCTGCAAAACAAAAATACTGCCGTCAACCCTGTTTGCCGCCATGCTTGACAGATTCAGGAACTCCTATATGAACGCGGTATACGACACCGACCGCAGCGGCGCGTTCCGGATTGTGGAAGAGGCGCTCGCATCGGGTATAGCTCCCGAGGAGATAGTCTTTTCAATCGTCGTGCCGTCTATAGAATCCATGATGCGGAGGATTTCCGAGAAGGGCGACGTGAACCTCTGCCAGCACTTCCTCGCGTCGCAGATCGCGGCCGAAGTAACCGACAGGATGGTTCCGAAGTTCAAAGCCGCACCCGAGTCCGGCGGAAGAATCGTCATTGGAACATCCCATGGAGATTTCCACGGGCTGGGCAAGCGGATAGTTGCAGGCTGCCTCAAGGCGTACATGATAGAGGTGCTGGATCTAGGACTGAACGTCGCCCCGGCATCGTTCGTCGAAGAGGCCGTCAGGCTTGACGCTCGTGTGATAGGAATATCCTCGATGATGCTGCACACCGCCATCGGTGAAAATGGCTGCCTGAAGGTGAGGGCGATCCTCAAGGAGAGGAGCCTCGAGGGGAAAATAAAGATTGTGGTCGGCGGAGCGCCATACCGGTATGATCCAAAGCTCTTCAAGGCGGTGGAGGCCGACGCATGGGCCGAAAACGGAATAACCGCGGCCAAGGTGATAGGGGCGCTGCTTAAGGAGGCGGAATGATGTTGAACGGCGTCGAAAGGCTCTCGGCGGTGGCCAAGGGGCTCCGGGCGGACAGGATACCGGTCTTCTGCAACCTGCTTGATCAGGGCGCCAAGGAACTTGGCGTCAGCCTGAAGGAGTTCTACTCGGACGGCGCGAAAGTCGCGGAGGCGCAGCTGCTGATGAGGCGCAAATACGGCTACGACAACGTATGGAGCCTCTTCTATGTCGGCAAGGAGGCCGAGCTTCTAGGATGCAGGAGGATAATCTTCTCCGCCGACGGCCCCCCCAACGTCGGAGAGATGGTCATAAAGAAATATTCCGACATCGAATCCCTGGAGATTCCCTCGGATATCCTCTCCCATCCGGCGTTCGAGGAGCCCCGCAAGGCCTTGAAGATGCTCAGGGCAGAAGCCGGGGGCAAATACCCGATATGCTCGTATATAACCTCGTCCATGACGCTCCCTTCCATACTGATGGGCATGGACAAGTGGATGGAGTTCCTGTTTGCCGGGCCGCCCGAGCTTAGAAGCCTTCTTCTTGAGAAGTGCTCCGAGTTCTTCCGCAGGGAGATACGTGCGTACAGGGACGCCGGAGCCGACATCTTCGTCTATTCAAACCCTTTCGGGTCAACCGACTTCGTGACGGACAGGGTCTTTGAGGATATCTCGCTGGAATGGATGGAAAAGGACCTGAAGGCCTTCGGGACGGACGGCGTAGTGTACTACTGCGGGGGCGCAAGGATGAACCGCGTCATAGACAGGGTCATAAGAAGGACAGGCATATCCGCCTTCTACCTGAGCCCCCTGGACGACATCGCGGAGGCGAAAAACATAATCGCCGGAAGGGCCATATGCGCAGGCGTCATCAACGACATAAGGCTGATTGACTGGACGGAGGACGAAATCAGGGCCGAAGTGAGAAGGATGCTTGAAGCCGGGATGCCGGGCGGCGGATTCTTCTTCGGAACCCTAGTGATGCCGTTGGCCATCCCGGAGAAGAACATCAGGACGATGCTTGAGGCCGCATATGAATACGGGACGATCAGATAAGGCCGCCGGAGGCGGAGCCGACCTCGGGGAAAGACCCTTGCTTATCGGATGCGGCATCCTCAAAAGGGAAATCGAGGCGGTTATCCTTAAGAACAATTGGGCTCTCGACACGCTGTTCCTCGACTCCTCGCTGCATGTCAATTTTGAGAAACTGTCCTGCTCCCTGATAAGCGCCCTGGCCGCGAACAGGGACAGGGAGGTCGTAGTCCTTTACGGCGAATGCCATCCGCTTATGGACAAGCTTCTCTCGCTGGCCGACGTCACGAGGATTCACGGCCAGAACTGCGTCGAAATGCTCCTGGGCCGGGAGCTTTTCACTAGACACCTTTCACAGGGCGCGTTTTTCCTCCTCGAGGAATGGGCCCGCAGGTGGGACGCCGTAGTCGGGGAGACCTTCTCCATGAACCCTGAAATAGCCAGGTCGGTCTTCCAGGGCGACCGGAAATACATCCTTGCCGTCAAGACGCCTTGTTCCGGCACCTTCAAGGAGGAAGCGGAGCATGCCGCCGAGAAGGTCGGCCTTCCGCTGCAATGGATCGAGGCCTCGCTCGACAATCTTGAAAAGACGCTCACGAGCGCGGTCGAGGCGGCAGAGACGAAATACTGTTCCGGCTACGGCCGCCATGCAATGACGAGGCGGCACTCTGTCCTGGAGAACCGAGTCGCGAACCTCGCAAGGGAAAAGGCTCAGCTTCAATTGATAAACGAGATCATAAGGCAGCTTGCGACAGCCTCAGGCCTGGATAACGCGATAGAAAAAATGCTGCAGATACTAGTGGGGCTCCTCGGCGGCACTAACATAGCGTTTTACTACCGGATAGACGACAAACTTTTCATGCAGGATCTTTTCTCCGGCCAGCGCGAGATCGAGCGGATCGAAGACGACTTGCCGGCCAAGGCATACGAGACAGGGAAGTTTTTAGAGGCGGAACACCAATTCCAGGAAAGCGGAATGACCACAAAGGAGTTCACAAAGGCGTTCGACTGGGCCGTGCCTCTCATCGTCGGCAAAGAAGTCGTCGGAGTCGTCGCAGTCCGGAGGCTTATACTCTCATCCGAGGAGCTCAAAGAGGCCCTGAACGTGTTCTACAGCTTTGCGGCACACGTCCTCAAGAACGAAATCCTCGGCTATACCCGCCTTCGCAAGGCCTTCGACGACATCAATTCCCTGAACAGAAAATATCTTCAGGAAATATCCTTGAGAAAGGCAATCGCGGCCGATCTGGCCGAAAAACAGTTCCTGCTGGACAAGACCGGGGAAATGGCGAAAGTCGGCGGATGGGAGCTCGACCCGGCGACCAAGCGCGTCGTATGTACGAAAGAGGTGTACCGCATCCACGAACTTCCACCCGACAGCCAGATTGACCTTGCGCTGGGCCTGAGTTTCTATGCGCCCGAAGCCAGGCCGGTAATCGAGGAGGCCGTCCGCAAGCTTTCGGAAACTGGCCAGCCTTTCGACCTGGAACTGCCGTTCTCCACTGCAAAAGGAAGGAATCTATGGGTGAGGGCCATAGGCGAGGCCGAAGTGAAAGACGGCAATATCGTAGTGCTCAGGGGTTCCTTCCAGGACATAACCGACAGGAAGCGCCTGGAGTTCGAACGCGAGAGACTGATTTCCGAGCTCAAGCAGTCCCTCGCCGAAGTCAAGACATTGAAGGGCATGATCCCCATCTGCGCCTCCTGCAAGAAAATACGCGACGACAAAGGCTTCTGGGAGCAGATTGAAAGTTATATACTGTCGCATTCCGACGCAAGGTTCACCCACGGCATATGCCCCGAATGCATGAAAAAGCTTTATCCTGATTTCGGTTTTGGAAAAGAGACCGCCGAAAACAAATGACGCCCTCTTAAGGCTGAAGTCTCTTTCGAGGAACCTCCGCAACGAGATCAAGAAGAGCGGGAAGGTCTATTTCTACGACAACTGCATAAGGAATGCGGTAATCAACAATATTCGCAAGACCGGGCACGAACATGAGATCG
The DNA here is from genome assembly GCA_964636325.1 of uncultured Victivallaceae bacterium. GTDB lineage: Bacteria > Verrucomicrobiota > Lentisphaeria > Victivallales > GWF2-50-93 > CAZWRV01. The sequence continues at coordinate 62,502 of CAZWRV010000014.1, read as the reverse complement.
TATATGCCTTGGCAGTCGTCGAGCGTAGCTTTGAAAATCCTTGGAGCCATGGCGAAATATACTTTCCGCCGGGCGCTATGCAATTCCGCCAAAAGTCCATGAAAACTTGAATTCCGCTTGAAAAAACTGGCTCTGCTGATAATATAACTGTTAAATAAACTGATAAAATAACTGATATATATGGCGGCGGATCATGCCGCGAAGTCCGCAGATTTCAAAGAAAGCGTAAGAAGATATGGAATACCAGAGGATAATGGACAGCTTCCGTAAGAAGACCCCGGCCGGGCACAGACCGGAATTCAGGATCAGGAAGGACAGGCTCGGCTGGATGATTGCCGACGGAGGGAAGGATATCGCAGTCTTCATGCCGATGGCACTCGATATCTGGTCCTTCTCGCCGTTCGAGCCGGACGAGAAGGCGAACGAAAACCCTCCGCTGAAGGTCGTCGACCTTCATACCGTCCACAACACGTTCATCAACTTCGGTATGCAGGGCTGGCCGAGGCACTGGCACAAGGCATACCCCGATCTTGAGAAGGCAATCAAATGGAAGTGGAAGAAGAGCGGCGGCGCCGAACTCGAAGCCGAGGTGCGCTTCGACGGTCCGGAGGGCGAATTCGGCGTCTGGAATATCCGGCTGATCTACGATCCGCAGTGGGCAAGGTACCGGTACCTCGTCGAAGTCCACGCTAGGAAGATGGACAACGACGGGATGGAGGGCTTCAACCTGATGACGGCCGGAGCTTTGGCCTCCTGCGAGAAGAAGCGGCGCTGGACGCATTCCATATGGGAGAACGCCGACGGCAAGCTGCGCAGGATCGTCCACTCCAACGCGCTCTTCATGGCGACCGACTACGGCGGCTACAGGAACGGCGGCGGCCCCTGGAGGGGAAGGCATCTGTCATATCCGCAGGGCTGGGTCGGCTACGCCGCGCACAAGTCGTTCAATCCCGCAATCATGGTGCACCGCACCAACATTCCGATCTGGATCGCGACATGCAGCCAGCTCTTCGACGAGCACATCTGCTGGAACGCGGCGGGCCAGGACAACCTCGGCAAGGATGGATATTTCCATTATGAAATGTCACTTGAGATAGTGAATCTGGATGCGAAGCTCGCAAAAAGGTTCCTCGGTTCCGCCGAGGATCCGGTGAAACCTACGAAATGGCACAACAGCTCCGTAACGCTCCCGTTCCATCCGGGCGTCTTAAATTCCTTCGAGAAGGCGGTCGACCCGTGGGCGCCCGAGGACTGCCCCATAATTGAAATTCCAAAGGATTCGAGGAACATCTTCTGGGATTCTGGATGCGCGCATAGCGGGAAAAGAAGCATAAAACTCGTCGGAGACGTCGCAAACAGGAAGGTCAAGCTCTTTCCTTGCGGCGCGGTCTTCGACGTGGAGCCGTATTCGTTCTACAGGTTCAGCTGCTGGGTAAGGACGAAGAAGGTCGAAAGGTTCGCCAGGCTCGAACTGTTCAGCTTCGAATACGGCTATACCAACATCATCGACATCGCGCAGTCGGAGCAGATTTCAGGAACGAAGGGCTGGACGCTCCTCCAGGTCGAGCTGAACACCGAGGAGGAGAGCTACGTGATGCCCCAGTTCGTCCTGCACGGCCTGGGCACGGCATGGTTCGACGACGCCAGGCTGGAGAAGGTGTAGCAGGCAAGCAGGAATTTCAAAGGTCGGACATGCCAGACTTGTCCGACTCGTCTGACAGATATACTCCTTTAGCGTGAAAATTTACATTTTGACGAGCAAGATTTGGGATTGGATTTTTTCGTTCCGACCGAGGGGCGACATGAATGTCGTCCGAGGAAGGAACGGAAAAATATGGCCCAAAGATGCCCGCCGCAAGGCGGTTGCGGTCTTTTCGTTTTGCTCCGCACCCTTCGAGAACCTTCGATACCTCGGTATCGGCGGTCTCTCAGAATGCGAAGCATATTCCAAAATCTCAGCAATCAAAAAGTAAATTTTTCGGCCTAAAGGAGCATAAAAGGAGGGATGCCATGAAGATCACGCGGCGCAAAGGCAGGTTTACACTGATCGAACTCCTGGTCGTAATCGCGATAATCGCCATCCTGATGGCGATACTCCTGCCGGGCCTCCAGAGATCCAGGGAGATGGCCAAGAGCATAACCTGTGTCTCAAGCCTGCGCCAGATCGGGCTCGGCTTCCAGCACTACATGAACGACTTCGATCTCTTCATCCCCGCCAGGACGACCGGGATAGTGGGCGGATACATAAGCTCCTACGAATATGTCCCGATGTACCTCGGCACGCTTTTCCCGTCCGGATATTTTGAAAAGAACATGGCGGACATCTTCTACTGCCCCGGCCAGGTGACAACCGGATACAGGATGAAGACCGCACTCGGCGACTTCAAGAACAACTACTTCCCCTATTTCGGGATGTTCTCATACACGCAGAGGCAGACGAACAGGCCGGAAGCCGCCGGCGGATCAGGGCCCTGGCCGCGTTTCGGATCCACGAGCATCTATCAGATAAATGCGAATACTCCAATGGTGGCCTGCATGTATTATCCGGACAACCTTGATCCCGACCACAAGGACGACACAGTCCCGCACAGGCAGCTATACGGAAGCAACGTCTACTATCTTGACAGCCATATCAAGTTCGTGAGCAGGAAAAACTTCATGCTCGACTCCAACAGCTATAACAGCACCTGGTGGACCTACGCCGAGTCGCAGCAGTGAAAGTTTCCGTTTCGTTGTCCATCAGCTTAAGGCGGGCTGCGCCCGTATCGGATATTGAAGTTTAGGATTTGAGACTTGTTTGAAATTTGCAAACGAATAAAGCATGGAAGCCTGAAGCACAGGCACCAAAGCTTTGTATTCAATAAAAGCGCAAAGTATTCAATAAAAGCGCAAATAGTTGGGGTAAATAACTATGTCTAATTCACTGCGGATGGCGGTCTCGTCGGTCATGGGGATTGCATGCCTTGCCGGCATGACCGGAACTCTCGGCGCGGCGGGCTTCAATCCTGATCTGTCTTCTTTCGGCAAGGAGGGCGCCGCCTGGATCCAGGCGAAGAACCTGGGCAAGGGCATGCCCGGCTCGGTCGAGCCTGCTCAGGGCAGGGAATCGTCCCCGGGGCTCAAGCTCGCAACACCAAGGGGATCGCTGAATCTCGGTGCCGTCCAGCAGGCCGTCAAGCTTGAGCCGGGACTCTACGAGTTTTGCGTGTGGGCCAAGGGGCAGGGCGATCTCGTGCTGCGCTGCGGACCGTCAGGGCGCAACCAGCCGCTCGGCGCCGACTGGGCCTTCTATGGCTATCTCTTCGATGCCAAGGAGGGGGAGTCGTTGCTCACAATAGGTGTCGTGGGCGAGTCGGTCCATAACCCTTTCGCAGTCATTTCCTCCCCGGAGCTCAAGCCCGCCTCGGAGGAGCAGAAGGCCGCATGGGCGAAGCAGGAGGATTCGTTCAGGCAGTTCGGCTTCTACACGTCGAGCGCGCAGAGACCCGCCCCCGGCGTCAAGCGCGAGAAGGAACGCGAAGCCCGCAGCCTGGAGAAAATGAACGACATGGCCGCGTTCTGGGACGACCGGATCGACTGCGCGCACTCGAAGAACGTCAAGAGGCTTCTCGAATACCTGAAGGCGGCCGGCGTCAGGATTCTGAATTCCGAGGAGCTGGCGGCCTGGATGCGCTCGTTCATCGGCGAGGACAAGGACGCATACGGCTCTTCCTGCGTGATGCCGATGGGCGCCACGCCGTGCGAAATCTTCGAGATGGTCGACGGCAGCCCCCTGTGGTTCAGGTATCTGCTCGCGGGGGGCAGGATTGTCAACGGGGCGGACGTCCCGTTTTATAGTGCCCAGTCCGCGTCCTGCGAACCGTTCAATCCGCCCGACGAGGGCCAGGGCTCACGTCTGCTCGGCCTCAAATTCGGCTGGCACAGCGCCTACTGGGGCCAGGGGCTTGCTGTCACTCCTACGGAGCAGGGAAAGAAGTGGGGCTTTGAAACAGTCGGAGCTTCGGTCACCGGATTCGACGCAGAGACGGTCAGCATCGCCTTCAGCACATACGACGTTCCGGAAGTTCCGGGAAGGCCCGGCGCCGCCTCATGGTTCAAGAACTTCAGGCCGGACATGCCTTGGAGCGGGCTCATTCAGCTTCACAAGTCCTTCGACGGCAACAATGACGCCCAGGTCCGCGACGTCATGCGCGCCCTGGCATACGTCGGCCGCCCGGTTGACGTTCCTCAGAACCTGCCGCCGATGATTGAAGCGCTTGTCCCGCCGATGGAGATCGTCGCATCCGCCTCGGGAATCTCCGGCCGAGAGGAGTTCGCAAGGGGCGAGAAGGTTCAGATATCCGTCGTCCTCAACAAGGTGCCCGACGCCAAGGATGTCAAGCTCGAACTTATGTGGGACGGCAAAGTCCTCCAGTCCTGGAACAAGCCACCCGCCGACAACGCCGGAAAGAAATCCGCGGAGTTCGAGCTTGACACAAGCCCTCTGGCCTACGGGACATACAAGCTTGCCGCAAAGGCGGAAGGCGGTGAGTCGCCCCAGTCCGCCGACCTTGAAATCGGCGTCAGGCACGTTCCGCCGGAGAGCTTCGCCTGGGGGATATGGATAGGCAATTCAGAAAGCAGAAAGCGGCGCGACCTGCTGATCCGCAAGCAGACGGACATAGGGATGGAGCCCCACCTTGTAGACCATGAGGTGGCTCTGCTCGACGCGGTTCTCCGGCAGAATGCCGGTTTCAACATCCGCATGGGCCAGGAAAACCATGTGACGCCGAAGACCGGCAATCCCGCCCAGTTCTACAGGATCGAGCCGGACTGGAAGTCGCCCCACAAGGACAACGCATACGGCGGCGGCAGGCCCATGGTCGGCATCACGCATCCGGACGTCCTCGCCGCGACCAAGAAGGCGATGTCCGAATATTATACGAAGTTCGCGCAGCATCCGGCGTTCAGGCCCAGGATTTCCTGCAACGACGACTTCTCCATCCGCTACGGCTTCGACTTCGCGGAGCATGTCAGGGCCAAATTCAAGGCGCTCACGGGGAGCGAGCCGCCCGGCCCCTTCGAGCCGGGAAAGGATCCCTTGGCGCAGATCAAAATCCCCCCCATGGGAATAGTCCCGGACGACGAACCTTGGAGGCGCTGGTGCATGTTCACCCTGGAGCATGTCTCCGGAGAATACAACACGATGCAGACGGAGGCGGTGACGGGCGTCAGACCGGATTCGAAGATAGGCCCCATCCCCGGCGGAATGCAGATTCCGCTGATACAGATGTGGAGCGCCAGCCAGTATCCGCCGCTCAACTTCGGCAGGAAGGGCTTCAACCTCGGCTACTGCTACTACTACAACACCTACTGGCAGCCCGTCATCACCAACAGCTACTGGCTGGAAGTCAACAGGATGTGCAACCGCGACATGGACTTGTGGCTGCTGGCCGACTGCATGGGCTACGCCCTATATCACAGGAACAACCTCTACCATCTGCTCGCGGGCGGCGCCAAGGGCATCCCTTATTTCGTGTGGTCGCAGACCCGGCCCGAGGCATGGAGGGAGATCAAGCGCCAGGCGCCGGTGATCCGCCGGATCGCGCCGGTCCAGTTCGCGCTCAAGGCCGACCGCAGGCGCATAGGCCTCCTTGTCCCGATCACCGCAGACTGCTATTCGCCGACCGACCACCTGATCCAGCCATACGCCTACGCCAACCTGATGATGGGGCACTTCGACGTCGAGCCGGTCGCGGAGGAGGAGGTCGCGTCCGGCGAAATCTCCGGCCGCTACGATGCGATTGCCCTCTATTATGTCCGGTGGCTTCCGAAGTCCGTGGCCGACGGTCTTGCGAAGTTCGCGAAGGACGGCGGCAAGGTCATTCTTGATCCGACGATCCCGTTCGAGATTCCCGGCGCCGTGCGTCTGAAGGTGGATATTGGAATGGGCCAGGAACAGACCAAGGGCGTCCCCGACGGGCAGGCCCATCTTTCCACGCCCGGCATCCGCGACTACGGCATGCCTGAAAGGATCCGAGCCGTCGCCGCGGAAATGGAAAAGCATGTCCGTCCGCTCTTCAGGTCGCCGGACACGACGCTCACCGCATGCACATTCAAGGCCGGCGGCGTCAGCTACTTCTGGTTCGTCAACACTCAGTCCGGAGAGGAATACCGCGTCCTCAGGCCTCTCGGATGCGGATACGGCTCAGACGGCTTCGAAAAGGCCCTGCCTTGGATCACGGAGCTCGAAAACAGCCGCTTCGTCTCGCCCGTGGCCATGGAGAAAATCCCCGGCGTCCCATACGACCTCTGCGCGGGCCGCCGGATTCCGGTCGACTCGGACGGAACGGCCGCGACATTCAACGTCTCCATGGAGCGTATGGGCGGAGCGCTGGTGGCGTTCTATCCCGAGGAAATCGCCAAGCTGGAGCTTGCAGCCCCTTCGACGGCCAGGCCGATGGAGGAAACAGCCGTTGCGGTCAAGGTCTCCGGAAAGGGCGCGCTCGTCCCCGGCGCCGTCCCGATCAGGCTTGATATCGTCGCCCCGGACGGAAAAATTTCCCCGCTCAGCGGGAACTACGCCACGAAGGACGGCGTCTTCGAGCTGAAATGGACGCCCGCCGTCAACGATATGAAAGGCGCATGGAAGATCAAGGCCGAGGAACTCGCCGGAGGGAACAAGTGCGAGGCATCGGTGAATCTTCAAAACTGAGAACGGCGATTGCAAAGTTGCAGTTATTCAAAAGGAACTAAGGAGGAGCGATGTTCATGAATCTGAAGTCCATGGAGTCCGTCCTGTTGGCGTCCGCGATGTCGGCGGCAGCCCTCGCGGATGAGGCGCAACCCCCGGTCGTCCTCGGTGTGGGCCAGCACGAGGCCGCTAAGTTCGACGTCGAGTACCAGAAATACGACCGCATGCAGCCGGTCTTCAAGGAGAACGGCATACAGGCTTCGCTGTTCGACATGGGGCTGCTGTACCGGCCGGGCGCCGGCGAGGAACAGATACTCAAGGAGCTTAGGAAGTTCCATGTCATACACCTCAACACCACCACCGAGGAGGTACCGAAGATCACGCCCGAGCTTGAAGCGCATGCGAAAGTCGCAGGTTCCGCCCTGGCCAAGTTCGTAAGCGAGGGCGGCGGCCTCTTCATCGCGCCCCAGAACGTCCGCTACTCCGGCGACAAGGACGAGCAGTACAACAACATGCTCATGGAGGGAATCGGCGCGGAAATACTGCACGAGGGCTGCTTCGACAAGACGAGCGAGTTCGAGGGGACGACCCTCGCGAAGGCGAAGTTCTGGATGACTTCCGGCATCGCGGAGCATCCGGTCACGGAAGGGCTCAGGAACCTCTGCCTGCCCCTGCACAATTTCGGCGACTGGCCCGGCGTGGCCGCGATGAAGTATTCGAAGGACTGGGAGCCTGTCGTCAAGGGCGGCAAGGACGCGAAAAGCTACAGGTGCGGAACGCCGGGGAACCCCAACACCATAAACCTCGCCGAAGAAGGCTTCTACGGCAGCGAACCCCCTGTGGTCGCCGTAAGGACGCTCGGCAAGGGCCGGATCGTCTGCTACCCGCTCGCCGCCATCTTCACGGGGCAGAACTTCAAGAATCCGGTGTGGGCGTCCGTCGTCGAATCGAAAGGCGATGCGATCAGCGGACGTCCCAGCGACAGCATGAAGCTGCAGATGAACGCCTACAGATGGCTCGCCGAACCCGCGAGGCAGAACCCGGAGCTTGGAACTTTCAGGCCGGAGCCCTACAAGCCGGTGGAGTTCAAGACGTCCGTTGATTTCGACGCACAGAAGTTCAACCCTTCAAGTTCCGGCCAGATCAAGGCCGTCGTCGGCGCGCGAACCGCCTATTCCGACGGCAAAAGCACGGTCGCCGAATACGCCGCGGCAGCGAAGGCCGCGGGCGTCTCGGTCGTAGTGTTCGCCGACCCGCTGGAAATGCTCACCAAGGACGAACTTGACAAGCTCAAGTCCGACTGCGCCGCCGCATGCGAGGACGGCAGGTTCTACGCATGTCCGGGGATAGAGTTCACCGACGGCGCCGGAGTGCGATGGGCGATGTGGGGGGAGAAGATAGTCTATCCTCCGGCGTCGTTCGAGAATGAAAAGAAGACATACGCCCAGTGGGACGGCAAGCGACTAGCCCATTTCGGGCAGTACGCCGAACTCTGCGGCTTCTCCCCCTGCGCCATAATAGACTACGCCCAGCTCAGGAAAGCCGGAGCTCACCCCGAAAACCTCTGGTGGTTCTACTGCTACTTCCCGCTCGCATACGACCACGGGAAGCTGATCGCCGACAACTACGGGGAGTTCCTCATGGGCCTCCGCGACATGCGCTGGTGCTCGCTGCTTTCGTTCGACAGGATCGGAACGGCGCAGGAGCTTGCGAAGTCCGCGGAGCTGATCTTCACGGGCTTCTCAAGTGTCGGCGCCGCGAAGAAGGCCCTCAACACGCGCTGCGCCCCGTTCTGGGACGCCTGGGCCGCGCAGCAGTTTGTCAGCCAGGGGCCCGTGATCAGGCAGTGGGACTGCATCAACAACCAAATGGAGGAGAACTGGAGATACACCAAGGGCGCGCAGAGGGTCCGCCTCCTCCTGGACGTCGCATCCGACGCCGGAATCAAGGAAGTCATCGTCCACGATGCCGACAGAACCCCGCTCAGGCGCTACGACGCCAAGGGCGCAAAGGAGTTCGTCCGCGAATTCGAGACTGTCCACGACCAGCAGCGCTACCTCACGCTCGAAGTCGTAGACGTGAACGGAAAAAGGGCGTTCTCGCACTACATCCTTGTCTTCTGCTACAAGCAGGGCCTCTTCAGGTGCGGCGACAACCTCAACATCCTCGGCGCCACCGGTATGTGCTGGCATCCCGACAGGCACGAGCTGTTCTCGGCCGCGAAATCGTTCGTGAACGCATACGACTTCTCGCTGGCCGGATGGGATTCCGCAGGCCCGGTGTGCCCGCTTCCGCGCGCCTGGATCGGCCCTTATGTCAATACGGACCAGGTCCGTGAATATCCGCTTCCGTGGACTTCAAAAAGCATGCTGTCCCTCCAGATGGACGTCAAGCTCTCGAGCTACAACATCCAGCACGCGACGATGAAGTCCTCCATGCTGACACAACCGTTCTGCACAGACGAAAGGCCGCAGCCCGCCCTATGCTCCGTCAGCAAGGACATCGGCCCGAACGAATATTTCGAATACGAGCACACAATCTACGCGCCTGAGGAAAGGCTTGACTACTACGTGATCTGGAACTACAGGCGCGCCAAGGAGGGCAGGGCGAACTACCGCGGCGGCGTGATCTGGCATGAAGGCAAGATCAAATTCAAGAAGGACGTCAAGCTCAAGGGCGGAATTCCAATACACCTTTACATGATGGACATACCGACCGACCTCGCAAGGAACTGGGGCGACACCGCCATTGTGACCGACGCGGACGGCACCGCGAAGGTCGACATCCTTGCGGACATCGCAAAGCCGATCAACGGCCAGGGCCGCCTCCGTCCCGGCGGCTATGCCGCCCAGATGCCGACACAGGCCGGATTCCTGGCATTCTACGCCCCTTCCGGCACCGACTTCGCATACTCATACCACATGCCGAACCGCCTATATATCGGACTCGGAAAAGACAATCAGGAGCTCAAGGCCGGCGACGAAATCCCCTTCCGCTTCATGACCGTCGTCCACCCGACGGAGCAGTTCGGAACCGCTCTCATGGAAAAGACTCTCAAGTCATACAACCTCGCCGGCGGCAGGGACGGATATCCGCTTTCGATCGAAAAGGGTGAGATCGAGGACGCGGTCTTCCTGCTGACTTTGAAGGCGGAGGACGGCGAGGCGCTGTTCACCGCCGGCCCGCAGGAGCTCGTCGTAGATCTGCCGCTCAGGATCAAGGGTGTCGCAGACAACGGCTGCGCCGCGGTCCACAGCTCCGGCCGCCCATGGTTCCGCTTCGTCCCGGTCTGCGAAGGAGCGGCCCTCTTCCAGGAATCCATCGAAAAGGCAAACAAGATATGGGTCGGAAACGTGTTCGTATGCGACAATCCTGATGTGATGATGACGCTTGTCGTGGACGGCCAGGCTGAGGGGAAGAAGCCCTTCATCGAAGTCCACAACCCGACGGACAAGGAATTGAAGGCCGTCATATCGTCACCCGAAAAGACCCCGGTCTTCGGCGGAACTAGGGCCGAAGTCGCAATACCACCGGAAGAATCGGTGTTCTATGAGATTGACGGCGGCAAGCTGGTTGAAAGAAAAAGATAAAAGAGCCAATTTCAAAAGTCAACAATTGTCGGTGTTCAGGGGTCAGTGTTCAGGGGTCAGCAGGATGAAAAGCTACAGTCTCTTGTTGTTCCCTAGATTTACTGAAACCCGACACCCGGGATGTCGCGTGACCGCGTTGGGAACGGAACGCGACCTTGCGCGGCTAAACTTAGTTTCACAGTCACCTCAAAAGAAGGAAACATGAAAGCTATCAGGACAATCGTCTGCTACCCGAACCTCCTCCCGTTCGAGCCCACGGAGGACAATGTCGACAAATTCATGGAGACCATGGCCGAGAATGGCGTCACCCACATACAGGTGAACCACCTTCCGGACCTGATGCATCCGGAACAGATAAGCCAGCCGGACAACGTATATCTCTGGTTCGCCAACTTCGGACCGCCGCTCGACCTGTTCGTCAGCAGCAGCCTCAACGAGGGAGTCTATCCGGAGATGTATCTCGAACGGAACAGAAGGGTCCTGCTGAGATTTGCGGATTCCGCAAGGAGGCATGGGATCAGCCCGATGATGTATCTCTGCGAGCCTCGCTTCGTGCCGGAAAGATTCTTCCTGAAGCATCCGGCTCTGCGCGGCCCGCGCGTAGACAATCCCACATGCAGCAGGACTCCGCTCTACGCGCTATGCACCGATTTGCCTGAAGTGCGCGGCCACTACCGCGAAATGATGGCGAAAATCATGGACATCATACCGGACCTCTCGATGATCTCGCTGTTCACCAGCGACAGCGGAGCCGGCTTCGACTACAACCCCGACACCTACGCAGGCCCGAACGGCGCAGGATTCAACAAGGGAGTCCCGCTGGAGAAAAGGGTCGTCAGATTCCTTTCGACGCTGCTTGACGAAGGCCGCAGAAGGAACAAAGGCTTCAGCATCAACCTCACGTCCGGCTTCTCCCCGGAATGGCGCGAGAAAATCCTGGAAGCCGCCCCAGAAGGAGTCGTCGGTTCAGTCTACGGGCTCTACGACTGGGAGGGCGGCCTCGAAGAGCAGTGGGGCTACCACCAGGCGCTCTGGGGCGTCCCGAAGGCGAAGTGGAACATCAAGACTCTCGACAGGGCCGCCGCCGCAAAGGACCGCTATGATGACATGAAGAGGCGCTTCGACGTCGCCGCCAGGGGAGGAATATCCCCGATCGTCCACGCCGAACTCCCGACCACGGACTATCCGCGGCCCCTCAGATATACGCCGCACCCGTTCGAAACCATAAGGGTCATGAAACTTCTGGCCGAGATGGGCGTCGAAAGGATCGCCGCATGGGGCGTCATGAGCCCGAAATCCCTCGTGGCACACGACGTCAATTCCGCGGCCATGAAGGCTGTCAACGAGGACATCGGCGCGGATCCCGCAGAAATAGTGTCGGCCATCGCTGAGAAATGGGCCGGGAAGAAACACGCCGGCGCCCTGTCCGAGGCCTGGAAGATATGCGACCGCGCCTGGTGCCGCAGGCCCATGTGGATACATTGCGGCCTGCCCAAGCAGGCACTGCCCGGCCCGCTCGTCCCCGACTTGACCGCATTGAAAAAGGAGGAGGTCGCCTACTACCGCACCGTCGCGATTGACGACCTCGAAATGATACAGGGCGTCGGCTCATTCGTCCGGAACGAGCCGGATGAAAGCGTCCGCGACTTCGTGATAGACAAGATATATCTAAAGGAAACCCTGCCCGGCCTCAAGAAGGCCGTCGCCATCCTTGACGGCGAAATCCGCAAGGCCTCCGATGCGAAGTTCGCAGCAGTCCTCAAGGAGCAGCGCGACCACATAATGTTCGGATACCTCGTCCAGGTCTCACACTACAACTGGTATGATGCCGGAAGGTACATTTCCCCTGGAAACAGGCCGACCTACAGGAGAAGCATGCGGGAAATAATAGACGACGAGCTGCGCAATACGGAAAAGATGATCAGGCTCCTCGACGGCCGCCTGGAAAAGTTCATAAGGATGATGCCGAGCGATTTCATGACCTACGAGTTCGGCCCCGGATTCGTCTCGCAGCTCAGGGAGCGCGTCAAGGTGATGAAAAAACACCGCGACGACAAAGTGCGCGACCTCTCCGGCATGCTCGGGAAAATCCGGATGTATCTCAGGGAGATGGAGAAGTAGGACTGCGGATGCCGGAAAACGGATGCCGGAGATGTAATTAGTCCCTTACGGTGCAACTTGGAAAACGTTTTTTCCAAAATGTAGTTTGCGCGCGCCGCGCGCAAGCAACATAACACAGCATTACTCCTATGCAGAGTTTGCCCTTTGCGCGCGGCGCGCGCAAGCTACCTGCGCACCGTAAGGGCGCCTTTTTCCCGCAGGGAAAAACCTAGTCCCTTAAAAAAACGAATAATCAATGCTCAATTTTCAATGTTCAAGTTATTTCATTTCCCCATATTCCGTTGAGAATTGAGAATTGTTCATTGAATATTGATTATTGTTACGCACCCACCGGGCGGATGTCTTTTTCCCGCAGGGAAAAACCTAGTCCCTTACGGTGCAACTTGGAAAACGTTTTTTCCAAAATGTAGTTTGCGCGCGCCGCGCGCAAGCAACATAACACAGCATTACTCCTATGCAGAGTTTGCCCTTTGCGCGCGGCGCGCGCAAGCTACCTGCGCGCCGTAAGGGCGCCTTTTTCCCGCAGGGAAAAATCTAGTCCCTTACGGTGCGACTTGGAAAACGTTTTTGTCAAAGTATGCCGCTTTAGCCGAAAGCGGCGCTGGCGACTTCGGCGAAGTCGCCATACTCAAGCTCCTGCGCGCCGTAAGGGCGCCTTTTTCCCGCAGGGAAAAATCTAGGATACTTTCTTAAAAACTTCTATCACAAAAGCGTGCATGTGTCTATGGAATTCATTGAATTTTGGGTTGCGGGCAAAGCCCGCCTTAGTGAATGTTGGGAATCGAAAGGATTCGCCAGGTTTCGCCAGGCGCCGGCAGGTATCGTCTTTCAATTCCCAACCCAGTTGAGCCGTTCCTAGAAAACAGCTTAAAGCATAATACAGGATGAGGCAATGAAAAGGCATGCAAGGAAGTTCGGGCCGCCTGCTGCGGCCATGTTAAAATCGAAGCCCTTTACTTTAATAGAACTTCTGGTCGTCATCGCGATCATCGCGATACTGGCGGCACTCCTCCTTCCCGCGCTGAAGAACGCGCGCGAACAGGCAAAGAGGATTTCATGCCTGAACGGCCTGAAGCAGATCACAGTAAGCGGATTCTCATACGCCGCCGACTACGACGGCCAGATGCCGGTCATCAGCAGGGACGCCATAGGCTACTCATTTATTACGGATGATGGCGCGCAGTTCGCATATGACTATCTCAAGCAGGGAGTAAAACAGTACAGCGCCTATGAAAACTTTGCTCAAATGGCATCAGGTTCGAACCTTTTCCGCTGCCCTTCAAGGCAGAATGAGCCTGTGACTCCTTATGGGCGCACGCACGGCTGGGACTGGGAGCTGCGGTACACACACTATGCGTTCACCGCCTTCGGATGGTATGACTGCGACAAGATACGGAACATGCACACAAGGATGGGGGTCATCAACTCGAGCGTGGCCCTGGTCCATGATGCGGCGACAACGTTCCCGCTGGAACCTTCATATCAGGAGAATTTCAAATACGCAAACAACCATTCCAAGACATATCCGGACTACACGCCCAGCGGCGCCAACTGCGCCTTCGGCGACGGCTCCGCATGCTGGGTTCCGGTCACGCAGATGAACATCCCTTCCCACGATAACGGAATCTGCCGCCCCAAGGCTTACGGCAACGCCTGGGGATACCAAAGCACATGTTTCTTCAGGATGTTCACCCCCGCCGGAACCGTCTTGTGGGACAACACCGGCAACACCTCGCAAGGGAACAAGATACTGTGGTGAGGGAAAGATACCGGACACTGGAAGCCGGCTACTGACAGCAGATGCTGAAAATATTATATTTTGAACCGATTTCAGAACTCATTAATCGTCTCAAGGCTGTATCTTGAGCATAATCTAGAGGGATTGCACATGTTCAAGTTCCCGAACTGGCAGAGGGAAAAATGGCGCGATGCGGCGGAAAACCCGGTGATAGGCTATTTTGAAAAGCCGGAGGCGGGCTACGCAATCGGGGATCCGCAGATACTGGTTCCCGGACAGTTCGACGGGCGCTGGCATGCGTTCTATCACGGCTTCTACAAGGATTTCAAACCCTTCTACCACCACCTTGTCTCGCCAGACGGGATCAGGTGGGATCTGCTCCGCAAATGGGAATGGCCAACGAACCCTTCATTTATCTTCCATGACGGCGGCGAGTGGATACTTTATTTCACAACGTTCGCGACAAAGGAGGAGCAGGAGAAGTTCGGCTGCGGCAACTACATTGCGCTCCGACGCTCGCGGAACCTTGAAAACTGGAGCGAGCCGGAGATGGTCATCGTGCCGGAGCTTGACTGGGAGCGCGAATATATGCCGCTGTCCTACCCAGCAATACAGGCCCGGAATCCCTGCATGGTCAGGCTGGCCGAGGGCCGCTACAGGCTTTACTACAGCGCCGGAACCGTGATGCTGGACAAGTGCGGATACGAGGAGCCGAAATACATCAGCTTCGCCGACGCCCCGACCCCGTTTGGACCGTTCACAAAATATGGCAGGCCTGTCTTGGCGCCGGACAGGTCCATCCCGCACAGGAACTTCGGTGCCGGCGCCATCAAGGTCTTCGGCCTCGGCGACAAGTTTCTCGCCCTCTACAACTCCATATACAACGATGAGAGGGGATGGCAGCATTCGGCGATCAACGTGCTTATGAGCGACGACGGCGTCTCCTGGACCGAAGCTCCTTACAATCCCATAATCCCGCCTTCGGGCAGGGGCTGGAAGGCCGCCTTCGTATATCAGCTTGACCTGGTGAGATGGCAGGACGAGCTGAGGCTCTACTACAACGGCCGCGACAAGTGGCGCGACGGTATTGAATGCATCGGCCTGTCGGTCCTCAAGGGTGACGGCACGCCGGTACGCAAGCTCTGGGACTTGCCCTGAAAAACGCCTCGGACGGATTGCACCGGCTAGGTCTTGCGCCGCCGACCGGGGCGGCGAATATCGCATATCAGAACAGGATTTCATATATCTCTCCCATGGAGTGCGCCTTGCAGCTTCACTGAGGACGCATAGCTTAATTATGTAAAAACACATATTCCTTGGGAAGGAAGAAATCATGGCAAAATCACTGAGCGGCGAGCATGGGATTGTCTGCAGGCGGCCTGGAGAGAAGTTCGGTTATTTCGGCTGGCCGACCGTGGCCCGGCTGGACAACGGTAAGCTGCTTGCGATCAGTTCGGGCCTGCGCTCGGAACACATATGTCCCTGGGGAAAGACTGTCCTGAATGTCAGCGACGACGGAGGTCGCACCTGGTCCGCGCCGAGGGTAATCAATGACTCCCCTATCGACGACCGCGACGCCGGTATTGTGGACCTCGGCGGCGGAAAAGTCCTTGCCAGCTGGTTCACGTCCGACACGCGCATGTATTTCGAGGAAAAATGGGTCCGGGACTGGCTCGGCGCGGAGGAGTTAGATTCGTGGAACGCCAAGCTTTCCAACGTCACGGACGAGGTGGCGCAGAAACATATAGGCTCGTGGGTGATGCTGAGCGGGGACTGCGGCGAGACCTGGGATGCCCCGGTCAGGGCGCCTGTCTCCGCCCCGCACGGCCCGGTCCGCCTGCGGAACGGGGATCTGGCATATCTTGGCAAGCCGTATAAGAGTTGGAACGACATGGACGTGGGGAAGATCAGCGCCGCGCGCAGTTCCGACGGCGGCCTGACGTGGACCGTCGTCGGCCAGGTGCCTGTATGCGCTGGAACTGATCCGGCGAACTACCACGAGCCGCATCTTGTCGAACTGCCGTCCGGACGTCTGATCGGGATGATACGGATCGAAGACCATGCCGGCAGGAAGCTTGAGGGCGCCGGAATCCCTTCTTTCAGCATGATGCAGACCGAATCCGACGACGGCGGCAGGACCTGGACCGCAGCACGTCCGCTCGGATTCCACGGCTCCCCTCCGCATCTGATGAGGCATTCATCGGGGACGCTCGTCCTGACCTACGGCTACCGCCAGGCGCCGTACGGCCAGCGCGCCGCCTTCAGCCATGATGACGGCGCCACCTGGGAGCATGACTGGATAATCCGCGACGACGGCCCCGACGGCGACCTCGGCTACCCGTCCACGGCGGAACTCCAGGACGGCGAACTGCTGACCCTCTGCTACCAGAAGATCAAGGGCGACAAGAAGTGCTCGCTCCTATGGTCGAAATGGAAGATGCCGTAAAACATTTCCGGCAAATTCTAAGAGTTTCAAAGAATCCAGGAGCCGAGCTGCTGCTCGGCGTTCCCAGGCCTTTGATTCCAGTTCAAGAACCTCAGCCTGTCAGAAAATGTCTTCCTTTGGCGGAGATGGCGGAAATCCGCGGTAATAATATTGCAGCCTAAAACTACGGGGATATCTTGATTTTCGCATGAACCAGTTATCTTTTCAACATGTTTTACATCGCATAGTGATTGAAAGGATAATCCAATGAATTCACACGACAGGCTGCGCTACTGCTTCTACCGCTACCATCTGCCGGATCCGGTCTATTTCCGCAAGGAGATACGCGCGACGATCCAGCAGATCGGATGCTGGGATCCGCCGGCCAGGCGGGAAATGTATTTCTCCGGGAACAAATATCTGCCGACGGGGAAGGACAACGCTCCGATCGACTTGTCGCCCGCCGGAGTCAAGAGCGCATACGGCCTCTTCGAGCGCACCGACGACTGGTCGAGCTGCGCGTACTTCTATCTCGACCGCCCGACGAACGAGCTGCCTCCGCTCGTCCCCCTTGAAAAGCGGACCGAGGGAGTCGGGTGATAATGTTAGTATGAATTCAGCAAACTGAATATTTACATATGTTCGACCTGCACTGCCATACCAACATAAGCTACTGCGCGGACAATACCCTGACACTGGAATTCTATGCGGATAGGATTCTACATGCTGAAGGGCTCGGCGGCGCAGCAATAACCGACCACGGTATGGCCATCTACTTCCCCCACGACGTCGCATGGTCGTGGAACTTCATCTCCGACAGCCTGATATTCGACCAGTTCCGCGACGCGGGGAATGAAAAGCTGGAAGGGCATCCCGCGGAAATCGCGAAGTTCAAGGACAAGTTCATCGTACCGGGCATCGAGGCAGAGATGATGCACGACGGCAGGCTCACGTTCGACGAGGCATTCCGGAAAAGGTTCGAAGTCACCATCGGAAGCGTCCACTTCCTCGACATGTCCCTGGAAACAGGCGACAGCCCCGAGGCGACGTTCGCCTGCTGGAAGGAACACACATTGAAGCTGATCAATTCCGGCATACACGTCCTGGGCCATCCCTTCAGATGGGTATCGAGGCAGTTCGAGGTGCCGGACGATACCGTCCACGAAGTTGTCCGCGAGGCGAAGCGCGCCGGCGTGGCCGTGGAGCTCAACTCCCACTACCCGATCGAGGCCGACGTCCTGATGCTGCGGATAGCCGCCGAAGAGGGCGCATACGTATCCGTCGCCACCGACGCGCACAGGCCCGACGAAATAGGCGACTTCTCATATCACCTAGATACCGTCAGCCTCGCCGGCCTAAAGCTTTCCGACCTCAGGCTTTTCAACAGCAGGTTCCCCCGGAAATCATCGTCCAAATAAACAAGTCGGCTGCAGTCGACTGCGACCGATTGCGGTCGGCTGCAATCGTGAAACTTCCCGGCTTATTTCAATTCTCCCTCCACGACGCGATGTAGTCCTTCTTATCGCTGCCGGAACCGACGGTCGCAGCGCCCCAGTCGTTCTTGCCGTCGGGGCCGAAGGACCACACGGCGATTTTGGCATTGACCGTTTCGCCGCCGGGCAGAGTTATGGAACTGTTGCTGTCCGCGTCAATAGCCACGGCGTATCTAGTACCGACGGAATCGTCGGGCCGCGACCTTGGATTGTAGAAGGGGTCGCGGAAGCCTTCCTGCGAGAAGTTATGAGGGACGGAGAGGAAGGATCTACCGCGGACATTACCCGATTCTTTCGCGCTTGCCACGCTTATTCCGGCGGAATTCTATTCCGCCGGGCGGCGGATATAAAAAGACAAACGAGTGTCAAGAGAGCATGCGTCTGCGGGATTCGCAGTTTTGTCGATGAGAAACTCGACGGATGGCGAAGCCGTGCTGAGCCGCAGTTGAGCTCGGCTCAACCCTCCGGAAGGCGACAAAGACAGCGACAAAGATACCGACAAGGATTACGGGCAACGGAAAACGGATTCATTTCACGGCAGATACGCGCCGTTTTTTCTGAGGATCCGCCGGAGTTCATCGGTGTCGACCTTGTGGACGTCGGTGTTTTTTGCGGCGGCCATCGTCGCGGCTGTTCCCGCCGCCTCGCCTGTGGTCAGGCAGCAGGCCATGATTCGGACGCTGCCGTTTGTCGGCCGGTCGGTCGAGATGCAGCGGCCCGCGACAAGAAGGTTCTTCATCCCCTTGGGAGTGAGGCATCGGTATGGGACACCGTAGCTCTCGCCCTTCCCCAGCGGCTTGATCTCCTTGTCAAGAGTGCGCTTGATGTCCTCTATCCCTCTGCGCCTGTCCTCATCGGCCTGCTTCCTGGAACCGTGGACGTCGATGTTGTAGGCATTCCTGCAGACCTCATCGGGGAACCTGCTCCGGACCAGGTAGTCGTCGATCGTCAGGACATAGTCCCCGATGATTCTGCGGGTTTCGCGCACGCCGAGTAGGGCGCCTGTGGCCGCGAGGAATGAGTTGGCGAACGACGGGTGGAATTCCTTGAATGCTCTATGGTACTGCTCCGCCTGCTTCCGGCCGTGGATCAACGACTTCGAGACATTTCCAGGATCCGTATTGTCGACGTCGAACACATGGCCGGTGTTGAAGCCGTATGCCTTCGGCCCGACCTGGCAGCTGCACGAGTGAAGATCCACAGCCCCTTGCGGAAAGGCTGCTTCGCATACATTCCATAGACGGAAACATTGTCATAAGTCATAAACGAAGGGACGTCTCCGGTGCTTGTCTGCAGAATGTCGATGTTGTTTTTCCATTACCCGCCTTTGGCCGAAGTGCCGACAACTATGTTCTCCATCGTCACATCATCGGGATCGAGGACTTCGACGATATTGACGCCCTCGGGTCCGAATATTTCAGTGCTGTAGCCGGTTCCGCCGATCACGATCCTCGATTCCGCGCCGTCGAGGCTGACTGCGAATGTCGCACCGCCGGGAACTGAAAGCGCGGGAACGGCGGTTCCACCGGCATCCAACTTGACGTCCTCGACGCCCGGGAAAAGGCGGATGTCGGCGAGGAATTTTCCTGCGAGCGTCGAAGCCTGCTTCGGCGACCGGCAGCGGAACAGCGTGCTCCAGGCCTTGCCGGCACCGGCCTCGTATGCGGCGCGTATCACGTCCACCCGCCCGAAGCCCCGCAGCTCCTGCGACGCCGCCGGCAAATCCTAGTCTTCCCATGTCTGGCTCCTTGTGGTTCATGAAAATTTTTGTGACTTGATGACTTCGTGACAGGATGACTTGATATTCAATTAATAGACCCAGAGGGCTATTTCCCTGATCTCGTTCGGGTCGTCCGGCGCGGGCTTCATCTTGCTGATCGCGGTAACGTCGTAGCCCGAAAGCTTCGAGATCGGCCAGGCGTCCGGGAACATCGAATGTGCGGCGGAAGACGGCCGGTTTTTTTTCGAGTAGCATCATGGCATCGTTGCCCGGGGCCGTAAGCGAAGGCCATGAAGAGTCGTCATACTTCTCAGCAAACCATTCCTTAGGTGCGAGAATCGGATTCGGCTCCTGCGGCTTCTCCTGTCCGTCCGCAGGCTGTTCGGGCTTTGGTTCGTAGCCGATCCGCCAGGTGCCGGTAAGGTCTATGGCCTCCGGCCCGTAGCCGAGGAATGTAGCCAGATCCGGAACGCGCACATCCTCCCATGATGCGATTTTTCCGGCCATGCCCCAGCGTTCTGCGACGACGGCTGGGCTTTCGTAATTTCGCTTCAAATACGCCTGGAAACTGGCATCGGCGACAGGTCCGTATTCAAGGAAGATGTCGTTGTCGAGTCCGACCGCGTTGTCTACCTGGCTTGTTTCGGCCCAGTATACGAATCCGGCGTGGTTCTCCATCCTGGCGAAGTCGAACTCGCCGAGCACCTTGTAGTCCTTCCACTTTGCGTCCTTGCCGGGAGTCTCCCAGGGACGGTAGTAGAAGCGGAATCCGTATTTGTCCCAGGAATCAAGGAAATAAGGGATTTCAGCGGACGGCGCATATTCGGCTCCTTCGATTCGGTCGAGACCGCCCTGTTCGAGAATGGCTGCGGTTCCTTCCTCTGTGTTTGAAGCTACGATGCTCACGTCGTTTCCATGCCGGACCGCCGCAAAGCATGCGCCGGTTGCCAGCTTGACCACGGGAATTTCATTTATTATTACTGCTGTGTCAATTGTATAGGCCGGCAACAAATGGTTTCAGGTGTCAGACTTCAAAACTCAGTTTTGAAACAACTTCTACAAATATAATATTCTATCTGCATATTAACAAGAGCAACAATATATATTTAAATTATATAGTGTGATGCTCTTCTTTAAAATTGGCGACTTGACGTTTATATTTCATCTAATCGCCCCATGGGGCTGGTTATACTCATTTAGGCTGAAAAATTTACATTTTGATTAAGAAGGGGTGTCATGAGAATACTCGCGGTAGGAAACAGCTTTTCCGCAAATGCCACACGGTTTCTCAAGGAGATTGTCGAAAGCGCCGGCGATTGCAGGCTGGAGTTCGGTCACGCATGTATCGGAGGCTGTCCGCTTGAAAAGCACTATAAGCTTGCGGTGAAGCATGAACGCAGCCCCGGCAATCCTGAAGGAAAGCCATACTGGCACGGCGGGAAGAGGATGAGCCTGAAGGCCATGCTGAGGATGGAGAAGTGGGACTATGTGACCATCCAGCAGTACAGCATGTTCAGTTTCCAGATCGGAACATACAGGCCGTGGGGCGCACGGCTGTGCGGCTACATCAGAAAATATGCTCCCCAGGCCGAGATCGTCTTCCACCAGACCTGGGCCTACAGGGAGGATGACTTTTATATATTCAACAGGAAGTTCACCCCCGAGAAAATGTATCGCGGACTGTCGCACGCCTACAAAACGATCGCGGCGGAACTCGGCATCAAAAGAATCATTCCAGTCGGCGACGCGTTCCATCTCGCCACGACATCCCCCAGATGGAAGTTCATACCGGACAGCAAGTTCGCCTCATGCAATCCGGGATTCCCGAACCTTCCGAAGGAGAAGCACTCGCTGCACGCCGGATATTTCTGGCGAGATCAGGACGGAGTGAAGCTGCTCGGCTACGACAGCCATCATGCGAACGTCGCAGGCGAATTCCTGGGAGGCTGCGTATGGTTCGAGTTCTTCTTCGGCATGGACTGCCGCAGGATAAAGTTCAGGCCGGAGCAGATTTCTGCGAAAGACGCCGAATTCCTCAAGAGCGTCGCGCACAAGGCGGCGAGCTCTGGAAGGCGCTAAATAAAGAGGTGCGAAATGATGCAGGTCCGCAGAAGCAAGTTCACTCTCATCGAACTGGTGATGGTGATCGCGATCATCGCGATCATCTCAGGCATGACGCTGGCCATGGTCAGCATGTCCAAGAAAAAGGCGAGGTACACCAACTGGCTGAGCTACAGCACAATGCTCAACAAGGACCCCGACACCGTCCTCAACTACAACTTCACCGACGCTAAGTTCACCGCCGACGTCGGCGGGATCAAAACGCCGGCGCTCTACAACTCGGCCGTCGGATGCAACGTCGAAGGTTTCGAACCCAAGGAATACAACGGGCTGATAAGGAACGCAAACTGGTTGATGAAGAAGGGCCGGAACAGATTCCACAACGCGCTCCAGTTCGACGGCAGAAGCTCCTACGTCGAGGTGCCGGGCCGCAAGGCGCTCAACATCATCCCGGACAAGGACGACTTCACGGCGATGATCTGGGTTAACTTCGACAATGTTTCGGGCACCAAGGTACTTTTCGGCAGAGCCAATTGGACGCAGATTTCCCAATATGACCTCTATTCCAACGGCACATCCGTGGAGGCCGATGTCGGAAAAGTCGCCTACGGGTGGAGGACGCCGGCGCTCAAGGCGGGAGAATGGCTGCATCTGGCGATCGCAAGCGAAAAAGGGAATTTTCAGATATTCCTCAACGGCGAACCTATGACGTCCAGATACAATGCCAGCGCAAGCACCGGTGTCGCGGCTGACGTTCCCCTTATCATCGGAGCCATCAACAACTCCGGCAAGCTGAGGTATTTCTTCCAGGGGAGGATGGACGAGTTCGTCCTGATCCGCAAGCTGCTGAAACCGTCAGAGATAAAGGCCCATTACACGGTCGGGATGGAATAGCAGGCAATGCAATATTTCTTAAGCGACTAAGTTTTTCCCTGCGGAAAAAAGGCGCCCTTGCGGCGCGCAGGTAGCTTGCGCGCGGCGCGCGCAAACTACTTTTTGTAAAAACGTTTTCCAAGTCGCACCGTAAGGGACTAGGT
Source organism: uncultured Victivallaceae bacterium (assembly GCA_964636325.1). Taxonomy (GTDB): domain Bacteria; phylum Verrucomicrobiota; class Lentisphaeria; order Victivallales; family GWF2-50-93; genus CAZWRV01. The sequence goes on along the minus strand of CAZWRV010000014.1, from coordinate 39,644 downwards.
TTTTCCCTGCGGGAAAAAGACATCCGCCCGGTGGGTGCGTAACAATAATCAATATTCAATGAACAATTCTCAATTCTCAACGGAATATGGGGAAATGAAATAACTTGAACATTGAAAATTGAGCATTGATTATTGAATATTCGGGACTAAAGGAGTCAGGCCATGTCAAGGATCATCGTAGCCGACGACGACAGGGTCACGCAGATATTCTACAGGGGCGCCATAGACTTCCTGGGCCACGAGCCCGTCCTCTGCTCCAACGGCGTCGAGGCCGTCGAGGAGTTCAAGGCCAACCGCGCCGATCTGCTGATCCTTGACAACCAGATGCCGCAGATGGACGGCCTTGAAGCATGCCGCACCATAAGGGCGCTTCCGGGCGGCGCCGGCGTCCCCATCATCATCGTGTCCGGCATGGACGACGAGGCTGACATCGTCAAGGGGCTCAACGCCGGCGCGAACGACTACCTCATCAAGCCCGTCAAGGAGTCCCACCTCTTCGCGAAGCTGAAGATATTCCTGAGGATGTCCTCCCTGCACAAGAACGACTTCGAACTGGCGAAGAACCATGTGGTCTTCGCGGACAAGTTCCGCATACTCAAGATGCTCGGCTACGGCTCGCATTCGATAGTATTTCTCGCGGAATCGGTGGCGGAAAACAACAGGAAGATCGCGCTCAAGCTCTTCAAGCAGGTTCCGGATATAAACCAGGTATACGACGCATTCGCCGAGACCGCCGGAAAACTGAAGCGCTTGGACTCGCCGAACATACTTAAGCTCCACGACTTCGGACAGTGCGACGGAAGGCTCTACGTCGCCATGGACTATGCCGATGGCGGCGACATGGCGCGGATTTTCAAGAAGAGGACGCTGTCACAGCTCGAGGCGGCAAAGGCCGGTCTCGACATTTCAATGGCGATCAGGGACATAGCGGCGGAAGGCATAATCCATTTCGACATCAAGCCCGAGAACATAATGCTGTCCGAGGGACGATGCCTGCTCGGGGACTTCGGAATCGTCACCACCCGGACAGGCACGACCGTCCCGATCGGCAGGGAGATCTGGGGCACCCTCGCATACATGCCCCCCGAATTCCTCGGCGACGAAGGCATGTTTGTGGGCAAGAGCGACATCTACAGCCTGGGCGTCACGCTATACCATGCGCTGACCGGCGCCAATCCCTTCTACTCCGAGAATGCCGGCACGGTCATGTTCTGCGTCGTGAACCTCGTCCCCGATGAATTGGCCTCGATCTGCGGCGACTTCGACGGAGAGCTGAGCGACACGCTGTCCAGGATGCTCGCGAAGAATCCCGAGGAAAGGCCTGAGGCCGGCGAGCTGGCCGACAACTTCGGCCGGCTCGTCAGGCGCTTCGCGGAGGACAGGACGAAATCAAAACCAACCTATATCCCCAAGGGGAAGCAACATGCCGGGGATGATGCCGGAGAGGCTCCTGAGGAAACACCTCCCCCCTGCCGGAAAAAAGTCGCGGCTACGGTTAAGGCCAAACCTCTGCCCGCCCCCCCCAAGGACGTCCGTCGGAAAACAGAGCGCCCATATCTCAGCCTTGATATTTCAGGCCTGCTGGGCGCCTCCGGATACCTGCTCGTCTATGTCCTCGGCGCATGCCTGCTTTTGCTCGGCGTATACGGCATAGTCAAAATCTCCGGCTGCATCGGCTCTTCCATCAAAAGCGCCCAGGACGACTATGTCCCGGGCACTCCGACCGTAGTCCGCTGCCTGGCCTGCGGCAGCCTGGACGAGATGAAAGTCGCTGACATCGCCGCGGTCAAATGCCGGAAGTGCTCTGGCGCCGTGGCGGTCGCCTACAAGTGCGGCTCCTGCGGCTTCATCTTCCCGTTCAAGGAGGAGCAGGGCAAGGAGCAGTCTTTCAAATGCCCGCAGTGCGGCTCCGAGGATACGGATCCCGTCCCGAACAGCCGCGAATACGTCGCCAAGCTAGAGGCCGCCTCAAAGGCCTCAGAGGAAAGGTTCAGGAAAAAACAACCGTAGATGCGGACTTTCTGTTGCGCGGGAAATGATTATGTGGTGAAATACCGCCGCCTGGTTGGACGGTTACGGTCCACGAACAACTGATGACGAAAAACCGAAACGATGTTCGAGGTTCCCCATGCAAAAATCCAAGACATGGCTCCCCGTCCTGGCGGCGGCGCTTTTATTTCACTTCGCCGGGGTATGTTCCGACGATCCGCCCCCGAAGGATTCCCCGGGCAGGGACGAACTCATAATAGGATGCGAATACGACTATCCGCCCTACTGCATCGTCAAGGAGAACGGCGAGGCCGACGGGTTCTCCATCGAACTCATCAAGGCCGCGGCGAAGTCGGTCGGGAAGAATGTCGCCTTCAAGACCGGCTATTGGGCCGACCTGAAGAAGGAGCTCGCCGACGGCGGCCTGCATGCCCTTCCGCTTGTCGCCAGGACGGAAGAACGCGACAAGGTCTACGACTTCACCTTCCCGTATCTCACCATGCACGGCGCCATCGTTGCAAGGGAGGGCGACTCCCGCATCAAGGCGGCCAAGGATCTTGAGGGAAAAGAAGTCCTTGTCCTCAAGGGGGATTCTTCCGAGGAATACATGCAGAGGGCCGGCCTAAACGCGAAAATCGTCGCGAAGAGCACCTTCAGCGAGGCGATGCGCGAACTTTCCGGCGGCAGATGCGACGCTCTTGTAATCCAGCGCCTTCTCGCCCTCCAGCTCATGAAGGAAACAGGAGTCGAAAACCTTAGAATCGCCGCACAGATCCCCGGCTTCGTCCAGCATTTCTGCTTCGCCGTCCGAGAGGGCGACAAGGAGACTCTGGCCCTGCTCAACGAAGGCCTCTCGATCGTCATGGCCGACGGCACGTTCCGCCAGCTCCAGGCCAAGTGGTTCGTCCCGTTCGAGGCGATGGAGCACAGGAAAAGCCGGATCGTCGTAGGCGGCGACAACGATTATCCGCCATATGAGTTCCTCGACGCCAACGGCCAGCCCGCAGGGTTCAACGTGGACCTTACCAGGGCTCTGGCCAGGCAGATCGGAGTCTCCGTCGACATCCAGCTCGGCCCCTGGAGCAAGATCCGCAACGACCTCCGGGAAGGGAAGATAGATATTATCCAGGGGATGTTCTATTCGCCGGAGCGCGACAAGACCTTCAGGTTCTCACCACCGCATACGCTCGTCGAATATGTGGTCGTCGAAAGGAAAGGCGGCGGAGGATTGAACGGTGTTGACGATCTGAAAGACAGGGTGATAATTGTCCAGAGCGGCGACATCATGCACGATCTGGCGCTCAATAAGGGATACGGGAAAGAGATAATAGCCGTGGAATCGCAGGAGGATGCGCTGCTGCTCCTGTCAGGGGGCAAGGGCGACTGCGCGATCGTGGCGAAGATTCCAGCGCTCTACTTCATTGAAAAAAACAGATGGGGCAACCTGGTGCTGTCCGGAGACCCCATCCTTTCGCCCGAATACTGCTATTCCGCCATGAGGGGCAGGGAGTCGCCGCTTGACATCTTCATCCCCGCACTGGCAGCAATCAAGAAGACCGGCGAATACAGGGACATCCAGACAAAATGGTTCGGCCCGTATGAAAGGGAGGCGCATTACCGGACCATTCTCAAATATGTCGCGGCGATTGCGGCGCTCCTGCTGCTGCTCCTTGTCATTTCCATGGTCAGCGCCCGCTCCCTAAAAAGGCTGGTGGTCCAGCGGACGAAGGAACTCGTCGCGGAAAGGAACGCCCTTCAAATAAGCGAGGGCAAGTTCAAATACATATTCGACAACATGAGCAGCTCCGTCGTCGTATATGAGGCCAGAGGCGACGGCGAGGATTTCATCTTCAGGGACTTCAACCGTGCGGCGGAAAAGGCGGAGAACATATCAAAGTCCGACATCGTCGGGAAATCAGTCCTTGAGGTATTTCCAGGAGTCAGGGACTTCGGCCTCTTCGAGGTGTTCAAAAGGGTCTGGAAGACCGGACGGCCAGAGCAGTTCCCCCTCGCGTTCTACAAGGACGACAGAATCAGCGGATGGAGGGAAAACTACATATGCAAGCTCCCCTCCGGCGAAATAGTCGCCATCTACGAAGACGTGACCGAGCGCAAGAAGGCCGATGAGACACTGCGCGAAAGGGAGGAGGAGAACCGCTTCCTCCTGAACAACACCAGCGATTTCATAGCCCGCTTCGACCCCGACGGAATCATGCTCTACTGCACCGAGGCGTCGCTGAGGTTCCACGGCTACGAGCCGAGGGAGCTCATCAACACATCAGGCTTCGACAATATCCATCCTGAAGACCGGGAAAGGGTGCGGGAGAAATTGAAGCGCCTTGTCGAGACCGGATCGGCGGCGGCGACGGAATACCGCCTCAGGCGCAAGGACGGCGAATATATGTGGGTGGAGGCGACCGGACGCCTTGTGTCAAACCCGGCCGGGGGGAAGGAAGTCATCGTAGTCCAGCGCGACATCACCGAGCGCAGGAAGCTGGAGGAGCGCCTGCGCCAGTCGGAAAAGATGGAGGCTATCGGCACTCTCGCCGGCGGTATCGCGCACGACTTCAACAACCAGCTCACGGGCATAATGGGTTACGCCGAGGCCCTGCGCAGCCGCCTCGACGACGCCGGCCTAAGGGAATACGCCGAAAACATCATGAGGGCCGCACGGAGATCTGCCGACCTCACGCGCGACCTCCTGGCGTTCTCGCGGAAGGGGAAGTTCCAGACCGTCCCCGTGGACATGCACAGGCTGATCGAGGAAGTGGTCTCCCTCCTCCAGCACAGCATCGGTAAGAACATTGAAATACGGCGCGTCTTCAACGCCTCCGCCGCTACGGTAAAGGGCGATCCCTCGCAGCTCGAGAACGCACTGCTCAACCTCGCAATCAACGCACGCGACGCCATGCCCGACGGCGGAACCCTGACGATAAGCACGGACATCGCGTCCCCTGACGGAAGCGGACCGCTCCAGCCCCCTCCCGAGCTGCCGCCGGACAGATACCTCTGCGTCTGCGTGGCCGACACCGGCCACGGAATGGACAAGGAGGTCATGAAGCACATCTTCGAGCCCTTCTTCACCACAAAGGAGCCAGGAAAGGGCACGGGGATGGGGCTCGCGTCCGTCTTCGGGACAGTCAAAGGCCACAACGGAACCATCAGCGTCTCAAGCTCCCCCGGAGAAGGATCGGCCTTCTCGATCTATCTGCCGCTGTTCCAGGACGAAAGAAAATCCGACGGCGGTAAAGGCCCGGCGCGGGGCAGCGCCAGTAAGCTGCACTTCCTCGTGGTCGACGACGAGGAGATGATCCGCGAACTGCTTGCCTTGATCCTCCGCTCGCAGGGCCACGACGTCGTCCTCTGCGAGGACGGCCCCTCCGCGCTGGACTTCTACGGAAAATTCTGGCGGGGGATTGACCTCGTCCTCCTGGACATTGAGATGCCGAGGATGCACGGGCGGGACGTCTTCGCGAAAATCCGGGCGATCAACCCCGACGCCGCAGTCATCCTCGTCTCGGGCTACAGCGTCGAAGGCGAGGCGCAGAAGCTGATGGACGCGGGCGCCAGGGCCTTCCTGCACAAACCCTTCGACATGGATGAGCTCGCCCGCGCCCTCAAGACGGCCCGCGTCACTTGACATCTCCTGCAACTCGATTATACTCATTCAGCGTGAAAATTTACATTTTGACGGGCAAGATTTGGGATTGGATTTTTTCGTTCCGGCCGAGCGGCGACATGAATGTCGTCCGAGGAAGGAACATTTCCGGCGCCCCGCTCTGAAAAGCCACATGGCCATTTCCCAGTCATTTTTTAGCTCTTCATGGCGGGCGGGTCAGAAAATCTGAAATTACTGATGCCACAAGTGAATAAAGTAAAAACCATGCTGCCAACGGTCGATTTCTGCGGATTGAACATCACACGCCTGATAATCGGAGCAAACCCATTCGGCGGCTTCAGCCACCAGAACGAGCGGCGCGACCAGGAGATGCTCAAATACTACACCGTAGACAGGATCAAGGAGACATGGGCACGCGCCGAGGCCGCCGGCATAAATGCCATGGTGACCAACAACGAATCTGCGCACGTGGTGCAGGCCGTCCGCGAATATCTCAAGGGGGGAGGCAGATTGAAATGGATCGCACAGGTAAACCGCCGTCTTCAGCCGGACATGACCGCCGCCGTCAATGAGGCCGTAGACATCGGCTGCAGCGCAATCTACTTCCACGGCGCGCAAGTCGAGGAACTCTACAAGAGCGAGGACTCCAAGACCCTTGAAAAGTGGTGCGCTACGGTGCGCTCCCGCAAAATACCCGTCGGCGTCGCGGGACATGCCCCCGAAGCCCACCGCTGGGTCGACTCGCTGGACCTGGTGGACTTCCACGCCGTATGTTTCTTCGACTGCGGAAGCGTCCACGAGAAGAAAGGAGAGAAGTTCCGCCTCCGCGACATCGTTCCCGCCGCCGAAACCGTCCGCGCCATCAAGAAGCCATGCATCGCCTATAAGATCATGGGCGCCGGCAGGATAGACGCAAGAATGGCTTTCGATTTCGCATTCACCAACATCAAGCCCACCGACGCCGTCAACGTCGGAATGCACCGCGGCGACAACGACAACATGGTCGAAGAAAACGCTTCCATCGTCCGCGAAATCCTCTCCTGATACCCAATCATCATTTCCCTATCCGCGGTTGATCGGTGACCTCCCACGGTCATTCTGCTCCGCCGCTCAGCTTGCGTTCCACCGCGTCATCGAGGGTCTTGATGATCCCAGGATAACTTTTTTCATCGATGCGTGAATTCCCAGGGAATCGTCCATATTCGTCAATCAGGTTGTCCGCATCCAAAATATGAGAAGGAGCATGGCAGGAAAGAGTTTGGTTTTCATACTTCTCCTTGACACGTTGCTCTCATGCCATCAACAATTAATAGTAGGGACTGGCTTTAGCCTGTCCCCTAATGTGCAGGCTGAAGCCAGCACATACTTAGCCGATGTCCGCCTCAGATCGCCCAGCTTAACGCTTTCATAATCGCAGGCAGTTTCGGTTAGCGTAAGCCGTGATGCAGCAGGAGCCAAATTATATCAGTCCTGCAAGGGCGGAATAAGGTCAGCGATCTATAATGTATAAGAATCGATGCCCATCTTTTATTGCGCCCTTTTCCCGTGACCACGTTGTCACGTGGAACGGGACTCACGTGGCAGGGCTTGAATTATTTTTTATTTCCCTTACCCAGCCCGATGGGCTGGGCTGAGAAATTCCGGCCCTCCAGGCCTAAAATTCTATCGTCTCTTAACCGTTAAGCCGGTGGATTTGTTCGAACTATTTTTTCACCACAGAGTGCACAGAGTTCATGGAGGGAATCAGAGTCAATTTCGGCCGGTTACCTTCTATTCATTGCGTCTTTTCCCTTTTCTCTGCGCGCTCTGTGTTCTCTGTGGTTAAATTTGATTTTTCGCTCGAACGGCGGATTATCCTATCAAATTCTCAAACCGGCTTCAGCGCGACCGCGAATCTGAACTCCTCGGGCTTGAGTTCGTACTGCGGGAGGACGCCGGGGCCGCAGCTTGCGCTGCCGATGCCGTTCTGGGCGTGGTCGAGGTTGAGCGTGATGAACGGGGTCCGGACCAGGTCGTAGGTGTGCCTGGCCTTCTCGATGTTCTCCGTGCTGAACCATCTGGCGCTGAAGTTGATATGCGGTTCGCCCCGGACCATCAGGCCCGCGCCTGACTTGTCCGCGAACTTCGCAAATCGGACGTCGCTTCGGTTGCCGTATTCCTGCGGGAAGACGTACGGGGTATACATCTCGTCGACGGTCATATTGAAGAGGCCGAGCTTCCCGGCCTGGCGGGTGTCTGCGTAGCTTTCTCCGGGGCCGAGGCCGAACCAGGTCACGTTTTCAAACTCCTTCGGGATGGTCATCTGAAGTCCGATCCTGGCGAGCACCGGCCATTCCCCGACGGGAACCCCGTGCGTTTCCAGCCTGACGCAGCCGCAGCCGTAGATCGTGTAAGTGTAGTCGCAGAGGAACGACTTCTGCAGGATCGGCGGGGCGATCCTGCACCTAACGACCACTGTGACCTTGTCCTTTTCCTCCTTGAAGTCGAAGCCGTCAGTCCTGTGCTGCATCCAATGCAGGCCGCTCTGGCGCCACTTGTGGTCGGCGCCCTGGCCCCAGTTGCGGTCGTTGTCGGTCGCCGGCCGCCAGAAGTGGAGCCTGGGCCCGGCAGTGATGACGCTCCTGCCGTCCGCGCACCACTCCTTCATCATGCCGCTTATCCTGTCGAAGCTTATGCTGAATCCGCTGCCGGAGACCCGGAGCAGGTCCGCCTTCGCCTCGGTCTTGAGCGGCCTGTGCACGCTGACACGCGGAACCGCGGCTGTCTTGACTGGAAGCTTGAACTGCGCCCAGGCGACCTCGTGGCCTGCCTGCGCCCAGAGGGTGCCGGCGGACAACCTGAAGCTGAGCGTCAGCCAGTATTCCGAGACTCCGGGAACTGCAATTATCTCACCGTAAGGGACTTTGAGATTTCCGCTTGAATGCGCCTTGATCGCCGGCACCGCCATCGAGCCGGAACGGATCGTTTCGCCGTCGGCCTCTACCTTCCAATCGAGGGTCAGATGGTCAAGAGAAAGGAAGTCATACATGTTCGTGAGCTTCAGCTTGCCGGACTTGATGTCCAGGGCCTCGGCCTTGACGGGCTCGATCACCTTCTTGTATTCGATGAGGCCGGGGGACGGCTTCCTGTCGGGGAAGATAAGGCCGTCGCAGACGAAGTTGCCGTCGTTCGGCTCGTCGCCGAAGTCACCGCCGTAGGCGTAGAATTCGCGGCCGTCGGCGGTCTTCTGTCTGATGCCATGATCGATCCATTCCCAGATGCAGCCGCCCATGAGGCGGTCGTATTTGTAGATGAGGTCCCAGTATTCCTTGAGTCCGCCGGGGCCGTTGCCCATCGCATGGGCGTATTCGCAGAGGACGAACGGCTTGGCGGCGTAATTCTCCTTCAGCAGATCCTTCTTGAGGTGGTGGACCGTGATGTTCTCCCTGCCCTCGGCGATTTTCTTCAGCTCGTCGATCGAAGGATACATCCTGCTGTAGACGTCGGCAGTTTCCATGAGGTAGTCGCCCTCGTAGTGGACGGGGCGGGTGGGGTCGAGCCTGCGCGCGGCCTCGGCCATCTTGAAGTGGTTGCAGCCGAAGGCGCTCTCGTTTCCGAGCGACCACATGATCACCGACGGATGGTTCTTGTCGCGGTGGACCATGCGTTCCATCCTGTCCACGCAGGCGGCCTCCCAGCCGGGGTCGTTCGTAGGATTGCCCTTCCAGTTCTCGAAATAGCAGAACCCGTGCGTCTCCAGATCGCATTCGTCTATGAGGTATATCCCATACTGGTCGCAGAGATCATACCAGCGCGGGTCGTCCGGATAGTGCGAGGTCCGCACCGCGTTGACGTTGTGCCGCTTCATCAGCAGGATGTCCTCGACCATCGCGGAAAGCGGGAGGGCCTTGCCGAGGTCGGGATGGTGCTCGTGCCTGTTGACGCCCTTCAGCTTGACCGGAACACCGTTGACCATGAAGACTCCGCCCTTTATCTCGACACAACGGAATCCGATCCTGACCGGAACCGCCTCGACCAGCTCACCTGAGCTGTCCTTCAGGGCAAGCACCAGCGTATACAGGTCCGGCGTTTCGGCCGTCCATCTGAGCGGTTTGGCGACCTCGGCGGAAATCTTCACCTCGGTCTCCTGAGACGCTCCCACATTGACGCCCTTCACCTTTGACAGGATCCTTTCGCCGGAGGGGCTGAAAAGCGAGAGGTGCAGCTTCATCTCCCTGCCATCCCTCGGGGCACCGTCGGCGATCTTCAAGGAGCCGTCGGCTATCCTGACGACCACGTCGAGGACCGCGTCGCGGTATTTGGCGTCGAAGCTGGTCGCGGCCTGGACATCGCGGATGTGCGCCTTCGGCAGCGCGAGGAGCAGGACGTCGCGGAATATCCCGCTCAGCCACCACATGTCCTGGTCCTCCATGTATGAGCCGTCGGACCACTGGCAGACCATCGCGGCGACCGTGTTAACCCCGGTCCTGACCATGCCGGTGACGTCGAACTCCGCGGGAAGGCGGCTGCCCTTGCTCATGCCGGCATATATCCCGTTGACCCAGAGCTTCAGATAGGAGTCCACGCCTTCGAAGCGCATCACGATCCTGCAGCGCTTCCATTCCTCGGGGATGTGGAACTTGCGCCGGTAGAGCCCGGTCGGATTCTCGGTCGGGACATGCGGCGGATCCACGGGGAACGGATACTGGACGTTAGTGTAGTGCGGACGCCCGTAGCCGTGAAGCTGCCAGCTCGAAGGCACCGGCAGATCGTCCCAGCCAGAACAGTCGAATCCGTCCTTCTCGAAGCCCTCCGGCGCCTTCTCCGGAGAAGCCAGGAAGAGGAACTTCCAGGCGCCGTCGAGAGGCTTCACCCGCCAGGAGTTCTCCCTGCGGAAGCTGAGCGCCGACCTCTCGTCGCCGTATGAAAAGGCGTATGCCCTCGGCGGCAGGCGCCTGTCACCTGGCTTCCTGAAATCTTCCCATTCCTTCAGAGGTGCGTTGCCGGTCGTATCCATGTGCGGCTCCATATGTTGAATTGCAGTTTCCAAGTCCTGTCCCAGATAAGCTATTGAGCGAAAGAGGTATTTCAAGGATGGGTGGATTCCCAGGTTTTTCCGCGAAGAGCATCTTGACAAGTGAGATATAGTGAGCTATATTGATTCACATAATCTCACTTGCTGCTCGAGGACCAATGGCCTTTTCCGCCGCCAAGTCGAAGACTGACCAGATCGCCGACTACCTGAGGGGGGAACTCGCCAGGCTGCGCGCGGCCGGCGGATCCAAGGTGCCCAGCTCGCGCGCGCTTGCGGGGAAGTTCAAGGCCAGCCAGATGGTCGCCCGGAAGGCCTTCGAACGCCTGGAGGACGAAGGCCTCATCGAAAGAAGGCACGGAAGCGGGACATACATCCGTGAGGGCGGGGCGTCGGCCAGGCACGTCGCGATAATCAACGAGATCGACATTTCACATCCCGACGTCTCATACTACTACGTAAGGATAATCCAACAGCTCAGGCTCTTCTTCGACAGGCGTATGCTTCCGGTGAGGCTCTACCTTGGCCACTGCCCACCGAACCGCGCCTTCGACGATCCGTCGCTCCTGGCGGAGTGCGAGCTCCTGCGGGACATCGAAAAAGGCCTGGTCTCGGGGATAATAGCTCTGGCGGGCCCCATGAATGACAAATGGGAGAAGCCGCTTCTGGCCTCCGGGCTGCCGGTGGTCGGCGCCAATCCGTGCTTCTCCTGCGGAATCGACCCCGACCCCGGTATCTTCGTGGAAAAGGGGCTCGAGCTGCTTATTCAAGACGGGTGCCGGAAGCCATTCATCATATGCAACCAACGGGATGTCTTCAGGCTCTTCCTGTCGGAAGCCAAGGCAAGAGGGATCACTTTTCCATTTGACTGCCCAAGGCCTCCGCGCTTCCCCAGGCATGACATCGAGGGGTTCGGCTATTCGTCCGTCATGAGGATATTCGCCGGGAAGACCAGGGATTTCCCCGACGGCCTACTGTTCACGGACGACATAGTCTTCAAGGACGCCCTGATCGGCATGCTGCAGATCGGCCTCAGGATCCCGGAAAAGCTGAAGATCGTCACGCACTACAACAAAGGATCGGGGATATTCATGCCTTTCCCTGCCAAGCTTCTCGTGACCGATCCGGATATCATAGCCGAGAAATACGGCGAGCTGCTTCTGGACATCCTCGAAGGCCGGCAGCTTCCCGGAGGCAGGATCAAGATGCCGTTTGAAGTAGTCGCCTATAAACCGACTAAAATAAGCAGTAGGAGGATAAGATGAGACTGAAAACCTTGCAAGCGCTGATCCTGGCGTCCGCGGCTATGGCGCCGACGCTCCTGTTCGCGGCCGGAGAACCGGAATTCAAGGTTCCGCTCTTCAAGAAAGCTCCGGTCATCGACGGCAAGATCGGCCCGGAGGAGTGGCGTTCGGCCGCGGAATTCGACGGCCTGATGAACATACAGTCCAAGGTTTTAGACAACAGGAAGGTTCGCGCCTGGGTCGGCGCCGATCAGAAGAACATCTTCATCGCGATGCGCACCCAGCTTCCCGACGAAGGGCCGCTCCTCACCAGCGTTACGACCGATTCCACCAAGGTGGTCTTCGACGATTCGCTCGAAGTCTACATCAATCCGACACCAGACCTCCCAGACAAGGTCGACTACCAGTTCATCGAGAACTCGGCGGGCAAGTGCGCCTACAACATACACAAGCTGGGGAATCCGAAGGAAGAGGAGTCCTGGCGCGGCAACTGGAAGATCGCCAACGTAGTCCAGGACGGATTCTGGGACTTCGAGTGCATGATCCCCGTAGAAAGCATGAAAATGGCCGATGCCGGCAGGAAGACCACGGACGGCGTCTGGGCGGTCAACCTGACGCGCAACTGGAGGCCCGACTGGTCCTGGACCGCTCTTTCCGACAAGGGATACCCCAACAGCGGGCTCCGTTTCGTGTTCGTCGACGGCGGGACGCCGGCTTCCGGCTTTTCGGTGGAAGGCTGTCCCGCGTTTCCGCCCGCCAAACTCGTCCTTTCAGCGTTCAATCCGTCGGACAAGCCGCTCCAGGTGAAGGCGTCCCTCGAGCTTACGCGCAACAACATGCCCGCGATAAATGAATCCAAGGAACTTGCGGTCGAGCCGGGCGAGGCCGGGGCGGTGGAGATCAAGCTTGACTCGAACGATCCTACCACGGTGTTCGAACTGAAGGCCACCTTAGCGTCGCCCGACGGAAAGACTGTCTTCTACCAGAGGAACACCAAGTGGGGCAAGGCGAAGGAGAAGCCGAAGTGGGTGACGCAGAAGCCGAAGGACGCTCCTCTCGTCGACTTCCAGTTCGCCTACTATCCGTCCAAGAACGCGATGCGGATATGCGCCGACATCAACGGCCTTCCCAAGGAGGCCAAGCCCGCCAAGGTCTCCGCCGTCATAAGGGCCGCCGGCAAGGGGGACGCCATAAAGGACGTCGACTTCCCGGTCGTATCCTTCAAGGACGGTAAGCAGGAAATCCGTCTTGAGTTGCCGCCCCTTGAAGGCAGCTATGAGATAGCCCTGACTGCGGCCGGAGAGAACGTTCCCAAATGCGAGACCGTCAAGACCTTCGAAAGGAAGAAGTTTCCCTGGGAGGGTCTTAAGGACGGTCTCGGGACGAAGATTTATCCGCCGTTCAAACCCATCAAGGTCGAAGGAAACAAGCTCTCCACCGTCCTCAAGATTCACGAACTAAACGACTTAGGCCTGCTGGATCAGGTCACTGCCACTTCCGCAAATACGAATATTGCAAAGCCTATCCTGGCTTCGCCGATCAGGTTTCTTGCGAAGTCCGCAGGATCCGAGGTCGCGCTTTCCCCTGAAAAGCTCAAGGCCGTCTCGGCTTCGGAACACGAGGCCGTCTTCACGGGAGGTTTCTCGGGCGGTCCGGTCAACGCCTCCTTCAAGGACACTTGGGACTACGACGGAACGGTGAAGGTCGAGCTCACATTGAAGCCGACCGGAGGCAAGAGCATCGACGAGCTGATCCTGGAAATCCCGTTCCCCGCTGAAACTGCGACGATGATACACGCCAATTCCGACAGAATACGCGCGCCGGTCGCCATGAAGATCCCGGAAGGCGAAGGCGTCGTCTGGGACGCCACGAAGGTCGCATGCGACGAATACATCAGGAACTTCTGCCCATACGCCTATGTCGGCAACGCGGTCCGGGGACTGTGCTGGTTCGCGGAGAACGACAAGGGCTGGGGCTGGAATCCGAAGACCCCGAACATGAACCTCTCAAGGGAGGGCGGCAAAGTCGTCCTGAGGATTTTCCTCATCAACCAGCCCACCGTCATCGAGAGGGACAGGACTATCACGTTCGGCCTGCTCGCGGCGCCGGTGAAGCCGCCGTTGAACAAGGCCGGCGAGAAGCCGGACTGGTGGCGATACAGGTACTACCGCGACAAATACAGCCTACTAGGCACGGACATCAACTGGCTGGCCCTCGGTTCCTGCGGATCGGTCTATCCCGCGGGTTGCGACATGTTCCTCTGGGAGATGCTGAAGCGCGGAAACCAGGAGAAACTCACCGACGCGGACATCCAGAAGGTCATAGACAAGGGCAAGCCCTATTTCGAGCCCTACGGCAAGGACATGGTCGACACCTTCATCAACCACGCAAGATACAACCTGACTTCCAGGTTCGGCTCCAAGATGGTGTTCTACTACAACCGCGCAAGCTGCCAGCTCTTCGACGAGTTCGAAACCTTCAAGGACGAGTGGTGCCTCGACGACATGCGCTCCGTCGGCAAGGGCAACGGCATCGGGGAGATCAAGATCGTCCCGTCCAAATCCTACGAAGATTACAACCTCTTCTGGTATGCGAAGTCATTCGAGATCGCCGGCAACCAGGGCGTCTACTGGGACAACTGGTTCATCGCGCCGACTTTCAACACGGAGATGACAGACGCATACAGGCGGGAGGACGGTTCGGTCGCCCCTGCCGCAGGCATCTGGGGCATGAGGGAGCTCTGCAAGCGGACATTCGTAATGATGAACGAAAAAGGGATGCTGCCGGTCGTGTTCCCGCACATGACCAGCTTCAATCCGTTGCCGACGATGGCCTTCGCTACCGTACAATACGACTGGGAATGGAAATATTCCGAGGGCGACGTCCAAGACAGGCATACCCGCGAATACATCCTCCTGGCAACGACCGGAGAGCTCAGCGGTGTATGGCCGGTTCCGCTAGGCGACCACGGCCCCAAGGCGGAAGACCCATGGGAGCAGCGGACATTCTCGGCGGTCAGGACAGTCCATGAGCTCGACGGCGGCGGCGGATGGGGGCTCGGATGGATCAAAGCACACCAGGAAAACAAAAAAATGATCGGCGACGCAATTCTCTCCATGCTTGACAAGGACGGGCTAATCGTCTACAAATACTGGGAGGACAGACCTCTTCCGGTCAACACGGGAAATCCAGATATTCCCGCAATCGTCTACGCCGTGCCCGGTAAGGAGGCCCTCGTCGCGGTAGTAAGCTACGTCCGCAGTGACGCTCATGTCTCGATGACCATGGACGCCAATGCTCTCGGCCTTGCGAACTTCGCAGCCACGGATGCGGAAAGCGGCGAAGCGATGAAGGTCGACGGCGGAAATATCTCCTTCCCGCTGAAAAAGCACGACATCAGGCTCATAAGGCTTTTAGCGAAGTGAACATATGCGGACATCGCAGCAAAAAGGAGAGATTTCAAGATGAGAAAACTTGGGTGCAAGACATCTGAAGCCTTTACGCTCATCGAACTTCTCGTGGTGATCGCGATAATTGCGATCCTGGCGGCAATGCTCCTTCCCGCGCTGGGGAAGGCCAGACAGACAGCCTACAAGGGCGTATGCGCAAGCAACATCCGTCAGATACAGGGGGGGATAGTCTCTTACTCCCTTGACTTCGACAACTGGTTCTACGGCTACAAACAGCCTGTGTCATACGCACCCAACGGAGCGAACACGATACAGCATCCCTATCCGTTGCCGAACATCCCCTATGGCGCAGGAATACTGATAGACTTGAACTACACCGGCACTACGGACATCTACAACTGTCCTTCGAACACCTATGTCGACAGCTACTGGGATCCCGGTCCGGCCTATGCTAAGGCGAACTGGAAGGTCTATGGCAAGGACATCTTCTGCGACTTCTCCATGAACAGTGCAGGAATAGAGACGCACGGACCGACATATCATGTGACCGGGGCGGAATGGACTCCGCCGGGCTGGAAGGTTACCAAATGGTGCCCGTGCATGCCTGTGATGGCCGACATCTTCGGGACTCGGATGCCCGTCTACTATCCGCACAATTTCGGGGGGATCAGTGCTTCGAAGGCGGACGGTTCGGTCGCATGGGTGCCCATGAGCGCCTTCAGGAATCCAAGCTTCATCCCCAGCTGGCAGACTCCTGCGAATCTGCTCGAGGATGGCACGCTGTTCACCGGATGCAGCGGCATCGCCAGGACTATCTGGATAAACATACACGACTACAAATAGGAACGGCGGAAATCCCGAAACATGGCGAGAGGATGAATGATTGGATGAATGTGCGACAGGAAGGAGTAATTCTATTCCGCCGGACGGCGGATATGAAAAGGGCAATCGAGATTCAGATGAGTGGCTGTCTGCGGTGACCGCAGTTTTATCGGTGTGAAACTTAAAGTAGCGCAGGTATTCTTACCTGCGATGCCGCAGACAAGAATGTCTGCGTTACTTGAGGCGAGTTTCAGGAGCATGAAAAAGCTATCTTTGATTTTGTCGATTTTAGTCGGGGCACGGCTTCTTGCGGTGGAGGACGCAGCAAAGGATTTGGCGGAACAATATCTCACCCTGCCGCCGTCCTGGGCGGGCAGGGTGGTCTACTACCACGGCTTTGAAAAAAGCCCCGGCGAAGCGGAAATGAACCTCAAGGGCGTCAAGATTGCCTGCACAAGCAAGGACATGGCGGACGACGGATTTTTCGGCAAGGCGCTCAAGTGCGATCCGAAGCAGCCGTATAGGATCGCCGGAGAGGCCCTTTCCGCGTCGAAGCCTCTCACCTTGCTGGCATGGTGGCGTCTCGACGAGGAGATGAAGGACGAATCCTGCTTCCATCTGATCACCCTCTGCGGCAGAGGGCACATCGCCAGCTTCGTCCGGGGCAAGGGCGAATGGTGCGGATTAAGGGAGCCCACATACATATCTCAAATCCATGGTTTCACAGACATCCCCAACCACAACAACCCCTGGGGCGGAAGGGCCGTCTTCCCGAAGGGAGAATGGCATCACTGCGCGATAAGCGTCGGCAATGCGAACGAGGTCAAGATTTACTGGGACGGCAAGCTGAGGGAGACCATAACGGCGAAGGGCAGGCGCTTCGCCCCTGACGACACCAGCGTCGCCGAGTTCGGCTCCAACTGGCTCGGACACCCGATGTCAATCGACGAGGTCGTCATCACCGACCGCGTACTATCCGAGGATGAAATCGCCAACTACGTCAAGGCCATGGAGTCGCTGAGCTGGCTGATGAAGTCAGGCAATATCTCTACGGTTCGCATCTCTCGATGCCAGTGATCATCATTATAATATTGTATTCGGCGTCGCACGAAGGGGTTATCTGTTCAACGACATTCTTTTCCCGAAGATTCTTTCCAAGAGTCCCATTTTTCCCTCCTAATTTACTCAATTTGTCATTTCTGTTGCTCCGCCGGAGGCTCGTGCGTCTTTTGCTCGGCGGAATCGAGCTTGCGGAGCAGGTTTCTTGCGCTGGGATTGTCGGATGCGGCGAGGGCTTGTTCAAGCCATTGGCGGGCGTCATCGTAGCGGCCGAGGCGGAGGCAGACTCTGCCGAGATGCGCGAGGACGAAGCTTCTGTTGTGCGGCGACAAATCCTTGATCTCCAGGCAGCGCTCGGTCGCTGCCAGTTCGAGTCCGTCGACATTATCGATCTGGAAGTATTTGGCCATGATGTAGTTCTGGAAGCAGTTGCTGGCGTAGTCGAAGTTGTCCGGGGCCAGCTCGCGGGCGCGTTCGTATTCGGCCTGCGACTTCCAGAAGATATCCGGAAGAGTCAATTCCTCACGCTCCTGTATTTCCTTGCGGGAGGTCGAATAAAGTGTCGCCAGGTTGAAATGGTATCCGGGCTCCAGCGGGTTGAGCTCTACCGCCGTGCGGACATGATCCATGGCCTCGAGTATCCGGCCGTTATGGCTGCAGGCGACGGCGATGTTGTTGTGGATCTCCGCGGAATTGGGCTTGATCCGGACCGCCTGTTCCCAGTATTTAAGCGCCTCCTCGGCAAAGCACTGGTCATACAGGAAATTGGCGGCGCGGTCCCTCTCCTCCCAGTCCGAGGGATACTTCTCGAAAAAGGAGTCGTGCTTTTTACAGAGCGCCTCGGCCCTTTCATAGAGAAGCTTCTCAATTGCTGCAAGCTTCGCCTGGTCGCCTTCCTTGAAGTTGCTCTCAATCTCGTGATATTTCCGGCGGTCGTCGGCGTTGGCTTGTGCGGCGGCGTCGCGGAGACGCGCAAGCTCCTGCCTCCCGGCGGTCTGAGCCTCGGACGGCGCCGCCTGGACCGGCCAGCCCGCGCCTATCTCAGGCCACGACCCCGGCCCGGTCGTCCGGCAGGAGCTTCCGAGGAGCAGGAACAACGCGGCTGCAATCATTGCATGCCGGTGTGCCGCCGCAAACCTGAAACATCTGCAAATCTTCAATAAATGTTCCATTCCGAATATTGTTCTCCGGGAGGTAAAATATTTCCTTTCGGCCCTATTTCAAAGTTGGAGTTTAGGCTTCAACATGCTATATATGGCAAAACAATTTTTAAAATATTTTAAACGGCTCAGCACAGCTTTGCCCTCCACTCATTGACAAAAATAAGGTAGAACATTCCATGAACCCGAGCCAGGGAAAGAAAAGGCAGGAACTCTATGACCTCCTCGGAGATCTCCCACCGAGGAATCGGAAGATATCCTCAAAGCTCATAAGTTATGAGGAGCGGGAGGGATACATCCTTGAAAAGCTCATCCTGGATCTGAACGGCATCGAGCCGGTTCCGGCATGCTTCGTCAAGCCGCTGAAATCTGGGAAGACCACGCCCTGCGTTCTTTACAATCATGCCCATGGCGGCAATTATGTCCTCGGCAAGGATGAACTGATCAACGGGCGTAACGCCCTGCAGAATCCTTCATACGCCGCAACACTCACTTCGATGGGTTATTCGGCGCTCTGCATCGACACCTGGGTCTTCGGCGAAAGGCGCGGCAGGACGGAATCCGAAGTATTCAAGGAAATGCTTTGGAGGGGGCAGGTCCTCTGGGGAATGATGGTCTATGACAACATCCGCGCTATGGACTATCTCGTTTCGCGCCCAGACGTAGACGCAGGAAGGATCGCCACTATGGGCATATCAATGGGCAGCACGATGGCCTGGTGGACCGCCGCACTCGATACTCGGATCAAGGTCTGCATAGATTTATGCTGTCTCACCGACTTCGAGGAGATCATCAAGTCGCGTGGTCTTGACGGACACGGCATCTACTATTACGTCCCTTCGCTTCTAAAGCATTTTTCTACTGCGGATATCAACGCGCTCATAGCGCCGCGCCCGCATCTGAGCATCGCCGGGATATATGATCTTCTGACCCCTCCCGCCGGATTGGACAAGATCGACCGGGAGTTGAAGCGGGTCTACGGGAAAATGCGCGCCAAGCAGAACTGGAAGCTATCAAAATACGACACCGGCCATTTCGAGAGCGCCGCGATGCGAGCCGAAGTCCTGGCGTTCCTCAAAAAGCACCTGTGAATGGAAGGTCAATCTCTTCTGATTTCAGACCGTCTTTTACAACCTGGAGGGTTGTCAGAAAGTAGCCGGAGTTCGGAGCATCGCGCAGACCTCCGGATGGAGAAGCATTACAATTCTTCTATTGGAAGCTCGATGTTGGACGTTGCTAGAAGATGTTTCCCAGGTATACGTGCTTGAATCCTGCCTTGTTGGCCTTGTCGCGGATTGCGTGGAGGGTTTTGGGGGGGGTGGCGGGGCTTTCCTTGTATTTGTAGTCGGGGTGGTAGGCGGAGAAGTGCAGCGGGACGTTCTTGTCCAGTTCCTTGCCGACCCAGTCGAGGAAGGCATCGATCATCTCGCCTGAGTCGTTTTTGCCGGGTATGACCAGGTTGGTGATCTCGAGGTGGCCGCCGATTCCGTGGTAATATTTCATGGCGTCGAGGACGGGCTTGAGGTGGCCGCCGCACATCTTCGAATAGAAATCTTCCGAGAAGCCTTTCATGTCGATGTTGGCGGCGTCGATCAGTGGATAGACGTCTTTTGCGGCTTCGAGGGTTATGTATCCGTTGGTCACACAGACTGTGGCGAGCTTGTTTTTTCTGGCGTCCCGGGCGATGTCCATCATGTATTCTGCCCAGATCGTGGGTTCGTTGTATGTGAACGAGACCGACTTGCAGTTCTTCTGGATGGCGGCCTTGACGATAGCCTCGGGCTCGATGAAATCCTCGGCGCCGGGAATCCCGTAGCTTCCTCTTGAAAGGTGGTAGTTCTGGCAGAAGCTGCAGCCGAGGTTGCAGCCGTAGGTGCCGAGCGAGAACGAGCAGGAGCCCGGAAGGAATTCGACGATCGGCTTCTTCTCGATCGGGTCAATGTGGATGGCGACGGGACGGCCATAGGCAAGGGAGAACAGCTCGCCGCCCGAATTTCTGCGGACTCCGCAGTAGCCCTCGCTGCCGACCGGGATGAGGCAGCCGCGCGGGCATAGGCGGCATTTCACGGCACTGTCCGCGGCCGGCTCCCACCACTTTGCTTTGTAACTGGACATGAGAGAAGAAACTTCAGAACGTATTGACTGAAAATTCCAAGTTCCCAGCACCAAATCCCAGACAAGCACCAACCCTCAATGTCCAAATTCCAAATCGTGATGCCTGGGGGGTTGTATTATTGAAATTTATTTGGCTTTTGGTGTTTGGTTGTTGGAATTTGCCGGCGCAGGCCGGCTAGCTGTTCTGGCGCTCAAAGTCGTTCATGAAGTCTATGAGCTTCTCTACCCCTTCGAGTGGCATGGCGTTGTAGATGCTGGCTCGGATGCCGCCGACGGACCTGTGGCCCTTGAGGCCGATCATGCCATGGGCCTTGGCCTCCTTGACGAACTTCTCCTCGAGCTCCTCGGACGGGAGCCGGAACACGACGTTCATCTTGGAACGGCTGGACGGCTCGACCGGGTTGCGGTAGAACTCGCTGGACTCGATGGTCTCGTAGAGTGCCTCCGACTTGGTGTCGTTGATCTTCTCGATGGCCTCCAGCCCGCCCCTCTTCTTGAGCCAGTCCGTTACCAGCGCTATCATGTAGATGGTGAAGGTAGGCGGCGTGTTGTAGAGATTCTCCTTCTCTATATAGGTCTTGTACTTGAGCATGGTCGGCAGGTTGGCGGGCGCCCTGTCGGCCAGATCCTTCCGCAGGATAACCACGGCGACACCGGACGGGCCGATGTTCTTCTGGGCGCCGGCGTATATCATCCCGAAATCATTGACGTCCACGAGCCTCGACATGAAGTCGCTGGACATGTCGGCGATCAGCGGGGCGCCGGTCTCCGGGAAAGAATGGAACTGCGTGCCTTCGATCGTGTTGTTGCTGGTGATGTGCAGATATGCCGCATTCTTCTCGACCTTGACCCTGCCTACCTCCGGTATCCTGTCGTAGTTGGTGTCCTTGCTGCTGGCGACGACCTTGACCTCGTTCGTCCCGAGTATCTTGGCCTCCTTGATGGCCGCGACGGCCCAGTTCCCCGTATCAATGTAGTCCACGGTCTCCCCGTGCCTGGCGAAGTTCATGGGTATCATCGGGAACTGCAGGCTGGCGCCGCCCTGCACGAAGAGCACCGCGTAGTTGTCCTTGAGGTTCAGCAGCTCGCGTATGTTCTTCTCGGCGCGCTTTATGACCGCGTCGAAGTCGGATCCGCGGTGGGACAGCTCGAGGATGCCGCAGCCGCTGTCGTTGTAGTTGCAGAACTCCTTCCCTGCCAGCTCCATGACCTCCCTCGGAAGCATTGCCGGCCCGGCATTGAAATTGAACACCTTCACTTCCTTCTTCTTCATAGCTGCACCTGAAACATTTATGATTGGAAAACAAGCGTTCTGACTCTGAAATCAACTGAAATTATTATAGTCACGGGAAAGAGGATTTCAATTCGGGACATGCCCATTTTTTTCCATTATTTTTTTGGGTTTTTCCGTTTGGAAATCTTTATTTTTCCAAATGCGCGGATATATTGCCTCCCTGACGACGATTATGTCGATTTCGGAACATCAGGAGCCGGAGCCATGCCCAAGCTTATATGCCTGAGCGGATTGAACAAGGGGGAGGAGTTCGAACTCGCCTCCGGGCCCAACACCGTAGGACGCAGCGAGAAAAACCAGATATGCGTCTTCGACAAGAAGGTCTCGCGCCACCACTGCACGATATTCGTCGAGGACGAGAACATAACCATCGTGGACAACAACAGCACGAACGGCCTGAAGGTGAACAACGTCCAGGTGACGGGGCCCGACAAGCTGAAGGTGGGCGACCACATCAGGCTGGGGCAGACCGTCTTCCTCTTCAGCGACCGCTCGATCAAGGACCAGGGCGAGGTCGTCAAGACGAAGGAGCAGGAGGACGCCGAGTTCGAGCAGCTCCTCGAGGAGACCACATTCCAGGTCACGAAGACGACAGCCCTGCGCAAGCTGAGGACCGACAAGGACGGCAGTCCTACCGGATTCCTCACCTTCTTCACGCGGCAGGACCAGGAGAACCAGCAGAACCAGAACCCGGGATGAGGCGTCCCCTCAGGATCGCCCCCGCGAGTCAGGCTTCCGCCCCGGCGTGTCGGCCGCCATTGTCCTAAACTTTTAACGGTCGCAGAGATGCCCCCAAAGGAAAAAACTTTCTTTGTACGGATACACTTCGAGGAATGCAAGGGTTGCCGCCGCTGCATAGAAGCCTGCCCGAAGAAAGTCCTCTCGCTGGGAGTCAAGCTCAACAGCATGGGCTTCCCCTATGCGAACTACAGCGGCGAGGGCTGCGTCGGTTGCGGCGCATGCTTCTACAACTGCCCCGAGCCCGGAGCCATAACCATCATAGAAGAGGGCGACAACGGCGATGGAGAATGACAGGACTTTGCTGCTTAAGGGCAACGAGGCGACGATCTACGGAGCGCTTCTCGCGGGATGCGACTGTTTCTTCGGGTATCCCATCACCCCCGCCAGCGAGATAGCGAACACGGCCGCCCTGCTCTTCCCCCAGCTCGGAAGAACCTTCCTCCAGGCGGAATGCGAGATAGCGTCTATCAACATGGTCCTGGGGGCGTCGTCCGCGGGCAGGAGGGCGATGACCGCATCATCGGGCCTCGGGATCAGCCTCAAACAGGAAGGGGTCTCGTACCTGGCCACCTGCGAGCTGCCCGCAGTGATCATCGACATCATGCGCGGCGGGCCCGGACTGGGCAACATCGCCCCCGAGCAGGCCGACTACAACCAGGTGGTCAAGGGCGGCGGACATGGCAGCTACAAGTGCATCGTCCTCGCACCGAACTCCTGCCAGGAGATGTGCGACCTGACGATGCTGGCCTTCCTCCTCGCCGACAAATACCGCACCCCCGTCTATGTCGTCACCGACGGCGTCATCGGCCAGATGATGGAGGCCGTCACCCTGCCGGATCCGGTCGAAAGGAAGAAGATCCCCGAATGGGCTCTGGCCGGGACGCCCGAGACCAGGAGGAACTTCATAACGTCCATATATCTTGAGGCGGACGAACTGGAGCGGGTCAACATCAAGCTCCAGGAGAAATACAGGACCATAGAGAGGCACGAGCAGCGCGCCGAGACATACTGCGTCGAGGACGCCGATCTTGTGATCACCGCCTACGGCATCGTCAGCAGAATCGCCAGGGCGCTGGTCGCCGAGCTGCGCGCGGAAGGGCACAAGGTCGGCCTCATCAGGCCTGTCACACTCTTCCCGTTCCCGACGAAGGAATTCCAGAAGGCCGCCAGAACCACTAAGTCGTTCCTCTGCGTCGAAATGAGCAACGGCCAGATGATCGACGACGTCAAGCTGTCCATCGAATGCTCCAAGCCCGTCCATTTCTACAACAGGATGGGCGGGAACGTCCCGTCCTCCGAGGAAATCAGGCGCAAGTGCCTTGACATACTCAAAGCGCAGAAGAGGAAGCAATGAGGAGTCGCAAAGTCAAGTTCGGTAAGCCGAAAGGGTTCTTCCCCACCTTCGAGAGGCGGCCGGGGCCGATCAAGGACAACATGCACTACTGCCAGGGCTGCGGGCACGGAATCCTCCACAAGCTGCTGGCCGAGGCGCTCGCCGACTTCGAGATGCAGGACAAGACCATCATAATGTGCCCCGTCGGATGCTCAGTGTTCATATATTACTACTTCGACTGCGGGGCGGTCTCGGTCCCCCACGGCAGGGCGCCCGCCGTCGCCACCGGCGTGGTCAGGGCCAACCCCGACTGCTTCGTAATTTCCTATCAGGGCGACGGCGACCTCGGCGCCATCGGCTACAACAACTTCATCCAGGCGGCCAACCGCGGCGAGAACATGGCCGTCTTCTTCGTGAACAACGCGATATACGGGATGACCGGCGGCCAGATGGCCCCGACCACCCTCCCCGGCATGAAGACCATGACCTCGCCCTTCGGAAGATCCACCGAGAACGAGGGCTATCCGTTCAAGGTCTCCGAGATGGTCGCGGCACTCGATTCGCCCATCTACGTCGAACGCACCGCGCTCACTTCGACCAGGAACATCCTGAACGCAAGGCGCGCCCTCAGGAAGGCCCTCTCCTACATGAAGGAGAAAAAGGGCTTCTCGCTGGTCGAATTCCTCTCCCCATGCCCGATCAACCACAAGATCAGCGCCACCGACGCCAACCGCTGGATCGAGGAGAAGATGATCCCGCACTTCCCGCTCAAGTGCTTCAAGGATATCGGCGGCGAGAGGAAGCCCATCAAACGGCCGGTCGGAATCTACGACAAGGACAAGACTCTTGACATTCTGATCAAGTCCAAGCCCGCCACCAACAGGGTCATCGAAGCGGCCCCCTGGGAGGGGGAGTTCAGGATCACTTGCGCAGGATTCGGCGGACAAGGCATCCTCAGCCTCGGAATGATGATCTCATACATGGGGCACGCCTGCCGATTCAACGTCACCTGGCTGCCATCATACGGTCCGGAGATGCGCGGAGGAACCGCCAACTGCTCCGTCGTCATAAGCAAATACCAGATCGCATCGCCCATTGTCAAGAGCATGAACGTCCTCATCGCCCTCAACAAGCCGTCCGTCGAGAAATTCCTCCCGCTGCTCGAGGACAACGGATACCTCATCTACGACGGCTCATACGGACTCATGCCCATTGAGTACAAGGGAAGAACCTTCACCGTCAACGCCGGCGACATCGCAAACCAGATCGGCGACATCAGGTGCGCCAACTCCGTCATACTCGGCGCCCTCTCCAGGGCGCTCCTCTCCAAGGCGGACAAGAAGACATACAACGAGGCCTTTGAAACCTCCATCATCAACAGCTTCAAGGGCAAGGACGTCGTCATCGAAAACAACCTCAAGGCCTTCCGCATGGGAAGGGAAGCCGTCAAACGAATATCATAAATCAGAAATCCGAAGCACGAAATCCGAAGCAAACCGTTAAAATTTCCAGACTCCAAATGCCAAATCTCAAATAAGCTTCATGTTCCAAATTCCAAACATCGCAATTCAGGACTTGGATCTTGAATTTTGAGATTTATTTGGGGTTCGGCGCTTGGCTATTGGAATTTAAAACTGTAAACATTGAACCTCCCTAAGTAAAGATATTCAAGCCTGTGCTTGCCAAACGAATAATCCCCTGCCTGGATGTCACCGACGGCCGTGTCGTGAAGGGCATCAACTTCATCAACCTGATCGACGCAGGCGACCCGGTAGAGGCCGCCATCGAATACGACCGCCAGGGCGCGGACGAAATTATCTTCCTCGACATCACCGCCACAAGCGACGACCGCAAGACCATGGTCGAGGTCGTCCGCAACACCGCCGAGCACGTCTTCATCCCCCTCACGGTCGGCGGCGGAATCCGCACCGTCGAGGACATGCGCCTCATGCTCAGCTCCGGCGCGGACAAGATATCCGTCAACTCCGCGGCCGTCAGGAATCCCGACATCATCACCCAGGGCGCAAAAAAGTTCGGATCACAGTGCATCGTCCTCGCCATCGACGCCAAGCGCAACACCAAGGGCGGATGGACCGTCTACACGCATGGCGGAAGAAAGCCCACCGAGCTCGACGCCGTCGAATGGGCCGCCAGAGGCGCAAAGCTCGGCGCAGGCGAAATCCTCCTCACAAGCATGGACCGCGACGGCACCAAGGACGGCTACGACATCGGGCTCACGCGCGCAGTCGCCGAGGCAGTCCCCGTTCCCGTCATCGCCTCCGGAGGCGCGGGCACCCTCAAGCACCTGCTCGACGTCCTCCAGGACGGAAAGGCCGACGCGGTTCTCGCCGCAAGCATATTCCACTTTGGAACATTCACCATCCCTGCCACAAAGGAATACCTCGCCGCCAACGGCATCCATGTCAGATATGGTACACAGGAAAACGGCAATGGCGGAAATTCCGACTCCGGCCCGGCAGGCGACATCGAAATTTGAGCGGACAATCTCATTCGACAATCGATATTTTTGCCAGGCAAATCCCTCAGCTTCTTTTTCGCTGCTGGAATCTAATGCGGTTCAGGAATGCATGCCACGGAGTCCTTGAATGAACCGCGCGATCTCCGATTTTTCCAGGAGCCTGCCGTCGCGGAGACACAATCTAATCAACCTGAAGATACTAGGTTTTTCCCTGCGGGAAAAAGGCGCCCTTACGGCGCGCAGGAGCTTGAGTATGGCGACTTCGCCGAAGTCGCCAGCGACGTTTTATATATCAGCCAATTTCAAGTTTCACGTTTTCATTTACCGTTTTTCAATTTATCTTTCTCCGGTAACGTGTATAATCCATATTTTCAACTTCGTGCATCAGGATAAGTTCATCCAAGCACCTTAGGGGAAGCATATGACGAAGAAGACCACCGACATCAGCCATTACATATGGGAGAAGAAATACCGCTATCTCGGATCGCCGTCGATCCCGGCGGACAGCAGCTTCGAGGACACCTGGCGGCGGGTCGCCAGGGCGGTCGCCGCCAACGAGAAGAAACCGGCCGAGCGCGAAAAGGAGTTCTACTCGCTCGTCGAGGATTTCAAGTTCATACCCGGCGGCAGGATAATCGCCAACGCCGGAACGGCCCGCGAGGCAGTCACCATGTTCAACTGCTACGTCATGAACAGGATAGAGGACTCCATACTGGGTATCTTCGACACCGTCAAGGAGGCCGCGCTCACGCAGAAGCAGGGCGGTGGCGTCGGCATGGACTTCTCCACGCTCCGTCCGGCCAATTCGCACATAAAGGGCTGCGAGGCGACATCCTCCGGCCCCATAAGCTTCATGCAGGTATTCGACTCCACATGCAGGACCATCATGAGCGCCGGGCAGCGCAGGGGCGCCCA
Source organism: uncultured Victivallaceae bacterium (assembly GCA_964636325.1). Taxonomy (GTDB): domain Bacteria; phylum Verrucomicrobiota; class Lentisphaeria; order Victivallales; family GWF2-50-93; genus CAZWRV01. Next base: position 12,453 of record CAZWRV010000014.1, on the reverse strand, counting down.
GATGGCAGTCCTCCGCTGCGATCATCCGGACATCATGGAGTTCGTCACGTCGAAGCGGAACAACTCCAAGCTCCAGATGTTCAACCTTTCCGTCGCCGTCACCGACAAGTTCATGGACGCCGTGAAGAGCAACTCCAAGTGGGAGCTGGTCTTCGGCGGAAACGTCTACCGGACCGTACACGCCGTCGAGCTCTGGGAGCTCATCATGAAGTCCGCATACGACTTCGCCGAGCCCGGCATTATCCTCATAGACCATGTCAACAGGATGAACAACCTCCGCTACTGCGAGGAGATATGCGCCACCAACCCCTGCGGCGAACAGCCCCTGCCCCCTTACGGCGCATGCCTGCTCGGCTCGGTCAACCTCACAAAGTTCATAAGCGCACCGTTCTCAAAGCATCCCAGGATCAAACTCGACGAGATCGGCAGGACTGCCGCCGTCGCCGTCAGGTTCCTCGACAACGTCATAGACATCAGCACATACCCCCTGCCCCAGCAGAAGGCGGAGGCCCTCGCAAAGCGGCGCATGGGCATCGGCATCACCGGCCTCGCCGACGCCTTCATCATGCTCGGAATGCGCTACGGATCGCCCGAGTCCATCGCGGCCGCGGAGGAGATCATGAGGACTATCACCTGCTCCGCATACGAGGCGAGCGCCGACCTCGCCGCCGAAAAGGGCCCATTCCCCCTCTTCGACAAGGAGAAATACTGCCAGGGCGCCTTTATCGCGACGCTACCCGCCGAAGTCCAGAAGGCCGTCGCAAAGAAAGGCCTGCGGAATTCGCACCTCACGTCCATAGCGCCGACCGGCACGATAAGCCTCCTCGCAGGAAACATCTCCAGCGGCCTCGAGCCCGTCTTCGCCTTCAAATACAAGCGCAAGCTCAGGAACTCCGGCCACGGCGACGGCACCGAAACCGTCGAAGTCGCCGACTACGCATACCGGACATACCTGGAAACCGTGAAGCCGGAATCCCCCGAACCGCAGGACCTCCCTAGATATTTCATAACCACCGACGGAGTGAAGCCCCAGGAGCACATCGAAATACAGGCCGCCCTACAGAAATACGTCGACAGCTCCATCTCCAAGACCATCAACGTCCCTGCGGACTTCTCGTACGACGACTTCAAGAACGTCTACTTCCAGGCATACGAGCGCGGCCTCAAGGGATGCACCGTCTTCAGGCCATCCGAACACATCGCAGGAGTCCTCATCCGCGAGGAGGACGAGAAGAAGGCCAAGGGCAAGGCCATGCAACAACTCGGAGAGCCTAAGTTCACCCCGCGCCCCCTCGAACTCGACGGCACCACATACAAGATCAAGACGCCGCTCTCCACCGAGGCCCTCTACCTCACCATCAACGACATAACCGACGCGAACGGCAAAAGACGTCCGTACGAGCTCTTCATAAACTCCAAGAACCTCCAGCACTTCAGCTGGATCGTCGCCATGACAAGGCTCATCTCCGCCGTCTTCCGCCGCGAACCCGACCCGTCCTTCCTCGTCGAGGAGCTCAAAAGCATATACGACCCCAACGGCGGATACTTCGCCGAAGGCAAATACGTCCCCTCCCTCGTCGCCGACATCGGGCTGGTCATAGAAAAGCACCTGGTGAGGATCGGATTCATCAAGGACAAGTCCGAAAAGCCCCACGGCCACGACAAGAAGAGGCACCCCGGCCAGGACAAGTTCATGATCTGCCCCCAGTGCAACGAACGCAGCCTCTACTCCGAGGAGAACTGCCTCAAGTGCATCGGCTGCGGATACAGCAAGTGCGGGTGAACTTCAAATTTTCCGCAGCGTCCTGTCACCGTCTTGGGAGGGTTGGGGAAATGCCGTCCTTCCACCTCTGACCGCCATGCCGGAAAATTTGAATTGAAAATCCTTCCGGAAGGCGGAAGGATTTTTTCTCCTTCATCTTTGTCGCTAACTTTGTCGATTTCTTCTTTGTGCCTTCGCGCCTTTGTGAGAGAAATCATTATTTGAACAAGTTCAGCGCCGCGTCGTCCCAGGCGTGCGTGTGCTTTGTCCATTTCGAGTCGGGCGGCGGAAATCCTGTCCGACATTGAGTGTTTCCTCCGCTACAAGATTGGCTCCCATGGTTCTAATCCTTTCGATTATATAAATTCCCCCTTAAAGTTGGCCGATATTGCCCGATTCCGCCTTTCAAGTCTGGCAGCGCGGCACACTATGGAGGCATTAAAGCCGAACTGCTGCTCGGCGTTCCCAGGAGATGTCGCGTTATTTCTCCTTCCAGACTATCTTGCCGACGGTGTCGATGTATGCGGATCGCATATCGTTGAATATGACCTGTGCCAGGCCGTTACGGAAAGGTTCGGCCTCCATATATTTGGGCGGGATTACCATCTCGCCGGCGGAGTTGATGTAGCCGGTGACCAGCCCGGCGCCCTTGCCTTTGCCATGGACGGAGGCCGCCGCCAGACCTTCGCTGAACTCCTTGATGATTTCGCAGTCGGTTTGCGCGACGATATTTCCATCGCGGTCGATCAGAGTTATTCCATTCTGGACGGGAAGCTTGACGGCGGCCACACCACCAGAGAAATTCCCAGCCCACTCATATGTCGGCTGAATCTTCATCGTCCCGAAGGTGTCTATGTAGCCCCAGCCGCTCTTTCCGACCATAACAGGAGCCAATCCCTCGGAAAAATCACTGGCGTTGGCGAACTCAGGCGGTATGACAATCTGACCGCTCATGTCGATGAATCCGGCGGTGAGCTTCTTGGCCTTCACCTCGACCTCCGCCAGACCGTCATGGAAGTTCCGCGCACAGACTATGCTCGGATCGAGGACAAAGAGTTCCTCCCCGTCGCTGGCGATACAGGCGAAACGCTTCGATTCGGTTTTCACAACGGCCAGTCCTTCCGCGAAATCGCCGCCGAAAAGATACTTAAGTCCGACCACGGTTTTGCCGTTGCGATCCAGGTAGCCGACCATCCATTTCTTGTTTTGCTTCTGGCAGACTGCGACGCGACCCTCGGCGAACGGTCTTAGCTCGCCCACGTATGCAGGCTGGATAACCATTTTTCCGGCAGGATCTATATAGCCTGTAAGACCATGAATCTTCACTGCTGCAAGGCCTTCATGGAAGTCACCAGCATCGTCAAACTGTGGCTTGATGGCTATCTTGCCCTGACTATCTATGAACCCAGCCCCTTTTTCGGTGTCGATGGGGAATAGTGGCGTCTTTTCATGGGTTGCGGATTCACGCAGCGCGACGATGCGGTCAATAACCCGCTTCAACGCGGCAGCATCACCGGGACGGCTGATGCCCGAAGCCGGTTTGGCTTTGGTGGTGGAGGGTGGAGGCGGAGTAGTTTCCTCCTCCTCCACGATTTCACCTGTGCGTTCGGGATCCTTGATTCCGCTCTCGAGCCAGGCGGCGAAGTTCGGCCATGTGCAGGCGGGATCATCCACGACTTCGCCGGACGTATGATCCCAAATCACCACAGGACATTCGCCGTCTTCGCCTGCCTGCTCTGTGTCGAAGCAGAAAAGATCGCCGTTGTCATCGCGGAATGGGACAAGAGTTTCGGGGACTTCCATGTCCTTCGCGCTGTCAAGCTTGTCAGCTAGGCTGCGGTATGCCTTGATGCCCTTTGTCGCCCAGCCGAAGCCTTCGGAGTCGAAGTCGCCCATGGGAAGATGAGCCGCATAGGCCGTCTGGTATGCGATGAAGGACGGCGGAAAGACGCATTTGTATTTGCGCTGCAGCGCCTTGAAGTCGGTCTCCTTGGGAAGCCCTTCAGGTATTGAGTAGTCATGTTCAGGATCGTAACCGAATTCTTCGGGATAAATAGACTTGGCCCGGGCGAAAAGATCGTCTAACAATGCGTCCATCATATTCACCTCCGCTTTCGTTATTACTTTTAACTTTTTCCCGCCTAATCAAGCCGGATTTCCTCGCAATCCTATATAGAAAAAGAGGCGCGAACTCCGAGCTCGCGTCTCTACCAAGGGGTTAGCACGCCCCATCACAGAAACACAAGGCAGGGAGACGCGCCAAATGTGGCGCGTTCCCGTCAGCCTCGTTTCTGTGATTTCAAAAGGTGCTAATTTTTGGTAGAAACGAAATCCGCTTTTCAGCGGACTTGCTGCGCGTTAACGCAAAATCATGTTTTAACTGAGCCAATTTCAAAATGCAGTTGAGCACGGCTCAACCCTCCGCAGTTTATACATATTCCGGGCTCGGAGGGCGAAGCCAAGCTGAGCCGCCTGTGGAGTTTTGAAATTGGCTCAACTATTTTCTGTTTACTGCTCCTTCTTTCGGTCAGGGAGAATATTTCTCCCCTTTATCGTATAGGAATTCAGGGTCGATGTCAATATCTTCATCCCACTCGACGGTGTCGAAAGACACGTGGGCTTTCATGAACCTGTCAATATCCTTGAGCTGCTTGAACACGCCGGAATCGAGATAAGGCGTGAAATCCAACCGCTTTGTCTCATCGTTGGAAAACTTGAGAATTAACGTATAGTCTCTTCTTGGCTCGACATATGTTACTTGTTTATACATGCTAAATCCTTTATACTCTACTGGAGCGGCTGGATCTTAAATGGTTGCTCTCCGTTCATGACTAGGTTCCAGTCCGCCAAAAGTTCATCCTTGTGAAGTTCCGCCCATGCAAGAGCGAGTTTCTTTTGCTTGCTTGGCAGATCACCTTCAGTTATTTCACAGGAGGTGATGTCAAGAACCGCCGTATATTCATTGTAATAGACATGGATATGGGGAGGATTGTGTTCACCCGGTGCGAAATATATCCGGACAATAATCCCATAGAACATTGAAATAGTGGGCATAATAGCCTTATAGTTTAATTCAACGTTATATAATAGGGCTCTATTGTGAATATTTCAAATGTGCAAGAAACTGATAGGGAATTCGACACAACTTTCCCCTACGAGGAAAATGTCCTTCCGCCGCAATGGGGCAGATGTATGGCGTTTTTTCGGACATGCCGCGCCTTAACATCAAGGCGAATGCCTCCAAGCCAGTCTCGGAAAGACTGGCATACAGCACATGGCAAAATCATTTTCCGAAATTTTCAGCAAGGGGCTAATACAATGAAACATCTCCGCGCAAAACTTATGCGTGCTTTAGCCGCATACTTCGGCGGGGACGACCGGCGGATCGAGCATGCGATGAAGGTTCTTCACCATTCTGAGCGGCTGATGCAAAAGTATCCCGGTGCCGACGAGGAGATCGTAATCGCCTCGGCGCTCCTGCACGACGTCGGAATCAAAGTCTCCGAGGAGAAGCACGGTTACAACAACGGGAAGACGCAGGAGGAATATGGCCCGCCTGAGGCGGAACGGCTTCTCCGGTCAATCGGCTTTCCGGAGGAGAAAGTCGCAGTCGTGAAGGACATCATCGGCAACCACCATTCCCCGTCGAGGTTCGACTATCCGGAACTCGCCCTCCTCAAGGAGGCCGACCAGATAGTGAACAGGAGCAAAGAATCATAGAATCATAAGATTCTTTTGGCGCCCATTGCTTCTTGCGGGGGAAATTTTATTCCCGCAGAGACGCAGAGCGACAAAGAGAAATAATTTCAGACATCCTGATCCGTGGGAAACAAAAATGTTGTGAAATGCCGACCCCCGGAAGGTTTTTCAGTTCAGATTTCCGGCGCCCCGGCCTGAAAAGCCACACGGGCATTTTCCAGTCGCATTTAAGATTTTCATATTGGGCGGGTCAGGAAATCTGAAATTAAAAGGGATTCCCTTTTAATTTTATTTCAGCAGAAGTTTGAGGGGGCCATTTCGTAGGCGGTGAGTTCGTTGATCTGCGTGCCCGAACTTCCATAGGCCAGGATCTTCTCTCCGCCGGTTTCAGGATATACACGGCGGCAAATCGCCTGGCGCTCGTTGGCGTAGACCTCGATGACGCTGCGGTCCACAAAGACGCTCAGTTCGAGCTGTTCGCCGTCCTCAAGCGCGAACGGCGCGGCTTCGACGGCCGGACGGCCCTGCTTTCCACATTTCGCGGCGTCAAAGATCAGTTGTTTCTTCGTTCCGTCGTAGGCTATGCGGGTAAATTCGGAAAGGTTGTCGTTGGCGCGCACGTAAAAACCGACTTCGCCGTAGGCGGGAACCTTGGCCTTCATGCGTATCTCGCATGAGAGGCCGTTGATTCCGGACAATGCCTGCGGCTTCGTCCCGAGCCTTGTGATTTTTTGACGGACCTCGTTGCAGCGCAGCATTTGAAGTTCCGGGACAGGTGCGATTCCGAGAGTTCCGTCCCTGCGCAGCCACAGCGTCCGGGGAAGGCCGTATACGCTGGACCAGCCGTATTTAAGCTCTTCGTCGCGGTTGTCGGTGAGCCAGGCCCACATGATCTGGCGGCCCTTGGCGTCCACCAGCGCTTCAGGTGCGAAATATGTGTTGTCTATCCAGCTCATCCGTCCATGCTTTTCAGGGATGAAGATGTCGCGGTCCTTGTCGTATGTCCCGATGTAGTATTGGCAGCCGCGGTTGTGCGAGATGAAGAGCTGCAGATATTTCCCGCTGAAGGTGCCGCCGTCCTTCGAAGATGGCAGAGGCAGGAAGCTCGGGCACATGTCGTCCTCATTAGGGTCTGTCATGCGGTTCGAGGCATCGCGAGCGTAGAATCGATGCACATATTCCCATTTCTTGAGATCATTGCTTCTGAAGAGGTCTACCCAGTCGCCGTAGATTTCCTTGGGGACTTGGATCTTGGCAAGGTCTTCCGCGGAATATTTGTGGAGGCCGTCGCGCTTGAACTTGATGAGCACACAGAGGTTTCCGGTCTGCATGTAATACCGGCCGCCTTTCTTCCAGATGTTGCTCGGGTCGGCGCATGCTAGATACTTTGTTTCGCCGTCGGTACCGGCGACCTGGAGGCTCCCCGACTCGGTGCATTCCAGCGCGTAGTCGGTGAACTTCTCCCATTTGTCGTAGTTGCCGTCGAGGCTTCTGATTATGCGTATGCCGCCCTGGCCTTTTCCTTCGACCGGCAAGCCCCAGTATGACAGGTAGCAGGTGCCGTCGTCTTCAAGGAAGGCGCCGCCGCTGAAGATTCCACCGTCGTGACTGTCGGGAATCACCGCGTCGGGATGCGCGCGCCAGTGCACCAGGTCGTGGCTGGAAATGTGCCCCCAGCGGAATCCGTCAGAACGGCAGGCGTAGAGATACATGAGATGGTAGCGGCCCTTCGCGTAGAATGCGCCGTTGGGATCGCCCGGAATGCCGATGTCCTCCGGCTGGACGAAGTGATACGCCGGGCGGTGAGGATCGGCTAGAAGCTTCTCGCGCAGCAGCCTCGTATGTTCGATGGCGGTCTTGATATCGTCTATCTGCGTCATTCCGTCCTCCTGGATATGATCTCGTTCGCATTTTCATCTTACTGCTTCCTCAAGCATAACCTCAAGGGGCGTAATTTCAATAGATGCATCATTGCAACTTGCATGGTTGCATTATCCGCTTCACCGAATAGCTTAACCAATATCTTGCACCATAAGGGTATCTGCCATGAAGATGCTGAGAAGATGCTGATGACGGCCCACAGCACAGTGACATGCGACATGCTCAGGATGATGCTCGACTGCGCCGGCATAAAGTCGATCATGAAGAATGAAACCATATCTACTTGGATGGGGTTTGGTTTTCCGTTCCCTTCCATGGCCGCGCCGACGTTTGCGTGGCCGGAAGTCTGGGTCGCGGACGAGGACTATGAGGAGGCAGTCAAGATACTGGAGGAGATGAAAAACGCCAAACCGAGCAGCGCCGGGCCTTGGGAATGCGCCAATTGCGGCGAGACCGTGAATCCTGAGCTTGACGAATGCTGGAACTGCGGGAAAATATGTAACGACGATAAGAAATAAAACTGTTAAAGATTATCTGACGTTTTATATCCTTGAACCATTTTTATAAATGCGGTTGAGCGCGGCTCAGCCCTCCACAATTTCCGATTGTTCCGGAGGGCGAAGCCGAGCTGAGCCGTTTTCAGAGTTTTTAGATTGGATATTCTTAACACCCTACCATCCATTCATCCAAAGGACGACGGGGAATAAAAACGGAGGTTTATGATGGGATTCAGATACCGCAAGTCGGTCAACTTCGGACCGTTCAGGATCAACATGAGCAAGTCCGGGGTCGGATATTCGGTCGGAGGCGGCGGTTTCCGGACCGGTGTGAGGTCTAACGGACGCAAATATACTTCCATGTCCTTGCCCGGAACCGGCATAAGCTATGTCAAGGAGGGCAAGGGATGCATGCTGATGCTCATCGCAGCACTTGGCGTCCTTTCAGCTCTCATCTGCACTTTAAAGTCAATAATTTTCTGAGAGGCGAACATGAAATATGACATCGTAAGAGTCCTGAGAACGCCGCATTCCGAGAGGGTCGTCCTTCAGAAGGACGGCAAGGACGTCGCGGCTGTTGACCTGCACTACCTGCTGAATGGGACTGTCGCGGGGACGCTCGTCGTGTTCGAGGAGTCGGGGATTTCCGACGAGGCGATCCCCGGCATGATGAAGTTCGTGGACGAGACATTGCTGCCGGAGGTAAAGATCGAGAACGACAACCTCTTCTTCACCGCCGTCAAAGGCAGGGTGCTTGGAAGCTATGTGCCCGAGGCGGAATGAGGTGACTTGATAACGCCGGATACCGTAACAGATACCGTGGGCCGAAACAGTGAATGGCAGATGGTGAATAGTGGCAACGGCAGGTGACGGTAGGTTCCGATAGGAATCGGAAGGTTTCGCATTTCACTTCGCGGGTCGCAGGTCGCTGGTCACGAGTCGCTTGTCATCGGAGTCGCCACCCCCTGAACACTGGCATCTGAAACCCCAAACCATCTTAATGCGTTTAGTCCGAACCATTGTCAACCATAAGGGAACGCTATATGAAGAAGATGATCGTCTGGGACTCGATGGAAAATCCCGAGGTCTGCAAGGACGCGGCCACATTCAGGGCCTTTGCCAGGGAAGCCGCCGCAATGGGCGCGACCCATGTGGCGATCAGCCAGATTCCGCCTAGCACGTGGCAGAAGCCCGACGAACGGGATCCGTTCCCGCAGTGGGACGAATGGCCTGTGTGGTCGCGAAGGTCGGTCGGTCTCTTCAAGCTTGTCCTGCCGCCGCAGCTCAAGGGCTTCCTCCCGCAGGAGGAGTCGAAACAGAACATGGCGATAATGAAGGAGCGCTGTTCCATCCTCAAGTCGCTGGGGCTGAGAGCCGTCCTCGACAGCCATGAGCCGATGTGGTTGCCGGAGGCGGTCTTCCAGGAGCATCCGGAATGGCGCGGCGCGCAGGTGGACTGCATGCCGCTTGCCAGGCTCCCCTATTTCAGCCCTTGCGTCGACAATCCCGAAGTCCTGGAGATGTATCGTTCCGCGATGACAAAGCTCTGCCGCCAGCTTCCCGAACTCGATGTCTACACCATGTTCGGCAACGACTCCTCGTGCGGCTACTGCTGGGCCCACACCTATCCGGGCGAGAACGGCCCCGAAGCGTGCCGCCACATCACGGTCACGGACCGTCTTATCAAGTTCATGAGCACGCTCCAGGACGGCGCGAGAGAGGCCGGAACCCGGCTGACAATCACCGTCAGCAACTCCAGGCTCTACCTCGACAACAACCAGCACTACCATCTCGGTCTTAAGGAAGGGCAGTTCATCGACGAGAAAGACCGCAACGGAAATCCTTTCGCCGTCTCAGCATCCTCCAACTCCTGGTTCGCGGACGGATTCTTCCCGGTGCTCGGCATCCCGAAGGTGGAGCGTTTCCTGAAAGAGCTAGAATATGCCGAAGCAAGCCCATGCGAAAGAATGCGCATCAGCTTCGGCTCGGTCTTCCCGCTTCTGAAGGATATCTATGCCGAGTTTCTTAAAAGTCCGACTGACGGCCCCTTGTCGCGCATGAAGCTGCTGCACGGGATCGCCGCCAGGCAGGCCGGAGAGGAAAACGCCGAGAAGCTGCTCCAGGCCTGGCTCTCAATCGAAACTGCGGCCGATCGCTACCGCTTCTGCCTGCGCGGCGCCCCGCTGCTGATCGTCTACCCGCTCATGATGCGCTGGGTGACGATGCCGCTAGTTCCGGATATGGGGCTCCTGACCGAGGATGAGAGGAATGTCTTCCAGCGCGGACGCGTGGCCAGGAACGAGACGGAGTTCCTGCGCCTCACCAATGCGCTGGGATATCCGGGAATAACCGGCGAGGCCGCCGTCGACAACGCCAGGCTCGTACTTCATACCGCACGGGAGGAAATACTGTCCGCAGCCCGGATGCTGGAGAGGATTTCGACGGAAGCAAAGTCCAAGGCGGCCGCAGGCAGCCTCGGCCTCCTCGCCAACCGCCTCAAGGCACTTTCCAGCATCCTGCTTACCTGCCGCAACTTCGTCGAATACGAGCATGCGCTCGCAACACGCGGCCGCTCCGACGCGGAAGTATGGTACCGCGACCAATACAACACCGGCGCCATCAACCGCGGCTCATACGAGCTGCGCCTCATCGCCCGTTCCGAGATGGACAACGCGCGGAGCCTCGCAAAACTGCTCGAGTCCGGCACCGATCCGATCTTCACCATGGCACCAACCCCGGAAAGGGAGGACTCCCTGACCTTCAGTCCGAACCTCGCCAAAGAGCTGAAGAAGAAGGCCGAGATCATGATGAAATACTGGCCCCTATACAACCAGCTCTATCCCCCGGTTCCGGAAGTGGAGAAGCTCGAAGTGAAGGCGGCGAAGCAAAAAAGGGAAGATATCACTGGCCCTTGATCATTATCTCCGTTTCTGTGATGATTTCATCTGTTTCAGGAGACATTTGTCAGGCGCGTTGAGGCAATCGCCCGCGAGAAGGGGAGTCCCCTGGGGATGTGCATGGACAGAAGGCACCTGGCAAATTATGCTGCCGGCCTTCAAGGAGCAGAAGAGGCAGTCGGAGCTGTGCGGATTCAAGCCTTGCATCGTCGTCTTTCCGGCCAGGCCCCGGGTTGACGCCGAATTCCTGGAAGACTACCCCCAGAGGCGTATGCAGAAGCTTTCCGCGGAACTGGGCATGCCCGCACTGGATCTCCTGCCGGAGCTGAGAAAGCTCAGGGCGAAAGGCATGGGGGCGGCTCTTTTCTGCGATCAATGCCATCCCACATCTTATGCGAGCGGCCAGATCGCGCAATGGATATATGATTTCCTGGCGGAAAATTTCATGGCTCAGCGGATTGCGTTCTTCCGGCAAGCCTCGGCATAGGCATCCTCGAAACGGGCCTTGATCTTGGCGATATCGAAGTCCTTGACGCGCTCCGAAGCGGCCGCGGAGAGCCTGGAACGGAGCGGCGTATCTGCCTTGAGCCTCCTGATGGCGTCCGCGAGCTTCGCAGGGTCGGCGGGGGGGACAAGGACTGCGGTCTTCATGTCCTCCGCGGTTTCGGCGATGCCGTCCACGGCCGTAGCGACGACCGGAAGCCCCGCGGCGAACGCCTCCAGGATGCATATTCCGAAAGGCTCTACCACGGACGGCAGAACGAAGATGTCAGCGGCCTTCATCAGCTCCGGCACGTCGGTCCGCAAGCCGAGGAAATGGAAGCGTTCCGCAAGGCCTTTACGAGCTGCAAGTTCCTCCACTTCGCGCCTTCCCGAGCCATAGCCGACGACGACGAAATGGACTTGCGGATCCGGCAGCATCGAAGCCGCATCCACAAGATATTTGTAGCCCTTCTGCCACTTGAAGTTCGCAACCGTGATGGAGACAAAGGCGTCGGCGGGAACGCCCAGATCGGTTCTGGCGAGCCTCGACCCATCATATCGCCTGCGGAATTCGCAAATGTCGATCCCGTTGGGTATTTTCCGGATCTTCGTCTCCGCGCCGGGGTGGCACTCGTTGAAATATTTCGTTGTGGCGTCCGACACGGAAACTATTATATCTGCCCTGGAAATCAGGCGGCGTTTCCAAGCCCGGACCTCGAATCCGGTCTTTTCTTTTATGGAATGCAGGTGTATTATTCTTGTGCGGACGCCCGCCAGCATCGCCGCCGTATGGCCTAGTACATCCGAATAATGCAGGTTCGTATGGATGATGCCGGTCCGTTCCCGCCTGAGAATCCGGATCATTTCGGCCAGTTTGACGGGAAGGTTCATCTTGCACAGGTTCAGGCAGTAGACCTTTATGCCGCGCTCTTCGAGGACTTCGGCGTTGGCGCCCTTGCCGAAAAGGCATATCGCATAAGGCCGGAACCTGGAGGGATCGAGGTTGAGGATGAGGGAGGCGAGAGAAGTCCAGCCGCCGGCCATGAGGTCGTCGCATACGAAGGCAACCGTCGATAGATGTCCATTTTCTCTCACATGCATAATCTCCAAGGCGAAATGTCCCTTGTCAAGGTGTGCAAGGATATGCGCCGCGTTGGGTCATGCTCCTCCGAAACTTGAGATAGGGGTAGGGAGAGCGCATTGATTTGCGTTCCCCCTCCCTCCGAACCGGACT
>CAZWRV010000013.1:0-87555 GCA_964636325.1 uncultured Victivallaceae bacterium | reverse complement strand
ACATTCCTGTCTGCGCAATCCGCAGGTAGGAATACCTGCGCTACTTCGAGTTTCTCCCCGACAGAACTGGCGGATTTCCCCGCCAGAGCGGCACTCTACTGAAACTTGGGTTGCTTGCGCGCGCTGCGCGCAAAGGGCGAACTCCGCAAACGAGGAACGCCGAGTTCTGTTGATTGCGCGCGGCGCGCGCAAACCAAACTACTTGATTCTCGATGACAAAACGGTCTCGATTAATTCGCCTGAATCGACTGAACAGACACATATCCTCATGCCTTCCTCAACTGCTCCAATGCCTCGGACCACAAATCGCCTTCAAATTCAGGCTTGTATGAAATAAACAGCCAGTGTCCTGTCCAATTTTCATATCAGCTTGATGTCGAAGCGGAAGCGGTATGCTCCGGCCGGGACGAGATGCTTTTCGTCGATAGCTGTTGACCATCCCATGTTGCATCCGATTCCCGCCTGCTTGAAGTCGAGGTTGAGGAAGACCTCCTTGCGGCGCGGGAGTTCGTGGTCGTGCGGCGCGTTCCTGTAGTCGGCGACGCTCGAGTGTCTCGCGTCGAAGTGGAACGGGGACGGGCTTTCGATCAGGAGGCTGCGGCTCCTGCCGTCGCCGATCTTAAGCCAGCGGACGTCCTCATGTCCGCCGCATTCCGACGGCGGAACGAACGGGAAGTGCTGCTCTCCGACGGTCGCCTTGTAGACGCCCATCAGCGTGTGGTCCTTGCGGTCGCAGTAGTTTTCGCCGGGGCCGCGGCCGAACCATTCGAGCTGTTCGAAGCCAGCCGGCAGGACCAGCGTCATCCCGACGCGCGGCAGATGCTTGAAGGCGCGGTCGGCGTCGATCTGCATGTCGATCCGAATGCGGCCGTCGCCGGAAATGGTGTATGCCGTCTCAGTCTTGACAACAAACGGACTGGCGGATGACTTCAGCGTCGCGGAGCTTTCAAGTCTCACCCTCCCATCCTCCAGCGGCACCAATACGGATCTGAGAAGGCTGCCGGGTTCGCGCTTCAGCTTGTCGGGAGCGAACGGCAGCCAGAGGTTGTAGAAGCCCCATCCGGGATTGGTGTCCAGGCCGGTGAGCGGACGCGAAAGATTCTCGTATGCCCCTTCGCTGATATATTGCGCTGAACCTCTTGCGCAAGATTTAATCAGGCCGGTCTTCTTGTCGAAGATCAGCGAGAATCCTTTCCCCGAGACCTTGATGCTGCCATCGTCCAATGTCGAGAGCGCGGCAGGAACTGAATGCTTTTCCGCGGCCGTCGCGGAGGCGGCGCCTTCGAGCTGGAACTGCGTGCGGTAGATTTCGTGCCCGGCCGGCGCCCAGGCAGTTTTCCTGGCCAGGCTCACGTAGAAGTCGAGATGGTATTCACGGCCAGGCTTCTTCCTGGGCAGGAGCTTGCCAAGGTCGATTTCGAATTCGCCGTCGGACATCGGCTTGACGACCGGCATCTTGATCTGTCCTTCGCTGATGGCAATGCCGTCCTCGCGGATCTTGTATTCGAGCCTGTAGCATGAAGTGTCCCCGTCCTGCCGCCGGTTTTTGATCTTGAATATGTTAGGGGTCCATATCGATGCCCCTGTTATGTGGATAGGCGACTGGACGTTCTTGATCTCGTATGCGACCGGCTTCGGCGTGATGTCGGGAAGGACGACTCCGTTGCAGGTCATGTGCTTCGGGACGGTGCGTTCTACTAGATCCTCGCCGAAGTCGCCGCCGAATCCCTGGAAAATTTTTCCGGATGCGTCCTTCGCGGGGAGGCACTTGTCCTGCCAGTCCCAGACGAAGCCGCCTTGGAATCGCGCGAACCTTTCGAGGAGTTCGTTGAACCAGTACATTCCGCCTCCGGCGTTCCTGATCTGGTACAGGTATTCGACAAGGACGACTGGGCGCGGATCATTGGCGTCGGCCAGCATGTTTATTATGTTGTCGGGCAGGGCATACATCCAGCCGCGGAGGTCGGAGATGATCGCCTCGGGGCCTGCGCTCTCATACTGGACCAGGCGGGTGGGGTCGTAGTAGCGGATCCAGTTCGCCATGGCGGAATGGTTTGGGCCCTTCCACGACTCGTTGCCCATCGACCAGGAAAAGATCGACGGATGGTTCTTGTGGATCATCACCATGCGGACGGCGCGCTCGAGGAAGGTGCCGGCCCAGGACGGATTGTTCGTGAGCATGCCGTTGACGCCGTGGGTTTCGACGTCGGCCTCGCAGACCAGGCAGATTCCGTATTCGTCGCAGAGGTCGTACCAGAGCGGATCGTCGGGATAGTGGCAGGTGCGGACCGCGTTGAAGTTGAGGCGCTTCATCGTCACGATCTCCTTGCGCATGTGCTCCTCGGAGACGAAGCGGCCGGTCTTGTAGGCGTGCTCGTGCCTGTTGACGCCGCGGAAGATCATCCGCACGCCGTTCAGATGTATGACGTGCTTCTTGATCTCGATGCGGCGGAACCCGGTCCTGCAGGACTCGAAGTCAATTTCATCCCCCTTCGGTGAGACTAGCGTCAGTACTGTAGTGTAAAGGTACGGATTCTCCGGGAACCATTTTTTTACGGAGTCAAGCTTCAAGATGAAGGTTATGCCGGCCTCCTTGTGGCCGGGCTCCGGAGATCTCAGGTTTTGGCCGCGCTCTTCCTTTGCGACCTGCTTGCCGTCCGCATCGAAGAGCTGGATGCGGACCTTGTGGTCGGCATAGCCGGGCAGCTCCTTCAACAGGACTTCGGCCTTAAGTGCCGCACCGTCGCCATGCTCGTCGGGAGTGGCCTGGACAAACCAGTCGCGGATATGTATGGACGGCTTTGCGATCAGGCGGACCGGCCGGAAGATTCCGGATATGTGCCAGTAGTCCTGGTCCTCGAGCCAGGTGCCGTCGGACCACCTCATCACCTGTACCGCGATCGTGTTTCTGCCGGGAACCACGAACTGTGTGAGTTCGAACTGGGCGGGCAGCTTGCTGTCCTGCGAATATCCGACCGGCCGTCCATTTATCCAAAGGTAAAAGGCGGACTCGACGCCGTTGAAGTCTATGAAGACGCTCTTGCCCTTCCAGCTTTTCGGAAGATCGAAGCTGCGGACATAGCACCCTGTAGGGTTGTCCTTCGGGACAAATGGCGGGTTCATCAGGTAGCTCTCGTTTGTTTCCTTCCCCGAGAGAGACGGCTTGTTGAGATAGGCTTCGTCGCGGTTCAGATGGAACGGATAGATGTAGTTCGTATAAATTGGCTTTCCGAAGCCCTGGACCTCCCAGTTTCCGGGAACCTGGATCGTCGGCCACTTGGACGCGTCGTAGCCCGGCTCCCAGAACTTGGCGGGAACCTTGTCCGGGGAAGGTGCGAGCTGGAATTTCCAGGCACCGTTCAGCGACATGACGTTTTCCGAACAGTTGCGGTCGCAGGAAAGCGCCTCCTTGAGGTTCCCGTAGGCGCCCCACGGCGAGTGCATCATCTCGCGGTTGATATGCGTGACATCCTGGTTCTCCCAGTCCCTGCGCCAGTTGAAGGTCTCTCCCTTGGGCCTGTTGTCTGCGAACATGTTGCGGTGGTGCATCCTATATACCTGCTTGGTTATTTAGTTATCGCGGCCAATAATGGGCGCGCACGGTAACAACTGCGGCAATGGCCGCGCACGGTAACAACTGCGGTGGCCGGCTTCAGTCTTCCGCCGCCAGCCTGTTCTTGAATCGGTCTAGGGCGATGGCGCTGATTATTATGATGCCAATGATGATCTCCTGCATGTAGTTGTGGACGCCGAGCATGTTGCATCCGTTCCTGAGGACGGCCATGATGAGCGCGCCGACGACGGTGCCCGCGGCGCTGCCCTTGCCGCCGCTGAGCGAGCCGCCGCCGATGACCACCGCGGCGATGATGTCGAGCTCCATGCCGGACGCGGCCGTCGGATCGCCGAGCGTGAGATTGGCGAACTGCATCACTCCGGCAATTCCGGTGAAGATGCCGCAGACCATGTATATCAATGTCTTCTTCAAGGGGACGCTTATTCCGCAAAGGCGAGCGGTCTGCTCGTTCGAACCGATCGCGAAGACATGGCGCCCGAACACCGTGTATTTGAGCACGACATAAACTGCGGCGGCGAGAATGGCCGTAAGCCAGACACCGTATGAGAAGACGATCCAGGAAGGATGCGGCTCGACGTTCATCAGCTCCCACAGGAATGTCCTCGGGCATATCACCGTCTGCTCGTTGGCGATCCACTTGGCGGTGCCGCGGGCCACCTGCATCATGCCGAGCGTCACTATGAACGGAACAATCTTGAGGCCGTTCGAGATAAGCCCGTTGAGCAGTCCGCAGATCCCGCAGACGGCAATCCCGGACAGCGCGGCGATCACCGAGATTCCAGCGCCGGCCATCTCCGCGTCCGCGCTGCAGGAATATCTCATGATCGCGGCTACAGTCACCGTGCACAGCGCGATCTGCGAGCCGACGCTGAGGTCGATGCCGCCGCTGACAATCACAAAGGTCATCCCGAGCGCGGCGACCGCTATTATCACCGTCTGAGTTATGATCGTCTTGACGTTGTAGAAGGAGTGGAACTCGGCCGGCGCCGCCGCCGTGAAAAGCAGAAACACCCCTAGAAGCCCTGCAAAAGGCCCGAACGCGACTACGAACTTGGAAAAGTCCTTCTTGGCCATTTTATGCCGTCATGCCTGATTGGACGGATTGAATGTGTAGACGAACGGGCTTTAGAATAGTCCATCAGCATGAATCTGCAAGCTATTTCCTGGCATACCAGGGGGTTCCGTTGGTGAAGCTCGAGGCCCTGTCGCCAGGGCCGCCGACATAAGAACCCCTGTAGGGGAGCGGCGCCTTCAATGGGCCGACATGGTAGTCGGCATATGCCATGTTCACAGACCTGCTGTGGCAATATCTGAGGGTGCGGATTCCCACGGTGAACGGTGGTATCGAACCTAATCCGTCGTTGTTCCAGGCCTCAGTCCTGTAGTAAAGTCCGTCCATAGCCAGATAGAGCGAGCCAGGGCTTGATATGGAGCTCAGTTTTGCACCCATGGCGAGACCGTCCCAGCCGGCCAATATGTCGTTCCATCCATTGCACTGGTAACTGTTGTCAGACTCATTGACCAAGTATCCTCCGCAGCGGTTCTGCGACATGTTTTCGGGGCAGTTGAAGCTTTTCACTTGGGATATGCTCGTGACAATTCCTGTAGGTACGCTCGCATAAGGAGCTATCTTCTGCGACCAGACCTCCATTATAGTCGTGTCATGGGCGTAGGGATAGATTTCATTGTTGTCGTCGGCGTAATTGTAGAGCAGGAGACCGATCTGCTTCAGGTTGTTCGCGCATATCGACTGCTTTGCGTTCTTCCTTGCGTTCTGCAGCGCTGGCAGCAGCATGGCGGCCAGTATGGCGATGATCGCTATGACTACGAGTAACTCGATGAGAGTGAAGGCGAAAAATCCGGTCCGGCTTCCAAGCGACTTTCCGTGAGGCGTTCCTGGAATCGCTGAAGTTGCGCAGCAGTAAATACGGCTCTTTAGCATGTTCATTAAAATCCTCCATGGGCCAATATGATTAATTTCTTCAATCGTTTTGTTCAAGATGGACAGCAAAGTTGTTTCCACGGCTGCCGGAGTGGATCTTCAGGAAAATAAGGTTGTCGCCGGCCTTGAGTTCGACAGG
The DNA here is from genome assembly GCA_964636325.1 of uncultured Victivallaceae bacterium. Taxonomy (GTDB): domain Bacteria; phylum Verrucomicrobiota; class Lentisphaeria; order Victivallales; family GWF2-50-93; genus CAZWRV01. Next base: position 81,900 of record CAZWRV010000013.1, on the reverse strand, counting down.
GATGAGGAGTGGCATCTTCGGGCAGCCATGGCCGCCGTCGACCGTCTTGACGAGCCGGCCGTTGAGCCATATTTTTCCGAAATAGTCGAGCTGCCAGGCGAGGCGGATCGTCTCCGGTTTTTCGCGCCGGATCGTCGTCCGCGCATAACAGACTCCGGCGGCCGCGCCCGCCGCCGCAAGACCGATCAATGTCGTCATCGCCGCCACCTTAGCATAAAGCTTCTGCATGCACGGCATTTGTAATCCTTTCTTTTCATGTTGCCTTAAAAGCCCTCGCAGAGGGTGGCATTCATTAGTGAGAATATATTTAATCCCGTAGGGATGATGTTCTATATAGCCCGTGGTTTCAACTTTACGCATGTTTTCGATTCCTTACCTCCAATCATCCCAAAGGGATGAAAGACAGTAGCCGGGGGTTGAGCCTTGCGATACCCCCGGACTAAGGGAAAAACGAATCGCACCCTGAAGGGGTGCTAGAATCTTCAAAATAAAATCCCGAATCATGGCATTTTTGACACCGGTTTAGCACCACCAGCTTCTAGCACCCCTCCTGGGTGCTTACTATTTTATATCATGTCCGGAGGTCTACGCCATGCTTCGACCTCCGGCTACTATCTGACAACCCTCCAGGTTGTATATAAGGAAACGATTCAAGTCTTAAAAAATGCGTATAGTAGATAGAGTTCAACGGTTACGCTTTATCGTTCACTCACCTGCTGCAGCCTTATCTTCTTGTAGTTCACTGTTCCCGGCTTCCACTCGCGTGTGGCGGCCTTGCTGATGAGCATGAGGCGGTTCGGCTCGCCGAACTTCACGAACGGCGTTATGTCCATCCATGTCACGGCCTTATACCAGTTCACGGGATGGAACACGACCTTTTCGTTGACCGCGAAGCCTTCATAATCTTCGATCTTTTCCACGTCGATCTGGATGAAGACTCTTGAGCCTTTCCATTCCGCAGGAACCATGATGTCGTCCTTCCATCCGTACATCGCCTTCATTTCGCCGGGGATCGGGGCAGTCCCCATCCCGGAGTCGGCGTCGAGCTGGGTCTTGAATTCGCCTGTGACTTCGATCTCCTGCTTGACGGCGGGATACCTGCGGAGCTTCACTTCGCCGATGAATCCGTTTGGTCCGGCCGCGATGCAGAGGGAGTTCTTGCCGCCGAGATCGATTATGCTTGAGACGTCCACGACCGTTCCCCCGTCGGCATCGCTGTATCCGCGCGCTCCGCAGGATTTATTCTCGATGATCCGACGGCCGTTCAGCCAGGCGTCGAGCGGTCCGACGATGTCGCCTATTGCATGCGTGAAAGTCGCGACGACGAGTTCGATTTTCTCGCCCGGCTTCCAGGACTTCGGGATTTCGATTGCGCAATGCAGGAAGGCGCGGCGTTCCTTGTCGGGCTTCGTCCTGAGCTCATCGATGCTCTGTCCGGCCCACTTTTTCCATTCGGGGCCCGTCTTTTCCGCCTTTGAAATCGCCGCCGGATCTATCTTCGCGGCATCGGCCCCTGAGAGGACCAGACCGGTCATGGTCGGCGCGAGCTGTATCGTGTAGACTGGCAGGTCCGGCCTTTCGAGCTTTTCCCCTTCAGCCGAAAGCCGCCACCAAATGGCGAGCTGCTTGAACCAGGCGTCGAGGGCGTGCCGCGGCTGCTGTTGAGGCTGAGTCGCAAATATCCTTGTCTCAAGCCCTTCCAGCTTGATTTTATCCAGCTTGACCGTATCCCCCTCGATCTTGCACTCGATCTTCTGCCCGTTTTTCGGGTCGAAGAGTTCCGTGGGCGGCTTGGCGGCCGTCCATTCGATAGAGAAGGTCTTCGCCTCCTGAAACGGATTGAAGAGCGCCAAGTATTCCTCGGTTCCGTTGCTGGCGATGTAGTGTTCGCGCCAGATGTCGTGGGAGTCGGACTTCGCCAGAGGTTTCAGGCCGAGGCCGTCGAGCATGTCCTCGAGGAAGACGCACTGGCTTTCGCCGGGCCACCACATCCCTGCGCCGTCGTATGAGTCGCGCCAGAAGGGGCTGCCGAGGATAATCACTTTCCCTTTGCCAAGCTTACGCATTCCGATTGCGACCGCGCCGTCCTCGTAGCGGGCTACGGGGATTGTCCCGTCCGCCACGGGCTCGAGCGCGACGCACTTGTCCGCGTAGTTGTAGTCGGAGTAGTCCACCGACTTGCCGCGGTTGTAGAAGTTCTTGCCCGCGAGCCTTTTGAAGAGCGGCTGTTCGACGAGGATACTGAGCGTGCCTGTCATCGGCCGAATCTCGCGGACCTTGCAGCCGGTGAGTTCGCTGATTGGCCAGGCGTCCTTCTCTGTATAGCTGTGGCGCCCGGTCTCCTGCAGGGCGACGAACGTGCCGCCGGCCTCGACATATTCCTTGAGCCGCTTCACCGTTTCTGGCTCCATGATCCAGGTGCCGGTGTCCCAGATCACGGGATAGTCCTTCAGGAGGCCGTCGCGCAGCGTGCTCTCGTTGGCGTCGATGTATGAGTAGCCGATGAACTGCAGGTCGCCGCGGCCGAGGTCGAAGCAGTAGGGCACGGGGCGGGGCAGAAGATGGAGGTTGTGGGACGACCAGAAGAGGGCGATGTCGGGCCGCTTGATGTCGCGCCTGTTCGCCAGCTTGAGATAAGGCATGAACTCGGTCCATACGTCCTTGTTCACCGAATACATCATCTGCTGGATGTTGTGGAAGTTGTCGAAGGCGTTGAGCCCTTCGAATGTGAACCATCCGATCCATCGCTTGAGGCCGGGCACGGTCTCGATGTAGCCGCCGAACTCGGCCGAGGCCGGGACACCGTAGGCGTAGCCGAAGCGCTTGTCCCAGGGACGGAAGAATCCGCCTTCGCCGGTGTTGTGGCCGAAGCATCCGTATCTGGCCTGCAGCGGGATTCCCAGATGCTTGTCCTCGGCGGCGTGCATCTTGATGAATCGGTCCGGATCCTCGGAGCGGATCGCCTTGAACGTGTTCTCCATCTTCTCCATCACGCACCAGGAGATGTAGTCGCGCCAGTCGCGGAACCTGGCGTTGACCTTCTTGTCGCTGTATGGGAATTCCTCCATCGGCCTGGCTGTGAGGAAGAACGGGCCGCCGATTCCGGTTCCGCCGAGATGCGCCGGAAGGTAGACGATGGAGTTCTTCCCTTCCTTCATAAGGTCGGTCACATCAACCTGTCCGACAAGTTCCTGGCCGGGGCAGCGGGATAGGCTGGCGGCCTCCTGGCCGTTGATCCAGAGGCGGTCGGGATTCTTCCAGCCGCGCGAGCTGGTGAGCGAGGCGACGGTCATGTAAACTCTCCCGCCGTTCTTTTTTGCGTTGGCGAGCCAGGCGCCTTCGACGCTGATGCTGCCGCGGTGCCAGAACTGCGCATGGATGCTGCGCCAGAAGATCGCCGGAACTTCGCCGCACGGCATCTTGAACGAGGGCCATTTCGAGTCGTCGAAGCCGGGCGTGTGGTATTTCTTTTCGATGCCGCTTCGGACCGAGACCGGACAGTCGCTTACGCGCTCGTACCAGGGCCTGTCCTCGGCCTCCTTTTTATCGACCGTAGCCGGATGGACTTTCCAGTCCTTGTCGGCGATCGGATCCCCCTCCTTCCATCCGTAGAACTCATAGCTCATCGGAATCTTCACGTCGTCCCAGGACTTGAAGCGCGACTTGTCGCCGAACCATGCCTCGCCGAGCGTCTCCGGAGTGTAGCTGCGGACCGTCTTGAGATACCGGACCAGGTTCTGGCGGTTGCCCTCCGAAAAATCCCAGTATTGAAAGTTGCTGAAGGGGCCGACCTCGCCGTTGGGATCCAGCCAGTCGACAAGAAGCGGATCGTCCTTGAGATCCTTGACGGTTTTCTGGAAGCACCAGTCGCGGTATTTCAGGAGCTTTCGTCCGCCGTCGCCGACCTGGCCGTAGTAGTGGGGCATGGATGTGAACTTGTCATTCGGCATGACCAGATCCTCCGGCGCCATTCTAGCCAGATCCTGGCTCCATTCCTGCCATTGGGCGAAATGGAAGGGCCTTCCGTATTCATGGATCTTTGGCAGCAGGTTGCGGAGCAGGAAGTCGCCCGCGTTCGGCTGGACCGTCAGGCCGTTGTCCTTGGCGAACTTGAAGTGGCTGTCGACGTCGTTCGGGACGTCCTTCGGCGTGTTCTGCCCCCAGGCGTACGGATACCAGGAACCGATGCCGAAGTGGGAGAACTTGTCCAGGTATGCCGGATACATGTAGTTCTCGTCGAAGAACTTGGAGCCTTCTAGCTTCTTCAGGGCCTGCTCGAAGGCGGCCTCGAGGCCGTCAGTCTTCGGACTTGTGAAAACAAAGACACTCCTGTCCTTTGCCGCCAGCAGGAAGCTTCCAAGCCCGGGCCTGGCCAGAATCGGAATCTCAGAGTTTCCGTTCTTGATCTTCCGCCAATCGGCCTTGACCGTGGCGCTCTGCGACATGTCGCGTCCGATCTTGTGCATCAGGACGAGCGCGCGCTCAGGGCTCTCGCACTCGAAGACTGCTGAGTTCTCGTCCGGAGACGACATCTTTATTTCACCGAAACCCCTGAGCTTTTCAGCGTTCATACAAAATCCTATTGTCAACTGGGTTGTCATTGCGGTGATCAGGACGGCCTTCGCAAGTTTGCCATTTATCATCTGTTCCTCCTTGCATAAATTATTTGAATTAGAGTTGACTTCGTGACCCGATGACCTGGTGACTGTATACCTAGCTACGGAATAAAATTCACACTTGCGCCTGGTTCTTTAATATCCAGTCATCCGATCATCCATCCATCCATTTGGCGTTAGGCACTGCCGCCTTCCCCGGTTCCTTGCAGTGGGGGGCGAGCGGGCGCTTCGACTGCCTGACGGCCCAGGAGAAATTGTCGATCCCTTCGGTGGTTCCCGTCAGCCATGGAAGCCTGGCCGGATCGATTCCGGTGCATTCGAACTTCGGCGTCGGATATTCGCGCCCGTTCAAAGTCCGATACATTATGTTGTCGCTCCAGAGATCCCATCTCATCCCCAGGTCTAGGCCTTTCCGATGATAGCGGACCTGGCGCATGAAGAACATCTGGTCGTCGAGGATCCGGCCCTGGCGGAACCAGTCCTTGAATGAATCAATCGTCTTGAACTCCTTCTTCGTCGCGACCTCGCATAGGAAGCCGCCGTCTATCCGGCAGAGGTCCATTTCCGACAGGTTCACTGCCGGGCCCTTGTAGCTGTAGGCATGGATGAGGCCCCAGAATTTCTCACGGACGGCCTTCATGCGGAATTCGCAGTTCTGCGGGCGGCTGATGAGCGGGCGCAGGCCGATGTAGATCGGGCCGTCCTGGACGAATATGTCGCAGAGCTTCCTGGCTTCCCCGTTGAAGTTTCGGATCTCCTTGTCGTCCAGGAAGATGTGGTCGGGCATGTTGTTGAAGCAAAGCGGGAAGACGAACGAGGTGGCGAGCGAGCTGACGGCATGCTTCTCGTAGATGCGCGGCCGGTAGAGCATAATCGCTGTGCGTCCGTGCTGAATTCCGGCGTATCGCCCGTTGTCGAACCAGGCCTCGACGCTTTCCTTCTGGAATACGGACTTGCTCTTTGAGTCCATATGGAATGTCCATCTTCCGGTGACAGGCTTGTCGTTTATGGTGAACGACGAAAACAGAAGTCCCTGCTCGGAGGTCTTTCTGAGGGGGGCATTTTTGCGGTAGCAGACGCTCCAGTTGTTGTTGGGGCAGCCGCCGATCATGCGCTGGCTTGCGGTGCCCATCGCCCAGTCCGCCTCCTGATACTGGTATGTGTAGATTTCGCGTGCGGAGAAGGGGACGACCTCCGGGATGGTCACGCCTTCAAGCGCCTTTGTTCCGCCGGGACCGGGAACTTCCTTCCTCGCGCCTTCATCGAAATGGCCTGTCTCATGAGTGCCTCTGATAATGTGCGGATATTCCCTATGGATCATCAGAGGAGCCACCGATTCTGGAATGTGGTATCCATGCGCGCAGATCCTTGCGAGGTAGCCGAGGTTCCAGTGTCCGTCATGCTTGTCCCCGTTGAATCTGAAGTGGCGTTCCGGCGGAACTTTTTCGGCAAATACGTCCGAGGGCGGATATGCAGGCTGGCCGAATTCATCACCAAATATGCACCAGAGGCTGGCGGCCATCACCAGAGGATTCAGGCGTCCGCCTGTGTAGTCGCGGGCGCTCGGGCCCGGCTTGCGGCAGAGGTTAGGGTGCCAGTGGCCGATCCAGTCCGCCCAGATGCGATGTTCGCAGTTTTTAGCGAGCTCCCTGACCTCCCTGTTCTTTGCGAATTCCGCAACTATGGCGGTGGAGTAGAGCGTGTGCGGGATGTAGCAGTCGTTGGTCTCGTGCATGAAGCCGCGCCGCAGGAATGTGTCCCTGAAGTTCATGAGGTTGGCGCGCGCCTCCTCGACGGCCTCTGAATTGCCGGTCAGCTCCCCGCCGAGCGCGAGCGAGGCGGTCGCAAGCGTCACATGGTTGTCGTTGTAGCCGTGGTGCTGGAGGTCCTTCTTCGCATAATGCAGGAGATCCCGGGCGATCCTTTTCAGCAGCTTGCTCCTCAAGGCGTCCGGGCAGGCCTCGCCCGCTCCGAGTATCACTGCCAGGATGTATTCAGTCGTGAACGAACAGGCGTTGATCCTCTGCTGGACAACCGGATGCAGCAGGAATCGTTCGGCGAGCAGGCGGTCATTTCTGTCTCCCCTCAGATAGGGCAGGGAGACCTGGACGATCACGCGCCAGCCGGGCTCGCGGTTCGCCGCAGGCGGGCACTTCCAGTTCCCTTCGGCATCGATGAAGCGGCGGAACGAGCGGCGGACATTCTCAAAGACCCACTCGCGCCTTGCCTCCATGCCTTTCTTCGTCCAAGGGGAATATACATTTGCTTTCGCAGTCATTCGGAAGCTCCTATCCTATTTTCAGCATATTACATATGCCTGCCAGGGCTTGGCCCTTAAGACATTTCCTTCTGTCATGATTTCGCGTTCGCTACGGCCTCTGATTTCCAAGACCTTGGCACCTTTCCGCAGTGGCAGGGTGAGGGTCTTGTATGCGAAGAGGGCCTGTCTTCCATCCTTGCTCTCCCATCTGACGCCGGAGTCGTCCGGGAGGATGAAGCGTTTCTGCATGATCGGCTGGATTCTTGCGTAGGTCCACTGGTTTTCCTCGGGGATCGGGTTGTGGCCGGAGAGGTCGGGCATTACAAGTGTGAGCGAGCGGTTCGCCATGTATCGGAAGCTCATCTCCGGAATTGTGGACTTGTTCCGCTCCTTGTTGATGTTAGGGCCGAGCATCTGGTTGTAGCCCATGTATTCGTGGCCGATCCAGGTGGCGAAGTCGTTCTGGCCGAGAATCCCGCCGGAGACATGCTTCTTGTAGGCGGTAAGGGGATCCCAAAGTCCGTATTGGTGGACGCCGAAGGGGCTCGTGCCCTCGAAGCTGAACCAGTTGTAGCCGATCTTCTGAAGTTCCGCGAGCACCTTCCCCATCTCCCATTGCATCGGCTCCATCTTGCCGCAGTAGTTGATGGCGGTGCATCCGAGGTTGGGCCAGGAGTCGAAGAATATCCATTCGAGGTCGCCCTCGTCGTGCCAGCGCTTCATGTCGTCGAGAAACCATTTCTTCGCCCCGGAGCACCAGTTTATGGAGCAGATGGAGAGGTGGCTGTAGCCGCCGCTGTGGGCGAGCGTGTTGACATGCTGGATGATGTATTCGGGGTGTTCCCTTAAGATCGGAGCGCGGGGGGTGAGGTGCAGACCGACCCAGTGGCCGAGGCTCATCCCCAGCTTCCTGGCTTTGGAGGCGAGATAGTTCCAGCCGCGCCACCCGTCGTAGCATTGCGCCGGGACGTAGCGTCGGCTGCCGCAGATGCTGCACACGGTCAGATCGCCGTGCCAGCCGGTTTCCGCGTGGAATGCGAATGCGTCCTCGGTGAAGTCGCTCTCATGTATCGGCTCGAACATCACCCTTCTGACGCCCCTTTTGTGCAGCTGGGGCAGCTTCTTGTCCGCGACCCAGTAGAGGAAGTCGCGGCGCGGAATCTTCTCTCCGTCGAGATGGAAGTAGAATTCCCCTTTCTTCGAGTCGTAGGACCACAGCCAGTCCTTTTTGCGCCCGCCCTTGAGCTCCTCGCGCGGGATACTGTTGCGTCCGGCGTAGACCGGCCCGCCGGTGGGAAGGGGCTGGCAGTGCTTAATCCCGAAATATCCGCGGATTATTTCGGCCGTCATGTCGCATGCGCGAGTCCACATGTCGATCACTTCGTGCCTGGGGCGCGGCGTCTTCGGATCAGGATTAGCGCTGAAAAGGAAATTCTTGCGGGGGGTAATGATGCTTCCTGTGATCGGGAAATCGTATTCGTCGAGGACGAAGATCACGTCCTCTCCGGGATTTTTCTGGACGAGGCTTTTCACCGAATGCCTGTCCTTCCAGTAGCCGAGGAATACGCCTTTGTCTGAAGCCTGGAAGTCGAACGGCTGAATGCAGCCCCAGCGCGGGAGCATCTGGTATGAGTTGCCCATCCAGCTGTTCCAGAGGTCGAGGCGCTTGAGGCATGACGTCGAGAAATGGTTCTTCCTGGTGCACCTGAAGACCGGCTGGCAGGAGTATGCCTGGTGGTAGATGCTGTTGCCCTCGGCACGTCCGCCTATCTCCCACGTCGAGACCGTGACAAGGCGGTGTATTTTGTTCTTGCCGCCGGAAAATTTGTACCCCAGCGAGAAACCGGCATATCTTTGGCCGTCGAGCTCCAGCTCCTGCGGCTCGATGATCCAATCCAATAGGTCTTCCGCTCCCTTCCTTAGCGTCGGGAAGGCGAGGTTGTAGGAATATTCGTCCATGATCTCGCCGAAGACTTCCTGGCGGCCGACGGCGCGCGTCTTCAGGACTGTTCTGCCGCCTTCTTTTACAATCCTCTCAAGAATGAAGTCCTGGTAGTGCAGGGCGTCAGGCGTCGAGAAGTCCGGCCTGATCGGCACGGCGGCTGACCTCATCGGGATCCCGCCTATCTCCACTGCGCCTATGCCAAGAATTTTCCCCCCTTCGAGGACAAGCCCGATCTCTACGTCCTGCGAAATCCGCAGCGGCATGCTTCCTGGTTTCTTGCCCATATTTAAGTCCCTTCTGACGTTTTTCAGATTCCAGCCCCATCCAAGCATATGGAGCGAAGATTAAACATATATAAATAACAATAAATATATATGCAGTAGCAATTAAGTCAAGAACAAATTCGTACAAAAGTAATTATTTTATAAGGAAGGCTTTGAGAACTTCTATAGCAAATATTACGATTATAAATATATAAATAATTAAGAGGATATATGTCAAAAGTGCCGAGATCGCAAACTACATTCGTTCGTATCCAATAGATTAAGCGTCTTGAAAAAGGATGATTCCATGTTCTATTTTGCAATAGGAGGAGCAAGGCCATCGTCCATCCGCCGGACGGAGGATGCGAATCAAGCTTTTTTTGAGTTTGGCGGTATGAATTCAGCAAGAGGGCGTAGTTTGCTGAATTCATACGAGAGATGGCCCTGGCCCACGGTTGCCATGGAGCTATTAGCTGATTACGGATAACCAACAACTTGAACGGAGGAGCGATGGTTACGGCAGTTGTACTGATGAACGTGAACCGGTCCGAACTCGGCGACGTGGTGAACAAGCTCGTGGAGATTGACGGGGTCGCGGAAGTCTACACGGTGGCGGGGGAGTTCGATCTGGCCGTGATCATACGGGTGAAGGACAATGCGAGGCTGTCGGAGATCGTGGTCGAGAAGCTCCCGCACCACATCAAGGGCATACTGCACACGAAGACCCTGATCGCCCTGAAGTCCCACTCCAGGTTCGACCTGGAAAAAATATTTTTTGGAAAATAGCCTTGCATTTCACGCGGGGCGGCATAGATTATCCGCCTTTTGTGTGGAATTTCCATCTTGATTTCACGGCCGCGCGGGTGGCGGAACTGGCAGACGCGCATGTTTGAGGGGCATGTGGGGCAACCTGTGGGGGTTCGAGTCCCCCCTCGCGCACCAAACCTTAATTCGGCATTTTCCGCGGAAGAACGGTTTGCTTGAACCATGCCGGCCGGAGACCGCTTTCGGGAAGATGCTCATCCGCAGGATTTCCCGTCCTTTCCAGGCCCGGCACAAAAAATATTGATTTTTTCTTCAATATATTATTGTATTATCCGCTTTCGCAATTAGTTTCCATACCCGCTTTGTCTTTCCGCCTCGAATGGGGCGCGGGAAGGCAGGCCGGTGCCAACATAGCTCAGTCGGTAGAGCACGTCCTTGGTAAGGACGAGGTCACCGGTTCAATCCCGGTTGTTGGCTCCATCCCCCTGGCGCCGGACGGCCGGACGGCGGGGGCGGGAAAGTCGTAAGCTATTTAAAATAAAGAGCTAATACCTTAGGAGGTAAATAATGGCCAAGGAACAATTCAACAGGACGAAACCGCATGTCAACGTCGGCACGATCGGCCACGTGGACCACGGCAAGACCACGCTCACCGCGGCGATCACGAAGGTCCAGGCGGCCAAGGGCCTTGCCAAGTTCATAAGCTACGACGAGGTCGCGAAGGCGTCGGCCGCCCAGGGCCGCCGCGACGAGACGAAGATCCTCACGATCGCGACGTCGCACGTGGAATACGAGAGCTCGAAGAGGCACTACGCGCACGTCGACTGCCCCGGGCACGCGGACTACATCAAGAACATGATAACCGGCGCGGCGCAGATGGACGGAGCGATACTGGTGGTCAGCGCGGTCGACGGCCCGATGCCGCAGACGCGCGAGCACATCCTCCTCGCCCGCCAGGTCGGCGTTCCTGCGATCGTCGTCTTCCTGAACAAGGTCGATCTTGTCGACGACAAGGAGATCCTCGGCCTGATCGAGCTTGAAGTCCGCGACCTCCTGAACAAGTACGGGTTCAAGGGCAACGACGCGCCAATAGTCCACGGCTCCGCGCTCAAGGCCATGCAGGCCACGGATCCGAACGGCGCCGACGCCAAGTGCATCCAGGATCTCATGGACGCCATAGACATCACGATACCCGAGCCAGTCCGCGAGATTGACAAGCCCTTCCTGATGCCCATCGAGGACGTGTTCTCGATCGAAGGCCGCGGCACCGTGGTGACAGGCCGTGTTGAGAGGGGCAGGATCAAGACCGGCGAGGAAGTCGAGATCGTAGGCATCAGGCCGACTGCCAAGACGACGATCACCGGCGTCGAGATGTTCCGCAAGATCCTCGACGAGGGCAGGGCGGGAGAGAACATCGGCTGCCTGCTCCGCGGGTTCAAGAAGGAGGACGTCGAGCGAGGCCAGGTCGTCGCGAAGCCCGGCTCGATCACCCCGCACAAGAAGTTCAAGGCCGAGATATACGTGCTGTCCAAGGAGGAGGGCGGACGCCACACTCCTTTCTTCAACAACTACCGTCCCCAGTTCTACTTCAGGACGACCGACGTGACCGGGAGCATCGCGCTTGCTGAAGGCACGGAGATGATAATGCCCGGCGACAACACTTCGATCACGGTCGAGCTGATCAGCCCGATCGCGATGGAGAAGACGCAGCGCTTCGCCATCCGCGAAGGCGGCCGCACCGTCGCTTCCGGAAGGGTGACAGACATCATCGAATAAGAGGCCTCCGTCCGCGACGCGAGGATGCGCAGTTTCTGGCGAGTCCGCACGGCCGGGAGGCCGCGCGGGCTGTTTGACGTAAGTCCGTGCCCGGCGGCTCATGCTGCGCCGGGCGGGCAATGAAAGGTTGTGAAGATGGCACGCGAAATCATAACGCTTGCATGCACGGAGTGCAAAAGGCGCAACTACACCACGATGAAGGAGAAGCGCAACACTCCAGGCAGGTTGGAGAAGAAGAAGTTCTGCAGGTTCGAGCGGAAGCACACCCTCCACCGCGAGACGCGCTGAGGGCGTTCGTCCGCCCTTGTCGCCGTCCGTCCGAAGGTGAGTAGCTCAATTGGTAGAGCGGCGGTCTCCAAAACCGCAGGTCGCAGGTTCGATCCCTGTCTCACCTGCCATAACAAGGCCGGCGGCGCAAGAATAACTTAACATTCAAACATACGGGCGGTTGCGATGGGCACATGGCTTGCAAGGCTGAGGCAGTTCATATCGGACACGCTTAACGAACTCAGGAAATGCTCCTGGACCCCCAGGAACGAGCTTTTCGAGTCGACGGTGCTTGTGATCGTCACCGTCTTCATGCTTGCGGGCTTCGTGTCCCTGGCGGATCTGGTGTTCAGGAAGCTCATCGGCCTCCTGATGATGTGATTTTTTGAGAACTGCGGTTAAGAAAGATTCAGGGATTTATGGATCAGCCGGATAAAAAAACTGAGAAGCCGGCCGGGAAATGGTATGTGGTGCATACCCTTTCAGGGCACGAGCAGAAAGTCAGGGACTCCATTCAGAAGAGGATGGACAAGGGGGACTGCCCGAACGTGTTCGAGGTGATGGTTCCCATGGAGAAGGTTTCGGAGGTGCGGCAGGGCAGGAAGACGACGACGCAGCGCAAGTTCTTCCCGGGCTATATCCTCGTGAGGATGAACCTTCACAGCGCCGAGACCGGCAAGATCGACGAGGCGTCGTGGTATTTCATCCGCGACATCCAGGGGGTTATAGGGTTCGTCGGGAGCGGCAACACGCCCCTGCCTTTGAGCGACCGCGAGGTGGACGACCTGATGAGGCAGGTCAGCGACTTCGACGAGAAGGTGACTCCGAAGATCAAGTATGAGATAGGGGAGACCGTGAAGGTGAAGGACGGCGCGTTCGAGAACTTCGAGGGCGTCGTGGAGGAGATAGACCAGGCGCGCGGGAAGCTGAAGCTTCTCGTATCCATCTTCGGAAGGTCGACGCCTGTGGAGCTTGAGTTCTGGCAGGTCGAGCGGGAATAAGGCTCCCGTTCGGTTTTCACACATATAACGGCTGAATTCCTGCGGACGGGAGAGACGCCTGCCGTTTCGCACCGCCGCCGGAAGGAGGAAAAAGATGGCGAAGAAAGTAATAGCTGTAGTGAGGCTGCAGATCCCTGCGGGCGCCGCCAATCCCGCGCCTCCCGTCGGCCCCGCGCTGGGGCAGGCGGGCGTGAACATAATGGAGTTCTGCAAGAAGTTCAACGCCGCCACGCAGGCGCAGTCGGGGCTGATAATCCCGGTCGTGATAACCGTCTACGGGGACAGGTCGTTCACCTTCATCACCAAGTCCCCGCCCGCTTCGGTGCTTCTGAAGAAGGCCGCGGGCCTGGCTTCCGGCGCGAAAACCGCAGGAAGGGAGATTGTGGGCAAGGTGACGAAGCAGCAGGTGAAGGAGATTGCGAAGCTGAAGATGCAGGATCTCAACGCGGGCTCCGAGGAGGCGGCGTTCAGGATCGTGGCGGGCACGGCGCGCAGCATGGGAATCGAGGTGGCGGATGCGTAGGAGAAGCAAGTCATACAGGGCGAAGGCCGAGAAGATAGACCGCGCCGCAAAATTCCCACTGGACAAGGCGGTCGAGCTGCTCAAGTCCGTCCCCAAGGCCAAGTTCGACGAGACCGTCGATCTGGCCATCAAGCTTGGGATAGATCCCAAGCAGACGGATCAGAACGTCCGGGGCGCCGTGTCGCTCCCCAAGGGGACAGGCAAGAAGGTCAGGGTGGCGGTGATAGCCGATCCGGAGCTTTCCAAAAAGGCGCTCGACGCCGGCGCCGACGTCGCCGGCATGGAGGATCTCATCGCGAAGATCAAGGGCGGGTGGCTCGAGTTCGACATCCTTATCGCGACCCCCGCCGCTATGCAGCAGGTGAGGACGCTCGGAAAGGTGCTGGGCCCCAAGGGGCTCATGCCCAATCCGAAGACGGGAACTGTCACTGACCAGGTTGAGAAGGCCGTCCGCGAGTCTAAGGCGGGCCGCGTCGAGTTCAGGATAGACAAGGGCGCGTGCCTTCACATACCGGTGGGCAAGCTGTCCTTCAAGAAGGAGGACATCCTCGAGAACCTCAACGCCGTCCTGCAGGCGGTGATGAGGGCCAAGCCGGCCGCCGCGAAGGGGGCATACATCGAGAGCTGCTCGATATCCTCGACCATGAGCCCCTCGATCAAGGTCGACATCAGTCAAATGGTACAGGGGGGCTGACATGAGAGCGGAAAAGATTCAGATGGTCAGGGAGATAGGCGAGATCCTGCGCGGATCCGACTACGTGTTCCTCGTGGCCTACAAGGGCCTGAACGTGAAGGACATGACCGAGCTGCGCCGAGGGCTGGCCGCGCACAAGGGCACGTGCAGGATACTCAAGAACAGGCTCATCAGGAAGGCGTCGGCCGAGATCGGGATCAAGGAACTGGCCGAGCTTAAGCTGACCGGGGATACTGCCGTAGTGTTCGGAAAGGGCGATCCCGGACCGGTGGCGAAGGCGATCATGGCGTTCGCCAAGACGCACGAGAAACTGGTCGCCAAGAACGGGCTCTTCGAAGGGCGCCTGATGGGCGCGGACGACGTGAAGGAGATTGCAAATCTGCCTTCCATCGACGTGCTGAGGTCCCAGCTGCTAGGCCTCCTGGCCTCGCCGTCAAGGAGCCTGGTCACCGTCCTTTACATGAAGTCGTCGGAGCTTCTGAACGTGCTGAACGCGTTCAAGGGCAAGCTGGAATCGAAGCAGTAAGTAACAATTACAATAACAATAAAATATAATTCGCAATTAAAATCATCACCTAACGGAGGTACAAAATGTCTGAAGGAGTCAAAGTCGAAGTTTCCCCTGAAATGGAACAGTTCGTCTCCTATGTGGAGAAGCTTTCCGTGCTGGAGCTTTCAAAGCTGGTCAAGGCGCTCGAGCAGAGGCTCGGCGTGACGGCGGCGGCGCCCATGGCTGTCATGGCGGGCGCGCCTGCCGGCGGCGGGGCGGCACCGGCCGCGGCCGAGGAGAAGACAGAGTTCAACGTCATCCTCGCCTCCTTCGGGGAGAACAAGATCAACGTCATCAAGGAGGTCAGGGCGATCACCGGGCTCGGGCTCAAGGACGCCAAGGATCTCGTGGAGGGCGCGCCGAAGCCGGTCAAGGAAGGCGTCTCCAAGGACGAGGCGGCCAAGATCAAGAAGCAGCTTGAGGACGCTGGGGCGAAGGTCGAAGTCAAGTAATGCTTCGGCGGCGGGCCCTGCCCGGCGTGTTCCTACATATTTCCTTCGTGCGTCAATGACTGCGGCAGGCGGATATTTCCGCCTGCCCATTTTCTGTTTTCAAATAAAAAAATCAGGGTGAAACATGGCTGAAAGGGTGAAATTCGGAAAATTCGAAGACGTCCTTGACATCCCCGATCTTATAGATGTGCAGCTGAGCTCATACGCGGCCTTCCTGCAGAAGGACGTTTCTCCGGAGAGAAGGAGGAACCAGGGGCTGCAGGAGGTGTTCAAGGAGGTCTTTCCGATCGAAAGCTTCGACAAGAAGCTCTCGATAGACTTCAAGTCATACGAGCTTGAGGAGCCCAAGGGGAACGTCATCGACTGCATAAAGGACGGGGACACCTACAGCGCGCCGCTCTATGTGAACTTCAAGGTCCAGGACAACGACAAGCGCTTCGAGGAGCGGGTATTCTTCGGCGAGGTTCCGATAATGACCGACAGGGGGACCTTCGTAATCAACGGCGCCGAGCGCGTCATCATAAGCCAGCTTCACAGGTCTCCGGGGATATGCTTCGAGAAGACGCGCCATTCCAGCGGAAAGACTCTATATTCCTACAGGATAATACCGGACCGCGGCTCCTGGCTGGAGGTGCAGTTCGACGTAAACGACCTGATCTACATCTATCTTGACCGCAGGCGCAGGCGCAGGAAGTTCCTGATCACCACCTTCCTGAAGGCCATGGGCTACGAGACGAACGAGGAGATACTCTCCGCTGCCCACCAGGGCAGGGTGTCGTCGATGTCCGTCGCCGAGCTTCTCAAGGCGGAGGGACTTGAGAACTATTATACCGTCGAGGACGTTGCCGACGGGGCCGGCACGGTGGTGGCCGCCGCGCTGGTGTCCCTGAACGAGACGCTGCTCAAGTCGATCCAGGACGCGGGCGTCAAGGCGGTCAAGGTCGTCCATGTGCCCGACGGCGACAACTACCTCATACTGTGCCTCAGGAAGGATCCCTCCAAGAACCACGAGGACGCCCTCAAGGAGGTCTACAAGAGGATGCGGCCGGGGGATCCGCCGAGTATCGTGAACGCCAAGCAGCTCCTGAAGAGGCTTTTCTTCGACGTCAGGCGATACGATCTCGGCGAGGTGGGCCGCTTCAAGATCAACCAGAAGCTGAAGCTGGGGATAGACGAGAAAGGCATCGCCAGGAGGCGGATCCTCGAGAAGGAGGATCTCATGGAGGCCACGAAGCATCTGATACGCCTCAGGCTTCTGAGCGGCGCCACCGACGACATCGACCACCTCGGCAGCAGGCGCGTCCGCACTGTCGGCGAGCTGCTCCAGAACCAGTGCCGCGTGGGCCTGGCCCGGACGGAGAGGCTTATCCGCGAGAAGATGACGCTGCTCGGTGCGGACGGAACAAGCATAACCCCGAACAAGCTTGTGAACCCGAAGGCTTTCTCCGGGGTCGTCAGGGACTTCTTCGCGAGGAACCAGCTTTCGCAGTTCATGGACCAGACCAATCCGCTATCGGAACTGACCAACAAGAGGCGCCTAAGCGCGCTCGGACCCGGCGGCCTCAGCCGGGAGCGCGCCGGATTCGAGGTGCGCGACGTGCACACCAGCCATTACGGGCGAGTATGCCCCATCGAGACGCCGGAAGGCCCCAACATCGGGCTCATATCCTCGATGTCGCTTTATGCGCAGGTCAACAAGTACGGCTTCCTGGAGACCCCGTACAGGGTCGTTAAGAACGCGAAGGTCACCGACGAGATCCAATATCTTACGGCCGACCAGGAGGAGCAGTTCGTCATAGCGCAGGCCAACGCCCCGATAGACTCGCACGGGAAGTTCGTGAACGATCTGGTGATGTCGCGCTTCATGGGGGACTCGCAGGAGAGGCCAAGGGATGAGGTTCAGTACATGGACGTCTCACCGAAGCAGCTTGTGAGCGCGGCCGCGGGGCTAATACCCTTCCTTGAGCACAACGACGCGAACCGCGCCCTGATGGGGTCGAACATGCAGCGCCAGGCCGTGCCGCTGATGACGACGGAGGCGCCTCTCATAGGCACCGGGCTGGAGAAGGTGGTAGCCGAGGATTCGCGCGCGGTCATAAAGTCCGAGGTCGAAGGGACCGTCGAAAGCGTGACCGGCGACATGATTTGCATACTGCCCTCCGGCGCCAAGAGGACCAAGTCCGGCGATGAGCTGGTGAAATACAGGATAAAGAAGTTCATCCGCAGCAACGCGGGCACCTCCATCAACCAGCGCCCGATCGTAAAGAAGGGGCAGAAGGTGAAGAAGGGGCAGACCATCGCGGACGGCGCCTCCACCAGCGGGGGCGAGCTCGCCCTCGGGAAGAACGTCCTGGTGGCGTTCATGCCCTGGTGCGGGTACAACTTCGAGGACGCCATCGTGCTCAACGAGAGGCTTGTCAAGGAGGACGTCTTCACGAGCGTCCACATAGACGAGTTCGAGATAACCGCCAGGGAGACCAAGCTCGGGCCGGAGGAGATAACGAGGGACATCCCCAACGTCAGCGAGGAATCGCTGAGGAACCTGGGCAACGACGGCATCGTGAGGCTCGGCGCCGAGGTGAAGGCCGGCGACATACTCGTCGGCAAGATCACTCCCAAGTCCGAGACGGAGCTGGCTCCGGAGGAACGCCTGCTAAGGGCGATTTTCGGCGAGAAGGCCGCGGACGTCAAGGACTCCAGCCTGATCGTCAGCGGGGGCAAGGGCGGGATCGTAATGGAGGTCAGGACGGAGCGGAGCCGCGATCCGAACCGCCAGTCGTTCACCAAGTCGGAGATCCGGCGGCAGACCAAGCAGGCCAAGGACAACTACAGGACCGAATACGCCGAGCTCGTGGACGAGCTCGCCGACAAGCTGGCGGAGGCGCTGGCGGGCCAGAAGCTTCCTTGCGCCATCTACGACACGTCCGCGGCGAAGCAGAGCACCGTGCTGATCTCGGCGAACCGCAAGGTCAACCGCAGCTCGCTGCTGAAGCTCGCGGCCAAGTTCGACTCCTACGGCATGGATCCGTGCCCGATGAAGAAGACCATCGACAGCATCATCCATCCCTATGTGTCCAAGTTCTCCGAAATCGCCGGGGCGCGCGACGAGATACTCAAGAGCCTCGAGAGCGGCGAGGGCGCCGACCTAGGCATCGTCAAAAGGGTCAAGGTCTACGTGGCCAGCAAGCGCAAGATCGAGGTCGGCGACAAGATGGCCGGCCGGCACGGCAACAAGGGCATCGTCGCCAAGATCGTCCCCGCCGAGGACATGCCCTTCCTCCCCGACGGCACGCCGGTCGACATCGTCCTCAACCCGCTGGGAGTCCCCAGCCGCATGAACGTGGGCCAGGTGCTCGAGACCCATCTCGGATGGGCCGCCAAGATACTCGGCCTCAAGTTCTCCACCCCCGTGTTCGACGGCATCCCCGAGGAGAAGATAATCGAACTCATGAACGAGGCCAACGACAAGATCAGGAAGGACACCAAGGACAGCTACAGGTTCGGCTTCAAAACCGTTTCAGGCAAGCAATACTTCGACGGCAAGACCGACCTCTACGACGGCAGGACCGGCGACAAGTTCGCGCAGAGAGTCCTGGTCGGGCAGATTTACATGATGAAGCTGGACCACCTGGTCGCAAACAAGATACACGCCAGGGCCGTCGGCCCGTATTCGCTGGTGACACAGCAGCCGCTCGGCGGCAAGGCGCAGCACGGCGGACAGCGCTTCGGGGAGATGGAGGTCTGGGCGCTGGAGGCCTACGGCTCGGCATACGCCCTTCAGGAGATGCTCACCGTCAAGAGCGACGACGTGATCGGGAGAGCCAGGATCTACGAGTCCATCGTAAAGGGCAGCAACAACCTCGAGCCGAACAGGCCCGAGTCGTTCAACGTCCTTCTCAAGGAGATGCAGAGCCTCGGAATCGACATAAGGCTCATCAACAAGAAACCGGTTTCCGAATAACGGAGGGCTGAAGGAACATGATAGACAGCAGCTACACATACAAGGAATTGCTGGAGCAGCGGGACGAGATATCCTCGTTCAGCGCGGTGTCCATTAACGTGGCCTCCCCGGAAGTCATCAGGTCGTGGAGCCACGGCGAGGTGAAGAACCCCGAGACAATCAACTACAGGAGCTTCAAGCCCGAGAAGGGCGGTCTCTTCTGCGAGAGGATCTTCGGGCCCACCCGCGACTGGGAGTGCAACTGCGGCAAATACAAGAGGGTCAAGCACAAGGGCGTCGTCTGCGACCGATGCGGCGTCGAGGTGACGCTCTCCAAGGTCCGCCGCGAGCGCATGGGCCATATCGAGCTGGCCGTCCCCGTCTCGCACATCTGGTTCTTCAAGTGCATGCCCAGCCGCATAGGCCTCATGCTGGACATGACGGCCAGGACGTTGGAGAAGGTGGTATACTACGAGGACTGGCTCGTCATCGACAAGGGGGACACTCCGCTGGAGAACGGGCAGACGCTGGCCGAGGGGGACTACCGCCAGGCGAGGGAGGACTACGGCGACGCATTCAAGGCCGACATGGGCGCGCCCGCGGTCCGCATGCTCCTCGAGAAGATCAACCTCCCCAAGCTGAGGGGCGAGCTCGAGACGCAGATCAACTCGACCAAAAGCAAGACCATCCGCACCAAGCTCGCAAAGAAGATGCGGCTCGTGGAGGGCTTCATTAACAGCAATTCCAGGCCCGAATGGATGATCATGGAGGTCCTTCCGGTGATACCTCCCGACCTCAGGCCCCTGGTCCCGCTCGAGGGCGGCAGGTTCGCCACCTCGGATCTAAACGACCTCTACCGCAGGGTCATCAACAGGAACAACAGGCTGAAGAACCTCCTCAAGCTGAGGACCCCCGAGGTCATCATCAGGAACGAGAAGCGCATGCTCCAGGAGGCCGTGGACGCCCTGCTGGACAACGGCCGGCACGGCAGGGCCGTCACGGGCGCGGGCAACCGCCCCCTCAAGTCGCTCAGCGACATGCTCAAGGGCAAGCAGGGGCGGTTCCGCCAGAACCTGCTTGGAAAGCGCGTCGACTACTCGGGCCGCTCCGTCATCGTGGTGGGCCCGGAACTCAACCTCGGCCAGTGCGGACTGCCGAAAAACATGGCCCTCACGCTCTTCGAGCCGTTCATCATCAGGCACCTCAAGGACAGGGGCCACGTCCACACGGTGAGAAGCGCCAAGAAGATGATAGAGCGCGGCGACGACGTGGTGTGGGACATCCTGGAGGAGGTGACAAAGGGCCATCCGGTGCTGCTCAACCGCGCCCCGACGCTCCACAGGCTCAGCATACAGGCCTTCGAGCCGATCCTGATCGAGGGTTCGGCCATAAGGATACATCCGCTGGTCTGCACCGCATTCAACGCCGACTTCGACGGGGACCAGATGGCCGTCCACGTGCCGCTTTCCAATCCGGCCATGCTCGAGGCCAGGCTGCTCATGTATGCGCCGAACAACATATTCTCCCTGGCCAACGGGAAACCTATCACGACGCCGACTCAGGACATCACGCTGGGCATATATTATCTGACCGCCAACCCGAGGAAGGGCGCCCCCATCAAGGCGTTCAAGGATATCTTCGAGGTCTTCACCGCCCTCGACCTCAAGGCGATCGGCATACACAGCGAGATCAAGATACCCAACCCCGACTACGGCAAGAAGTCCACCGTGTGGGGGGATCTCAAGAGCCGCTTCATAATCACGACCCCAGGCAGATGCATCCTGAACGAGATTTGGGACGAGAAGATGGGCTTCTACAACAGCGCGGCAAACAAGAAGGAGATCGGAAGGCTCATAAGCCAGTGCTACAAGCACGTCGGACATGCGAAGGCCGTTGAGGCGCTCGACTCCCTCAAGAGGCTCGGATATGAATACGCCACCAAGGCCGGATTCTCTATCTCCATCTCGGACATGACGATCCCGGAAAACAAGGACTCGCACATCCTTGAAGCGAGGAAGCAGATCGAGACCGTCAGCAGACAGTTCAAGGACGGCTTGCTCACCTCGATGGAAAGGCACAACAAGATCATCGACATCTGGTCGCAGACCACGAACAAGGTCGCGAACGACCTTTTCAGCTCGCTCGGCAAGCCGTTCCACGATAGCGACGAGATCAACCCGGTGTTCGCGATGCTGGACTCAGGCGCCAGGGGCAGCAAGGACCAGATAAAGCAGCTCGCCGGCATGCGCGGCCTCATGGCGAAGCCGTCCGGCGACATCATCGAACGCCCCATCATCTCCAACTTCAGGGAGGGACTGACCGTCCTTGAATATTTCATCAGCACCCACGGCGCCAGGAAGGGCCTCGCCGACACGGCGCTCAAGACCGCCGACTCGGGCTATATGACCAGGAAGCTGGTCGACGTGGCGCAGGACATCATATGCCGCGAGGAGGACTGCGGCACCGTCAAGGGCATCAAGGTGAGCAATGTGATAGAGGGCGACGAGGAGATCATCAGCCTCAAGGACCGCGTCGTCGGAAGGTTCGCCGCCAGGGACGTCTTCGACCCCGTAGCGGGCGACGGCTCCAAGATCATCGAGGCCAACCAGGAGATCACCGCCGAAATAGCCGACGTCCTGTCCGACCGCGGCATAAACAGCATAATGATCCGCTCAGTGCTCACATGCGAGACCAAGTTCGGAGTATGCATCAAATGCTACGGCAGGAACCTGGCCAACGACAGGCTTGCAGAAAGGGGCGACGCCCTCGGCATCATCGCCGCCCAGTCAATCGGCGAGCCGGGCACGCAGCTCACGATGAGGACGTTCCATATCGGAGGAACCGCGTCTTCGACCTTCAGGCAGCCTGTCATCAAGGCTAGGAATGCCGGAATCGTGAGGGTGAAGGACGTCAGGATAGTCGTCAACGACAAGAACGAGCAGCTCGTCGTCAACAAGAACGGCTATGTCCTCGTCGAGGACGAGGACGGAAGGCCTCTCGACCGATTCGAACTGGCCGTCGGCGCATTGCTCCTCAAGAAGGACGGTGAAAAGGTCAAGGACAAGGAGACGATCGCAAGGTGGGAGCAGTACAACGTCCCGATCATCGCCGAGGAGGGCGGAACGGTCGAATACCGGGACCTGATCGAGGGCATAACCCTGAGCAGGGAGCGCAAGGGCGAAGGCGTCGAGGAGGTGATCGTCCTGGAGCACAGGGAGGACCTGCACCCGCAGATCGTCATCAAGGGCAAGGACGGTTCCCTGGTCGCCCACCACAGCCTGCCCGCCAACGCGCACATCATGGTCGCCGAAAAGTCCCAGGTCAAGCCGGGGACGGTTCTCGCAAGGATGCCCAGGCAGACCGCAAAGAACAAGGACATCACCGGAGGCCTGCCGCGGGTCGCTGAGCTGTTCGAGGCAAGGACGCCGAAGGACACCTCCAAGATCGCCAGGATCGACGGAATCGTCGAGTTCGGAGAGTCGGCCAAGGGCGGAAACCGCAGGATAAAGATCAGAGACCTCGAGAACAACCAGGTCGAGGAGCATCTCATCCCCGTCAACAAGCACCTGACAGTCGGCAAGGGCGACAGGGTCCACAAGGGGCAGAAGCTCACCGAGGGCTCCATCGACCCGCAGGAGCTCCTCGAAGTCTGCGGCCCCCAGGAGCTCCAGGAATACCTCGTCAACGAGATACAGCTCGTGTACAAGGCCCAGGGCGTCGAGATCAACGACAAGCACATCGAGATCATCGTAAGGCAGATGCTGCAGAAGGTCAAGATCACCGATCCGGGCGGAACCCAGTTCCTCCCTGGCGAACAGGTCGACAAGCAGCTCTTCATTGAGGAGAACCTGGCAGTAGGCTCGAAGGGCGGAAAGCCCGCAGAGGCGACGCCTGTCCTCATGGGCATAACAAAGGCCGCCCTCGAGACGGACAGCTTCATCTCCGCCGCGTCATTCCAGGATACCACCAGGATCCTCACGGACGCCGCCACACTGGGCAAGATCGACTACCTCAGGGGCTTCAAGGAGAACGTGATCACAGGGCATCTCATCCCGGCCGGAACCGGCGACAGCGAGCTGCAGGCTTTAATCGTCAAGAAGCACGGCGAGGAGGTCGTCCCGGAGGAATTCGAGGATGTCAAGGAGAAGGTGGTTACCGTTCAGACGCCGGAACAGAAGGGGAAGATAGACGCGGCCAGGCAGATGCTCGCCGTAGACAACGAATAGCGCGCGGCGGAGCTTGCATTGCAGCTCCGGCAGGATATATTGCATGCCCGTTTTATCGAATCCGGGGAAATCTCAATAAAACAGTCAGGGAAAAATTATGCCGACAATCAACCAGCTTGTCAGAAAAGGACGCGACAAGAAGTTCAAGAAGACCAAGGTCCGCGCCCTGGAAGGATGCCCGCAGCGGCGCGGGGTGTGCCTTCAGGTGACCACGAGGACGCCCAAGAAGCCTAACTCGGCCCTCCGCAAAATCGCCAGGGTGCGCCTGACGAACGGGCAGGAGGTCACCGCATACATAGGCGGCGAAGGGCACAACCTCCAGGAGCACTCCGTCGTCCTCGTCAGGGGCGGCCGTGTCCGCGACCTACCCGGCGTCCGCTACCATATCGTGCGCGGAACTCTCGACTGCCTCGGCATCGAGAAGCGCAGGCAGGCCCGCTCGCAGTACGGGGCGAAAAGGCCTAAAGAGGCGGCGGCCAAGTAGGACCGCTTCAGATCCGCTGAAATCGGTAGTTTGAACTGTCGGCATCCCGTCAGAAACAAGGGTGTCGGCAGTTTTTATTGATAAACATAACGGGCCAGCTGGCCCATAACAGGTAATCCAGGGAATATCACTATGAGAAGACGCAAGACTGTGAAAAGGCAGCTCTCGCCGGACGTGAAGTACAACAGCGAACTGGTCGCCCGCCTTATCAACACGATAATGAAGCGCGGCAAGAAGTCGACCGCACAGAGGATCGTATACGGCGCGTTCGACGTGATAAAGCAGAAGAAGAAGGAAATGGAACCGCTGGAGGTCTTCCTGCAGTCCCTGGAAAACGTCAAGCCCAAGCTCGAAGTCAAGAGCCGCCGGGTAGGCGGCGCGACATATCAGGTCCCGGTGGAGGTCAACTCCGAAAGGCAGGTCGCCGTAGCCATGCGCTGGATCACGCAGTACGCCGACGGCAGGAAAGGCATGCCCCTCAAGGAGGCCCTCGCCGCCGAGCTCCTGGACGCCTTCGAAAACCAGGGCTCCTCGATAAAAAAGAAGGAGGACACCCACAAGATGGCTCAGGCCAACAAGGCCTTTGCGCACTACAGGTGGTGAAGCCGGCGCCCTTGTTTCAGGCTCTTATGCTTCAACTAAGCGTTTATGAAATTCGGATTTCGAATTTTTATGTTGCGGACGTAGCCCGCTTTTAGGAAAAATGTACCAGACCTTAAAAAGAGAATATGTCGAGGCCGAGGGACGGCCGGTGCGCCTCTCCAACGTGAGGAACATCGGCATCATGGCCCACATCGACGCCGGCAAGACCACCATTACCGAGCGCATCCTATACTACACCGGCGTCAACTACAAGATGGGCGAGGTCCACGAGGGCACCGCCACCATGGACTGGATGGTG
The DNA here is from genome assembly GCA_964636325.1 of uncultured Victivallaceae bacterium. GTDB lineage: Bacteria > Verrucomicrobiota > Lentisphaeria > Victivallales > GWF2-50-93 > CAZWRV01. The sequence continues at coordinate 57,237 of CAZWRV010000013.1, read as the reverse complement.
CAGGAGCAGGAGCGCGGCATCACCATAAGCTCCGCCGCGACCACGTGCTACTGGAACGACCACAGGATCAACATTATCGACACGCCCGGACATGTCGACTTCACCGCGGAAGTGGAGCGCTCACTCCGCGTCCTCGACGGCGCCGTGGCCGTGTTCTGCGCCGTCGGAGGCGTACAGCCGCAGTCCGAGACGGTCTGGAGGCAGTCCAGGAAATACAACGTCCCGATAATCGCCTTCGTCAACAAGATGGACAGGACGGGCGCGGACTTCACGAAGGTCGTCGAGCAGATAAGATCCAACCTGGGCGCCATCGCAATACCGATCCAGCTTCCCATAGGCTCGGAGGATGCCTTCGAGGGCGTTATCGACATCCTCGCGGGCAAGGCCGTATATTTCGAATCGGAAGACATGGGCAAGAAATACTACTTCGGCGAGATTCCGGCGGAGATGGCCGCCCGGGTCGAGGACGCGCTCCATCACATCGTCGAATGCCTCGCCGAGGTCGACGAGGTGATAATGGACCACTTCCTCCACGACAGGAAGCCCGATATCGCCACCATAAAGGAATCGCTCAGGAGGAGGACCATCGCGTGCGAGGTCGTCCCCGTCGTGTGCGGCACCGCGTTCAAGAACAAGGGCATACAGCCGCTCCTGGACTGCGTTATCGACTACCTGCCTTCGCCCGTCGACGTATGGGAGATCAAGGGCTCCGACCCCGCCACTGAAAAAAGCATATCCAGGCATGTCGGCGACGACCAGCCGTTCGCCGCCCTGGCGTTCAAGATATTAAACGACTCCTATGTCGGAAAGCTCACTTTCTTCAGGGTCTACTCCGGCACCGCCCACAGGGGCATGGCGGTATACAACCCGAGGACAGACTCCGTCGAGCGCCTCGGACGCCTCCTCCAGATGCACGCCAACCACAGGGAGGAGATCGAGTCCGTCTTCAGCGGCGACATCGCCGCGGCCGTCGGCCTCAGGAACGTCACCACCGGCGACACGATCTGCGTCAAGAACAGGCCCATAGCCCTCGAATCCATGACCTTCCCCGACCCCGTAATCTCAATGGCCGTCGAGGCAAAGTCCTCCGCGGAGCGAGACAGGCTCTTCCAGGCCCTCGCATCAATGGCCGATGAGGACCCCACCTTCATCATGCGCAGCGACGTGGAGACCGGCCAGACCATAATCTCGGGAATGGGCGAGCTGCATCTGGACATCATCAAGGACAGGATATTCAGGGAGTTCAAGGTCGAGGCGAAGACCGGAAAACCCCAGGTCGCATACAGGGAGACTGTGAACAGGGCCTCGGAGTCGGACGCCAAGTTCATCAAGCAGACCGGCGGAAGGGGACAGTACGGCCATGTCGTGATCAGCATCGAGCCCAAGGAGCGCGGATACGGATTCACGATCGAGAACAAGATCACGGGCGGCGCGATCCCCAAGGAATACATCAAATCCGTGGAGAACGGCATCAAGGAGGCCGCAACATCCGGCGTCCTCGCCGGATTCCCGGTCGTGGACCTGAACGTCAACATCCTCGACGGCTCCTACCACCCCGTGGACTCCTCCGACCTCGCATTCAAGATCGCTGGCTCCATGGCCTTCAAGGACGCCGCAAGGAAGGCCGGAATCACCATACTCGAGCCCATAATGAAACTCGAGATCACCGTGCCGGACACCTCCCTCGGCGACATTATCGGAGACATCTCGGGGAGGCGCGGCCAGGTCGTCGAAGTCGACTCGGAGGGCAACCTGTCCAAGGTCATGGCGCATGCGCCCCTCTCCGAGCTGTTCGGCTACGCCACCGCGATCAGATCGCTCTCAAAGGGCAGGGCTTCATATTCCATGGAACCCTCTCATTTCGATAAAGTTACAGCAGAAATCCAAAAACAGATACTGGAGCAGATATGAGCGCAGCAACAGCATCGAAGAAGCAGGTGATACGCATACGCCTGCAGGCATTCGACCACAGGATCCTCGACCAGTCCGTCTCCGAAATCGTCAACACGGTCAAGAGGACCGGCGCCGTCGTCGCAGGTCCCGTCCCGCTGCCGACTAGGATCGAACGGTTCACCGTGAACCGCTCGCCGCACGTCGACAAGAAGTCAATGGACCAGTTCGAAATCAGGACGCACAAGAGGCTCATCGACATCATCAACCCGTCCGCGAAGACGGTGGACGAGCTCAAGAAGCTCAACCTTCCCGCCGGAGTGGATATAACGATCAAGATCGGCTGACGTCCGTCTTGAGGAAAAACGGGCAGGGCTGAGGGTTCCTCCCCGCCATGGGGCTGAACCCGGGCCGCCGTTGGAAGGCATTGGGCGTTCAAAAGCCCGTTGCCGGAACTCGGCGCCCAGCCAGGCCGCAACAAAGCAGGCACCGCTGCCGCATCAGGCCGGCATGTGCCAGGAGGAAAAATGAAAGGCATCATCGCAAGAAAGCTCGGAATGACGCAAGTCTATGACGAGAAGGGAGTTCTGACTCCAGTGACCGTCGTCCTCGCGGGGCCGTGCCCCGTCCTGGGCGTCAGGACCGTCGAGAAGCACGGCTACGCGGCGCTCCAGCTCGGATTCGGAACCAGGAAGATCAGGAACGCAAGCAAGGCCATACAGGGCGTCTGCAAGGCCGCCGGCGTCGAGGCGCCCCCGGAAACAATCGGCGAGATCAGGCTCGACAAAAACCCCGAGGCGAAGCCCGGCGACGTCGTCAGGGCCGACATATTCAAGCAGGACGAGTTCGTCGATGTCCTCGGCACCACGAAGGGTCGCGGATTCCAGGGCGTCGTCAAGAGGCATCACTTCGCAGGCGGACGCGCAAGCCATGGCGGAGGATGGCACAGGAGGGGCGGCTCCATAGGATGCAAGGAGAAGCCTGGAAACATCATCAAGGGAAAGAGGATGCCCGGACATCTGGGCCATGCAATGAGGACGGTGCAGAACCTCAGGGTCGTAAAGGTCGCCCTGGAGGACAACCTGCTTTTCATAAAAGGCGCGGTTCCGGGGCCGAACAACGGCATCCTCGTCGTTAAAAGCGCCATCAAGAAGAGCAACATCAAAAAGTAAGGCAGGTGATCTCTTATGGCTATGAAACTTGACATTGTGGATTTGGATGGAAACGTGAAGGGCGGGCTCGAGATCGAAGACCGCTATCTCGAGCTCGAAAAGGGCGCGCAGCTCGTCCACGACGCGGTGGTCGCCCATCTCGCCGGAGTCCGCGCTGGAACGGCAAGCACCAAGATCAAGTCCGAGGTGAGCGGCGGCGGCGCGAAGCCGTGGCGCCAGAAGGGCACAGGCAGGGCGCGCGCAGGAAGCAACCGCAGCCCGTTATGGAGGCACGGCGGCGTCACATTCGGCCCCAAGCCGCGCAGCTATGCCAAGAAGCTCAACAGGAAAATGCTGGCAATGGCCCTCAGACGCGCATTTTCCGAGCGGGTCAAGGAGGGGGCCGTCGCCGTCCTCGAGAGCGCGGTTCTTCCTGACCACAAGACGAAGACCCTTGCAGGAGCCCTTAAAAAACTCAATGCCACATCCAACACGCTCATGTTGGTTCAGGCTCCGGATGAGAACCTGGCGCGGGCCTCGGGCAACCTCCAGGGCTTCGAGGTGGCAAAGGCCGCCAACGTCAATACGTACCAGATGCTGCTCCACGAAAGGATCCTGATCGCAAAGGACGCCGTGGACGTCTTCCTCAAACGAATAGAAAAAGGAGCCTGAGATGAGAAATCCTTATTCCACGATAAAGACTATGCTCGTCACCGAAAGGTCCATGGACCTCAAGGAGAAGAACAAGTATGTATTCAAGGTCGATTCCAACGCCAACAAGATAGAGGTCAAGCACGCGGTTGAGAAGCTATATGATGTCGAGGTCGCGGCCGTCAACATCATGAACGTCCGCGGAAAGCCGAAAAGGCTCGGCAGGATGATGAAGCAGGGCCGGCGCCCAGACTTCAGGAAGGCCGTGATCACCCTGTCCAAGGGCTCCATCGAAATCGTATGAACGAAATCCCGAAAACCGAGGTTTAACATGCCACTCAAGAATTTCAGGCCGATCACCCCGAGCAGGAGGCAGATGACCGTCTCGGACTTTTCCGAGATCACCGCCTCCCGTCCCGAAAAATCGCTGACCGTCGGAAAACGCTCCCGCGGAGGAAGGAACACGCAGGGCAGGATCACGACGCGCTTCCGCGGCGGCGGCGCTAAGCGCGCCTTCAGGCACATAGACTTCAACCGCGACAAGGACGGAGTCCCGTGCACCGTGAAGACGATCGAATACGACCCCAACAGGAGCGCCAACATCGCACTCCTCGCCTACAAGGACGGCGAAAAGAGATACATCCTCGCCCCCGTCGGCCTCAAGGTCGGCGACGTCGTCATGAGCGCCGACAAGGCCGAGATCAAGCCCGGCAACGCGATGAAGCTCAAGAACATACCCGTAGGCGTCGAGATACACAGCATCGAGATGGCCCCGGGACGAGGCGCAAAGCTCGTCCGCTCCGCCGGACAGCTCGCGCAGATCCGCTCCAAGGAGGGCGAATACGCGCAGGTCAAGCTCCCCAGCGGCGAGATCAGGATGCTCCACGTCAACTGCAAGGCCACCATCGGACAGGTCGGAAACCTCGAGCACATGAACATCAAGCTCGGAAAGGCCGGGCGCAAGCGCTACCTCGGCCGCAGACCGCATGTACGCGGCGTCGTCATGAACCCCATCGACCATCCGATGGGCGGCGGCGAGGGCAGATCCAGCGGCGGCGGACATCCCCGTTCGCCATGGGGCAAGCTCGCCAAGGGCGGAAAGACCCGCAACCGCAGGAAGGCTTCCAAGAGGTTCATCATAGAACGGAGGAAAAAATAAATGGCAAGATCAGTCAAAAAAGGGCCGTTCGTAGACGAGCACCTGATGAAGAAGGTCCAGGCCATCGGCAGGGCGGGCCAGAAGAAGCCCATCAAGACATGGTCGCGCCGGTCGATGATCATCCCGGACTTCGTCGGACACACCTTCAACGTCCACAACGGCAAGACCTTCATCAACGTGTTCGTGACCGAAAACATGGTCGGCCATAGGCTCGGCGAATTCGCCCAGACGCGCACGTTCAAGGTCCACGGAATCATCAGCGGCAAGACCGCCACCTGAGGCGGCCACTCCCAGCCAAGACCGTCAAAATGTGCCGGATCGCCGGAGAACCAGCTCTCCGGCCTCCGGCTTTTTTATTTGGAATCCGCCTGCTTCATGGCGAGTCTGCCGCCCAGCTCGACAGCCCTTCTGCAGTCCTCTGGGAAGACTTTCTTACGGCTGGCGGCCTTCATTGCGGGGTCGAAGCGCGGCGCGTATATCTTCGAATAGTCGTCCACCATCAACGTGTCGAAACAGTGGAGGGTTTCCAGGGAGCCGAAGATCAGCTTGGTCACCATCTCTAGGATGCCGAGGTGCTGGGCGTAGCCGCGCTTCTTCATGTCCTCCTCGGTGACGTTCATGGTGTAGACGAGGGCGGCCCTCAGTTTCCTTTTGAAAATGCTCTGCGGCGGATCAGTGTATGCCAGATACGGATAAAGAAGTCGCTCGATGAAGGATCTCGCCTCCCCGGTAAGGCTGCCGAAGTAGATCGGCGAGCCGACGATGATGCCGTCGGCCTCGGCCGCCCTTGCGAGGACCGGCCTCAGATCGTCGCGGATGGCGCATTTCCCGTAGCTCCTGCCCCCGACCGTCTTGCACGCGAGGCAGCCCACGCAGCCTTTGAAATTGATGTCGTAGAGGTGTACGAGCTCGGTCTTCGCGCCCTGCGCCGCCGCACCTTCGAGCGTCTTCTCGAGCAGCGTCGCCGTGTTCCATTTCTTCCTCGGACTCCCGTTGAACGCAATGATTTTCATGCTTTACCTCCCCCTGAAATTCGAACGTCTTAATCGCGATCTTTGTCCTAAACTATCTTGCATCGTGCTATCCATGAATAAGTTCTGGACAAAGTGCAGGATGAAGTTATCTGATTATCTTCACTGAAACTCGACAATCATGACAATACCCAGATCTCTATAAATCACCGTCTGGCGGTCGTTTCCCCGACGATGAACCTGGGGCCGATGGCGATAGCCTTCCTGACTTTCTTATGCGGCTTCTTCAGTGCGTCGACGACGATGCCTGCAAGTCTCTTGCCTGTCTCAACCGGATCGTTCTCGATGCGGGTGAGCGGAAGGGGGAAAATCGGGCCGAGGTTGCGGTTCGCCCAGGAAATCACCTGCACGTCTCGCGGGATACTGACGCCGCGGTCCAGGAGCGCCGTCAGACCGCCGGACGCAACATAATCGTCAGGGAAAAATATAAGATCGGGCAGGCTTGCGCCGGATTCCAGCCATCGGGCCATGGCCTTCAGGCCGCCCTGTTCGACCGACGCCGGAGCCCCGAGGGATTTGTCGGGCGGAGCCTCCAGGACAGCCACCGAAATTCCGACGGCCTCGGCAATCCGCCTCATGTCGCCGTAGCCGCCGCCACCGGGGTTCAGAATCAGCATAGTTCTTGTCCCGAGTCTGGCTGCATGTTCGGCGGCCTGCTTCATCGCACCGGTGCGTTCCTCCACCACATGCCGGACGGCAAGGCGCGACAGCGGTTCCACCGGGGCTGACATGTGTATGAACGGTATTTCCTTTTCGGTCAGCAAAATGCCTACTTCCTTGGCTCCTCCCGATACGAGCGCCATGTCGACAGGGCCTGCGTCGGCTACAAACCTGAGCAATGGGAAGCCGGAATTGATTTCAGCATAGTTCATATGCACCGGCGTCACCAAAATACGCAGTAACTGCAGCTCCTCGACCATCGTCTCGCCCGACACCGCCTCGAAGAAGGATATGGCACCCGGCCAATGAAGGTAGAGCACATGCGCCTGCCAGCGCTGCCTGCTTCCGGCGGGGCAGACCTCTATCCCGCGGCCGCGACGGGCGGTAAGCAGGTCTTCGCGCGAAAGGCGGGCTATGGCAGTACGAACCACGTCGAGGCTGACGGACAACTCCGAGGCGACTTCAAGCATCGTGGGAAGCCGGGCTCCTGCCTTGAAGTGTCCAGTCTCGATGGCTCGACGCAGACCATCTGTCACCTGCTTGGTCAGGCTGATACGGCTGTGGCGGTCTATCACGAACGGAAGCATAGCGTCCAACATAACCCACATAATTCAACAATCAACAGGCTTCATGCGTGATAACTGGTCAGGCGCATTTTTTCCATAAATCCCAGCCACCCTGCCACCCATGGGTCGATTGTGGATCTGCCTTAATTTTTCTCTTGGAGCCTTGATATATGTGTATTATGTGGTATATAATATTACAAATATCTACACCCGAGGAGAATATCAGATGGACAATGATAGGAAAACATCTGAATTGGAGAAATACTCTATCTGCGGAAAACCATTGCGCGAAGGGTGCGGCAGGTTCAGGAAGGCAGATTTTATTCATTGCGTCGAATGCTACAAGAAAAAGAAGCTGCCGCTAAATCATCCTGACGCTGGCGGGCTGCCTGACAATAATGTTTCGCAATGCGCATTTCCCGCTCTATTCACCTTGATCGAACTTCTGGTGGTCATCGCGATCATCGCGATACTGATGGCGATCCTGCTGCCGTCGCTTTCCAAGGCGCGGGAGATGGGGCGGCGTGTGCTCTGCCTCAGCAACCTCAAGCAGCTTAACCTAGGCGTGTCCGGCTACCTGAACGACTACAACGAGTTCTTCCCGAACAAGAACGCCAACCAATACAACGTCGGCGCCGGATGGCCCGGAGACCAGGGCCTGACATACGGCGCAACCCCTATCTCAAACTACATGCCCGAGGGAGACGTGCGCCTCTGTCCGGCGAACCAGAGCATCGTCAACAACGGTGTGCCTTCGCCGGCACCTAAGGCCAGCGCAAGCGTCACAGGAACTTATCATTATCTTGCGGGCGGCTATGACCGGGCATATGTGGAGGCGACTTGGGGCCTCGGTGTCTGGACGCCGCGCTGCGGCCGTGTAAGGCTGGCGAGCGTACTGCGTCCGGACTCGTATGGCGTATGGGAGGACCGTCTGTTCAGTCCGGGCATCACCTATGTTCCGGACAACACATACAGCAAATACTATGCGCCCAACACCAACCATCAGTCGGGAGATGGTTTGGCAAAAGGGGGGAATGTGGTGTTTGTCGACGGGCACGGCGCATGGCTCAAACTGGCGTCGCCCTACACCAGGCAGACCGGCAACAATTTCGGCGTGGACAACATGAACGGGGACTTCAACACGGACCGTGCATATCAGAACGCCGGCGAATGCCTGCCGATCGGGCACACCTGGATACACCGTTCCGCCAACGTCATCTACAACCACAACTACAGCAGGCCCGTCCTGAACCTGGATGCGATAGGAAGTTATTAAGATAACGGGAATATAAGATGAAAGAAAAGGGAGGAAGTTTTTGCAGGCGTGTTCTCTTAAAGGTGTTCCCCGCGCTTTGTGCGGCTGCAACATTATGCGGAACGGCTGCGGCTGAAGAATTCTACGGGCCGTTCCCAAGCTGGGCGGACGTGAAGGTGGAGTTCGGCGCGGTGGGCGACGGCAAGGCCGACGACACCGCCGCGATCCAGAAGGCGCTTGAGACGATACGCGGCAAGGACTCGCCGAAGAAGGTGCTCTACTTCCCGGCAGGAACATACCGCATCACCGACACCGTGAAGCTGATGCGGATTTCACACAGCGAGCCGCTCGGCATGAGCATAACGGGCGAGGATCCCGAGAAGACAATCATCAAGTGGGACGGTCCGGCGGATCAGAGCATGATCATCTACGACGCCTGGTATGCGAGCATCAGCCGCTTTACGCTCGACGGCGCCGGAAAGGCGAAGACTGCGATCGAACACGGCCCCAAGTTCGCCACCGCCAACGAATGCACGGACATGATCTTCAAGGACGTCCAGTTCGGCATAGAGGCCGGACAGAAGGACGGCATCGCCGAGACGGCGGTGCTCCGCTGCCGCTTCTACCGCTGCAGCAAGGCGGCAATCAGCATCCAGGGCTTCAACTCGCTCGACTGGTACATATGGGACTGCTGGTTCGAGGACTGCGGCATCGGCGCCACCAACGAGTTCCGCGCGGGCAACTTCCACGTCTTCAACAGCACCTTCCTGCGTTCCAAGGATGCCGACATCACCATAAAGAACACAGGGTACTTCTCATTCGTCGGCAACACTTCCATAGGCTCACGCCGCTTCTTCCACGCAAAGCGCGCGCCGATCTGGAAGGACAGCGAGACCTGGGGCTCGCAGGGGACGCTGCAGGACAACCTGATCCTCGATCCGACCGACGCCAGCCCGATAGTAATCGAGAACAACGGTCCCAACTTGATTGTCGACAACAAGATACGCATCAAAAGCGAAGGTCCGCTGATCGCAAATACTCCGCCTTCCGAAAAGGCAGATCTGATCGTCATAGGAAACGCCTGGACCATCGCCGGGGACAAGGCGATCAAGATGTCAGGACGGCTGACCGAGCTGGACGACAAGACCGTCAAGCCGGAGGAGATCGCCGACGTCAAGAGGGTTCCCGCCCCGTTCGCCGCAAGCGCGGGCAGGCCCGTGATCGAAGTCGCCGCAGGTGCGAAGTCCGCAGAGATCCAGGCGGCCGTCGACCAGGCTGCGGCGATGAAGGGCAAGCGCCCGACCGTCCATCTGCCCAAGGGCAACTATACGATCGACAAGACCATCCTTATTCCGGCCGGCTGCGATCTGCGGCTGGTGGGCGACGGTCCTGAAAACGCCACAGTGCTCGGTGGCGGCGCAGATCCCTTGATCCGCGTCCAGGGTCCGACGCACGCAGCCTTCAGGAACTTGGTGGTGAACGGCGGCAACAACTCCGTGGGAATGCTTGTGACGGACTGCGATCAGCCCGGCGGCCGAATCTTCGGCGAACAGCTCAACATGACCGGCTTCGAATACGGCTTCGTCTCCGAAGGTCTGAAGCAGACTGCGGTCGAACTGCGCGACGCCGGACACAACGGAATGCAGGTGTCGGGCTCTGGAGGGGGAACTATGCCTTGGGTTGCGCTTTTCGCAGGGGCGTCCAGCCGGCACATGCACCAGAAGGCGGGAATCCACCTGTATGATGTCAGGCAGGGCGGCCGCCTCCTGGTCCGCGACATCTGGTACGAGGGCAACGCCTGGAGCCTCATGAACCTCACGGACAGCGGCGAATTCGCCTACCACTGCGGCTTCGTGGCTCCGGCCGACCGCGACACTTCGAAATATGAATGGGAGAAGGACTTGCGCGACTCCGTGGCGGCATTGCAGATCGACGGATTCAAGGGCAGACTGGCGTTCACATTGGTATCCTCGACCGGATCGTTCCGTGTAAAGCCGCCAAGCCCCGATCTTCGGCTCTACCTCCTTGGATACATGTATACCAACCGGAAGATGGAGATGGATTTCGGCGGCGACGCATTCAAGGGGATGCTTGTGGCGGATCATCTCAAGGTCTTCCGCCCGGACGGCACCGGCCTCGAAAGCATCGACGGCGTCGGCAAGGCGGCACCCGAATTCATCCGTGAAATGCTGATGCCCCTGCGCACGGTGAAGCCTCAGCCTGTCGAGGATCTCAAGGACGACGTGACGGATCTGCGCTTCCACCGCGTCTGGGCCACCGGCAGGAACGGCGTCAGGATACAAGTCGGAAAGTGAGGGGGGCTTAAGAATGAAAGGAAGAGAAAAGATTAACATTGAACAATCCGGCGGACTGCTCGCCGCGACGCATCCGGCGTATGAAATCGCATGGGATCTGAAGCGCGGCGGCATCCTCGTTCACCTGCACGACCGGCGTTCGCGGACGACCCTGATCGACGCGAGGAGGCGCGGCCCCGCCCCGGATCTGATCGTATGCGCCAGCGCCACGCTAGAGGAGAAGGAACACGAGATCCGCATGAGCGGAATGGGCGAAGCGGAACTTGCGACTTTCGCGGACAAGGACGGAGGCGCAGTCCGCCTTGAGATTTCAGTGCAGGACTGCGAAGTCCGCATTGAACGCATCCTTACGCTGAGGCGCGACTCTCCTTGGATAGAGGAGAAGATTTCACTGAAGAACGTCTCGGACCACGATCTTCTGATCGACCGATATCCGGACTGGGCCGCGGCCGGCAAGACCGCCGTCGCGGGCGACCTCTACCATTGGAAAGTCAATCCCGGCGGAGTCGACTACATCCTGAACGGGCTCCGCATCGGCGGCGACTTTACGGCCACGGAATATGTTACTCCTGCCTGCGGCTACCCTTTCTTCTACAACCGCGGCCGCTTTGCGGAGATGGGCGACACCGCCATCACCATGGTTGCCGGCCACCATGGAGCGATCCTTCCATGCATCATGGCCTACAACGAGGAGGCGGGCAGCGGCGTGCTCCTTTCATGCCTGCACGACCGCTGCCTGAGATATGCACGCATGTATGCCGACCAGAAGGCGAGGACGGGCACTATCGCGGCGCAGGTATGGTGGGCGCGCTGGCTAGGGCCGCGCGAACGCCAGGAGGTCGCCACATGGCATCTCGTTCCCTTCACCGGCGACTACGGGCTCATGCTGGAAGAATACCGCCAGTGGCTCGCGAAGGAGCACGGCATCGTCCCCCCGAAGGACAAGGCCCCGCACCTCGACGAGCTTTTCGTCGGCTGCATCCATCCCGTAGCACTCCATGGACTTGGGCACTGCCGGAAGATGGAGCCCTACGTCGACGCAGTCGCCGGAGTCGGATGCACCGCGTTCTGGTGGGGCAAGCCCTGGCTTGATTCGATCGACGTCGACAAGCGCGCCTGGATGAGCCGCTGCCAGCCGCAGACGCGCGGATTCAAATATGCGGTGACGACAAGATACGGCGGGGAAAAGGCCGTCAGGGCTCTCACCGACTATATCCATCGCAAAGGCCTGAAGGACATCGCCTGGGTCACCGGCTACGGCCTGACCGTCTTCGATCCGCTCTACAAGGAGCATCCGGAGATGTTTGTGCGTCTGCGCCGCCCGGTGCCGCGGCAGCCCACGGGCGACATTTCCGGCCACGAACTTATTCCCGACTTCGACAACCTTGCGGGCGTGGATGACGAATACGTCTACACTCCTTTCGGCGGTGCGACCGTCGGGGGCGACACGACGAATCCGCTCTGGCGCAAGTTCTGGCTCCACAACCAGGAATACTGGGCGGCCAACGGCGTCGACGGCATCTTCTTCGACAGCTTCAACCCCATGCCTCCGAACTATGCGCTGCGCCCATGGCCAGGCCAGATCAGCGAAGAGATCATCAACCTCCAGCGGGAGGCCAGACGGCTCGCGAGGAAGGTCAATCCCGACTTCTTCTCCTTCACCGAAGGCGGCGGATACCTGATGGCGACTGTCAACGACTTCACACACACCTGGCACGGATCCACCCCGCCGCCGCTTCCGCCGTTCCGCAAACGTCCGCTTTCCCCCGCCGAAGAGGCGCGCTTTATCCGCGACGAGCTCCTGTCAATGATTCCCGGCGCAAGATCCTGGGCAAGCGTCGCAAATGTCACCGGCGACGCGGCCAAGGAGCAGGGCTCGAGCGTCCTGCCGCGCGTGCTCTTCAACTTTTTCAGCGGCCGCATGCCGGTCCTCCAGATGTTCTGCGTCGGAGCGCAGAAGGAGGCGATCGCCAACGAACCCGAATACTGGACATACTTCCGGCCGCGTCCGGCGGACGATCCGCATCCGAGCGAGAAGGCCCACTGGGAGAAGGTCGGACGGCTCTGGAAGCTGCGGATTTCGCAGCCGGAGCTGAAGTCCGGAAGGCTTGAATTCCTGCCGGTGAAGACGGACGATCCTGCGGTCTTCGCGTTCCTGAGGATCAAAGGCCGCCATGCGAGCCTGGTCGTGCTGAACTTCCGTCCTGAGAAGACTTGCTGCAAGGTCCGCGTGGACTGGAAGACCGCGGGCTTCAAGCCGAATTCCAAGCTGTCGCCGCGTGACCTGCTGCGCGGCGGTGCCAAGCTCCCGGCCGTCGCATCTGCGAAATTCGCAAAAGGCGTCAGTCTGGATGTCCTTGCGCGCGACGGACTTGTCCTGAAACTCCAGTGAGGCGGGCAAGCCTGGGAACGCCGAGCTCCGGCTCGGCTTAATTATTCCTCGTTATTAAGCGTCCTGCGCATTCGGGATGAAGGCGGTAAATCCTGTCAAAATATGACGAAATACTGTCCTTTCTCCCATAAAATTTCTATCAATAACATAGCATTGCACTTCAAATGCACTATTTTTGACAATAGTGCAAGGATGGTGAAATGGCAGGGAAAATCCTAAAACGGCTCAATGCTCACTTTGGAATTTGAATATTGAGATTTGAGATTTATTTGGAATTTGGTGCTTGAAGTGCTGGAATTGAAAAACGCTTAAAGCATAGAACTCTAAAATGCCTGAGCAGGATGCTCCGGCAGCACTGGAGCTGAACTCATGGGAAGAAAATACGACGTGGCGGCCTACATCTGGCCGTCGTATCACTACGAACCTCGGGTCGAGCACTTCTGGCCGGAAAAGGACGGCGAATGGTACACGGTGCGGCGTGGCACGCCGCGCTTTCCGGGCCATGACATGCCGCGCATCCCTCTGCTGGGCTTTCAGGACGAAGCCGATCCGAAGGTCATGCGCCAGCACGTCGAACTGGCCATGGAGCACGGCATCAACGTCTTCATCATGGACTGGTACTGGTATGAGAACGCGCCCTGCTTCGAGCGGCAGCTCAACGAAGGGCTCATTCCCGCGCTCACGGGAACGGACTGCAAGTTCTATCTGATGTGGGCCAACCACGACGTCTGCGACCTGTGGGATATGCACGTGGACACCCGCTGGGATCGGGTGCAATGGCCGGGACGGGTGGCGCGTAACGTGCTTGAACCGATGTTCGACCGGATCATCGAGATGTATCTGAAGCTCGATTGCTATTACCGGATCGCAGACAAACCGGTCTTTTCTATATACGAGTATCCCACGCTCATGGCCGGACTGGGCGGCTTGGAGGCCGCATGCGACGCCCTCGGCTGGATGCGGCGGCGCTGCACCCAGCGCGGTCTGCCTGGGATTGATCTGCAAACCATAATTGCAGGGTTGGGCGGCCTGCAGCCGGACGGGACAATCGCTCCTGGAAGCTTGGCGGCGGTCGGCCGCGCACTGGGCTTCGACGGCGCCACCTCATATCAGTTCTGCCATACCTCCGGAGGGGCGGGGGATTACGTAGTGTGGGCAAATCAGGCGATCGGCACTTGGCCGGACAGCGAGAAGGTGTTCGGCACCTACTATCCGCATGTCTCGATCGGATGGGACAACACCCAACGCAATCCGTCCGCCGGCCGGGAGAGCGCGGTAGTAAACGCAACGCCGGACGCCTTCGAGGCATGCCTTTGGAAGGCGAAGGCCTGGCTCGACGCGCGCCCGCAGCAGGCGCCGCTGGTCACGATCAACAGCTGGAACGAGTGGACTGAAGGCAGCTATCTCCTGCCCGACATGCGCTGGGGCTACGGCTATCTGCGCGCCGTGCGGAATGTCTTCGCATGAATAAGGAAAAGATTTCACTTGGTTGGCATTTCCGGATAGTCCATGGAAGGTGCCGCCTAAGCCTGCGGGCGATCGGCCGCTGCGGGCTGCAACAAACATAAACCGCCGCTGAAAGAAAAAGCTATAAGCATGAAATCCGAAATGAAGACCTATGTCGATCGCGCCTCCGGCGTGGAGGTCACGCAACTGACCGACCACAAGGGGCACAGCCATCATTTCTATTTCACGAACTCCGGTTGGTACGGGAACGGCCGCAAACTGCTGTTCGCATCGGACCGCAACAACCGGACGAATCTCTTCGGCGTGGATCTGGAGGGTGGCGACATTGAGCAGCTTACGGATCTCGATCCTGTGCCGCTGCCCAGGGAAGTGGAGTTCCTGCGCGCCTGCAAGAACCCGGTCTGCGAGGAGGTTTATTTCTGGCACGACCTCGAGTTGCTGGCGTTGGATATTGCCAGCCGCCGCACCCGCACGCTGCTGGAGATCGATCCGCGTTGGTGCGTATCTATGAGCAACTGCTCTGCCGACGGCCGCCACGTCTATTTCGGATCGTGGGAAGACCAGTCGCACAAGTTCGAGGTCGATCTCCTGCGCGGCTACATCGGGTTCGGGGAAACCTGGGCGGCAATGCCGCTGTCGCGTGTCGAGCGGGTAGACCTCGACAACGGCCGCCACGAGATCGTGTTCGAGGAGCAATACTGGATTGGCCACGTCAACACCTCCCCGACGCAGCCGGAGATACTCACCTTCTGCCACGAAGGCCCCTGGGACAAGGTAGACAACCGGATCTGGGGTCTGGACGCAGGCAGCGGGAAGGCCTGGAAGATACGGCCGCCAGCCGCCCCCGGTGACATCGTAGGTCACGAGTATTGGTTCAAGGACGGCATCCATGTGGGATTCCACGGCCATACGGGTCAAGGCAAGCCTATGCTGGGGCACGTCCGTTCCGACAACAGCGGCCTCTGCGAATTCGAATTCCCCGGACAGACCGGGCATATCTTCTCTCTGGACGACAAGCTCATTGTCGGTGACGGTGCCGGCGTCATCCGGGTCTGGCGGCGCGAGGGCGAACGCTATTCACAACCTCGGCTCCTGTGCCGACATGATTCCGCAATGCGAATCCAGCAGACACATCCGCATCCGCGGATTTCCCCGGACGGGCGCTATGTGGTGTTCTCATCGGACCGCTCAGGCTACGGCAATGTCTACCGGACTCCCTTGGTCCCCTTCGATTCCTTGCCGTTGGCGGATCCGTAGTCCGTGTATACTCCTTTAGAGTGAAAATTCACCTTAATTTCCGCAATCAAAACGCTCAGTTTTAAGCATAATTGAGTATACGCAGAAGTGGTTGGATGCGTCGCATTGTTCTCCGCAAGGAACTGAGAATGGAAATACAAGGAAAAAATTCATCTCAAGCGATCGGCATTTTCGCAGAAAGCGAATCCATCGCGTCGGTCTCGGTGTCGGAGCTTGTGACGGTTCTCGGAGTCGTATATGTGCACCGCAAGACTTCTGACGGAGGGGACATCTACCTTACCCAGTTCGGTCTGCCACATGCAAAACTTCTCGAGGTCGAAAACTGGCACGAGCGCGAATGGCTTGAAGCGCACAGGGAAAAGCTCGAAGGCACCAGCGCCGTTTACCGTGTCCCTACAAAAACCGTCGACGGCCGCCACCTTGATCTGGTCGTGAAGAACAGCCGCGTCGGCGAAGATGTCCCTCTCGAAACTAAAACACTCATGGAATTCATCAACGCCGAATTCAACAGCCCCTGGGAGGAATTTTCGCTTGTGATGGAGATGCGCGAGGGCAAATACGGGCCCCAGGACCGGTTTGTAAGGACCCAGGAGCCTCTCGCGATCTACGTTCCTCCCGAGAAGATGCAGGTCTGGCAGAGCGGGCGTTCGCTTGACAAGATCAACAGGATCCACGCCAGGCATCCCGGCATCGAACTGGACATACTCCGCCAATACAAGCTGATTTACGGATGGATTCATGGCAAGGACATGGTGGAGGTTCTGGAAAACGCCGGATTCTCCGGAGATGAGCTCCAGGACAGGCTGGCGCCATTGACCAGGCATTCGATCAAAGATATGGAGATAAAGGGTTTCGTGATGGCAGACATGAAGCCGGTCCATGTGATCATCGGAGCCGAAGATCTTACCGGCATCTCGACATTCGGCGAGTCCTCCGAAAATGACCCTGCGCAAAGGCAGTATGCATCGCTCAAGGAGATCATTGAGAGCGGCCGCTATTCGGTGGTCGACTACGAGCTGGTGCTCCGGACTCCGCAATATGAAAAGGAGGTCGCCAAGGCAAGGAGGCACAGATATCTAGACGATCAGAAAGATCGCTTCAAGCCCACGCATCTTCCTCAGCATCTCAAACAAGTGGAGATACTAGGAGTCCCATATGTATACGGGCGCGTCGAAAGCACAGGAGGCGAGTTGTGGGTCGTCGGGCGGAACGGAAGGCTGTTCGACTACTTCCTGCCGGAACGCTGGCGTCGCGAACCGCACTGGCGACTCTCCCAGCGCAGCGAGGTGTTCTACACGCTAACCAAGGACAACGTCCATCTGGTGTGGAAGACGTCTAAAATGGGGGAGAAGGCCGGAAATTCCGAAGGGATGGTCGCGGAGGCAATACGCGACTACGGATATAACAGTCCTTTCGAGGAGTTCGAGATTGCGCGAGGGCTTGCGGAGCACGGCATCCCAACGGTCTACGTCCGTGCAATTTACATGACGAGGAGCCGCGGACTCATACCTGGCTTGGACGACCGTCGCTATGTCAGGCTGAATAATTTGAAGACACCCTCCGGAGAGCCTCTGCTGCGAGAGGATCGTGACTACATCACTCTGCGCGGATACTACAACGGGCTCGACGAATGGGTCGCGGCTCAGGAAGGCGGCCCCCTTTTGAAGCCGATAGACGCCGAGACGGCGGTCTCGGCAGGCCTGCTTCCCGAAGAGCAGGTGGAGGAGGTAATCTCGGGGCTGAAGTCCAGGATGCTGGACTGCGGCTATGACGGTTCATGCCTGGGAAGGAATGATTTCATCCTTTCCGCGAACGCCGAAGGGAACTTCGTCAAGGATGAGAAGAATCGCTTGATTGCGAGGATCGCGAACTTCGAACTCATCCGCCGCTTTGAACCGTAAAACCTAGGCCGAGCTTCTCATCGGCGCGTGACTGAGGGATATCTCCGGAACTATTTGCCCTGGGCCGCGTTCGCCTTTTCCAAGTCTGCCTCGAGGAGCTGCGATATCGATTTGTTCTGTCCCTTGGCTGCCTTGCCGAGCTGCTCGAACCTGCCGAGAGTTATGCTTACGGGAACCTGTACTGTGGCGTTGGCCCGCCAGAATTCCTCGGCCTTCTTGATCTGTTCATCGTTCAGTCCGAAGGCGCGCAGGACACCCGTCGCCATCATCATGTTGCCGAACGGGTTCATGTGGACGCCGTCGCCGGTGAGCAGGTTCTGCCCCTTCTTCGCTCCGCCCAGTTCGTCAAGCTTCTTGCGCATGTCTGCGTTGAGATCAGCAAGCAGGCATTTCTTGGAACCGGCGATCTCCCTGAGGAAGGCGTTGTATTCCTCGAGCTTCTTGTTGTTGGGGTTGTCGTCCTCGCCGATCATGGTGGAGGTCAGGATCATCACCTTTATGCCGGCCGCCTGCGCCTTGTCGACGATGGCGGTTATGTTCTCCTTGTATTTGTCCAATGGAACACCGTTCGCGCCGTGCCAAACGTCGTTAACTCCGCAGCTGAGCGTCATCCAGACGGGCTTCTTGTCGATGACGTCCTTGTCCAGCCGTTCGAGCATGTTGTTCGACTTGTGCCCGCTTATTCCCGCGGGTATGCACTTGGCTTCCACGCCGTTGGCCTTCAGGCCGCTGATCACGAGATTGACGTAGCCCGACGAACTTCCGGCTCCCTGCTGGGTGATGGAGTCCCCGAGGAAGGCGATGCTGTCGCCGCTCTTGACCTGGATTCCTTCTTCAGCATCCATCGTTCCCGCGGACAAGATTGCTCCTGCAAAACAGGCCGCCGTCACCTTCAGGATCTGCTTTTTCATCTGTTTCCCTTTCATAGTTGGAGACTTATTATTAATGTTCATCATTTCTCAAAATGCGGAGGGTTTTACCCCGATTCCTGCGGTCGAAATGAAACTCTTGTCAAAACCGAACTCGGCTCCGACGGGCGTCGCCCTCCATGGTCGTTCTGGCATGTCAATGTCCCGGCGGAATATTCGACGCGATCACCTCCCGCATATCCCGTCGGCCATGGTATGTTCGATTGAAAGCTCGGTCTTCCCTGCCTTGTTCAGACGTCGGAACGCCAGATGCCCCCAGGCGCGATGCGGGCCGAACTCAAGGTCGGCGTCGAAGTCCTTGTGTGAAACGCAGAGGACGTCGACGTGCGTGGAAAACGAGATTTCGACGGCACTTGCGCCGTGGGCGTCTTCTGCGATGCCGTTCACTGAGACCGGCAGATTCCCGATCTTCGGTGCCGATTCGCCTTTGGCAAGAGGTATGATCGCAGAGACGAAGCAGTCGGAAGCTGCCTTTTTGCTGAACATAAAGCATGGATAGCGTTCCGCATCCAGGTTCTTTTCCCGGGTGTAGGCGGCCAGTCCCTTGCTGCGAATCCGTTCCACCTTAAGCGGATCGGGGCCTGGCTGTATGATTGCCAGGCGCGGCTTTCCTTCGTCTCCGAGGATTACCGTCGATCCTTTGATACTTCCCGGCACGCAGCCGTGATAAAGGATGCGATATTCGTTTTTAACGGACGACTCGACCCAGTCCAGCACGATCCAGTAGCTTGGCGGCGTCTTGATGAAAAAAATCTTGCGGGCGTGTAGTGTCTCATGGCGTCCGTAGTGGTAGAATCCCTCATGGACGCCATGGAAGAAGTCGTGCGTGTCCTCGCTGATCCAGCGGCGGACGCAAGGGATCACACGCCCGTCCCAGCGCCATTCGCTGAGTATCGGCGCCTGCTCCATCCCCTTGATTGTCAACGTCGAGTGGGCCTCGGTGCTCTCGTCATACATCCTTCCAGCGCTGGTGCCATATGGGGCGCATCCCTCTTCGCCGACGAAGCGGACGCCTGCGGCATGGACTTCCAGCGAGAAGACATCGTTATGCCCGTGGCTCGTCACGATCGGGCCGCGGTCCGCCGCGGCGACGGCCATGTAACACGCGTCAGGACTGCCGGAGCCGCGCATGGCCGCGTAGCCTGTCGGCCCCATCAGCACTGAGACAGGATGCGGGTTCTTCGCTCTGATGGAGTCATACGTCGCAGCACCTTCGAGCCCGACGTCCCAGAACGCACAGGACGGGATCTGCCCTTCAGTCTCCTTTTTACCGCCGCAGTTCTGCCTGCGGCAGTATTCCGCGTACCACTTGCATTCGCGGTCCCCTGTCGCCGCGGCGGCGATCGCCGCAAGTTGCGTGTATCCGCCCGCCGAATGCTCGCTGTCGCCGTATGAAGGCATCCCGCCCTGCGGCGTCATCAGCCGCAGCAGGAATTTCGTCCCGTTCAAGACCGTCTCAACGTATCGTTCCAAAACAGGATGGCCGTTCCGCCTGGCGACGAGGTAGAAGTCCCACAGGTTGCACATAGAGTAGGTTTGGTAGCCCATGCACGTCTCCCGCGCTCCGCCGTCCGCCTTGAAATGGGCGCGGACATGCTCCTCGACGACGCTCCAGCCCGTGCGCAGGAAAAACTCCGACCGCTTGAATTCGGGGAAGAGCAGCCCGAAAAGCGGCAGCACGTGCATGCCGTGAAGATACCAGTTGTGCCCCTCCGGGCCGAGCGTTAGCTGCTGCCAGCGAGAAGTGTGGGTGTCCCAGGCGTCAGCAGTGATCGCGTGCAGATGGTCGAGGTATGCGATTCTACCTTCCGTTGTGAACTGGGGACAGTCGAGAAGCAGGAAGAACGCGTCCAGCTCGATAGCGGCCTGGAGTCCGTTGAACTCGTGCCAGTTGAACATCTTTCCGGTCGGAACCTCCCGGTAGAAACGCTCGAATGCCGCGCCGTATTTTCCGTCGCCGGTCGCCCACCACGCCTTGCCGAGCTCGGGAATAGTGGCCAAGGCGCGGGGCCCTTGCGCCTGTTCGATCGTGAGAGAACAAAGACGGTCGGCCTTGCGGGTATCGAACTTGCGCCAGGCCTCGTAATGCTTCTGCAGGAACGCCAGTATCTCCGACTTGCGCTCGTATTCGAAGCGGAACCGCGGCCGCGGCGGTTTTGCCAAGTGCGCGACAAGCTCCTCAGCAGTTTTGACCATCGCCAGTTCCGGCCGGCTCCGGTCTATGCACCGCATCAGACGTTCAGCCTTCATATATACTCCTTGAACTTGATATTTCTATACTTTAAAGGTTGAAATTTTCCAAGCACCAAGCACCATCTGCCTAGGTGGACCAAATAAATCTTAAAATCCAAACTCTGAATTACCTGTTTGGAAATTGTGAATTGGAAATTATTTGGAATTTGGATTTTGTGATTTGGATTTTGGTTTTAGATCCCATTGCGTGCATGCGATCTGTTCGCCGCGGTAGAGGTTCCCGAAGCACTTCTTGTTGCAGCCGAGGCACTTCACTATTTTATCGACGCTGCCGGAAGCCACCTTTTGCGGCCACTCCGGATCCGCGATCAGGCCTCTGCAAATCGCGACCATGTCGACCTTGCCTCGTGCCAGGACACTGCAGGCCGCAGAAGGATCGTCCATGCCGCCGACCGCGATGATCGGGCACTTCACGGCATCGCGGAAAGCCTCCGCGAGCCCTGCGTGCGGACCGCCCTCGCGGGAACTTGGCGACACATCAAGCACGTCCAGTCCCGCTGACTCCAGTGCAGCCACAAACTTCAGGCTTTCGGCGAGGGTATAGCCGTTCGCCTGCTCCGGAGTATGGCGGTAGAAAACAAGTACTCCCGGCGGCGTGACGGCTCGCACCCCCCGGACGATTTCAAGGCCGAGGCGCATCCGGTTCGCCAGGCTGCCGCCGTATTCGTCGTTGCGCCGGTTTGTGATTTGGGAGAAGAACTGGTTTATGAAAAACCCATGCGCGCCGTGCGGCTCCACTGCCGCGAAGCCCGCATCGAAAGACACCTTGGCGGCATGTGCGAATTCCGCAGGGATCGCCGCGACTTCGGCAGTTGTAGCGGCCCGCGAACCCTTGTCGCTGGAGACGCTCAGAGCTTTGCCGTCCGGACCGGCGGCCTTGCGGAAAAGCTGAACCGCAGGCAGAGCGCCATGTTCCCGTATGACCTGCGCCAGCCGTGCCAGACCGCGTGCGAAATCCACTCTTGAAAACAGTTCAAGATCCGTACCTTCAACAATGATAAGCCCGGCGCCGCCTCTGGCGATGCGCCCGTACCAGTCAAGCCCCTGAGGGGTAACTATGCCGGTCACGCTGGCCGTCGGCGGAAACACAATACGGTTCCTGATCTCATGCTCCCCAAGACGCAAAGGCCTATAAAGCTCCGCATGTTGAACCATCTCAGGACTCCTTGTAACTCTGAAACATGAAAATCTCTGTCGCTATCTTTGTTGGTAACTTTGTCGTCTTCCGGAGGGTTGAGCCAAGCTCAACCGCGGCTCCGACAAGCGTCGCCCTCCATCGATTTTCCGATTGGAAAAACTGCGAAGTCCGCAATTACGCACTTCCCCGGAATTTAAAATGTAATTATGATTCGCCACAAAGATAATATGGCTGACGGAATAATCAATTGGTAGCACAGCCATCCCACAGGATGGCGGGTGGATGGAAGATTGGATGACAGTGAATTGGTTGCATTGTCGCCGTCATCATCACGCCTATTGCTAAGCGCTTGAATAGTCATGCTTGTAAGGTAATGTAGGTTCGGACTCATATGTCGGACGCCGCGCAAGGGCAAGAGACTGTGAAGCGCGCAGGCGTTCATTTTGGGAGGCCTGATATGGAATGCAAAACAGTCGTGCAATATGAGCGGCTGAGGCCCGGCCAGATTGTCGCACGTCGTCGGGAATGTCCAGTCGCCTACTTGCCTATCGGCACAATCGAGTGGCACGGTGTCCACAATCCGGTCGGACTGGATACGCTGAAGATCCACGCGCTGCTCTGCAAGTGCGCCAAGGAGATCGGCGGTCTCGTCTTCCCGCCGCTTTATTATGGCGAGAACCGAGAACAGGCCTTGATGGAGGCCAACGCCGCCGATCACGAACTGATCGCGCAAAAAATGGACCTTCCTGCTGCGAACTTCGCTCCGGGATACATGGTCGAGGGTGTTTCGGTACAGAACCGGAACTATCAAGGCCTCCTTCTGCATGTCCTGCATGAGATAAAGAGCCTCGGTTTCAAGGTGCGGAAGCGTGTAGAAGAATTCCTGAACCAATATGACTCCTATCAGGGGCATGGAGCCCCGATGTAGAGCCGCGACATGCCACTTTACCCGTTCCGGAACCGCACGGCTCAACCAAGTAAAACAAGGATAGACACATGACGCAGGACGAAGAACATCTCAGATTGCTATCGATATTCCACTACGTCGTCGCCGGCATGGCCGGGCTGTTTTCGCTTTTCCCAATCATGCATCTGGCCATCGGGCTGATGGTCGTCTTTATCCACGCAAAATCTACCGGCGGCGAAGATTTGCCGCCGGAATGGTTTGGATGGGTGTTCGTTATCATGGCCGCCGTTTTCATCGCGATAGGACTTATCTTTGCCTGCTTCGTCTTTGCCGCAGGACGCGCGCTTGCACGTCGGAAACATTACCTCTTCTGCCTTGTCATGGGGGGCGTCGACTGCTTGTTCATGCCTTTCGGAACGGCGCTCGGTATCTTCACGATCATTGTCCTGACGAGAGAGTCGGTGAAAAAACTGTTCCTGGAAAAAAGCGATTTTGATAGCAATATATGAAGATCAGGCACATCATCGCGGCATTTTTTGTGCTAATCGCAGCATGCGTCTCCATCGGAAGATCGTCTAGTGCCGGGTCGCCTCATGTTGCGGTTCCACCGGACGAGGACAAGCAGCTTCGCATACGCGATCTGACCGTTGACGACATTCGTTCCGGACAGAACTGGAAGATAACGTTTCCCGAGGAGCTTCTCCAGGCGGGGAAAACACTTAATCTCGAAGACGTGCACATTTCAAGGAAGGATTCCTTCTCCAAGAACGACACTGTCGCATATTCCGCCGTCTCCGTCGACGAGGAAGGCAAAGTCCTGCCCATCGTCCTCATTAAGAATCTCTCCAAAGTCGGCCATGACGGCGTCTGCTGCGAATTTCGCACCGGCAAATGGAGCCAGGCTGCGTCGTTCTCCGGTTCCAACACCTTTCTGAGGAACCAGTTCTTCGCCAATCCGCTTCAGGAGGATCCGTCGTTCGACAGTTCGGGCGACGGGAAAGGCGGCTCAAGGGAGATGAACAGGGCAGGATTTCAGAAATGGTCGGAACAGCTGTCAGCTCCACAGAATTCACAAACAGCCGCATCGCCAGAAGACGAGTCCAGCACAAGCTTCGACATCCGCCTCTTTGACGGAAGCTGCACAGGCGAAATCAATTATACCGAGTAGCCTCGGCTGTCACCACGTGTCGGTCCGGAACGGCGAAGCCGGGAACCCGTCGGCGTTGCGGAAGTTGCAGCCCTCGGGGTTGTCCGCCCAGGCGTAGCGCACCGCGGCCGGCTCCTTGACCTCGGAACTTTCCACGACGACGGTGGCGCCGTCTATGACTGCCTTGGCCTCGACGAAGCGGCGGTCCAGGCCGGCGATGAAGAAATGGCTCAGCGTCTTCCCGCCCTGGGCTACGAGGCCGGTTCCGACATTGTCGAAGCGAAGGCGGATCTTCGAGCCTTCGATCGTCATGCCTGCATAGATCGGGCCTGATGCGACACCGGGCCGTCCGTAGGTTTTAACCAACGCCCACTGGGCGAGGCGGTGGCCGACGTCCTTCTTGTTCTTGGGATGGATGTCCGCGGCTTCGCCGATGTCGATGATCACGGCCATGCCCGTGTTCGGCTCGGAGAGCGTCTGGAGCTGCGCCTCACGGAGTCGCGCCCAGGAGCTGCCCTCCTGGTAGCTGCTCGCCTGCATGTAGTTTGCGAGCTGCACCTGCAGGAACGTGAAGTCGCCCTGGCCCCAGCAGTGCCGCCAGTCGCGGATCATGTTGGTCAGCATCCCGCGGTACTGGCCTGCGTTGCCGGCGTTCGACTCGCCCTGGTACCAGATGGCGCCGCGGAGGGCGTAGGGGATGAGCGGACTTATCATGTTGTCGTACAGCATGTATGGGGAGTTGGGATTGCCGGGGCCCATCGGCGGGGCAGGTGGCTGGATAAATCCGAAGTTGCGCTCCTCGCGGTAGAGCCAGGCGCCGGCCAGGCTGACCGCCTTGCCCTTGCCGTCGGCGCGGCAGATCTTCATCCGTTCGGCCGGACCGATCATCCCGCCGCCGTATACGAACGAGTATGCGCGCACCGCTATGACGTTCCTGCCGGCCCTGACCAGGCGGCCCGGAACCGTGTAGTTCCTTGGCAAGTTCCATTTGTCCTGCTCTAACCCGCGGCCTGTTTCACCGACTTTCACTCCGTTGAAATAAGTCTTGTCCTGCTTGTCCACTGCGCCGATCTGGAGATTAAGCTCCTTGCCTGCCCAGTCGGACGGCAGATCGACTGCGAGACGGAACCAGAACACACCGCTGTAGTTGTGTCCGGCGGACTGCCAGATGCAAGGCAGGTTCATCTTTGACCATTCGGTCTCCGGGCAGTCGGGTTCGGCCCAGCCTCGCTTCAAGCCGGCGTTGCCGGGATCGGCCGGAAAACGGAACGATCCGGGGGCTTCGGAGGACGACCAGAAAGAGGGGGAATTTATCGTGGCCTCGTAGCGTTCGGTCCATGCCTTTGTGTCCGGGTTCCGCAACAGGCTTTCGCGGCCGGTCCAGGTTTCGACGATGGTTCCGCCCCAGCTCGAGTCGATTATCCCGACCGGCACCTTGAGGACTTCATGCAGCTTCCGCGCGAAATAAAAGGCGACCGCCGAAAACTCGCCCGCCGTCTCGGGACTCGGAAGGTTCCACTTTGCGACGACATCGCTCTGCCTGCCGAGGAGGGCCTGGCGCGGGATTGTTATCATGCGGACACCCGATTTCGCGCTGGTCCGGATCGCCTCCTCGCCCTGCTGGGCGCACATGGAAAGCGTCCATTGCATGTTCGACTGGCCGGACGCTATCCAGACTTCGCCGATCATAACGTCGCGGACTCGGACGGACTTCCCGGCCGCGGCCACCTCCAGCTCGAGCGGACCGCCCGCCGCAAGCGGCGGCAGGCGCAGAAGGAAACGGCCGTCCGCGCCGGAACGGGTCTCCGCCGAAACCTTCCCCAGCCTGGCCTTGACCTGCACCTGGGGCTTGGTCCAGCCCCACACCGGTATCGGGATGTCTCTCTGAAGCACTGCATGATCACTGAACACGGCGGCAAGTTTCATCGTCGTCTTTCCTTTCAAAATATTATTGCAAGCCCGTTTCAAAACACACAATTTTGAAACCGGCTCTTGTTACTTGTTAATACCCTTATTCAGATTTCCTGGTCCGTCCCTATGAAGTGGTTGGAAACATCAAGGAGATACTATTGTGGCTTTTCAGAGTCTTGCTCCGGAAATCTGAATCTGAAATCCCTCCCGGGGTCGGTATTTCACCACATACCTTAATTATCTACGGATCAGTTTGCCTGAATTTCTTTCAGCGTATGACAAAGATAGTATTGCAGGCGGAATATTCAATTCGACGCTCCTGTCAAAAATAATTTGACGATCTTGCTTTCCACATTATATTACTGACCCTTTATCAGGAAAACCATCTAAAGCCGGCGATCTTTTTCAGCCGGGATAAAACTGAGAGGAAGACATGTACGCGATCATCAAGGCCGGCGGAAAGCAATACAGGGTTGAGGAGAATAACATCATCGAGGTGGACAGGCTGCCCGGCGAGCCGGGGGCCAAAGTGACCTTCGGTGAGGTCCTCGCGGTAGGCGAACGGGGCGCGCTCAAGTTTGGAGCTCCGCTCGTGGAGAACGCCTCCGTGGAAGGTGAAATCGTCCGCCACTTCCGCGGCCCGAAGCTCATCGCGTTCAAGATGAAACGGCGCAAGGGCTACAAGAAGACCATAGGACACAGGCAGGAGCTTACCAAGGTCAAGATTACCCAGCTCAAGCCCTGATGTTGCATAAGAAAACCACAGAGATCACGGAGGGGAAAACACTCTGAGGTCTCAATATCCTATAAATATGCCTGGGGCAGGTTTTATCCCTTCCGTTTCAACTTTTCCTGTTTATTCCGTTTTCTCGCTCTGTGGTTATTTTTCGCAACACTTGGAGACGACCAATGATCTATGACAAGAACAAGGCGCTCATCCGTTCCGAAATGCCTGAGCTCGGCGAACCCCGGAGGGGTAAGGTAAGGGACATCTACGATCTCGGCGACACGCTGCTCTTCGTCGCAAGCGACCGCATCAGCGCGTTCGACGTGGTGATGCCGAACGGGATCCCGGACAAGGGCAGGGTTCTCACCGGCCTTTCGCTCTTCTGGTTCGACATGATGAAATGGATGCCCAACCATCTCGTGACCGCGGACGTGTCGAAATATCCCGAGCCGTTGCGGAGCAAGTATTCGAAGGATCTTCAGGGCAGATCCATGATCGTCAAGAAGGCCAAGCCCCTCGCGGTCGAATGCATAGTCCGCGGCTACATCACCGGCAGCGGCTGGAAGGACTACCAGAGCACCGGCAAGGTCTGCGGAATTCCGCTTAGGAAAGGATACAGCCAGGCCGAGAAGCTCGACGAGCCGCTCTTCACTCCCTCCACAAAGGCGGAGCTTGGAACCCATGACGAAAACATATCCTTCGAGAAGACCAAGCAAATCCTCGGTCTGAAGTTCGCGGAAACGGCCCGCGATCTCTCCATAAAAGTGTATAAGACCGCGGCGGACTACGCCGCCACGAAGGGGATAATCCTCGCCGACACCAAGTTTGAGTTCGGCATATTCAACGACGAGCTTATCCTGATCGACGAAGTCCTCACCCCGGACTCGAGCCGGTTCTGGCCGGCCGACCAGTATTCCGTCGGGTGCAGCCCGCCGAGCCTCGACAAGCAGTTCGTGCGGGACTACCTCGAGACGCTCGACTGGAACAAGACCGCGCCCGGACCCGAGCTCCCCCCCGACATCGTATCCAAGACGAGAGAGAAATACCTCGACGCGCTCAGGCGCCTAGCCGGTAAGACCTTAAAATGAGATATCTCGCACAAAGGAGCAAAGGCCGAAGGGGTGTAACCGTATTGAAAAATCGTATGAATTCAGCAATAGGGCGTAGTTTGCTGAATTCATACCGCTTTACTGATCCGCCTGTTATTTTTGTGGATCATTCTTGGTCCTTTACGGCGCGACTTGGAAAACGTTTTTTCCAAAATGTAGTTTGCGCGCGCCGCGCGCAAGCAACATAACACAGCATTACTCGTATGCAGAGTTTGCCCTTTGCGCGCGGCGCGCGCAAGCTACCTGCGCGTCGTAAGGGCGCCTTTTTCCCGCAGGGAAAAACTTAGTGTCTTCTTCGTGGCTTTGTGAGAGAAAAATATTTTTTACTGTTGGACGACCATGCGCTTAAATGGCGGCATATTGCAGCCGACTTGACCGAATGATTATCGGCGACATAATCTCCTTCACTGAATCGCGGACCGGCCACAAGCTGAACCCCGACGAAGGCGTCCAGTTCGGCGAGGCCGGCGACCGCAAAATAACAGGGGCAACAGTCTCCTGGATGGCCACAACGGATGCCATCCGCGCCGCCGGAGAGGCCGGCCATCAGCTGCTCATCTCCCACGAGAGCCTCTTCTACCCCTACGATGTCATAAATTCGCAGAATCCGCCGAAGGACTGGAGGAGCTGGAAGACAAACCGGCAGAGGAGTGAGCTGCTAGAGAAATATGGCCTTACATTCCTCCGCCTGCACTGGTCGGTGGACGAGATCAGCATCTTCGACAGCTTTGTCGGGATGCTCGGCCTCGGAAAACCCGTCGTTGCCGAGGGATTCGCAAAAGTATATGAAATCGAGCCACGCCTCCTGTCGGCCCTTGCCTCGCAGGTGAAGGATGCGGTGGGCATGGCGCATCTCCGCATCGCCGCTCCCGGAGGTATGGATCAAATCGTCCGCAGAGTCGGACTCCCCTGGGGAGGGCTCGGACTTTTCGTCAACGTCGGATACCAGCAGCAGCTTATCGAACTGGGATGCGACGTCTTCATCGCGGGCGAGTCGGACAACTACGGCTTCCGCTTCGCCGCGGAATGCGGAATCCCAATGATCGAAACCAGCCACGAGATCAGCGAAAACCCCGGTCTTAAAATCTTCACGGGCATCCTTGCCGAGCAATTTCCATGCGCTGAATTCTCGTTTTTCGAGGAAAAGTGCGTATTTCAAATTTTCTGAATTCAGATTTTCTGATCCGTTCCCCGGTGCGTGAAGATCGCCGCAATATTTACAGATCGCCATCCGCCGCCCCCCCAGGGTTGTGCGCCGAAAATCTGAACCTCACTCGTCGATCTCGAGATCCTCGACGTCGATCTCGGTCGAGGCGGACTGACCGAGAATTTCGATGTTGATGGCGATGGTGGTCTTGCCCTTCCTGCGTTCAACGACTCCGCCCATGTTTCTGAACGGGCCGTTCTTGACGATGATGCGCGTCCCTGCGACCAGCTCCGGCCTGACTTCGATTTCCACCTCCTGCGACGCCCTCTCCATTATCATGATGGACTGCAGCTCGGAGATCAGCAGCTCCTCGCTTTTCTCGTTCATCCCCAGCTTGTATGCGAAGGCGTTGCACATGACCAGCTTCTGCTGCAGCGTATGGTCCAGGCTGCAGAAGACGTAGCCGGAGAACATCGGCACCTGGAACTCGAAGGTGCGCCTGTTGTAGCGGCGTACGCTCCTCCGCAGCGGAAGGTAGAATCCGATCCCGTTCCTTGCGCAGTATTCCGCAAGCTTCTTCTCCCTGCGCGGCTTCGTCCG
Organism: uncultured Victivallaceae bacterium; assembly: GCA_964636325.1. Taxonomy (GTDB): domain Bacteria; phylum Verrucomicrobiota; class Lentisphaeria; order Victivallales; family GWF2-50-93; genus CAZWRV01. Next base: position 27,674 of record CAZWRV010000013.1, on the reverse strand, counting down.
CACAGGCGTCCAAAGGAAGCCCGGATGGCGTTCCAGAGTGACGTTCGAATTAATGAATGGCTTTTCCATAGACCAATAAGATACAACCCGCCAGGACGGAATTCAAAATCCACGGCAAGCGTTATACTCCTACAGGCGTTTCCTCTCGTCCTCGGCCGGATTGGAGGCCGAAAGGCCCGCAGGCCACCTTCCTTAGGGCTGTTCCGGCTGCTGTAGAAGGGTGTCCCAGGCGCTGGCTATCGGCAACATGGTGTAAAACTTTGATTTCAAGCTATCTATAGTATTCCGGCCCACCTTAAAATACCCCTCCTTTTTTGGCATCATAACGTATAGTGGACTTTACCGCTATACCGGCCCCGAAAGGGCCGCCTAAACCAGGTGGCCTGCCGGGGCGGACTCTAAGCCGCATGAGGAAAACAGGAGACGCCGGTCCTACGGAGGGCCGGCATCCTACAAGATGAAGGAGGTTTTAGATGCTGCACACGATAAAGGAGCTGGTCCTGTTGTCGGGGGGGGGTGATAGTCCTTGCGGGGCTGGCTGTAATTCTGCTTTCGGCATACTCCGAGAGGTTCAAGGCCTTCGCAGTAGAATCCCTGAAGACACTGGCGATATGCGCAATCTCGTCGGCGGCTATGGTGCTGCTGAGCTTGCTGTACCTGGTCTTCCCGCTGGACCTGGTGCCGGACTTCATCCCGGTCGCAGGGCAGGCGGACGATGTTGCAATGCTCGTTCTGGGGCTGCTCTCGATTCCGGGTGCCGCCGTATGCTGGATCGGGAGGACGGGGTATCTCGCCGTAAGGATGCTCGGGAAGAACAAGGAACTGGAGAAATAATGAGGATTAATGTCCTCGTTTTTAGCTGGGCCTAGAGTCTAGTCTAGTTCCGCCTCTTATTTGACAACGTGCCTTCTTAATATATAATCTATGCGGGGATGCAATGAAGTATTTTCCCGGCAGGCATGGAGAGCTTGTGAAAAAACTCAGAATCTATATCGACACCTCGGTCATAGGTGGATGCTTCGACAAGGAGTTTTCGGCCGAGAGTGGCGCACTGTTCGACATGGCGAGGGACGGGAAGGCCGTGCTCGTGATTTCGGACCTGCTCGTCGCCGAACTTGAGGACGCTCCGAAGCAGGTGGCCGACCTGCTCAGAACTCTGCCGCCGGAAGCGTTCGAAAGGGTCGAGGTCTCCGAGGAGGCGGTCCGGCTCAGGGACGGGTATATTTCCGCCGGCGTCCTGGGGGCGGCTTCGGAAAACGACGCACTGCATGTGGCACTGGCGTCGGTGAACTATTCCGACATGATAGTCAGCTGGAACTTCCGGCACATAGTCCACTACGACAAGATAAGGGGGTTCAATGCCGTGAACCTCAAGGAAGGATACAGCATCATAGCCATACACAGCCCGAAAGAGGTTGTCTGACATGGAGGGCAGTAACATGAAGGCCATCGAATTCAAGGAGAGAATGCAGTCCCGCCTCGCCGGAAAGCTCGCCAGGAACGGGAGCGACCGGGAATACATAGAGAAGATCGGGGAGATAGCGCACCGGGGCCGCCTCGGGAAATGGTGGGGAGGCCTGCCACGCAAAGCAGGAGTTCCGAAACACACAGCACGGGAACTTGCACATAGGTGATGCCCAGGGATTCCGGAAGCCTTGTCCGGAGTCCTATCCGTTTATGCTCAACGCTTTGCTTTCCTGGACACATGCCGTTCCTCGCCCCGGACGGATAGGGCACCCACCAAACCCATCAACCTGGAATACTGCTTGAGGCGGATGTTCTTGAATTACGGCCTTGGTATGGTCTATTTTAACATGAGTTGGCGGCGGATGCATGTGCCGTTTCGAGACCGGCGACCTCTCTTGCCGCAGCCGAAAAGCCTCGGAGAATCACCCATGGAAGGCGGTATGACCGGATTGAGCATTGGTAAGGCCGGTTTCTGGCTGTCCCTTGTCCCCTGGTTCATCTACGCCCTGGGAATCGTGTGCTCCATAACAGGGACTCCAGCCATTCCGTCCCTCATATCCGGGGAGAGTAAGGGGAAGGTCGCACGAAGGGCCGGAGTAAGCCCCGACTGCATAAGGCGGCTCGGGCACAGGCTGGACGCCGTCATGGAGGAGCAGATCGGCCGGATGCTGGAGGAGATCTGCTGCCCCAAGGACATGATGGAGGAGGCGCTGGAGTATTTCCTGGGGAGGCTGAGGAAACGGAAGGGGCGAAGATAGATCACTTCCCTTCCCCGACCCTGTACCTGATTTGCAGATGTTCGGCGGGAATCTCGGTAATCCTGTTCTCAGAGGATCTTGTATTCGGGGTGCCAATTCCTCAAGTTCCAGCCGATGCAGCCTTCGACGTGCATCCTCGTGTTTCTGTCTTCCGCAAGCTTCGCAAAGAAGATGCCCATCGAGGCTACATATTCCAGGACGATCTTCCTGTCCAGTTTTCCATACGTCTCGATCTGCTGACCCGGTCCGCTCCCGTCCTTTATCCTCCATGCCCCCTTCCATATCAATTCGGACACCCCGTTCCTGGCCTTCTCCGGATCCCATATCCCGTAGTTCAGCCCCAGGATCGCAGTCAGATGCTCCCTCTGCCTCTTCGCCAGTCCGATTGTCTCCCCGACGTAATGAATGAGATGGTGCTGGGTTCCGGACTGCCTTACCGTCCATAGATATATCCCCTCGGACTTCGCATATCCGCAACTGAAGACCGACATCGGGCTGTCTGTAAAGGTGTAGGGGCCGTGGAATTTCAGAGAAATATCCATAGCTTTCCATTCGACTGCAAAAGGCTGTGCTTTTCCGACTTGGCCGCACTACGGCTCAGGGACATGGCGGAATTTGTTTTATTGATCTATCGAATGTTACTGGCCCCATCTCCACCATCTCGTTGCATTTTTCCAACAACGCTCAGGCTCGACGCTCTCTGCTTCGGGCTCAATAATTAGTATGCCAGACTCCATAGTCGTCCAGCAGTTCGAACGCCTTACTGTCTTCGTCTTCGCAGCAAAGCCACGACAATCCGATCAGAAATACTTTTCCATCGGATATGCGCCTTACCTTTGCGACGACATCCTCATGGTCATCTGGAGGTTCGAGAGTCTGGAGCTCGTATGTGTCTGTGAAGGACGGGTTCGTCTTCTTCAGCTTCTCATACTCCCTTTTGTCCCAGCCTCCAAACACATAGGGCTCCTCCCACGGAAAGTCCTCCGTGCCGGTGACGATTACCGGCAGGGAGAGGTGCTTGAGCAGATATTTCCGATAACGCTCTGCGTTGCGCATCGTGCGTGCGTTATCGTCGCCAAGAATCGAGCGAATCCGTTTTTCGTCCGCGTCCATATTTCATGTCCTTTCAATGTCAGCGCTCGCCTTCCCGTACCGTCCGGGGGATCAAGGTCGGGTCAAACATGCACTTTTGCTACTTGCCAATTTCTTCCAGGAATTTCATCCGGATCAGCTCCATGGTTTTTCGGGGATTTCCGACATGCTCGTGTGCGTCCGCCACCGCTTTCGCTATGTCCGCAAGCACCCCCCCCCAGGTGCTGACATCCTGGAATCTCCCTCGTTCTACCATGATCTTAACCGCCCCTTTGTCGTCTATTTCGACTTTTACGACGGCCTTGTCTTTGGTTTTCATATTATTCCAACACTGTCAGGTTTTCGAGCCTGCTGTCGCATCGCAGGCAATACTGGACACGCTTACCGTCGGCCTCCCTGCTGCAGCTGCATTGGTCGCAGTAGTTTTTCTTGCAGCGTTCACACCAAAACATGGCCGCAGCAGTTTCGCCGGTCCGCTGGCTCTCCTGCCCGACCTTGGCACCGCAGAACATGCACCAGGTGACAGAAGTGCCGTCGGCCTTGAAGATTTTCGCCTTGACTTCAACCGGAATTGGCATTTGCTCTCCATATGCTCTGCGTAATTTTATCATTCGGGAATCCATGTTCAAAGAGAAGTCGGGAAATCCCAGCGAAATGCCGGAGCCAGGCTTGCTCTCATGCGGCTACATCTATCTGTCGGGATTTCCTGGATTGCGGAGGACGGGAACTTGTCCTTCCCGTCCACTTCACCTTGTCCCAGTGCGATTTCCGCTCCGTTTTCATTTCCGCAGTCCGGCATGGCTGCGCCGCTCCTCTCGATTTTCTTCGGCATTTCGATCTCCTTTGTTATGTTGCCCAAAGACCCAGCCATCCATAATCCGCATCCATATTCATTCTTCATCTTCCTTCACCGTCCATCGCAGCAAGGCATCCCCTGGCCCCGGGAAATCCATGCGATTCCCCGGACACAGCCTCCTTCCTCATGTCCCGTTCCTGAAGTATCCGGAGCGCATGCCGGACCCTTTCCTCTGGGACGCCTGAGTCAAGGACGGTCCTTATCAGCAGTTCCCTGGTGTTCATGGCACTTTTCTCCTTTAGTTTTGAGTTATGCTGTTAAAGAGGATCCTGCCACGACGGCAGGACCCATATCTGCATTATACAAACTATGCCACCTCCGGTTCGAACTCCTCGTCAAGCCTGGCCGCGTGTCTCGACTCGATCATCTGCCGGTTGCACCTGATATCGCGTTCCCATGGCGCTTCGCCGCAGATATCCTTCAAGATGTCCGGCCCCATGAATGCTTTGATTTTCGAACCGACTTCGCGCTTGAGCTGGACAACTCGGCCAGTGCTCACGCCCAATGCCTTGGCCGTGTCAATGCCTTGGTTACCCTCTGCCACGTCATTGATGAGCTTCTTTTCACGCCAATTCAGCGTCCCGTTGAATTCGTTCCAGTCTATCTTCCGCAAGGATTCTGATGCAGGATCCTCCCTGCGTTCTGCGATGCAGTCGTGCAGAGTCAGATGTTCTGCCTCCTCCGACAGTGGCTCGTCCAGGTATGAAAGGCGATCCTCATGCTGGGCGCGGAACACCTGTGACAGGACGTCGTTTTTGGCGCACTGGTAGGCGCGGCGGCCGCTTCTGGACCGTTGTATGGCATAGAAGACTATGCTTTTCGGGATGGCTTTTTTCCCGGCCTTTTCGACCGACTGCAACATCTCGGCCGCTGATGCGATGGTGTCCTGAATAAGCTCCTCGTGATCCTCGCAGCCTGTGGGCTTTGCTACCCTCGGAATCGTCGCTTCGATGACCGGTACGATTTTCAGCAGAATCCTGGCCGTCTTCGCTGCCATATTGCTTCCTCCATGGTTATGGGCGGCCATGTCGGGAAGCTGGACAGAGTCCGTCCCTGACGGGCCGCCGTGTTTTGTTCTATGGCGGTCCCGACCTGGGCGGTACCGGAAGCGTGTGAAGCGCGCTTCACCTATTATACCGCGATTTAGAGAAGAATTAAGCAGAGAAGCGCAAGGCGGCAGTATGAACAGACCTGCTTCCAAACATATTGAAAAACAGTACAGTAACAGTTGAAATGCACGATAACACACGTATTGTTATTGTGCAACATCAACGTTATTGACTTAATAGCCGCAGTTGTCCGCATTTGCCGTAGCTACTAGGCAGCAAGACGCAGCTGTGGTGACCACTGCAAGTTGAAGCTAACGAAGTAGATATGGCGAATGCGGCCAACCCTCCCGGGTTGAAAATATGCCGAAACTGGCTTTCACTCATTGGGTGAAAGCCTCTAAATATGTAAATGCCTTATTATGAGAGTGTTAATTTATAAAGCATATTTTCAACTGCGGCAATTAGGATCAACAGGTGCGCCATGGACGAGCTGCTGAACCAGTTCAAGGAGTATTTGCATAGGAACCTCGGGGTTGAGGTCAGGCCTGTCCCCTGGACCGGCAGCGGCAAGCTGCCGATGCTCTTCCGGGACAAATACCATTTTTATTCCTGCCGGATACAGGACATCCCGCACATACTTATGGTTGCCGGGAAGGGCGGCGGAGATACGCCTGCCGCCATCCGCAAGCACGTCGACAGGGTCATGGAGGCCGGCGGCTGCGAAGTGATCTATGTATGCGGTGCGATGGAGTCCTACAACCGTGCGCGCCTGGTGGAGCACAAGGTTTCCTTTGTCGTGCCGGACAACCAGATGTATCTGCCCGGGCTGGGGACCGATCTGCGGGAGCACGTCCGCAGTCTCCGGCATAAGGAGGAGACGCAGCATCTCAGCCCGTCCGCCCAGGCCGTCGTTCTTCAAGCCGTCTATTTTGGCAGGGCTGTCGACAAGGAGCTTTCCCAGATAGAGTTGTCGAAATTTATCAATTATACCCCAATGACCCTGTCCAGGGTCTTTGACGAGCTCGGCACTCTGGAGTTCGCCGAGGTGAAAGACCGGGGCCGCGAGCGCGTCCTGCGCTTCCGCATGGGCGGCCGGCAGCTGTGGGAAGCCGCCATGCCGTATCTCCGTTCTCCGGTCAGGCGGGTCGCCTGGGCACCGACGATTCCTGAAAACTCGCTCTGTGCGGGCTTGACGGCGCTCGCCGAATACACGATGCTGGCGGCGCCTGCAACGCCGGTCTACGCGGTGACGGTCTCCCAGTGGAAATGCCACTACCCGGACCGGAAGGACGAGCCGCCGCCGATCCAGACGGACAAGACCGTGTCGGTGGAAATCTGGAACTATCAGTCGGAGCAGTACGGGAAGCCTGGCTGCGTGGACCCCCTCTCCCTATACCTTAGCCTGGAAGGGGTGGACGATGCGCGGGTCGAGGGCGCCCGCAAGAAACTTCTGGAGAAGGTGCAATGGTAAGAGGGCTGGAACTTTTCAAGGCGCATTTCAAGGGCCACGAGGACTGCTTCGTGCTGATAGGCGGCACGGCCTGCGACCTGGCCATGGACGCGGTCGGAGAAGAGTTCCGGGCGACGAAGGATCTGGACATTGTCCTGTGCGTGGAACATCTCACGCCGGACTTTGTCAGGGCGATCTGGGAGTTCGTCAGGGCCGGGCGATACGACAACCGGCAGAGGAGCACGGGCAGGCGGCTCTTCTATCGCTTCTTCGAACCCGCTGTCGAAACGTATCCATACATGCTGGAACTTTTTTCAAGACTCCCCGACTCCCTGAAATTCAAGGGGGCGGGGCGTCTGACGCCGATTCCGATCGACGGCAAGGCGTCCAGCCTCTCGGCCATACTTATGGACGACGAATACTACAAGTTCCTGCAGCACGGGAAGACCATGGCGGAAGGGCTGCCGGTAGTCAGGCCCGAGTATCTTGTCCCGTTGAAGGCCCGTGCCTGGCTGGACCTTGTCAGACGCAGGAATGGAGGCGAGCAGGTCGACAGCGACGATATCCGGAAACATCGCAACGACGTTTTCAAACTATTCCTGATTCTCGATCCCGGCGTTATTCCCCGCCTTTCCGGGCAGTTGGCCGACGATCTCGGGGCCTTCGCCCGTGCGATGCTCGACGAGCGCCTGGATCTGAAGAGCCTCGGATATCCCAAGAGCAGAAAGCAGGATGAACTCATTGAACAGATCAAGAAAAGTTACGGCATCTTTTGGGGGAATTAACCTAGTCCTGATATGTGATTATACTGTAGCAGGGGTTCGGTTCCTGGTTCGTTGACTGTGAAGCGCAACGTCCGATACGTACTGGCTCTTTTCCTATACATCTTCAATGTCGTAGGACATGCCGAGTCAAGGTAGTCGAAAACCTTGATGCAGTCCTTCCCCTCTTCAGTCCGTTCCAGCCTGCCGACATACTGGACGAGCCTGCCTTTGAACGAGAGCGGCATCGCCAGCACCAGCGAGTCGAGATACGGCAGGTCAAGCCCTTCTCCTATGAGCGACGCAGTGGCGATCATGCAGCATGGAGTTCCAGCCCTTCTGTAGCTGTCCATTTCCGAGAAGATTCCAAGCCTTTTCCTGCTGCCAGCGGCACCGTCCAGACAGAAGACCTTGGCGGCACCGGCACCGACCTCCCTGCGTTTCAGCTCCTCGTCGAGTTTGCCGGCCAGCATGACGACATGAGCCTTCCTGTCGGTCAACACCAGGACATGGCGTCCGAGCTGCAGTTCCGATGCGATGTCATCCGCGATAATCGCATTCCTCCCGGGATCGTTTGTCAGGTGTTCAGCCAGGACATGGTATGGCGGGTTTTGCCCTATCGGCTCCGGAAGCCTGAGGCCGGTCTCCCTTACCATGACTTCTCTGCTTATCCCGGGGCTCAGGTCAGACGGCCTTATCTCGTACCTGGCCGGGCCGCACTGCTGGAATATGATCCTCTCCAGGCCGTCCTTCCTGTAGGGCGTAGCGGTCAGCCCGAGCACGTACCTAGATTGGATTTGCCTGAGGACGCCTTCGAAAGACGATGCCGGAATATGGTGGCATTCGTCCACTATTACCTGGGAGTATCTTTTCGAGAATACATCCATGTCCGGGTTCCTTGCGAGGGACTGTATCATCGCAATATCGATCTTCCCCGTGGGCTTTGACCTTGCACCGGAGATGGTTCCTATCTCCTTCTTCTCAGTTCCTGTGAATTCGCATATCCTATCCCTCCACTGCTCGACCAGAGGGCTGCGGTGCACGACCACCAATGTCGAGACCTGCCTTTCGGCGATAAGTGCGCAGGCGATCACGGTCTTGCCGGATCCTGGAGGAGCGACAAGCACCCCGTACTCGTGTTTCTTCAATTCATCCAGCGCTGCCTGCTGGGCATCCCTGAGGTTGCCTGCAAAGACTGCGGCTATCTTCCTCCTCCTCGGCCGTCCATCCACCACCGACACTTCGGCACCGGCCTTCTTGAGTAATGACAGGATCTTGTCCATACCGCCCCTCGGCATGATGAGGGCATCCGGCCTTTCCTCTCCTGAGAATATGAACCTCGGATGTGGATATGTCGCCATCCTCATCCGCTGGAGTTCGTAGAACTTTGGATTGGGGAACGTGGCCGACCTCTTCAACGCCGCTACAACTCTGGACGGCAAACCGGCCAGCGGGATTGACAGGTGCGAGGTCAGCGTAATTTCCACACGGGACGGAATCTTTCCGCGTTGAGGTTCCACCGCCGCCGGCTCGATGATGCCCTCGTCACACCTCAGTTGGAAGTCCCTTTCATCCATCGAGGCCGACAGCCTGGGCGTACATCTCCTGTTTAAGCCGTCAAGCTCGAACGGTGAAAGAACCCTTATCCTGGATAGGAAGCCCCATTGGTCCTCATGGGCCATGAGATCGTCGCCGATGAAGACGGTGTTGCCGCCTTCCCGGGGTACCTTCTGCAGAGGCAGGGCGATGAGATTGCCGAACCCGCCCTTGGGAAGATAGTCCTGGTTCGGGAAGAAGCGGTCGTAGGACTTCAGCGGCATGCTGTGCCTCATGTCCATGCTTCTTGTAAGTATGATCGTACCTAGGGTTCTCGCGGCCCTTGCCGGAACGGGAGAGGTGAAGAATATCCATGCATGGGCGCCCTTGCCGGATCTTGAGCGCTCGATGCCCACGTCCACGCCGATGTCTTCGGCGGCCGACTTATACGCCAGAACGTCTCCCGGCCATGCCGCACCGTCGAAGTCGCACGCGAGGAACACACATGTGTCATCCCCCCTTATTGCATATGTTCCTATTGTCTGATGTCCTCTCAGATGCGATTCGATGGCGGACTCGTCGAGCGGCAGAAATTTCCGTTCCGGGCATACCGAGCACTTAGTGCGGGGCTTTTCGCATATCCCCTGCCTCCACTCGTTCTGGCATGCTGGCGAGTAACCCTTCGTGCCCCGCTTTTTGTTTTCCCACAGCTTCGGGTAAACGTCCTCGCGGCATCTGAACAGGCGCAGGAACAGGTCCACCTTCTCCTTGGGTATCCGTGGAACCTTCGCTGATGCCGGAGTACCTAGCTTTGGCACTGGACTTCCGGTGCGGCGCCCCTTCTGCTCCAACAGTACGAGCCTGCGCCTGACCGTAGTACATTCTTCTTCAAGGCTTCTGAGCCGCTCCTGAAGCGTCCGTATTTCATCAGTCGTATCTGGCGCGTCTGTTCCCATACCGATGGTACCTAGCTGTTTATCATGTGTGCGAAAATACGCTGACCGATCCCGCTATCGCTAGTCGAGGTTCGGGAGGGTGCTTATTCCCTTTTCCAGGGACTTGAAGTCATGGGAATATATCTCTGTCGTCACGGGTGATCCGTGCCCTACCAACTTCTGTGCTACATGCCTTTCGGCGCCTCCCTCTTCAAGCAGCGTCACGAACGTATGCCTTAGGCTGTGGAACCCGGCTATGCCCTCGTCTGTATCCTTGATCTTGCATAGCCGCAGAAGTTCGGGGAACTCGTTCTTAAAGTGACGCCTGTCGTAGCGGACCGCCATCACCGGAAGGACATACTCCTTCCTCTTCTTGATAGCGGATAGGATCTTCTTGAGGACGGGGTGTATCGGGATGACGACCTTCTTGGCGAACCTTTCGGTCTTGGCCGGTTCTACGACCATCCGGCTGTTGTCGAGGTCAATATCCTTCCACTTCAGCTTGCAGACGTCCACGAAGCGAAGCCCAGTATAAATGGCGATATAGATTGCCTGCTTCCAGTGTGGCTTCGCCTTTTCAATTATCTTCTTTATCTCATCTATGGTGAACCGGCGGTATGACACATGCCGAGCCGCGAGGGTTGGAACCACGTCGAACGGGTTCTCCTTGAGGCTGGCTGAAAACATCAGGGACTTGAAGATGCCGCGCAGGTTGTGCCGTGTGTTGTTGTAGGTCTGGGCCGACTTACCTTCGGCCTTGATATGCTTGGCATAGTCCATGGCCACGCTGCGGCTCACGTCGTTGAGGGTCTCGATTTCAGGATGGGAGCCTTTCAGCCATTTGGTGAAGCGGTCCCATATCTGCTTCTTGGACTGCAGCGTCCTCTTCTTCCGCTGGCCCTGCTCGGGCTGCTGTAGGAGGGTGTCCCAGACGCTGGCTATCGGCAAACCGGTCTTCGGGAGCTCCTGGCCGGTCAGCGTTTCAATAAGCTCTGTGAGCTTCTTCTTGTCGGCGTTGCCCCTTATGCCTGATCGTATCTCCAAATCAAGCCGCTCGGCGGCGAGCTTGTCCTCGGTCTTGGTCGAGAGCCATATCTGCTTGCCGCCATGACGGTAGACCACGTACCAGTATTTTGACTTCTTCCTTTTCAGAACCGCCATAAGCACCCCCTGGAGGCGGTCTCAGCTTGTACGAAATAGACACAGCTGGAACCGCCTGCTCTCTATGCCGCCATCCTGCTTTTGTTAGCACTGCGTTAGCACTAAAATAGCATGTTAAAGGCGGCTCTCAAGGGGAAGGTGGGCGCTATATTGAGTTGATTACGAGGGAGATAAAATATTGGAGCCAGCTCCCGGATTTGAACCGGGGACCGACGGTTTACAAAACCGTAGCTCTACCGCTGAGCTAAGCTGGCCCGTTAAATAGAAGGATACATATTATAGCAGTTTTTCCGGAGAAGTCAATGTCCGCCTGGAATTCGACGTTTGAAATAATCGGGTTGGGTGGTATAGGTAAGGGCTTTGGAAAAGTTCCCGAATGACTGAATTGATGAAAGGCCGAGCCCGAGGATATTTGATCGGCAAATGATGAATTAACCATTAGGAGAAGATAAAGAAAATGAACGCGAAGAGGCTTGAAGGCAGGGTGGCGATTGTGACGGGCGGAGCTAGGGGCATCGGGAAGGCGATCTGCGCGCGCCTTGCGGCGGAGGGCGCCTCGCTGGCGATCGTCGACATTATGAAGGATGTGGCGGAGGCGACGGCGGCCGAGTTTAGGGGCCAGGGCGCCACGGCCGAGGCCTTTGCGGCGAACGTCGTGAAGTACGAGGACGCCGAGGCGACCGTGAAAGCGGTGGTCGAGAAGTTCGGCAAGGTCGACATACTCGTGAACAACGCCGGAATCACGAAGGACACGCTCATCATGCGCATGGGCGACGCCGAGTGGGACGCCGTGATAGCGGTCAACCTCAAGGGTACGTTCAACTTCACGAAGGCGGTGCTCCGCCCGATGATGAAGGCAAGGTACGGCAGGATCGTGAACATCGCGTCGGTCGTGGGCAGGATGGGCAATCCCGGCCAGGCCAACTATTCGGCTTCGAAGGCGGGCGTTATAGCCCTCGCGAAGACCACGGCCAAGGAGGTCGCCAGCAGGAACATCAACGTGAACGCCGTGGCCCCCGGCTACATCCTCACGGACATGACCAAGGAGCTCCCGCAGCAGGCCACCGACGTGTTCATGAAGGTCACGCCGATGCAGAGGCCGGGCACGCCGGAGGACGTCGCCAACGCCGTCTATTTCTTCTGCTCGTCCGACTCGGACTATGTTACGGGGCAGGTGCTCAACGTCGACGGGGGGCTGCTCATGTGAAGTGCCCATCGGCGAATATCGCCGCAGAAAAAAATGAAAAAAAATTTGAATTTTTAGTTTCAGGATTGCATTTTATAAATCGGTTTGTAGTTTTTGTAGCTTTTCAGGATATTTCAAACCAAAAAACTGAGGGAGGCTGATAATGTCTTCAGTCGCTGAAAAAGTCAAGGAAATTGTTGTAAACCAGCTTCAGGTTCAGCCGGACCAGGTTACAGCGGACGCGAAATTCATCGAGGATCTCGGGGCGGATTCACTGGACCAGGTCGAGCTTGTCATGGCACTGGAGGAGGAGTTCGGGGCGGACATTCCGGACGAGGACGCCGAGAAGCTGACGACGGTGGGCGATGCCATCAAGTATATTGAAGAGCATCAGAAGTAAGCATCAGGCGCCTGACACGGGGTCATTTCTCTTCGCAAGGGAGGAATGACCTTGTTTTTTTATCTGGAAGTCTGAAATAAAGACACGAGGAGCCTTCATCATGGAAAGAAGAGTTGTGGTCACGGGAGCCGGGGTTGTGTCCTGCGTGGGCAACGGCGTCGCGAACTTCTGGGATTCGATTGTGAACGGCAGGAGCGGCATAGCGCCCCTGACCCGTTTCGACGCTTCGCGCTACAAGACGCAGATAGCGGGCCAGGTTAAGGACTTCAAGGTGACGGACTACATGCCGGAGAAGGAGGCGCGCCGCCTGGATCTTTTCTGCCAGTATGCGGTCGCCGCCGCCGACGAGGCGATGAAGCAGGCGGGGATACCTCTGAACCTCGAGGGATTCAACCCGGAGAGGATAGGCGTGGTCGTCGGAAGCGGCATTGGCGGACTCAAGACGATAGAGGATCAGATCGTTCAGCTCCAGATCAAGGGGCCTGACAGGGCGTCGCCGCTGCTGATCCCGATGATGATCATCGACATGTCGTCCGGGGCGATCTCCATGCGCTACGGGGCGAGGGGTCCGAACTTCGGCGTCGTCACTGCATGCGCGACCGCAACCCATTCGCTCGGCGAGTCGTTCTGGATAATCAAGCGAGGCGACGCGGACATCATGGTTTCCGGGGGCGCGGAGGCGGCCATCACACCGATCGGCTACGCGGGCTTCTGCTCGATGAAGGCGATGAGCACGAGGAACGCCGAGCCGCAGAAGGCGAGCCGTCCTTTCGATCGCGACCGCGACGGGTTTGTCATGTCCGAGGGGGCGGGGGTGCTGATCCTTGAGGAGATGGAGCATGCGAAGAGGCGCGGGGCGAACATCCTTGCCGAGCTTGTCGGCTACGGCGCCACCGCCGACGCATATCATATCACTTCGCCGGCCCCGGGCGGATCTGGAGCGGCCCAGGCCATCAGGATGGCTATGAACCACGCCGGACTCAACGCGGAAGACATCGACTACGTCAACGCGCACGGCACCAGTACGGAGCTCAACGACAAGTTCGAGACCCAGGCGCTCAAGGCCGTCTTCGGCGATCTCGCCTACAAGCTCAGCGTCAGCAGCACCAAGGGAACGACCGGCCACGCGCTCGGCGCTGCGGGAGGGCTCGAATCGGTCGTCTGCATCATGGCATTGAATTCCGCCACAGTGCCACCTACGATAAACCTTGAAAATCCGGATCCGGAATGCGATCTGAACTACACTCCCAGCACTGCGGCGCAGAAGCCTCTCAGGACGGCGGTGAACATCAATCTGGGCTTCGGTGGCCACAACGGGGTCTTGATTTTCAAAAAACTGTAAGGAAGGTGAGCTTCAGGTCGAAACAATGTGCGACCTTTTTCTTCGTGGAGCGTACGTATGAATTCAGCAAACTACGCCCTTTTTGCTGAATTCATACTTAAAGAAAAGTGCAAAATCGTTCGTTTTATACCCAAAGCCGAGAAGTTTCACGGTTCTCCTTCCACCCGTATTTGGCAGAAACCATTTCATTTTCCAATCTTTGTGCCTCTGCGCCTTTCTGAGAGAGCAATATTCAGCTCAGCATTTCGCTCCGAAACCGGCCTCTTGTGCGAGTGCGGCGACGTTTTCGGGGGGGACGTCGGGGAGGATTGCCTCGTGGCTGGGGCTGACGATGATGTTGGGGCCGAGGATTTTCTTGACGCGGCGGACGTCCTGCCTGATCTGCTCCGGTGTGCCGTTTGTCATCAGGAGCTGGGTGTCGATTCCGCCCATGAAGGTGATTTTCCCCTTGAAGTCGCGGGCGAGTGTTTCGGCGTCCATTCCGCAGGCAAGAGCTTGGATGGGGTGGAGGCATTCGACGCCGGCGTCAATGAGGCGTCCGATGACTCCATGGATTGATCCGCAGGAATGCAGGAAGACCTGGTAGCCGCGTTGGTGGCCCTGCTTCGTAAATTTGCGGAACCAGGGCATGATGAACTGGTCGAACTGCTCGGGGCCGCAGATGAGGCTGAGCTGCGTCCCGAAGTCGTTGCCGAAGAAGAAGGCGTCCATCTCCTTGCCGGCTACGTCGAAGAATCGTTCGTTGGCCTCGTAGTAGAACTCGCAGACCTTGTCCGTAACTAGCTGAACCACATCCGGATGCGTATACATCTTGATGAAGTAGTCCTCCATGCCGAAGATGTCCGCGATGTTGTGGTAGAAGCATGTCCAGAAGCCGCTGAGGCGGTAGACGTCTCCTGCGCCGCGGAGATCCTTGAGGCATGAGTCGAAGTTGAGGTAGTCGGGATTGGGCCAGGGGAAGGCCTCGACCTCCTTCAGCGTCTCGCAGTTGGCGAGGGGGCCCTTGTGGCCGTGCTTCTCGCGGTCGAGCCCGCAGTCGAAGAGCTTGGCGCCGCATGGATCCTGGTATGAGTCGCCATAGAACTGCGGGCAGATCCATCGGCAGTCGTCACCGAGCTTGCGTCTCAGCTCCTCCTCCGTCTTCGTCTTGAAATATTTGTGCAGCCCCGCCCATGAATCGCCGTGGGGGTTGCCGAGCCAGAAACCTGTTCGTTCGACCTTTTCGCCCGCGACCAGCCTCGTGATCAAATCCCTTCTGCCCTTGCCCATGGTTTCATTCTCCTGGTGATTGTGCGGTATGTCTTTGTTTTCGAGTTCTATGCTTTGAGGGTGTCAAATTCCAAGCATCCAAGCACCAAATTCCAAATAAATATCAAATCTCAAACTTCAGAATCCAAGCTGTGAATCGAGTCGTTTGGAATTTGCATATTGAAATATATTTGTGTTTTGGAATTTGTGTTGCGGGCAAAGCCCGCATTGAGCTATGTCGCCAGCGTTGTCAGGCTCATACCTGGCAGGACTAGCGAGATTCTGTCCTTGTCCGCAATCTGCGGCAAGGATTTGAGGTCGGGATCGAAGTCCTTCCTGAGGACGTCCCAGTTCCGGCGCGAACGCTTCCTTGGGAGCTGGACTGTGACGGCGATGTTCTCGACGGGGTGGTCGTTGATCAGCCAGACGGTTTCGCCGTCGCCGGGCTTGGATATTGCGGCGGCGCTGATGAACTGGGAGAAGTCGGAGCGCTGAACCGAGCATTTCCGGATTTCTGCTCCGAGCCGCTGCCGTCCCATGAGGCATTTGTAGCCGTTGAAGATGTTGGGAACTCTTTCAAATTTTCTTTCGCGTGTTCCGACGAAACCCCACTGTCCGTCGATGCGTCCGGAGTTGGTGAACGCCCACACCATGGCGCCGGAGACGCCCTCGTTCAGGCATCGAATGATGGCTTCTGCGGTCGTGAGGAATGCGTCGTGCCTGGTGGTCCTGGAAGAACTTGGGTTCTCGTTGAAATACATTGACCCTGCCTCTGTGATGCTCAGTTTTCTGCCGAGCCTCCTTGCGGCCGCGAGGGTCGGTTTAAGATATCGTTCGATCCCTTCGGTCATCCCGTAGCCAGGCCACCTCTTGGAGAAGGGGTAATAGTCGAATCTGGTCCTCCAGACGTGAACGTCCAGCTCGCCGAAGGCCTTCGCCATACGCGGTCCGAGCCCCTTGTCCTCGAACATCTCGATATGCCGTTGGAACATGTTGGCCGAGTTCGGGCCGATCAATGAAAGGTTTTCGATTCCGGCGTGGTCGAGTTTCCTGCGGAGGATCTCGTGGAGCTCCAGATAGTGCAGGAGCGGATCCTTCGGGGGTGGCGGCGCGAAGATATACGGGGCCACGTCCGTGTTGAACGGTTCGTTGAAGAGGCAGAGCTGTCGGATCCGCGAGCATTTGCGTTCTAAAATTATATGCTTCGTCAGCGGGATGATGTATTCCTCAACATATTTCCGGTTGTCGGCGGGGGCGTCATAGATTGGGCTGAAGCGGTATTCCTCGGGGACGATGCTCAGCTCAAGCATGATGAGAGCGTCTTCCTTGCGGGCCCATTCCTGCAGTCTGTCGAGCCTTTCGAGGTAGCGGTGCTTCTTTGCGACTTTGCCCGCCTTCACAAGCTTGTCCGGCTGGAGCCAGAAGCGCACCCATCTGATTCCGGCGTCGGTCATGGAAGCGAGGAGGCTCTTCCATCCGGCCTCGTCTTTTTCATCCGGGAACGCCTCCTCGCCCTGGTCGGGTGGGGACCAGTTCGCGCCTAGTCCGTTGTCGAGGTTTCCGACGGATTCATCTGAAATTTCAACGAGGACTTTTGGCGGCTCCAGGCTGGAAGCCTGCAGGGGATAGCGAAGATCCTCTTCCTCGCGGACGACCTGCCTTGCCAGAACCGGATCCATGCCGACGGTCCGGACGCTTTTCCTGCCTATTACTCCGTGCTCTTTGCTGCGATCCATTAAAGCTTCCTGAACTTGACCCATTTCAAGCTTATTTGATTATCCGCATTATCCGGGCGTGTCTTCTCGCATCAATCATCTTACGCATGGAAAAAGGATGGTCGGGGCGGGGAGATTCGAACTCCCGACCTTCTGCTCCCAAGGCAGACGCGCTGAACCAGACTGCGCTACGCCCCGACGTCAAAGATATTCAAGCGGCTTTTCACGGAACTTCCGATCTTCCCGATCGCGCCGCCGGGCGGGTTTCGGGGGTGCTCTGAACCGGATCCGCCCTCGCTCTGTCGAAGGCTGCGGCGCGACAAACAGCGCTACGCCCCGATTCAAAGGATGCATCGGCGGGAGGGTAATCTATAGCCGATCGGCGGATTGGCAATCGTAAATATTCAGTGAACTACGCCCTTTCACTGAATATTTACCTTGAAAAATGCAAAATCCAAATGATTTCTGCCAAATACTGGTGGAGTGGAGGACCGTGAAAAATCTCGGCCTTGGATGTAAAAACGAACGATTTTGCATTTTTCTTCAAGTATGAATTCAGCAAAAGGGCGTAGTTTGCTGAATTCATACTGGCAATCCCGGGAACCGAGATTCAGAACAGATACAGGAAGTGCTCCGTCAGCGTCTCGTCGACGACGGCGTGCTTGATATAGATGTTAAACTTCTCCCTGAGGTTGATCCTGACGGGTTCCTCCTTTTCGCGGCCCTCCTCGTCGAGGACGATGATGACTTCTGGCCTCATTATGAAGTTCTCGTTGATCTTGACGACCTTTGCGGTCTCCTGCGAGCTCAGCTTGACGAAGCTGCCGAGCGGATAGATTGAGAGCTGGTTGAAGAACAGCTTGATGATGTCGGGGTGGAAGAAGCTGTCCATGTCGTCTCGGAGCTTCTTCATGGCGTTGATGGGTGCGTATGTCTTCTGGTGTGTGAGAACCTCGAACTCGTTGCAGAGCTGTATGATCATGGCGTTCTGGTATATGCCGCTGCGGAGCCTGGTCATGCTGAGGGCCTCCTCCTCCTCCTTGACGACGGTGCTGAGCTGCTCTATGGATTCCAGGTGGAAGTCGTCGATCTTCATCCTGGAGATGTACTTTCTGTTCTGCTTTTGGTATTCCCTGAGGCTGTCGACGTTGAGTTCGCTCTGGGCCTTTCTGTCGGTCAAGTCCAGCAGGCCCAGATGGTTCGTGAGTGCTGTGATGCCGATATAGGGGAGCCTGGCTTCTGTCACTCCGATATATTTAGATATTTTAAGCGCGTATATCATCACGTTGACGCCGTGGATGGTGACCATTTCAGAAATCTCGCTGTTGTTCAGGCGCCTTTGGACGAAGGTGTAGGGGGCGTTTGCGAGGGAGATGAGCATCCGTTCGTCCTCCTTGAGGAGGGAGATGATCCGTTCGGTGTGTGCCTTGAGGCAATTGCAGTCGACGCCCGGCTGATCCGCCAGCTTCCTGCAGATTCCGTGGAAATCTCCGATGCAGTTGAAGAAGATATCCTCGGAATGCTTGAAGACAGGAGGTATCGCGGATATCGCCATGTTCCGCTGCGTCTCCCACATGCTCTTGCCTTTTTCCGTGTCAGGCATTTGTCAGCGCGGCTCCGGTTTTCTGGAAGGGGGCTTCATCAACAAAAACAAAATAATATACACCATCAAAATCTGAATTAAAAGCAGAAAACTCCCAAGTTCGTTTGTATGTCTTATCAGCAAGGCTGATATCGACACGGTGGCGCTTATGAGGCAGATTATCCTGACGGAGTTGGGCTGTGAGAACCCGAGCTGGGTGAATCTGTGGCCGATATGGTCCTTTCCGCAGTAGGTTATGGACTCGGCGATGCTCCTTGTCACGCCTGTAATCTTTCTTGCAAGGATTACATATATCAGATCCATGATCGGGATGCTCAGGATGGCGAAGGGGATTATGGAGGCCTTGAGGGGGTTTTCCGACCAGTTGCCCATGATGCCGATAGAGCCGAGGCTGAACCCTACGAAGAAGCTTCCGCAGTCGCCCATGAATATCTTCGCCGGATGCCGGTTGAACACCAGGAATCCGAGCAGGCTGCCGATCATGGCCAGGGACATCAGCCCCCAGAACCACTGCGCCGTCTGGACGGACACGGCGAAATATGCTGCTGAGGCGATGACTGCGACTCCTCCTGCAAGGCCGTCCATGTGGTCGATCGCGTTTATCGCGCTGCAGACACCCGTGAGCCAGAGCATGGTGATTGCGAGGTTGGCAAACCTGCCGAAGTCCTGCCAGATGAACGGGAGCCTGGTTATGACGCCGAACCTCCATATGAGGATAGTGAGGAGAAAGAGGGCGACTAGCTTGATTACTGCGTTGAGCCGCCAGACATCGTCGAGCAGGCCGATCGCGAGTGCCAGGCCGGAGCCGATGATGATGCCCTCCTGCGGGTGTGTGAACTCCATGATGGCCATCATGGGGAGGACGAACCCGATGTAGACGGCGATCCCCCCCATTCTTGGAACCGGTGTCTTGTGTATTTTCCGCTCGTCCGGGACGTCCATCAGTTTCAGCCTTTTCAGGACGATTATGGAAAGATAGGTGAGCAGAAGGGATACGCCGAATGACATCAGTAGCGTAAGCACATATCTGTGCATCCAGCCATGTGGTATTAGGTCAAGCATGGTGGGGTGCCGCCGGCCTCCCTCGGTATTAGTGGAAATTCTTGTCGGCGCGGTGCAGCCTGGGGAAGAGCACCTGGTCCCTTATCTGGTATCCCTGCAGCAGGAGGTTCCCGAAGGTCATGAGGTAGCCCGCGTATCGCGCGTATTCGCTGAGTCCCTGCTCGGGTACGAAGACGATGTCGTTCTGCTTGAGTATGAGGTTGTTCTCCTCGCTGTCGCCGTAGAGCAGCTTTTCCACGTCGACGTAGATGAACTCGTTCTGCGTTGTGGAGTTGCGCAGGACTATGACCCGTGACTTTTCGCCTTTTTCGGTGAATCCTCCGGCTCTGGAGAGCGCCTCGACGATTGTTATGTCCCTGTTGTATGGGATGAGCTGCGGCTGCATGACCTCGCCGAGCACGAAGATCGCGGAGTCCTCTGCCTGGCTGATGTAGATGAAGTCCCCCTCCTCGACCGGCAGGTTGTAGTTCATGTCTCCGAGCCGGAGAAGCTTGTCGAAGTCGACATCGAGCTTGACCCCTCTCCTGGAGAGATATGAGGACTTGAGGTTCGCGACAGTTCTTCCGCCCATGTAGTCGTTGATGTATAGGAGGCCTCCTGCGCGGGCGACGATGTCGATGATGCGGTCGTTTTCCCTGACCTGGTATTCGCCGGGCGAGGTGACGGCCCCTACTATCGACATGTATTTAGGGGGCTTTGCGAGCTCTTCGTATTTTGCGATGTTCGTGATGATGACGCTTACCTTCGGGGTGACGAAATATTTCTCGAGGGACTTGCCGATCTCCTGGCGCAGCTGCGTCACGGTTTTGCCGGCCGCCTCGACCTCCCCTATCAGGAGATATGTTATTGTGCCGTCGGGGATTACGGTCAGGTTCCTGGTCATCTCCGGTTCGTCCAGGACGGAGATTTCGAGGGTGTCCCCGGGTTTGAGCCTGTAGAGTTCCTTGGCCTCCTCCTTGGCCTCCTCGGCCTTCTTTTTCTCTTCCTTTTCCAGTATCTTCTTCAGAAGCGCGTCGTATTTCTGATCCAGGTTCTCCTCCTGCTGAAGCGGCGTGAGCTCGGCTTTTTCCTGGGAGGTCTGTTGAGGCACGCCCAGGGCGGGCGTGTCCGTGGCCTTGTTATCCGCCGGAGCCGGCGTGCCCGTCTTATCCCCGGTCTTGCAACCATATGCCATGAGCATGGAGATTGACAGCAGGAAATAAAATGTCGCCCTAGTCGTCATAATAGGTGGTCCCCATCCGGAAACTCGTTGCGCGTTGTTTTTTGATAAAACATTAATATACTGATGCCTGTAAGCGGTTTCAAGCCTTCTGTCTTCTTGAATCGGGCTTGAAGATGCCTTCGATCTTTTCGAGGAATGATTTTCTGTATGGGATCGATATGTCCTTGTTCTTCATGCATGCCCTGATGTCTTCTGCGGCAAGGGCCATGGATGAGTAGCGTTCGGCGGGGTCGTTCTTCAGGAGCTTCATCACTATGGCGTCGAGCTTCCTGCTGATGGTCATGCCCGTTCGGGAGAGCGGTATGATCTCGTTCTTGATGATTGTCGCCACGAGATCGTTGACGGAGTGGGTCTTGCTGCCTTCGTAGGGCAGCGAGCCGGCCAGCAGCTCGTAGAAAAGCACGCCGAAGCTGTAGATGTCGCTTGAAAGGGTGAGGAATTTGCCGGCCGCCTGCTCTGGTGACATGTATTTCGGGGTTCCTTCGAGGAAGGGGACGACGCCCCTGAGAGGGGACGAGCTGCCTGCCGCCTGGTAGAAGTCGTTCAGGTAGGGGGTGTCGTCGTCGGACAGGAGCACGTTGCTGGGCTTGAGGTCGCCGTGCAATATCCCCGCGGAGTGGACGCAGGCGAGGGTGTCGGCGATGGAGGAGGCTGTCCTCAAGATGAAATTGTGCCCGTGCTCCTTCCTGTTGAAAATGATTTTTTCCAGCGTGCCGTTGGTGAAAAGCTCCATGGAAATGTAGAACAGCCTGCCGGTGGAGCCCGAATCGAAAATCCTGACGATCTTCGCCTTGTCCATGAGTTTCCTGATTATTGAAGTGCCGATGATGATGCTTTCAAGAGCCTTTGCGTCGATGAAAGGGGTAGGGGCCATTATTTTCAGAGCCACCTTCCTGCCGCCGGGGTCTTCGGCTTCGTATACGGAGCCGATGCTTCCTTTTCCGATAAGGTTCTTGATGATGTATCCCGGGACAAGTGCTTCGGTCTGGTTCTGAGAGCTGGGTTCGGTCATTTTCAGCGTCGAGAAGTGTTATGTTTCCGGACAGCACCTCTGTGCAAGGGCATGTTCAGAGAATCGGCAGTATCTCGGTGAGCACGCTGGTCTGCAGGTACTCCATGTCGAAGGGCTTCGTAATGAAGTCCTTGGCGCCTAGCTGCATGCACTTCTTGGCGGTCTCGAGGTCTCCCAGGCCGGTTATCATGATCACGTGGACGGAGGGGAGTATCTTCTGTATCTTTTCCAGGAGCTCGATGCCTGTTATCTCCGGCATGCTGATGTCGAGGAGCACAAGCTTGATTGTGGAGCAGGCCTCCAGGATGGCGAAAGCCTCCTGGGCGGACGAGCACGAGCATGAATCGATGCCGCTTCTGTCGAAGAGGCTTTTGAGCATGTTCTGGACGTGTATGTCGTCGTCCACTATGAGTATCTTGGGCTTCTTTTTCGCATTGCCTGAGATGTTTTCCATAGGAGCAGTCCCGTCCTATTTCGGCCGTCTTCCACAAAGAAGATGGTTTGCTGAATTCATACTCTTCCACCGCATATTTCTGAATGGGAATCTAACGCTGGATATGGAAAATGCAAACTCATCTTTCGGATATTTTACTGCCTTTCATGATGGTTCCGAGGCAGCCGGCGCCGCAGTTGAAAAGCATGTCGAGTATTGACAGGTTCGGGATGAAGGGGCCGTTGATCTGCGCGTATTCCGGGCATTGGAAGTCCTGGATGAGGCTTCTGACTCCTGCTCCGTCGAGGAGCGGGAAGTCCACGTAGTCCCTGCTGTGCGTCCCGTGCAGATATGTGTCGGAGCCGGTCTTCCTGCAGATGTCAAGAATGAGGCCCGTCGCCTTGCCGGAGGCGCCGATTTCGGAGGCCAGGAGCACGGGGGTGCGTATTCCGAGGATCGCGAAGGCGGCCCTGATGAACGCGACGTTGAATTCGGCGAGCAAGGCCCAATCCCTGGAGAGCAGTGAACGGAGCGCGGGGAACTGCTCGTCGAAGAAGGGCGCCTTCCTGTATGAGAACTCCAGCGTCCTCATGTGTTCCTTCCTCCAGTCTTTTGACGAGTCTATTTCGACCTCGCTGATCTTCTGCATGTAGCGGCCGGCGTTCCTGACCGGCACGGTGAGCCAGTGCGCCTGGCCGTCCACCATCTTGATCCGGTTGCGGTTGTGGTATTCCTTCTTCACATACTGGGTGTTGTCGACCACCACGAAGGTGTCGACCGAGGCCGCCTTGGCGAAGAAGCCGCCGTAGGGATACAAGTTAGGCTGGTGGCCAGCGACGGAGCTCATTTCTGTTCCTCCATAGGAATTCCTCGATTTTCTGTGCGGCATCTTCGCCGAGCCCGGGATAGATAGGGACCGATATGAGGTGCTGATGGGCCCATTCGGCCGCCGGGAATTCCTTCCCGGATTTTCGGAGATACTGATACAATGGCCTGTAGACGGGGCGTTTCGCCTCGATCCCTTTTCTTGCGAACTTCGCAAGATATTCGTCGATCGTGCCGTCTGGCGCCGCGACGAGGAATCGCGAATAAATGCCGCGGAGCCTGCCCGTGCGGCCGTCCAGCGCCTTGGCGAACCTCGACGCCAGT
This sequence comes from uncultured Victivallaceae bacterium, assembly GCA_964636325.1. GTDB lineage: Bacteria > Verrucomicrobiota > Lentisphaeria > Victivallales > GWF2-50-93 > CAZWRV01. Next base: position 4,237 of record CAZWRV010000013.1, on the reverse strand, counting down.
CTTCTGCGCTCGGCGATGAACTTCCTCAGCTTCGCGAGCTGGCTTATTCCCAGGGCCGCGTTCAGGTCCGACATCAGGAAGTGCATGTGCGGCCGCCATTCGTCCTGCTTGTCGTGCAGGAAGAGGCGCATCGCCTCGGCCCTCAGTTCCGGGTCGTCCCCCGCGAGAAGGCCGCCGTGCCCCGTGGTGAGCAGCTTGGTGGCGTAGAACGAACATGTCGAAAGGCGGCCTGACTTCCCGACGGTCCTGCCGTCCTCGTCTTTCGCTAGAAGCGTCTGGGCGCAGTCCTCTATGAGTCCTCTGTGACGGATTCTGCCCAGCGGCGCCGGAATCCCGAACAGATGCGCCCCTATGACCGCCGAAAATCCCCTTCCGGCGCCGATGCGCTCCGGACAGACGGCGAGAGTTTCCAAGTCGACATCGACCGGGACAGGCTGCGCCTTGAAGAAGGCTATTGAGTCCAGCGGAGCGCTGCAGACGTAGGCCGGGACTGCAACCTTCGCCCCTTCCTTCACTCCCATAAGCGCAAGCGCCGCGGTCAGCGCGTCCGTCCCGCTCTGGAGAGGGATGCCCCAGGCTTTCCCGAGAACCTTCGCCGCCGCCGTGCCGAAACGCTCTGACAAAGGGCCGGTCGAGACGAAGCCCCTGCTAAGCACATTCCCAAGCCCACGTCTGTCAGACGGGCCGAAGAACGGCTGCGAATGATGGATTTTCATGGATATGCTATTTGAATTGTAAACTTCAAGATTCTATAATATAATTCAATCCAATTTAAAAAAACACTCCGGACGTCGAAATAATTGCGCGCTCGGGGAAAACGCGGTCAAGGGTCCTGAAAGATGACAAACAATTTGCAGGACAAGGCGCTCAGCATTGATATCACCGACTACTGGCTGATCCTCAACAAGCGGATCATCCAGGTCATGCTTGTCTTCACCCTAGTATTCCTCGGCGTCACGTTCTACACGATGAGGCAGTCCCCAGTCTACGAGGCGGAAAGCCGCATTCGAATCGCCGCAAGGCAGCCCATGGCCACCATCGAGGGCGCCGCAATCACCTGGTACGGCGCCGGCCCCGCGAGCAGCCTCAACTGCGAGATCGAGCTGATGACCAGCAAGGACACGCTCCTCGACACCGTCCTGGACATCCTCCGGAAAGGCGAGGAAAGCAGGCCTCTGAAGCGGGATCATGACGGCAAGACAAATCCGGACCGCGAATATTACGAGGACGAACTGCCCTACATCCAGACGCTCAACTTCACCGGCGATGCAAAGGCATTCATAGACAAGCTCAGCATCGGCCAGATCAGGAGCGGGCTCAAGATCACCCCCGTCAACGCCAGCGACATCGTCTCCATAAGCGTCTCCGGCGGCAATCCCGACGTCGTCAAGGCTCTCGCCAACCTGATAGCAATCGTTTACAGGGCGGACTTCTGCAAGACCAAGACCAACGACGCCAGGGACACCAAGAAGTTCATACAAGGACGGCTAGACGAAACCAAGGACGACCTCGACAACCTCAGGGGCTCCATGCAGAAGACCGGTGAGGAGAACGTCTTCCTAGGATCGCTCGTCAAGTATCAGGACGAGCTCACAAGCCTCAGGCTCGAGCTCAACAAGCTCAAGGAGACATACCAGGACGACCACCCCAGGATCATCAAGCAGAAGAAGCTCATCGCCTCGGTCGAGGAGCAGCTCTCCAAGTTCCCGAAGACCAAGCAGGGCTACGACGACAACATCGTCCTACTGGAGCTCAAGCAGGGCATGAGGAAGAACCTCGAAGAATACTTCCTCAAGGCCAGCATCGACTACGAGGCCAAGAAGCTCAAGTCCAAGGACGAGGTCCAGATCATCGCCAAGGCCGTAGGCACACCCAGGAAGCTCAGGCCGAACAAGGCCATGAACATGATCGTCGGCGCGCTCTTCGGCATAATCATCGGATGCGTCTATGCGTTCATCTGGGAGGGCCTTGACACATCCATCGGCAAGATCGAGGACGTCGAGCGCATCACGGGCCTCCCCGTCATCGCGCACATCCCGATGATCGGAGGCGGAAAGGCCGCGAAGGGCACGTCGTTCTTCAAGCCCCTCAAGATGCTGTTCAAGATGTTCTACAATGTCATTCCTGTCAGCCCTCCCGAGGAGGACAGGGACATCGACAAGAAGATACTGTTCAACTACGACACGCTTTCGATGACCGCCGAGGCATACAGGACGCTGAGGACTAACATCCAGTTCGCCATAGGAACATCCAAGACCACCAGCAACGTCATCTGCATCACAAGCTCAAGCCCCAGGGAGGGCAAGACCCTGACGTCCACCAACCTGTCGATTTCGCTCGCGCAGATGGGCAAGACCACCCTCCTCATAGAGGCGGACATGAGGCGGCCGCAGATCGCCGGCCTCTTCAAGATCAACGAGAAGCCGGGCCTCAGCGACGTCCTCATCGGAACTGCGAAGAGCCAGGAGGCCATCAAGACGTTCACCGACGTCCTCATCGGAAACGCCAAGTGGGAGAACCTCCTTGAAACCCCGGGCGTCGACAACCTCAACATCATGCCCTGCGGCACGCTCCCGCCCAACCCTACCGAGCTCCTCCTCTCCAACGAGTTCAGGGAGCTGGTCGAGAAGGAAAGGAAGAAATACGACTTCGTAATAATCGACACCCCGCCGATCCTGCCCGTATCGGACTCAAGCATCATAAGCACCGTCTGCGACGGAACAGTCCTCATCTACCAGTCCGACACCACGTCCAGGCACCTCCTCCTCAGGGCGATACAGACCCTCAGCAAGAACCAGGCGAAGCTCATCGGAATTGTCATCAATCAGCTCTCCTTCGACGTCGTCCTCCAGTCCAGCAGGGTCAAGTATAAATACGGCTACTCCTACGGCTACGGCTACTCCAGCAAGAAGGAATGACTCCAGATTTCCATCCCGCGCCTTGCCATGCACACATACCGCGATTCCAGAGATATTCGCCGGAAATCCGAACTGGAAACATGAAGACAATTCCTTCTTCTTTCCGACACCTGAACCCTGACACCTGGACACCGCCCATTGCAGACTTATGCAGTGGGGCCGGATATTCATCCCTTTTTCAGAACGATCACATGGTGAAGCCCCAGCAGCGGCGAAAATCCGCCCTTCTTAAGAAGCTCCGCCAGCCGTATCAAAGCTTTCAGCACGGGCGGCGGGATGAACTGCAGATATGACTCGTGCGGAAGAAGGATCTTCCTCTCCCAACTGACAATCTCCAGGCCGCTTTCCGCAAAGCTTTTCCTGATGAGTTTTGCAGACGCGGGCCTGTCGTAGACGTTCCCATGTGCCTTGGACAGCCTCTGTCCCATGCAGATTCGCTTCGCAATCGACGGGATGTATGCCGCCGCAACCCAGCAGTGGAATAGGAATTTGGCCGGCGTTGTAACTGCAAGCCTGCCGCCCGGCTTCAGCACCCTCGACGCCTCGCTGACCGCGGTCCTCGGATCGGGGAAATGCTCGAGCACCTCGCGCATTATGACAAGGTCGAAAGATCCGTCCTTGAAAGGAAGCCGCTCCGCGTTGGCGAGCTGCGCGTCCACACGGCCGCCTAGATCACCCCTCGAGATACGTTTCCTGAGCATCCCGATCCTGAACGGGGAGACGTCCACGCCCCTGAAAGACGTTCCGGCATTCTGCGCTGCAAGCCCGCACATGAACCAGCCGTCCCCGCAGCCGACATCCAGCACAAGGCCCGGCTTGTCTTCCTCGAACACCTTGAAGAAGACCGCATCCTTCTCCCTGCGCCTGTAGTCCTCGGCGAATTCGGGGATGCCCAGGCCGACGTAGTCGCGGCTGCTGTCCTGCGGCTCCGAGATCGAATATGCCGCGTCGAAGCCCTCTGCGCTCCAGCTCCCGTCCCTGTTCGCAAGCGAAATCCTGAAGTCGACAAGGCCGCCGGGATCCGACGGAAACACCTTGCCGCACCCGGAGCAGACGGCATTTCTTCCGACGGAGGCGATGCCGCCCCAGCAGAGCGGGCATGCAAGGATATCCGATGTGTTCAAACTGCTCATCCATCACCTTATCCATGCGGTAAATATTCAGTGAACTGCGCCCTTTCACTGAATATTTACCTGCGTAACAATAATTTCCGAATCGCCCCTTTGCGAACAGCGGCAGCAGTTTTGTCGGCGAGAAACAGTAGTTTGCGCGCGGCGCGCGCAAGCTAGTGCGCCCGTGGGGCGCACATCATAGAGGGG
>CAZWRV010000012.1:0-94322 GCA_964636325.1 uncultured Victivallaceae bacterium | reverse complement strand
CAAATTATAACTCAAGCAATCCCGAGCTTTTGCGAGGGCGTAAGTTTCAGAGGAGATAATGGAAAGCATGCAGCCTTTGGCCCTAAGCGGCAATCCCAAGCTTGTTGCGGGCTTCATAATAGGGGTCGTCCTGGGGATATTGATGGTCAAGTCCGAGTTGGCCTGGCGCAAGACCGTGACCGACCAGTTCACGATGAAGGACTGCACCTTCTTCAAGACGCTCTTCATCTCGCTCGCCGTCGGAATAATGCTCTTCCACTTCGCAGAGAAGGCCGGCGCCGTCAGGATGCAGGTCAACTCCACATACTTCTGGGCCGCGGAGATCGGAGGGCTTATCTGCGCGATGGGGCTGGCGTTATGCGGGCAGTTCCCGACATCTGCCGTCGCCGCGGCCGCCGCCGGCAGATTCTACGCGCTATGGGTCATCGCCGGAATGCTGGCCGCGATCCCGTTCACACAGGTTGTCGCAGACTGGCTCTCCGCCACCGTCTACAAGTGGCCGGCACCTTTCGTCTACCAGGAGTTCCTTTCAGACCTCTTCTCCAACAGCAACTTCTACCTCTGGGCCGCAGCAGCCTCCGCCATCCTGTGCCTCTTCTTCGAGTTCATCCCGACCTCCGGCGGCGAGGAGAAGAAGGGGTGAGGCGGACACCGTACAGCGAATGGTGAAAACCAAAATGGTTACCGTGCGCGGCGATTATTCGCCGCGACCAAAAACGGATGAAGGATGGACTTCCACAGAATCAGGACCGCACATCTGCGGCTCGGCCGGCGCGGTGAAAATGCCGCATGCAGATTCCTGAACGCCAGGAACTTCGACATTCTTCTGAAAAACTACAGGACTTCGTCCGGCGAAATAGACATCGTCGCAAGGGACGGCATGACCCTCTGCTTCATCGAGGTGAAGACGCGCCGGCCCACCTCGAAGTCAAGGCCGGCCCAAGGCCTGTCCCAGCACCAGAAAAAGAGGATCTGCGCCGCGGCGATGCACTATCTGGCGGAAATCTCGAGCCCGTCCGCCCCATACCGATTTGATCTGATCGAAGTTGTCATGTCAAGATGGAGACTCCGGGAGCTCAGGCACTGGCCGTCGCATTTCACCCGAGAGGAGCTTTTCAACGCGCGCAGGACTTGATCTTCCAAGTAATGCGTCAGCTTTTGTGAACATTCAACCTGATTGCCGCAGTTGGCCGCATTCGCCGTAGCTGCAAGGCAGCAAGACGCGGCTGTGGTAACCACTGCAAGTTGAAGCTAACTATAAGCAGATATTGGGAATTGCTCCGTATTCCGAGAGGCCGCCGATACCGGGGTATCGAAGGCTCTCGAATGGTGCGGAGCAAAGCCGAAAGACCGCAACCGCCTTGCGGCGAGCATCCTTGGGCCGTATTTTTCCGTTCCTTCCTCGGACGACATTCATGTCGCCGCTCGGTCGGAACAAAAAATCCAATCCCAAATCTGGCTCGTCAAAATGCCAATTTGCAGACCTAAATGAGTATATCTTGCCCGATGGCATATAAATTCGGGATTTGCGGTATATATTATATCTCCCGCACCCCGTCGTGCTCATGAGACTTAAATTATTGCATGGAGTGTTTCGACATGGACAGCCAGGAATTGAAGCCGGGCCAGGACGGCAATGTCCAGCAGGACACGGCCGCGCCGCCGCCCCCACAGACGCAGCAACCGCCTCCTCCGCCCCCTCCGGCTCCGCAGCCCCAAGGGACGTCTAGGAAGGGATGCCTCATCTTTACCGTGGTGGCGGCCTCAATCCTCTGCCTTCTCGGAGTCTTATTCGTCATCGTGCTGCTGGCATTCTATGCGCTGGGCTCCGGAATTAGCAGCATATCGAGCGACCTTGCCCTCTCCCCGACTACGCCGGCCAGAAAATCGTTCAGGGAGGAGTATATCTCGGGATCCTACCTGTCCTCCAACAAAATCGTCGCAATAGATGTCAGGGGAATCATCCTCAACGGAGTCAGCGGCCTCTACGAAACCGCAAGCTCGGGCTTGATCTGTGAGCAGCTCGAGCAGGCCCGCAAGGACAGGGCCAAGGCGGTCGTCCTGATGCTCGAAACCCCCGGCGGCGAAGTCACCGCGGCGGACACCATCCACAATAAGATAATGCAGCTCAAGCAGGACGGCATAAAGATCGTCTCGCACATGGGCTCGGTCGCCGCAAGCGGCGGATACTACATCGCCGCCCCTTCCGACTTCATCGTCGCCAACAAGCACACCACCACAGGCAGCATCGGCGTCATAATCCAGACATACAACTACCACGACCTCTTCAACAAGATCGGCGTCTTCGCGGAAACATACAAGTCCGGCGCCATGAAGGACATGCTCGACGGATCCAGGATACGGACCGAGGCGGAAAAGAAGATCGCCCAGGATCTCGTCTCCGAGGTATACGACGATTTCGTCTGCATCGTCGCCGAAGGCAGGAAGAGCAATGGACTGACGGTGGAGAAGATAAAGTCGGGCGAAATAGGGGACGGGAGGATATTCTCCGGGCAGAAGGCCAAGGAGCTCGGCCTTGTCGACGCCATCGGCTACAAGGACGACGCCATCCAGAAGGCCGCGGAGCTCGCCGGCATAGAAGGCAACTACAAGCTCGTATGGTATGTGAGGAAGTTCTCCTTCCTCGACGCCTTGAGCGAGATGAAAGCCCCGGAATCCAAGATTGAGCTCAAGCTCCCAGGCGCGAACTCATGGTCGAGCCTGCTCGAGCCTGGAAAGGTCTATCTTCTCCCGGAGCTGTGGAAATAAGGAGCCGGCAAGGACAGGCATGAAGAAGCCCTCTATCCTTGGCTGCTATGCGGGCTTGGAAAAGAACTACGACTTCCGCAGGCGCATGGACGTCGTGCACAAGCCCGGAAGGAGGAATCCGGGCCTGAGGCCCGACGACGACGAGGTGCCGATCGATGAGAGCTGGCACATCGCCATCGCCGAGCGCTGCCCGGAAATAATTGTCCGGACGGCGAAGGACCTGCAGGACTACCTCTCCGCCAGCATGGGCGTCTCGCTGCATATCATCATCAGGCCCCTGCTCCGTCTGTGCGAGGACAGCAACTGCATAATCCTATGCAGAAAAAAGGATCTTCCGCCCCAGGGGAAGGGCCTGAAGGCCGCGAAAAGCTGCCGCATCAGGGTATCAAAGAATCAGGTGCTTGTCTGCGGGTTCGACGAACGCGGCACGGCGCAAGGATCGTATTTCATCGAGGATCTGATGAACCTGAGGGAAGCCCCCTTCCTCAAGCTCGGGGAGACGCTGAGGGAACCGCGCTTCTCGCCGCGCATGGTCCATTCCGGATGGGGCCTGGATCAGTTTCCCGACGCGCACCTGAGCGCCGTCGCCCATGCGGGGATGGACGCGATCCTGCTGTATGCCAAAGGGGTTGACACTAGCACGCAGGGCCATCTGGACTTCAACGGACTGATCAGACGCGCCAAGCTTCACGGGCTCGACGTGTATTTCTACAGCTACCTGAAATGCTGGAAACATCCGGAAGACGAGAACGCCGAGGAGGTTTACGACAGGGTCTTCGGCTCGCTGTTCGAGGCATGCCCCGAGGCTAAGGGAATCGTCTTCGTCGGCGAATCCTGCGAGTTCCCGAGCAAGGACGAACGGACCACGGGCTTGCAGTGGGACAAGTCCGTGGTGGACGGGATTCCGCTCTCGAAACCCAGCCCCGGCTGGTGGCCCTGCCGCGACTACCCGGCCTGGGTCGCGATGATCAAGAAGGTCGTCAGGAAGTGGAGCCCGCAGGCGGACATCGTCTTCTGGACATACAACTGGGGTTATGCGCCGGAGAAGGAGCGCATCGAGCTGATCAACTCCATACCGAAAGACATTTCGCTGCTTGTGACATTCGAGATGTTCGACCAGATCAGGCGCGGCGGCGCCGTGAACCCGGTCATGGACTACACGATTTCATATCCCGGGCCAGGGAAATATTTCGCCAGCGAGGCCAAGGCCGCGAGCAGAAGGGGGATCAGGCTCTATGCCATGTGCAACACCGCGGGATGCACCTGGGACTTCGGCGTAACCCCCTACGAGCCCTTCCCCCAGCAGTGGGCGAAGCGGCACGAGGCAATACTTGAGGCGAAAAGAAAATGGGGACTCGCCGGGCTCATGGAGTCGCACCATTTCGGCTTCTACCCGTCGTTCATCGCGGAATTGGCGAAATGGAACTTCTGGAAGACATCGCCGTCACAGCCTGATACGCTGAAAAGGATTGCAATCCGCGATTTTGGTAAGGAAGGCGCCGCGCACGCGCTGAAGGCATGGAATTTGTGGAGCGAGGCGGTCCGCAACTACATTCCGACTAATGAAGACCAGTACGGCCCCAACCGCGTCGGCCCCTCCTATCCGCTGATATTCCATCCGGACATCACACGAACGTTCACAAGCAAGGAGATCTCGATGCCGTGCTCCCCATCCGCCCACAACGGCAGCGCTATCGTGAAAACGTTCTACCATCCTTACGAAAACGCGCAGCAGTCCCCTGCCCCGCTACGCATACGCATGGAGATCCGCCAGTACAGGAAGGCGCGGGCGCTGATGGAGAAAGGGCTCTGCGAAATCCGCAAGGCCGTCGCGCTTGCGCCCGCGGGGAGGCGCGAGGACGGCTGGCGGCAGACCCTCCTGGCCGGATTCATTTCCAACACCCTTCTGACCACGATACACGTCAAGGAATGGTGGGCGCTGAACCAGCGGCTCTTCGTCCAGAAAAACCGCAGTAGTCTGCATCGTCTGCTCGACAAGCTGCTCGAAATCGCCGCGGCGGAAATCGAGAACGCCAAGGCCACCATCCCGATTGTCGAGCGCGACTCGCGGCTCGGATGGGAGCCTTCGATGGAATACATGTGCGACAAGGCCCACCTCGAATGGAAGATCCGCCAGGTGAGGCACATGGTTGACAATGAAATCTCCGCATACCGCAGGAGCATAGACCTTTAATATCCTTAGGACTGGCCGCGCCCTAAACCCAAATCCCGCTGGGGGGATTTCGATATTCGGATTTCGCGCTGTGAAATTTTTGATTTTTCATTTCATAAGCCGCGCCGTAAGGGACTTGCTAAGGAACTAGACATGTATCTGAAAAAGATGCCTGGTGCAAATGCTGCAATCAAAGCCGAGGCCAAGGAACTTCATCGCAGGACAAAGGAATACCTCGTAGACACACTCCTACCTTTCTGGCTAGAGCGATCACCTGATCCGGAATACGGCGGCATGTACGCGGACATCCCAATGAACGGCCCGACCAGGCAGACCGAGAAGCAGTTCTGGCAGCAGGCCGAAGGGATGGTCGGACTCCTAGACGCATATTCAATGTTCCGCGAGGAGAAATACTGGCTCGCCTTCAGAAATATCTACGACTTCGTCTTCTCGAAGTTCGTGCACTATCCCGGCGGCGGCGAATGGTTCGAGAGGCTCGACCGCGAGGGCAATCCCGTCGACGACGCGCTCGACCACAGCTGGAAGATCTGCTACCACAACGTCCGCTCGATGATCCAGACCGTCAAACGCCTCCGGAAGATCGCGTCAGCGAACATTCAGTGAATCATGCCCTTTCAATGAGCTTCAGATTTCCTGACCCACGCATTATGAAAAGCTTAAAAACGGCTGGAAAATGCCCATGCGGTCTTTTCTGGCCGGGGCGCCGGAAATCTGAACTGAAATACCTTCCGGGGGTCGGTATTCCTCCACATTTTTATTTTCCACGGATCAGGATGTCTGAACTTTCAGATTTCGCTGAAACCGGCGGCGCACGCCTTGACAATCTCCGCTGAGGCCGTATAATGTTAACGTAAACATATCAAAGACCGCAAAGCATCGGAGGGAAGGATGGGCGCGAAGGCGACGATAAAGGACGTGGCGAGAATGGCCGGAGTCTCGCACATGACCGTAGTCCGGACCCTCGAGGGAGGGGCGAAGGTGAAGGAGTCCACCCGCAGCAGGGTTCTGGACGCCTGCAAGTCGCTGAACTACCGCCGCAACCTCGCCGCGTCCCAGCTCAGAAACGCCAATTCCAGGAGCCGGATCATCGCGGTCATACTTCCGACCATCCAGCATTCCTACTATTCGACTATACTCGACCATTTCGGCGGCGAGTGCCGCAAGTCGAACTACCATGTCCTCATGCACAAGCTCAGCCTTGACGAGGCCGTATCGTCCACATGGAGCGACCTGGACTTCCTGCTGGCGCGCAACATTGACGGGCTTGTCATCTTCGGGATGCTTCCCGCGGAAATCGCCGGACGGCTCAAGGATGAGAAAATCCCTATGGTGTTCATCGACTTCAAACCATCCGATCCAAAGCTGCCCTTCATCGGCACCGACGACTACCACGGCGGGAGGGAGATATCCGACTACCTCATCGGACTTGGGCACCGCAGGATCGCGTTCATCGCCGGTCCGCAGGGCCACTACACCAGCGACAGGAGGCTCGCCGGACATCTGGCGGCGATGAAGGCGGCGAAGCTGCGCCCGCACGTGGTCTATTCGGCCAACATGCGGACCGTGGACGGATCCAATTCGATGGCAGGAATCATCGGCTCCGGCGTCCGCTTCAGCGCAGTAGCGGCCGCGAACGACTATCTGGCGATGGGCGCGATTTCCGCCTGCACGTCCAGGGGCATGGCCGTCCCCCGCGACATCTCCGTGGCAGGCTTCGCCGGCGTCGAGGAAGGCGCCTTCACCGTCCCCCCGCTGACCACCATGGCCCAGGACATGCCTGGAATAGGCCGCGGCGCATTCCAAATCCTGATGGACATAGGCAGGGACAGACCCGGCCGAAGGCAGATGCTCTTCCCGGCCAAGCTCCTATTGAGAGGCTCCTGCGCCCCGCCCGCCAGGCGCCGTGCAGATTAATGCCGTTTTTTTTGCCGCAATGCTTGACAGCATCTGCTTGCGGCATTAATATGTTAACGTGAACATTTTTAGCCGGCCCCTGGATCTTCGAAAGGACGCGGAGGAGATATGAATGCGACAGCCGGGAATCCCGCGGGCCCAGCCCGCGCGTCCGCGAAATTCACTCTGATCGAGCTGCTGGTGGTCATCGCCATCATCGCGATACTGATGTCGATACTCCTGCCGGGGCTTTCGAAGGCGCGGATGATGGCCTCCCAGATTTCATGCGCCAGCAACCTCAAGCAGGTCGGATTCGCCAACATCTCATACGCCGGGGAATGGGAGGACATATGCTTCCCCGCTGAATCCTACGACGAGACGGGCCTGTATATCAGATGGTATTCGCTCGCCTCATTCTACACCGGCTCCAGCAAGTCCTGGACCATGGCGGAGACGTCCATGAAGGTGCTGACCTGCCCCGCAGTGCTCAAGGCCGACTGCGGCAGCTACTCCATCAACGGATTCGGCTGGGCAGGAAGCGCGGCAGGCCACTGGTCGAGGGAATACGGGATCGCCTACTCGAAGATGATGTGGTTCAAGTATCCATCGGAGACGGCGGCCTTCCTTGACGACACAGTCTCCGAGTCCGCCGGAATACCTCCGTTCGGAGGTGTCAAGGGCCAGGGCTTCGTATTCAGGTGGGCGGGCATCGGGAACTGGAGCTCGTCCGTCCATGGCGCAGGCAGGTTTGTCAACGGAAACATCTGCTACCTCGACGGACATGTGAAGAGCAGGACATTCCTCTACCAGGCCTACACCGAATACCGCTTCGCAGGAATATGGAACGCCAATCCGAGCCTCACCGGACGCACCACGAAGACCCCATACTGAATAAAGGATGACTGGATGGACGATAGTGATTTTTTAATAGCAAAGGAGTGTGTGGGATGAAGAGATTTGCTGCTGCAAGCCGGTTCGGCCGCGGAGCCGGGACATGCCTTCTGCTCGTCATGCTTTCCGGATTTTCCGGACTTTCGGGGGAAGGGCTCCTTCCGCTTGAGATGCCCCAGAAATCAATCCCCGTGAACGGGGACGAGATAGTAAATGACCCCGAAGGTGTCAGCACGCAGTTCGGGCTTTGCACCGAGGCGGGCAGCAAGATTGTCGAGCACGGGGACAGCATAGCCCTGCTCAAGGATTTCAGCGCCCTTGAAACTCCGTGCGTCAAGTGGGCCGCCCCATATGCGCAGGAGCCGGTTCGGGCGCTGCTTTTCGTTTCTCCGACCGCCAGCGTCCGGAATGCCGTGGAGCTCAGGCAGCGTTCCAGCTTCGAATACACGGTCGTCCAGATACCGGGCGTCCTGGGCGAAAAACTCAGGGACGCCAACGACTACTTCGGCCGAAGGATCATGGAAAAGGTCGATGGAAGCTACGATGTGATCGTACTGCCGGTCTGCTTTGCAGGAAGCGTGGACGGGCTACTTGAAAAGATCATGGAGAAAGTCGAGGGGGGCTGCGGGCTTGTCCTGCTGCTGAGCCCGGGACAGTGGTGGCGGATAGACAAGCGGATACTTGAAAAGCTGAAGGAGCTGTCGCCGCTGCAGCATGGGAACGGCGGGGTGGCCGGGACGCCGAAAAGGGCCCAGGCCGGGACACCGCTTACCGAGGCGCACTCGATGCTCTCATGGCCTTCGATATCGATGCACAAGGGAGTTTCTCTCGGCAAGGACGCTAATGCGCTGTTCGCGGTGGAGGGAACTCCGTTCGCCGCTACGGGAACGTATGGAAAAGGCCGTGTCTTCGCCATATATCTCGGCGGCGGAGCCAACGCCTCCCTCAGCCTGCTGCCCTCTTTCGATCCCGAAAAGGAATGCCGCAGCGACAACTGGCACGAGGCCGTGTATGCGTTCTATCTCAAGGCGATCGCATGGGCGGCCGGCAGGGAGCCAACTGTCAGCATGTCCCTCCCTGAAATATTGGAATGCAAGGCGGGAGAAAAGCCTTCTGTTCCGATCGCGCTCAAAGACACCGCGGGGAAGAGCCGAAGCCTGAAGCTAGCCTGGCATCTGCAGGACTCCTGGGGATTCCCCGCTGGCGAAGGGACCGAGGACGTCACGGTCTCGGGAAAGGAGCTTGTCAAGGAGCTAATCCTGCCGGCCTGCGCCGTCAACGGCCTTCACCGACTGGATATTCGCCTTTATGACGGCGGCAAGGTGGAGAACTGGGGGAACGCGGCGATACGCGTCGACGGCGGCGTGAAGATGCTCGTCGAACCGATGCAGGAGGCGGGAGCCGTCGTAGGCGCCGCAAAATACAAGGTTTCAGCGGGTAGCGCGGCAGGGGCGCTTTCGGTGCGCGCCGTGGACGACATGGACAGGATATTTTTTGAAAGCTCCTCGGAGCTCAAGGACGGAGGCATAGTCGTAGTGGAGCTGAGGCGCTCCTGCACCCCGCGCAACAGGATAGAATTCACGCTCGCAGAGGGAAAGAATGCCGTCGCCCGCCATGTCGCCATCCTCAACATCCCAAGGATCGGACTCGGCGCACTGGACGGGGATTTCGCGGTCGCGTCGTATGGAATGACACCTGCGGATCCGCATCTCGAACGGTACATGGGAATGCTCTACAGGGAGGCTGGAATCAATTCCTACTACGGCAACTGGCATTCGAGGGAATACATCCGGGAAAGGGCCGCGGATCTGGGGCTCTACATCTTCACGGGCCCGGGACCCGAATGGGTCTACATGAAACAGGCCAGCCTGGACAAGATACTGAAATGCTGCCCGAACTCCCAGGAAGTAAGGGAGAAATGGAAAAAGAACGTCGAGATATCCATCGGCGACCAGCGCATATACGGCGGGATCGGGCGCGTGCTCGATGACGAGGCCTTCATGGCGTTCACCTCGTACAAGGACGGTGAAATGCGCGGCGCGCAGGCATGCCAGTGCGACACCTGCATGAAGCTCTTCCGGGAAAAGATGAGGGAGGTTTATGGCGAGGTCGCGAAACTCAACTGCGCATGGGAGACCGACTTCAAGAGCTTCGACGAAGTCCGCGCTGTCGAGGAGGACGAGGTGAAGGGGAAGGACAATCCATCAGGATGGCTCGAGTTCAGGCAATATATGAACTGGATCTACGCCACCCAGTATTACGGCTGGATCCAGGAGCTTCATAAGCCCCTCGCCCAAGACTACGGTGTCGGCCCCGGCGCCCCGCACAACACGACCCGCGAAGGCGGGCCGACTTACCGCGGAGGCGACTACTCGTCCATGAAGGACGCCATACGCTTCATGATGGCATACGGAGGCCCCGAATCAAGGCTCTACAGGGATGCATACGTCGGCCAGCCGGGCGGCCAGAAATATGATCCCCCGGCAGAATGGAGCAGGCACGGCAGTTGGTACCATCTGCTCAACGGCGCGGACTGCCTGTGGTATTACCTTGGCCCTGCAATCATCGGAAACGAGCTCGCATGGCGCAAGCAGGGGCAGTGGACTTATGAGGGCGTCAGGGATATCCGGGACGGAATCGGCGAGCTTGTTCGCGCTTCCGAGCCGCTCGACCGACAAGTGCGCATCCTGTATTCATCGGAGAACATGGCCATGGCATGGCTCCTCGCCAAGCGGAAGGACAGCTGGAACGCCTTCGCCCTCAAGGATGGAATGCCGCTGAGCCAGAAGACTTTCGAATCACTGTTCGACGAATTCCTCTTCATACAGCCGAGCATGGTGACCGCCGGGCAGATACAGCAGGGAGACCTCAAGGACTGCAAACTCCTTGTACTGCCCCAGGCCTTCAACATGGACAACGCCACTGCCGAAGCTGTCCGCAAGTTCGTCGACGGCGGAGGGTGCGTGGTGGCGGATGTCATGCCGGCCGTCAGGGAGATATACGGGAAGCCTAGGGTCAAGTCGCCGCTCGAGGATGTCTTCGGCGTGGACGCATCGAAGGCCGAGCTGCACAGGGAGAGCGAAGCATGGTATTCGGTCGGCGTCGGCTACAAGGCAGGCGGCGGAGCGGTGGAGGACAAGGACTATTTCTTCGGAAGCGACAGGTCCTGGCTTCCGGCGGACGTCAGCTTCCTCGGAGTGAAGCCGACCGCAGCCAAGGCGCAGGGCGTCGTCCTGTCAAAGGAGGGGAAGGAGGCCGAGGCCGTCTTCGTCAACCAGTTCGGAAAAGGCAAGGCCGTGCTGCTGAACTTCCTCTACCGCGATTTGAATTCCGAGACCTGCGGATGGCATCTTATCTTCGGAAGGGCGCTCTGCCAGCTGGCCGGAGTCAAGGCCCCGGCTCAGATTGTGAAACCAGTGACGCTCGCACCGCTTTCATACCGTCCGCTAAGGGCGATGCAAAATGGCAAGGCGACCTTGCTGGGCTCGATCCGCGGCCGGCTGATATGGTCTGGAAACCGCCCCGTCCTGATCGATCCGAGCCGCGCTCTCGACATGTCCGACAAGGCGGTTTTCACCTGGGAAAAGCCTTGCTACGCGTATGACGTCCGCGCCCGCAAGTTCCTCGGGCACGGCACAAATGCGGAAATCGACCTGCCCTCCTTCGAGGGACGCCTGATCGCACTGCTCCCTTACAAGGTCGAAAATGTGCGGATAGAAGCGCCCGCCTCCGCAAAGGCCGGTTCAATCGTCGAGGTCAAGGCGTCCGTCACAGCCTCTGACGGAGAGAAGCCCGGCAAGCATGTCCTGCGCCTCGAAGTCACTTCGCCGACAGGATATGTGAACCTCATTTACTGCAAGACCCGGACGGCCACGGACGGAGAGGCGAAGTTCGAAATACCCTTCGCCGACAACGACAGGAAGGGCGACTGGAAGATCACAGTACGCGACGTCATGACCGGAACCGAGGGGACGTCCACGTTAAGAATCGAATGACTTGAAATATGTAAATCCAACGGAATCTTATATTTATGTTAAAGATTTTCAACATGCCCTGCCAAACCCGCGAGGACGCCTCATGAAAATACATCCATCTCGTTCCCCATTCACTCTCATCGAGCTGCTGGTCGTGATAGCTATCATCGCAATCCTGGTCTCCATGCTCCTGCCCGCCCTCAAGAACGCCCGCGCCAGCGCGCAGGGCAACGCCTGCCTCAACAACCTGAAACAGATAGGCCTTGCCTCCTCCAACTTCGAGATGGAGCATGACGGACGCCTCCCGTCGCTCCAGAATCCGCCGGTCCTCGATGAAAGCTGGTGGCCAATCGGCAACCTCAAGGACTACAAGGTCCAGAACACGCAGTGCCCCGGCTGGCCCTGGCTGGAGGCGATGTGGACCGTGTTCAGGAACAACGGTTCGGGGTTCCCCTACTACGGCAATCCTCTCTCCGACGAGCTCAGCACATATTCCGCAAGCTCCAACATCTGGTGGTGGAACAACCTCCAGTGGCAGAACATCAGGAAGATCAAATTCCCCGACAAGACCGGGATGTATTCCGAAATCGGATTCGACGGACAGAGGACATACAAGCTGGCGAGGGTGGATCCGAACAACGGCGCCGTCGAAGGTTTTGACTCGGGAAAGTTCGGCTGGCACCTGAAGGGACTGAACATTTCATGCGCGGACAACCATGCCACCCGCCTGCCATGGCCTGACTTCATCGACATGGTGAACGCCCCGCTGTCTTACGGGCCCCGGCCGGGCCGTTGACAATCAAGGGACCATATGCATCCGCTTGCTCTGTTCCTATCCGTCTGTATGGCTATCGCGGCCGGATGCATTCTTCCGGCTGAGGAGGCGCCTTCAAAATCAAGCCTGCATGAAGACGGCCTACCCCCCCTGCCCCGCTTCAAGGAAGAGCCTGTTGCAATCCCCAACGGCGACTTTTCTGAGCCCTTGACCGCCGACGGGCTCATTCCCGGCTGGGCCTATGAAGGAAATCCCAGGCAGACCATCCCCGCCCTTGGGATCAAGCCCGATGGAAAATTCTTTTTCAAGGCGGATCTACAGCCCGGCGATAAATGCGGAATCCGCAGCTCCCGGCCGATCCCCCTCGTCCCGCATCATCAATACAGGCTTGAACTGGAACTCATGGCCGCACCGTTCACCGCTTGGAGCGCGGCCTTGGCCGCCGGCGAGGCAAGCGCCGACACGTCAATCCCCCTCTGGCCGTTTCTTCAATACGGGGTCGTCAATCCGCCGCCCGCATGGGAGACGAGGACATTCCATTTCATCGCCACAGAAAATTTTTCATCCTGCCTGCTGTGCTTCACTTTCGAGTCCAAGGGCGCGAATTTCGGACTCAGCTCCGGAATCCGCGGAATACGGCTCATCGACCTCGGGCCCGTGGCGCTTTCGCAGAAGCCTCCGACAAATCTAAAGGTCAATCCCGGGCTGGAGATGGACGATCCGGGAGACGGCAGGCCACCCGAATGGCCGAATAATGCGGGAACATTGGCCAAGGATTCGGCCGCTGCGCATTCAGGCGGAAAATATTTCCGCATCAACGACGGCGGCCGGATATTCCTGGACAGGCTGGCAGAGGCATTCACCGACGGACCATGCCTTGTCAAGGCGGGAATCTGGGCGAAAGGCAAGGCTGGAACCATCAGCTTCGTCCTCAGGCAGGACGCCGCGGGATATGCCAGGCTCCTGGACCAGTCCGGCCCGGCGATGAGGATCTCCGGGGAATGGCGCCGCTTCGAATGGGAATTCCAGACATTTCCATCAGCTGCCCACTGGTCGGCCGGCATCGCCGTCTCAAGAGCGGCATCTGTCGATCTCGATGACATGGAAGTATTTATGCTCCCAATCAGGCTTAACCCCAATAATTGAGGAGATACCGAATGAAGTCAAAAGCAGGACTGAGCATGGCCGTCGTCGCAGCATTTCTTGCCGGAACTTCGGCAATACTTGCAGCCGGACCGTCCGTCCAAAATCCCGGATTTGAAGACGGAGACAAAGGCTGGACGGCGAAGGCCGGATTCCAGGCGTCAGCAAAAATCGGCCCCGGTGAAACCGTTCATGGAGGCAAGCAGTCGGCCCATTTGTCCGCGGCGCAGTCGTCAGGCGCGGCATCCGTCGAACAAAATGTCGGCAAGGCCGAGACGGGCCTCTACGAGTTCACGGTCTGGGCATCCGGCAGGGGCAGGCTCCAGATGATTGTGAAAAACATCGCATCAAGGAAGTTCACCGTCGCCGAGAACGGATGGAACCAATACAGCCTCATATTTGAACTTCCTGAACCGACGGAGTGCACAGTTGCGCTTGAAGTTACAGGCGACGCATTTCTTGACGACATCTCGCTCATGCCCGCCGACGCCGACCGTATTGAGGCTTGGAAAAAGCAGACGAAGATGATGGAGCAGTTCGCGTTCATCCCCTCGGGCTATTCGGCCCAGCGGCCCGAACCCGCGGCCAAACAGCGCGATGCAGCAGCCGCAGCCAAGCAACTTACCGCCATCACGGACAAGATAGTCTTCTACGATCCGAAATACGACAGCGCATGGGTGACGAACGCGGACAAAATTGCCGAGTGGTTCTCAGCACGCGGCTTCGAAGTCAAGTCCGCCCTAGCCACCGCGGAATGGATGAAGACGCGCATCGAAAACGGAAACGCATACGGAAGCGTGGCCGTAATGAGCATGGGGCTCGTTCCGGGAGTACTTGTCGGTCCGGAAGCTGAGTCGTCGCTGTTGAGGAAATACTTGGAGGCTGGAGGCCGAGTCACATGGATGGGCGACACCTCGCTCTACGTCATCCAGGACGAAACAGGTTCCTGCCATTGCAACGCGGAGCTCATGCCGCGGATCCTCGACGTGTCATGCGACAGCGCAAAATGGCTCAACGTCGAGCCGCAGATCACCGCGGCCGGCAAGGCCTGGGGCCTGGCAAGCAAAGGATCGTGCATCCGCGGCGTCAGAAAGGAGGAAGTCACCCAGTCGCTTTCCGAAAACAGCGCCGAAGGATGCTCGGCCGTATGGCTCAAGACGCTGAATCCGGACTATCCGCTTTCCGGCTTCATCGCGTCGGTCCACAGCGTCGACGGCAAGAACGAAGGCACGTTCTGCTATTTCTACAGCCTGGCGCTCTTCGCTGGAAAGCCCGTCGAAATACCCAAGGCCAAGGAGGGAATCCAGGAAAAGGAGGCATTGAAGCTCAGGCTCGTCATAGCTGGCGGAGAAACCGAACGGAGGGCGTTCGTCCGCGGAGAGACCGCGGCGGTGAAGGCGGTTCTCGAAGGATCCGCAACCGCCAAGCAGATCGACGTCGAGTTGAAGCTGATCCCCGGCGCACCGCCCATGAAAACCTATGACATGGCCAAACTTGAAGTTGAACCATACAAGCATGAACTCATCGAATTCCGAAAATCTTCTTCCGGCGACCAGTATGTTTTTTCAAAGACAGTCTCAATATCGCCGGCTCCCGGGATGCCCGCCGCAAGCGAAGCCGTTGCGGTCGATACGAAGGACCTTGCCGTCGGCAGCTATGAACTGCGCGTTGTGGTCACTTCGGATTCCGCCGGACACGCGGAAGCTTATGAGCCGTTAGCAATCTGCGGAAAACCCAGGTTCGACCGCGTCCTCAGATATATACGCGGAGGCAATCCCACCAACAAATATCGTCTCTACGGCTATGTCGAAGACATCGTCGGCTCGGCCCTGGACGCCGGTGTCAGCGATCCGGGCCAGACGCTTCCGGACCTGATGCTGATCGAGGGGAAGACCTTCATGGCGTCGCTCGAAACATGCCACTGCCTGGTTGAGAACAGGATCGCGCCTGACGGCAAGGAATTTCCAAACCCTTGGGGCGGCGGCAGACCCGGACTCCCCGCCCTCGCAGGCGAAAAGGCCGTCTCCAACGTCTTTAAATATTCCTTCGACACCGCCAAGAAACTGGCGGCCTACCCGGCCTTCGCCAGAGTCTTCGAGGCGAACGACGACTGGAGCGCCCGCGGCGGCTGGGACTACAACAAGTGCAATCTCGAGGCGTTCAAGGCGAAGACCGGCCTCGACGCACCTGTGCCAGAAGAATTCAAGAGGGCCAAGCTCCCCACGGAGGTCCATTCGATAAGCAGGCCGCCAGGAATCATCGACGACAAGGATCCCTGGCTCATCTGGAACACATTCCTGTGCAGGGACGTCTTCGGAGGCCTCAACGACGCGCAGCGCCGCGCCGTCACTGAGGCCGCCCCCGGCTCCCTGATCTGGATGGTGCCCGGCGGCGCGCAGTGGCCCCTCTTCTCCGTCGCTAGCGGGCTGTATCCGCCCTACAACTTCGGCTCGGAATACGGCATGAACGCGATCGGCTACTACACCTACTACGACTACTGGACACCTACGCTGAAATATTTATATGCTTCAGAAATGGGGCGGATGGCGAACCGCGATCTGCAGTCGTGGGTGATGCCCGACGCGGGAGGCGACGCGCGCCACTACATCCGCAACATGACACACCTCCTTCTGGCCGCAGGAGTCCACGGGCTGAATTATTTCGCCCATGACCCGACATATTTCGGCAAGGAAGGGCGCATTGAGCACGCCGAACTCGGCCGGATGCTGGATGCGCACGGCCCCCTGCTCTACAGACTCGTCCACGCGCCGAAGCGCGTCGGCCTGCTCGTCCCCTTCTCGGAGGCGATCTTCGACACATCATACGGACAGTCCGCAGCCGCCATCTTCTGCGACATGGCGATGGCACATATCGATGTGGAGCCTGTCGCGGAGGAAGAGCTTGACCAGTGCCGGCACAAGGTCATCGCCCTGTGGAGGATAAAGCACCTCAAAAAGTCTTCTGTGGATTCCCTCGAGCGCTATATCCAGAAAGGCGGCGTAGTCCTCATGGACAAGGACTGCGAGGTTCCAATAAAGGGTGCGCGCAAGCTCGACATCTCCTTCGGCGCTCCGTCAAACGAAACATATGGAAAACCGGAAGGCATACGCCTGCTAAAGGACATATTCGCCTTCCTCGGCGCTCCGGAGTTCGACTCCCCCGAACAGACAACGGTCGTCCGTTCCTTCGTCTCGCCGGACGGAGTGAAATACGTCTATGCGGTCCAGGTCGACAGCTACGACGAATACCAGTTCTGGTGGAAGAACATCTACCTGGCGAACCTCTTCAAGCGTCCACCGAAGCTTTCCCCGGAAGAGATGGAAACGTTCAAGCGCAGACACGGAATGGGCGCTTATGTAAATGAAACTGCAATGACCGTCGACTTCGACGCGAAACTTCTCCCGGAAGGCGGTCAGGCCGTGGACGTGTTCCGCGAGGAAGCACTAGACGCCTCAGACTCGGGCAACGGCCGCAAGTCCGTCACGGTTACGACCCGCAAATTCGGAGGAACTCTGATCGCCCTTCTCCCTGCCTCAATAGACCATGTCTCAATAAAAGGATCTGTCAACGGCCAGGAAAGGACGGCTGAGTCGGCATGGTGGGACATCTTCGGAAGCGCGGCATTCGAAGTCCGCCGCGGCGAAACCGTAGACCTCTACATACAGGTCTGTGGCAAGGACGGGAAGCAGCTGCCGGGACTCCATTCGATGGAATTCAAACTGATCAGGCCGGACGGTTCCACCGAAAAGGAAATCTACCCGAACCAGGCGGCCGAAAAAGGCACCTGCAAAATCTCATTCACTCCGGCGCGCAACCACCCGGATGGGACTTGGACGCTGCACGCCAGGGAGCTCTTCACCGGAAAAAATTGCAAGCTGCGTTTCAAGTTGACGGAATAAAACGGAGAATCCTCCGAATAAACTATGAGGGCACGAGGTCATGAGGTCAAAAACAATATCTCGCAAAAGAGGAAAAGAGTTTCGCCCGGTCATCAGGGTGGCTGAACTGCCCGAGGAATCCTTTCTCGAAGACAAAGAGCAAAGCGACCCGAAGCGGACTCGCGATTGGCGCTACTACCGGAATGAATTTGGTGCCGACGGATTCTGCGTGGCATATCTCCCGAACGGCGGACATCTCGTCAAGGTGGACAACCTCGAGGAAGTCTTGCTCCGCACCGTGTGCAGGTCATTCGCCATAGGCAGCCCGATGGGGGGCAACAGCCAGAAGAACGGCCTCCTCCGCGAACCGGCAGTGAATCTCCCTCGTTTGAATAAGATCGCACGCAAATATCCGCACGTCATCTCGATAGGAGTCTGGGGCGAGTCCGAGACGCATTGCTACCGGAACATTCCTCCGTCCGCCACGCCGCAGGAGGCATACGGCCACTACCGGAGGATGCTGCTTTTGGATCCCGCTGGCGACGACACCCAGAGGAAGGCGGTGGAAAAACTGCTTTCCGAAAATCCCGGCGCGACAATCAGGGATGTCCTTAACGCGATCTTCAAAGTCGATTTCGACCCCGCAATCGAGATCCACACCTGTCCTGATAAGGTCTACGGCATCCATCCGCACTTCGCGATGGGCGCTGACCTCGTCCACATGGAGCGCTCCGGTTGGAACGGAAACTGCAACATCGCAATAGCATTCCTCAGAGGCGGCGCCCGCGAATACGGGAAGAAGTGGGCGCTCAACATGTCGCCATGGGGAAATTCACACACCTATGCCCGGGCCGGAACCGCGTACGACGGGAACAACCGCCATGTGGCGGGGAACAGCGCCGAACTGCATTGGTTCAATAATATCTCCGCGCTGTTAGCGGGCGCAGACGAGATCTGCCACGCCGGAAACGAGACCATGTTCTTCCGGCTGCCTGAACCGACATTGTTCGGGCCGAGCAACTGCGACCACAGCCCGACAGACGTTGGCCGCCATGTCGATCCAGGCGAATACGGCGCACGGCTCACTCCTGCCGGAGAATACGCCAAGCGCCTCGCCAAACTCGTCAACGATCCTCACTTCGAGCGAGGCACGCCGATCGTCCCCGCCGCGCTCATGGTCGAGTTGTGCCACGGCTGGGAGGCGCATCATTTCGCATGCGAGGACTGGGCATGGGGAGGAAAAGTTCCCGTCCACCGCGGCGACAGGATGTTGAGCGCACTCTTCAATCTCTTCTACCCCGGACATGCTTTGTCCGGCCGCGCCCACGACAGGACATACAACCCCGAAGTCCCTTTCGAAAGCGAGTTCGAGATGATGAAGATGCTCTACGCCGGGATGGACATGCGCCGCTTCGAAAAGGGAATCTTCGCACCGACGCCGTTCGGCGACTCCTTCGACGTCGTCACCGACATGATCAGCGCGGATGTCCTTCAGAACTATCCGCTTGCGATTCTCGCAGGCCGCCTCTCGCTGACTCCGGAAAATCTGCCCCGCCTGAAAAGATATGTTGAAGCGGGCGGCACTCTTGTCCTGCACGGAATGGGCCTCGGCCTCTGGGAGGGTGGAACCGATCTAAATGTCCCGAAAGGGTACCAGGAAAATGTTGAATCGCTGATCGGATGCAAGATAAGAAGCCTGTTCGCCGTCGGCTACTTCCCGTCCGTCATCTGCGCGACCGGCGAACGCTTGCCCGAGGGGAAATATGAATACACCCTGGCTGAGCCCGAGGCGGCTAAGCCGCTGGTCGAAGGGGAGGAAATCTACGAGTCCATAATGCGTGAGAGGGCCGGGCTTCTCGCCGAGGCTGCGGCGAAAGGCGACAAGACGCATCCGCGCCAGAACAAGCCGCTGAACAGACTCCTCCGGGAACGCCGTGAAAACTACCGGCACAGCCCCGGTAACGGCACGCCCATCGTCACCGAGAACAAAGTGGGCAAGGGACGAGTGATCTTCTGCGCCCCGCACAACCATCTTACCGCCCAAGGAAAGCAGATGGTGAACGGAGTCCGCGAATCGCTCGCCCGCCTCGTGGACTCCTTTGTGCCGGCGAGAATCCATGGAAGGCCCGTGCAGTTCCACGTCAACCGTATCAGCGACGGCTGCCTTGTCGGCATCTTCAACTGGTCGGAACTGCCGTGGAACGGCAATGTCGAACTGCGCGCCGTGAAGGAGATCCGACTGGTGGACGATCTGCTTAATCCGGACGACAACGCGCTCCGGCCCCTCGCCGACGGCAACGTCTTCTCCGCAACAGTCAAACCGTATGCCATCGGACTCTTCAAGGTGCGGATATGAAACTGACACACAAGCAAAGGGCCATCATAGCATTAGATCAGTTTGCTTGCGAAATGGTATTAGAAAGAAGAAGAAAGGAGATTATCCGATGAGAAAACTTCCCTGGTCAAAACTCTTAATGGCCGCCTCGATGGTAGCCGCAACATGCTTCTGTTCGGGGGCCGGCGGAGAATCCACCAGGGGGGCCGACGCGAAAGGTCCAAGCGTGCTCCTGCTTAACGAGGGGCAGTTCCGGCTCGACTTCAACTACCTGAAGGCGCTCAGCGCGCGCGGCTTCCAGATCGACTACTGCGAACCCGCCGTCTGGGCGAAGGAGGCGGCGGACGGAAAGCTTATCGAACGACTGCGCCGCTACAACGACGTGGTCATGATACAAGGCTGCGGCTCCAACTCCTTCATGGACAAGGAGGGGATGGCGAAGCTCTTCAAGCACCTGGCCGGCTTCGCCGATGGCGGGGGCGGACTTTTCATGATGCCCAATCCCGTCACATGGGATGTCGACTGGACCTACAGCGAATTCGCGAAGCTCAGCATGGAGACCTTCGGTGCGGCATATCCGCTCGGGCAGTGGATCGTCGACTCCAATCCGGACAACAACGCCACGGGCGGTCTCACGCTTACGGAATACATCTGGACCGACAACGTCGTCAAGCATGACGTGACCAAGGGTGTGGACGGCGTCTGGTGCAACGTCGTGACATACCGGAACGACCGGTGCACGACCCTTCCGCTCGACATCGGCGACGAAAAGGCGTGGACTGTGGTTCTGAAAGGAAGCAAGACCGCAAAAAGCGTTTCGTTTGAAGACTATTGCAAGATCAAGAAGATCACGCACCGCGAGTCGCTGGCAAAGGCCCCTTTGAGCGCTAAGTTCTTCGAGTCCGAGCCCCCGCTCATGGCCGTCCGGAATTTCGGCAAAGGGCGCATTGCATATCTGCCGATGGACGACAACATGATCTGGTGCAACGGCTACCGTCATGTCCATGGCGGCGGCGTGAACGACGACTCTCCCAACATCGCCCTCGGCGGCACGCTCAAAGGCAGGAAAAGCTGCCTGGAATCCCTGATCGACAACACATTGCGCTGGCTGGCGGAGCCCGCATTGGCGGCCGGCACGCCGGGCGGCTACGTCCAGGACGAAACCCGCCTCGGAGTCTTCCGGCCGGCGCCCCAGCCGCCGCTCGACTGGGAGACGCTCAAGTTCCAGAGCGAACTTCCGCCGGAGACGGCACTGGCCGGGAAGAACCTCGCCGAACTGAAGAAGATCGCATCATACCACGGCATGGAAGACGCATGGCAGTTCTGGAAGGACCTCCTGCAGTGGGGAGCGAAGCCTTTCACGGGGCTGATCGGCGCGCGAAGCTCGCTCTCCGACGGCAAGTCCTCAGTGGACGAGATGGCCGCGGCGGCGAAAAAAGCCGGACTGGGCTTCATCGTATTCCTCGAACGCTTCGACATGATGACGCCGGAAAAGCTCGACACCCTATCGAAGGAGTGCGCCAAGCTGTGCAGTGATGATTTCCTCGCGCTCCCAGGATACGCCATCGACGACAACCGCAACCATTCGCTGTTCGTCTTCGGCCCGAAGCTCGAATGGCCCGCGAAATGGCTCGCCGAGGACGGGAAGCGTTTCAACATGGCCGCCACGGAAAGCGGGAGCGGACTCACGGCCATGATCGACTTCATGATCAGCAAGATCCAGGGCGTCAACGACATGGGATATTACAACTTCACAGCGAAGGCGCCGGAGGGGCAGGTGCGCGGCCCCATGTATGACCTGCGCCTATACAGCTCGGTCGGCCTGTATCACTACGACTCCGGAAAACTCGTCGAGGGGCCGGAACAGAACTGGGAGGCCTTCAAGGACGTGAACGACCTGGCGCTGTGCATCAAGCCTTACGCGATAGATTTCGTCCGGAGCGCAGACGAGCTTGCCCAGGCCGCCGCGGAACACGCCCTTACAAGGGTTATCGCCAACGACGTAAAGGACATCCAGAACGTGCTGGCATACGGCTTCCGCGGCCGCGAATCCTCCGTCAGCGTCAGCCCGATGAAGGCGCCGGAGATACGCCGGTGGACATGCCAGAACCGCGACTACTCTTGCATGCCGCTCAGGCAGTGGGTCACACCGAACTACCGGTGGCGCGTCGAATGCTCGGTCACAAGCGAAGACGGCCTCGACACCATCGAAATATGGGACGGCGTAGACCTCTTCTGCCGTATCAAGCTGGACGGCGCCAAGAATTTCCACCACATCTTCGAGCTGTCCCACAAGCAGATGCAGCAGCTCATGCTGGCCGCCAAGGACGTGAACGGCAGGACAGCATACTCGGGCGCGGTGCAGGACGGCAACCACACGGCGCAGAGCTATTTCTGCAGCGACCGCATCAACGGCTGCCTCTTCCACGGCCCATACGGCGATCCGCGCATGGGCTGGGGACGGCAGGAGGGGCGCAAGTTCATGGCCGACGGATACGACGGGTTCCTCGGCCTTGAAGCGACCCTGGAATTCCACCACTACATGCCGGAACTCGATCTGGGAATAAAGGAGACGGCCTGCAAGGGCTTCGGCGGCGCACACCCGTTCCAGCCCCTGTGGAGCGAGGACGCCAGCATCGTAGCCACCACCAGCGACTACAGCTATCCGCCCTCGGAAAAGATCATTCACGCCTGGTACACCTACGGCCCCCTGGTGGAACGCGGATGCACAGGCACGGTCGGCTGGCGCTTCGAAGGCTGCGGCGGCATGACGAAGCGCGAAAGCTTCGTCACCATGAAACAGGACGGCAAAATCAACTATTTCCCCAGCACCTTCATTGATTACCGCAAAATGGGGATCATCCCCGGCAACGGCGCAGTGTTCGCATGCTCGGAGGGGCCGAAGGCCCCGGTCTACAGCTTCAACATCCCGGGCCAGCAGGCCGAACTCGACAAGTTCATCGAATCGGACTTCCGCATCGGAAGAGGCGGATTCGCCGCCTGCCACGGAACAATGCAGGGATCCGGCGCATGCGCCATCTTCATCACCGACGACTACAAGCGCAAGCTCATCAAAGGCAACGGAGTCTCCTTCGTAGGAATCGAAACCATCCCGTCAAACACGCGATACAAGAAGGGGGACCGCCTGACGGCCAGCACGCTGCAGGTCGGCGGCTACAGGCCGGACTGCTCCGGCGGGGCCGGCGGCGGACGCGCCCCCGACATGAACGGCGGTTGGTGGTATCAGCGCGTGGCCGACTGGCTGGGACTCGATGGAACGCCGGACATAAAGCTCGTGGTTAAGGCAGGAACACGGATGCCTCCGGTCGAAGGATTCTGCGACATCGACATCGGCAAGGACGGCTACGCCGACATGACTTTCTCGCCCGACCTTTCCGCCCCCCTCCCGCAGCTCGGCGTGCGCCTGAAGAACGCAAACGACCGCTGGTCCATGATGCGCTACCAGCCGAAACTGACATATGTCGACTCCGTCGCAACCTGGCACCTCCGATACTCGATACAGTTCAAACGAGAGGTCGAGGACGGCCTCAAACCTCTTGGCGGCAACGGCGGCATCGGATATGTAACTGTTGATCTTCCCAGGCCCGGAGACGATCCGCTGCAGATCCTGGCAGGACACCCGGTCACATGCTCGGACAGGCGCGTCTTCATCAACGTCACCGCCCTGACCTGGAAGCCATACACATACGCCGTCACCGTCAACAACCCGACGGACGAACAATTGAAAGTCACTCTTAAACCCGGACTGCCGCTGCCCGACTTCAATTTCCCGCGGCAGGAATTGGATCTTAAGCCCGGAGAACTGAAGGTGATCAAAGTGCCAGGGAAGTGACGAACTGCGAAATCCGCAGTTTTGCCAATTTCAGATTTCCTGACCCGTCAACTATAAAAAGCTTGCAAATGACTGGAAAATGCCCGTTCGGTTTTTCAGAGCGGGGCGCCGTAAATCTGAACTGAAATACCTTCCGGGAGTCGGTATTTCACAACAACTCCTTTCCCACGGATCAGGATGTCTGAATTTGAAACAGCGGAAGGCAGAGCCGAGCCGCTCTCAAAACCCCGACTAGGGAAAAGCGGTTGAGCTCGGCTGCCCCCCGGAAATTGACGAAGCTCACGATAAAGATAATCGAGTTACAGGGGATTTCTTTGAGAAGCATAAGATATTTCTTTATGCCATGGGTCTTCCTTTGCGTCTTCACCTTGACTGCCGCACCACTGGCTGCGGCGGAAGAAATACCGACACTTTTCCGCTGGAGCTTCGAGGATGTCGGCGAAGGGACTGCCCCGGCCGGCTTCAGCGCTTCCGGCGGCGGCGAACTCGCAGTCTCAGCGGAACTGCCCCATAAGGGGAAACACGCGCTGCGCCTGTCCTTCTCCGGCGAGGGCAACGCCGCCTTCATCTTCCCACAAATCCCGTTGAAATCGGGGCGGCAGTTCATGCTGACAGGCTGGTTCCGCAGCCGGCGGTTCTGCCCGGGCGGATGGGTGGACGGCGGTTCCTCGGCGGTTCTGAAAATCCTGCCGCTTGACGAAGGCGGGAAAAGACTCGGGGCCGAAACCGTCCAGTTCCCATATCAGGCCGTCGCGGAATGGTCGCCGTTCACATTCGTCTTCCAGGTTCCGGAGAAGTCGCAGTCCCTGCTCCTGGAGCTGGACATGAGCAACGGCGCAAGGAAGTTCGGATGCGACCTGTTCCTCGACAATATTCTCCTGAGGGACGTCACCCCGCTCCTTGAATCCGTTGGAAAAACTACGGATCCGGCGTTCGCGTTCAAGCTGTTCCGGCCGGACCTGATCTCAACGCCCCCGAACCAGAAGCTAAAAGGCAAAATGGAATTCACGGACGACGCGGATGCGAAATATTTTCCCCGGTCAATCCGGGTCGTCGCGTCCGAGAAAGGGCTGGCCGTCGCGGAAAATATGCAGATATTTGAAGATGATTTTTAAACTAATACTAGGAGGCAAAGTTGAAGACGATAATCGGCAACGAATTCCGCACAGGAATCTTCCTGGATCCGGCGAAGGGCACGACCCGGGAATGGGACAAAAGCACCGCTGTGACCCAGCCTGACGGAATCTACAACCTCAAGACCGGCCTCTGCAACGGCCTGCGCGTGGTCGGCGACTTCGACGGGTTCGACGCCGCAAGGCTTGAGCAGATTCTCGCCGCAGGGGCCGATTTCGTCATGGTGGACACCTTCCGCTGCCAGAAGGAGACGATCGCCATGCTCTTTGAAAAGATGCGGGAGCATCCAGGCAAGATATGGCTGACCCCTTTCGGAGAGCTCGACGGATCCTTCTGGAAATGGATCGGCAGCTGTCCGGACGGCTTCGCGTCCAGATCCGACGCCGCCGCCTACTTCAAGCACTGGCTCTGCAGGGCCGCCGAGACATGGGCCGATCCGAACCGCCACGGGAAATGGCACCATGTCCGCGACTGCGCCAGCCCGCTGCTCCCGCTCGGGGACATCGCGCGCCACATCGAAACCGGCTCCATGCCGGAATGGACACGGATGGCCGCGCATTCCTCGGCGCTCTATGCCCTGCACCATTATTATGAGTGGGGCTTCAAGATGGTCTGGCTCGAGCAGAGCGCCTGGTTCGGAAACCTTCAGCTGAGCCTGGGCTTCCTCCGCGGCGCCGCAGCCCAGCACGATGGCCTCTGCGGCATCGATTTCTCCTCCTGGGGCGGCTGGTTCGCCGGCGGCGACTCGCACTTGCCTGTCTGCTACGGCGAAGACGGCCGACGTATGGGCGGCGCGAATCCCGACCATCTGTTCAAAGGATGGCTCCTGGGCTATCTTGCCGGAATGGATTTCATCTTCCAGGAAGTCACCGAACATGCTTATTTCCTCCCGGTCAGGAAGGGCGAGAAACCCAAACTGTCAGAATGCGGTAAAATGGCCGCGGCGTTTGCGGACTTCGCATTGCGCCGGCACCCGGACCGCCCTGCGCCTTTCGTCCCGCTCGCAGTGATGCTCGAACACGACCACGGCTGGGATGCGCCAAGATATGGAACACCTTATTTCGTCTGGGGCAACAAGGTGCCGTACGAGAACGGCGACCGGATGATCGAGAACTTTTTCGATCTCGCGTTCCCCGGCTACAAACTTGCGCCGAGAAGCTACGAGCCCGACGCGAACCCGGACGTCCCGTGGCGCAATCACGAGGAATACATGAATGCCCTGCGCTCCGGCGCCGACATGCGCCCTTACGACAAGGGCAAGCTGACCCGGACCCGCTGGTGCGACGGGATCGACGTCCTCCTTGAAGATGCGCCGGTCAATGTGCTCAAGAAATATCCGGTGATTGCAGTCATGGGCCGCCTGAAGATAGACTCCGCGCTGGAGGCAAGGCTTAAAGAATATGTCAAAGCCGGAGGGACGCTTGTCCTCACGTCCGCGAACATAGGAAGCGCCCATGCCCTAGCAGGCGTCATGGAAACAGGCGGAGGCATGGCGGTGGGAGATGTCTTTTGGGATACTGAACAATTTTTTGAACCGAGCTATCCCTATGTCCGCTATAACGCCCTTGAAGCAGAGCCGCTGGCAAGGAACGGCAAAGGGGATGCTGTCTCTTACCGCCGCCGTCTCGGCGCGGGCCAGATACTCCTGTCGGCCGCGCCGTTCGGGCAGAGCGAAGCATGCCAACTGCTCGGAAGCTTCGTCCGCCTGCTTGACATGGCCGTCCGTCCGCAAATTCCGGTCCGCCTTGATGATGCAGGCACGATTGAAATCGCGATCAACCGCGGCGATGGAAGGCTCTGGGTCTCGCTCTTCAACCATGCCGGAGAACCATGGTCCGGAAAGATTACGGTCGGAGCAAAATCGCCAAGGGCGATGGACATCTGGAACGATGTCCCCGTGGAAGGATCCAATTCTACGGACGGCACGGCAGAATTCAAATTGGAAATCGAACGCTACGGCTTCAGGATATTAGCAATTTCCCTGCTGAATCCCCAGTGATGTCCACCGCCGGGATGAACCCGCCGGTGCCTCCATGCGATTTCGAGACGATTAGTAAATTCAGGCGACATATGAGAACAATCGCACTCAAAGAGCCTTTCGGACGGAATTGGAAGCGCGAACTGCTGTTTTTCCCTATGGAATTCAAGACGAGCGAACGCCGCGTCGGCCGCGTTTCCATCGAAAGTCCAGGCGGCGAACTTCCGGCCCAGCTCACGGATGTCATATGCTGGCCGGGAACCGAATATGTCAAGTCTGCGAAACTCGCGGCCATTCTGGACATCGAACCGTTCTCGTCCGTCGAATATCAGATCCGCTTCAGCCCGAGGCCAGGCAGTTCCTCCGTGTCCGCTGGAGATTTGCGAATAGCCGTTTCGGATAATGACATACGGATTGAGAACACCCATGTTTCTGTTTCATTCCCCAATGTGCAGGCCAAATTCGAAAGCCCCCTCCCCTCCGGACAAGTTCCCGGCCCAGTCAAGGCCATGAGCGTCGGCGACGGCCCCCTTTTCGGGAGCAGCAGGCTCCAAGGCCCGCGCAAAATAAGGCGGTGTCAGACCAGACTGCTCGAGCAAGGCCCCATATTCGCCTCAATACGTATTACTTACGAATATCAAGGCGGAGAGATACTGGAGTTGACCTTCCAACTGGCCGCCGGCGACTCCAGGCTGTTTGTCTATGAGAGATGGACCGGCGATTCGCTTGACGACCGCTGGGAGCTCTACCTAAAACCCGGCTTCGACCGACTTTGCCTGGATCAGCTGCCGTGGGAGCATGGAACGAACAGCTGGGGCGCGGAACAGGGCGGTGCCGCCGACGTGAATCTTGAAGATCAGCCTCCGGGCAATATCACCAACCTCGTCCCGTGGAACGACTGGTGGGACGACCGCACTCAGACGTCGTGGGCGCTGAAGACGCCGGCTCTCGGCAAGTGCCTTTCCATAGCAAGTTGTCTTCCGGGGGAATGGGTGGAGCCGGCGCCGGCCGGAACACTCTGCCCATGGGACGGCTGGAGACGAAAGATGATCCCGATCTGCCGCGGGGAAAACGGCGATATTTACCTCCATATGAACGCCGCCAACGGCAGAAGGTGCTGGAACATCGGCGGAATAGAGGCGGGCGTGGGCCGTGAATTCCAAAATATTAAAGAGATGATCTTTTGCTGGAAGGAATCGAAAAGGCATCCCCGCCTCTTTCTAAGCGCACAGGAATTGGCGGCCCTCAGAAGGAAATATACGGCAGGCCACGGAAGGGTCCGCAAGCTGATCGACCTCGGCAGCGAGGAGACATTCGGAAAGCCGCATATCGCAGACAGCAAGGCGACGGCCGCATATCTTCTAACTGGCGATCCGAAGGTGGCAGAGAAGCTCCAACTCGTCGGCAGACTCCGCAAATATCTCGACTGCATGGGCGCTTTTGATAAGATGCGTTTCCTCGCCCAGGCTGTCGTGCTCTACGATGCGCTCATAGACAGCGGCCTCATCGACGCGCAGGAAAGCGGGGTTATGCGCGCGAAGATGGTTTTCCTGGCATACCATCTTGCGGATCCGTCCAACTGGTCGGTGGAGCGCGGCTACCGTTCCTACAACCTGAACATGAGCGTGAACCACCTGCTGAACCTAGGCAGGATCGCCTGCGTCCTCAAAGAACACCCCATGGCGGAGACATGGTTCAGGCCCGCCGCCGCGATGATGGAGGACATGCTTGCCCAGGTCGGTCCGGAGGGCGAATGGCCCGAAAGCGTCTCCAACTACGTGCATGTGACCGCCTCGGCAATGCTGTCGTTCGCGGTCATGGCTAAAAGTGCGGGATTCGCAGATTACGTCAACGACACCAGGATGAAGAAACTGTGTTCCTTCATGGCGAAGCAGTATGCGCCCTGCGGCATCCGCAACCCCAAGGACGGCAGGCGGGCACTGCCCCCTCACGGCCGCTCGCAGGCGGGACACCGCTGGGCACTCGCAGGGATCATGGCCCGTGCGACAAGGAAGACCGATCCCCGGTATTCCGCCGAACAGCAATGGTGCTGGCTTAAGACTGGGCCGTCTTATGACGTCGAGCAGTTCGGCGGCTGGGAGGAGGCCTATACGGATACGGGGCTGCCTGCTGCGCATCCCTCATGGGAATCCGAAGCCTTCCCGCAGGCGGGAGTCATCTTCCGGCACGGTTTCGGGACAAAAGACGAATTCTACGCCAACATCGTCTCCGCCGATTTCAACCATCAGGTCTTCCCCTCGGAAACCGGCTGCGTCTCGATGTTCCACGCAATGGGTTCGCCACTCGCGGGCTCCTTCTTCGGCGGCTATTCCGAACGCGAGGAATGCCTGACAAGCCGGGTCAGCCTGGCGCGAAAGGACAACAGCCCGGAACGGAGGAGAAGCTGTTTCGGATACACCGGGACTGAAATCACTCCCCAGGAGGAGATGTCCGGCAAACGCTTGAAAAAGAAGATGGCACGCTTCGGTAAAAATCCGGGGATAAGTAATATCGGTGTGTTCAGTCACCTCCCCCGCCTTGACTACGCCGAGATCGACGTCGCCATGGTCCACCGGCAGCCCGTCTGTTCAAAGCTCGCCGAGAATCTCCCCGAGTGGCCTTCGGTTCCCGGTGAAGGCCGCCCTCCGCTCCACTGGCGGAGGCAGGCAATGATGGTCAAAGGTGAAACAGCTTCACAGCCGGCATATCTTATCCTCCGCGACACCGTCAAGGGCGGCCAGCCTACAATCTGGAGCATGTGGACGCTTTCAGATTTCCTCGACACGCCTGAGGAAACTTTAAAAATCCGGAAATGCGAAAACAGCCGATCGATCCGTCCTGCCCGTGAAATCTTCGGCGACCGTTTCACCGCGGTCGGACAGCATGGCGTCGACATTGAATATTTCGTCGCCTCGCCTGCTGATACGTCCCGCCACACACTCCGCTGGGGAACCACATATAAGCCGGAACGCTGCGTCTGGCATCATGTCAGCACCCTCGACGACGATTATCCGGATTACCGCGACCTCCTCCACCTGCAGCTTCCCGGCGATGGCGCATACTTCGTCGCGATGTTCCCCAGGAAAAGAGGTAGCGCGGCACCATCGTTCAAATCCCTCTGCGACGGAAAAGTCATCATGGCCCAAGGAGCATTTGGAACCGACTACTCTTTCTTAAACCATGAAAAATCAAAAGCTTCTGGCGAGGTTTTTTCTTTCGAGGGAACCGCCGCCGCCATCCAGAACCGCAGCGACGGCCTGACGCTCTCTCTTGCTGCGGTCGGCCGCGTTTCGTTCGGAGAATTTGCCTTGTCAAGCAAGTTTCCAGCGGAGGCGCACTTCCTCCCCAGGAAAAGAAAGATCGTCCTACACAAATCGAAAGAGAATCAAATTGTCACCCTCAAGGCGCCCGATAAATGGAGGCTGCTTGACCTCACTGGGGTAGATAAATGATCGCCTTGTCTTGAATATGAAGGAGAAACAGGAAAGAATCTATGCGTAGGGTTGCCCCCGATAACACTTAAACGAGGAAACGAACTCGACTCCCGCAAAAGCTGGACTACGCTTAGGCGTAGAAAGCCAGCACATACTTCTAGGCTAGATTTTTCACATTGGGTATTTACATTGTAGAGCGGCCAGAAATGAGCATAAGATTTTCTATGCGGGAAAAATGTGTCCTACCGGAGTAAAGTAGCTTGCGGCTTCCAGACGCAAAATGCGAACTCCGCATGTGAGACCCGCCACGATTTGTTTTTTGCGCCAGGGATGTCGCAAACTACTTATGGGAAAATGCATTTCCCGAATCGCATCGAAAAGGACTAAGGCGGGCTTTGCCCGCAACCCAAAATTCAATGAATTCCATAGACACATGCACGCTTTTGTGATAGAAGTTTTTAAGAAAGTATCCTAATATCA
Organism: uncultured Victivallaceae bacterium; assembly: GCA_964636325.1. GTDB lineage: Bacteria > Verrucomicrobiota > Lentisphaeria > Victivallales > GWF2-50-93 > CAZWRV01. Next base: position 63,591 of record CAZWRV010000012.1, on the reverse strand, counting down.
AGATAAAGGAGCATATCATGTCGCAATACAGGCTGCCGGAAAAGGCGATTATCACAAAGTCCGAATCCGAAACTGATCCCTGCTACGATTACGCAGTGCGAGAGCTGAAACGTCTGCTAGGTAGGGTCGATGTTCGGGCCGAGGTGCGCGCTGCGGCCGGGCCGAAGAAGCACAGCTGGCTTCTTCTGGCCTCGGACGCGAAGGTTCCGCCACCGGTCACGAATACGCAGGGAATTAAGCACGATGGATTTACGATTGATGCTGGCGCCAAAGGGATTTCGATTGCGGCTCTTCGGCCGAAGGGCATTCTTAACGGGGTCTACGAGCTTGCCGAGCGCCTGGGTTTTATTTTCCTGATGCCGGGCGAGGAAGGCGAATGGGCGCCCGATCTCGGCGGGAAGATGCCGTCACTGAAGGCCGGACGTATTAAGCTCAATCCCAGGTTCCCGCACCGTGGAGTCTTCGGCGGCTGCAAGAATCCGCCGTTTAACCAGGGCGAATGGTTCAGGTTCTTCGCGAAGCTGAAATTCAACGCGGTCTCTCATGGAGCGGAGGATCTTCCGCTGGCGCAGGAGACGGGGATCAGGCTGGAAGCTGGCGGACACGGGATGTCCGAGATGCTGCCGCGCGAGCTTTTCGAGAAACGCCCCGAGCTTTTCAGGATGTTCCAGCCGGAGGATTTCGGCGGCAAGAGGATGAACGATTCGAACTTCTGCGCCAACCATCCTGCAGCCAAGAGGATCGTCCAGGAAAACTTCCGGAAGAAGATCAGGGGCATGAAGGGGGTCTATGCTGTCCATTCATGGGCCGACGACCTGCCTGCCGGAGGGTGGTGCCTCTGTCCGCTCTGCCGGTCATACACTCCGACCGACCAGTCGATGATAGCGATGCGCCACTTCGCCGAGGTGATCGCGCAGGAGAAGTCTCAGATGCGCATCCCAGTGATCGCATATCACGACACGATGTATCCTGGCAGGCTTGTACCCGCGCCGAAAGAGGGATTCCTGCTCTTCGCCCCGCGCGAACGCTGCTACTCCCACGCCCTCGACGATCCGTCCTGCGCGAAGAACCGCTTCTACTTCAAGGCGCTGAATGAATGGACTGCGAAGTTCGCAGGAATCGGCGACGCGCACACTTTCGAATATTACTTCGACCAGATATTGTTCCGAGGCCTGTATCCCTTCATACCCGACGTGATACTCGGCGACATGGCGGCCTACCATAAGGCCGGGATCGAGACGCACATGTCGCTGCAGGTGGGAGGCCCGGTCGTCGCACCGGAATTCAACATGCTCGTCTTCGCCAGGGGGAACTGGGACGCCAGTCTCACTTCGGACAAATTCATTGCGGATCTCGCAAGCCAGATTTCTCCGACTAATTCCAAACCGTGGGCGGCATATCTCCAGAAGCGCCGCAAGGTCTTTGCGTCGGCGATGCGCCTCTGCGAATATTCCAACGACATTTACTTCGACTACCGCTGGCTGCCGGAGACGGTCCAGCCGTTCGGCAGGGAAATGGCCAGGGCGTATGAATGCGACGCGTCATCTCTCGACAAGGCCGCGGACGAACTGAGCAGGAACAGCAAAAAGGCTTCCGGGAGGGCCGAGGAGCTCGCGCGCAAGGAAGCGGGGCGCGCACACTTCGAGGCGGCAGAACTTAGGGCCATGGCAAGCCAGCAGGACGCCGTCAACAAGATCGCAAAATATGTCGAGACGGGCTCCATCCCGGCGCTGAAGCAGGGCCTTGGAGCCATGCGCAAGGCGATATCACGCCTTGAACTGTCCCGCCGGAAGGCGAAGGCCGCCGGCCTGCCGGACAACGCCTACACCTTCGCGTTGAGCAAGAGCTGGCTCGAACGCGAATTCAGGGCGAAGATCAAGGCGTATGCGGAGGCGCTAGATTAGGATAGACGGCATATTTTTGCATTACAGCCAGATATGAATATGAAAGGGAATACATGAGCGGCGTAAAGAAGATCGACGTGGCAGTACTGGGACTGGGCGGAATGGGCGGGACGCATGTCGGGGCGGCGAAGGCGTCGCCTTATGTCAGGAACATTTACGGCTACGAGCCGGATTCGGCGAGGGCTGCTCTCCGCGGGAAGGAGCTCGGCGTGAAGGCTACCTCGGATTTGGATTCAATCCTCGGCAATCCGGACATAAAGCTTGTCACGATCGCGTCCATAAACTCGGTCCACGCCGAGCAGACTATCAAGGCGCTGCGCGCCGGCAAGGCGGTCATGTGCGAGAAGCCGATGGCGGAAAACCTGGAAGACGCCAAGGAGATGATCAAGGTTGAAAAGAAGACCAAGGGCTTCCTCCAGATCGGCTTCGAACTGCATTACTCGAAAATATATATGAAGGTCAAGGAATGGATCGACAAGGGGCTGATCGGCAGGCCTGTCAACTGTCATTGCCGCTACTACTGCAGCGAGTTCCATCTGAAGAACACCTGGCGGAGCAGGAGCAAGGGTACGCTGATCGGCGAGAAGCTGTCGCACTACATCGACCTGCAGCGCTGGTGGATGGGAAGCCCGGTGAAAGAAGTGTTCTCGATGAACTCTCCTAACGTAGTGACGTATTTCAACCACCCGGACAACCACCAGATCAACCTGCGTTTCAAGAACGGTTCGACAGCCAATCTTAACTTCGTGATGTTCATCGGCGAGACGGACCACCGGGATCCTCTGCTGGAGATGCTCGAGAAGCAGTCCGACGACGGCCATTTCCTGCAATATCATGTGTTCGGGACTAAAGGCGCGATCGAGACCGACGTATTCCGCCGCCGTATCCGCCGCTGGGAGTTCTCCGACAGTCCGATACAGCTCGTGAGCAAGATCGTCGAGACCATAAGATACAAGCCCGAGGACGACATGGAATGGATCCACAACACGCACGGTCAGAATATCCGTATCATCGAACTCGTCGCCAAAGGGATGAGGCCTGAAAATCCGGCGTCCGATTCCTTCGAAACGATGCGGGTCGGTTTTGCCGCGGAGATATCGGAGCGCGAGAAGAGGATAGTAAGGATGTCCGAATTGTAGAGCCTGGCAAATTCAAAAGCGGTTGAGCGCGGCTCAGCCCTAAACAATTTCCAAATGATTCAAGCTCCGAGGGCGAAGCCGGGCTGAGCCGTTTGCCGGGTCATGCGACTTGCAAATGATTTCAAAAAAAGACAATATCAAGGAGAACAAGATGAACGTCGTATTTGTCGGTGGCGGATCCTTCAGGACTCTGCCGATTGTGCGCGCGGCGATGTCGGACAGGAAGGTGCTGAGGGACGGGAAGATATGGCTGGTGGACTTCAATCTCGCGAGGGCCGAGACCGTCGGGAAGCTCATCAAGCGGACGCCGGAGTTCGCCGGAAGCGGCTGCGAGGTGGAGTGGACGGACAAGCTTGAAAAGGCGCTGCCCGGCGCGGATATTGTCAGCATCAGCTTCCCCGTAGGTTCGGCGAAGGTGTGCAGGCTGAGCGTTGACGCCTCGCACAAGCTTGGATTCCATGCATCGGACCAGCTTTCGCTGAGCGGCGCGTTCAGGTCGCTCACCGGCGGCAGGATCATACTTGACATCGCCCGGCGCATGGAGAGGCTGTGCCCCAAGGCATGGCTTGTATCCCACGCCAATCCGGTGGCGGTCTACAGCGGCATGGTGAACAACCACACCCGGATAAGGGCGCTCGGCCTCTGCGGGAGCTGCTACCATCCGCGATGGGATTTGACACGGCTGCTCTTCGAAAAGGACGAATTCCGAGACGGCTACACATATGCTTCGGCGGGAGTCAACCATATGACGCTTCTTCTCCGCTGCAAATACAAGGGGCGCGACGTATACAAGATGCTCGACGAGAAATACGGCGACAGGCCGTGGAAGCCTCGCCTCAAGACAATCTTCGGCTCCAACAGGGAAATGCTTTACTTCTCCTACAGCCTGATGCGGAAGATGCGCAGGAGCTTCGGCATCATGAACTGTTCGAACGAGATCGAGGGGCCGTGGCATATCTTCCCGGAGGAATATGGCGAATCCTGGACCCGGAGCAAGCCGGCATCCGCGGCGGAGCTCAGGCTCATGGAGCGCAACCTCGCCGAGGCCCGCGCGAAGGCGGACGCAGAATTCCGCAGCCACCTGGACAAGGAGCTTGACGCATCCTTCTGGGCGCGGCCCTCCACGGAAAGCCGCAACTTCGGCGCTGCATACGGCGATCCGACCGCGGTCGTGATAAAGGCGCTGTCGGGCAGTCCGCAGTGGCTGGCCGCAAGCCTCCCGTCCAACGGCGCAATAAAGGGGTTCAAGGACAGGACTGTCGTAGACTATTCGTTCTCCATGGACAAGGACGGCGTCCATCCGGATCCGGATCTTGAAATTCCGGACTGCCTGCACGGAATAATAAGCTCGCTGGCGTCTCATCAGACTCTGCTCGGGGACGCGGCCGCAACGCGCGACCCGCAGATACTCGCGGAGGCGCTCTTCGCTTACCCGCACCACCGCAGCATGAAGGACGCCAGATCGCTGTGGAAGATTCTCCTGAAAATCCACGCCGCCGAGATAGCGCCGGAATTCCAAAAAGCCGCGGACTACTTCTGATGAAGAAGCTGAGATTCATTTTCCCCAGGACAGAGAACTTCCGCGAGACGCGCCCGGAGATATGCTGGGAGCACATGTATGGATGGATGGACGGATACGGGGTGCTCTTCGATCCTGCCGTGACCGCATGCACCGGGCTCATCCCGGAATGGGAGAACGGCTGGAACGGGAGGTCCGACGAAGGGGACTTCCTCGTCGCTCCGTGCCATCAGGCCAGCGCCCTGCTGGAGGGTTCGGCCTGCCCCGGCATCTATGTCCGCCCGAAGACAGGCGTTGCCTTTCTGGCTTCGGATTTGCGCTCGGACAAGGAGCTTTTGGTCACTCCGGTCGGCCGCTACTACTATCCGAGGGGGACGCATGAAGGCCTTCCTTATGACCGTTATGCGAGCGGCCTTCAGGCGTGGCGCCTGGCTGAGCATCCCGCCGTCGCATCCTGCGGCAAAGGGCGCCTCGCCTTGTCGTTCGAATTCTTCTCGATGCTGTGGGCTTTGAACGCCGACTGGCCGGAACGGCGCCTCGCCGAGGCTGCGGACATGATGGCGGCGCTCGTCGGAGAGACAAAATGTTTTCCTGCGGCTTCCGCAAGTCCGCGCAGCGGGATGCAGGAGGAATCGCGCCTCGATTTCCAGGCCTACGGGCTGAACCGTCTGTTCGTTCAATGGTTCCTCGAAATTCACGGGCAGGACAAGTCAAAGGTCGCCGACGCGGACAGGCACTACTTGGCCGCGCTCGATGCATGGAACGCTGAACGCGCGGACGGCGTCCATGAGGAGCTCACCGCCGCCTTCGGCGCGCTGGCCGCTCTGCGAAAGGCGCATTCGCGCCTGGAGATATACTTCTGCGAATACCCGCACATGGGAATCCTGCTGGACAACAAGGGATTCTTCGAGCTTGAATGGCCGGAGTATTCCCGCCGTATCATCGAGTCGTTCGTCCACCACATCGAGAAGCACGGCTACAAGTTCAGCCTGGAGGCCGGCGCCGGATGCTGGAAGAACCTGGCGGCCAGGTTTCCGGGCCTGGTCGAATCGCTCCGCGGGCTGTGGGCTGCTGAAAAGATTGATCTCACCAATGGTACCTATTCCCTGCCATACGCGCTGGTCTCTCCGCTGATGCTTCAATACGAACAGCTTAGGCTGGGGCATGAGACTTTCCGGAAGGTCTTCGGCCGCGCGCCCACCACATACCAGGCGCAGGAGAATTCCCTCGGCCCGCACTTCCCCGAACTGCTGCGGCACTTCGGATACCGGCTGGCCCTGCACATCAGCCAGAACCACGGAACCGGCCCTCAGGAGAATTCCAACTTCATCACATGGCGGAGCCCGTCGGGCTGCGGCATTCCGGCGATGAGCGTCCGCGAGCGCGCCCTCTCGCGCAAGGGCAATAACTACTACCTCGACCTGCCGCTCATTCACAGGGACTACGGCTGCGACGACCGGCCGCTCGACTACGTCAATTTCCAGGATCTCGGATACGTTCCCTTCCGGGTGCACATGATCCGTGCGAACGCATACGCCCCGGTCTGGGGAACCTACGCCTTGAGCGCCGAACGCTTCCTCGCAGAATACACTCCTTCCGCGCCGGCGCGCAGCTACTCCGCGGACGCATATCAAATTTCCGCCAACATATTCTATGGAAACTACACGAACGCCAACGCGCTCAGCCAATATGAACGCGTATTCACGCTGTCGCACCGCTATCGTCAGACGCAGTTCATGGCGTTTGCCGCAGGTCGTCTCCGCGAAACAGCCCCCGGACTCACGGAAGTGCTGCCCGGCCTCCTGCTGCAGGAGGCGCACGACGTCGCGATCGTGCAGGATCAGCGACGCGGCGAATTCCATTCGTCCTGCACGATGGACTCCCCGCCATATTCCCGCGACACTCTAATGGAGGAGGTATGCAGGCTTTACGACGACGCCAGCCTGCGCCTTGACAATATCCAGGCCGGCCTTGCAGGCGGAGGCGGAACGCTGCTCTACAACGCCTCCGGCGTGACGCTTGCCTATGCGCGTGTCCGCACCCCGGGCGTGTGGCGCGGGCCGGAACTTCCGGCTCACCGCGGGAAACCGCTTGCCTGCGGCCCGTTCGCGCCCTTCTCCGCCGGCTCCCCCGGCAAAACTGAAACCGTTTGGAATTCCTCGGCCCTGCCGTTGTCATGCGGCCGCTGGAAGGCGGAGATCATGCAGGATTCCCGCATCAGCCTCTCATACTCGGGTCAGAGCGTCTATGCCGCGCCGGTCGACAAGCTGCGCGGATATTTCACGCTGCTGAAAACCCAGGCGCGAATATGCGGACCGTTCGCCGCGCTCGAATTGATCTTCGCACATGCGGACGGGCATGCGCAGATCGTAAAGGTCGATATGCTGCTGCACGAGGACGCCTCCTTTGCGGAATTCGCAGTAAGCTACGCCCCGCGAGGAGGTTTTTCAGTGCGCAACCGATGGGAGGATTATCTGGCGCTTGAGTTCCAATGCGGCGCACCTCTTGATACACTGTGGCGTTTCAATCCGAACGTCAGAAGCGTCACCGGGGAAAACCGTATCGCCAGTCCATGCTATCTTGCCGCTGCCCCCAAGGGTTCTAATCCGATTGCATTGCTCAACGAGGGATCGTTCCTGTATGAGGCGGACAGGAACGGCGGCATTCTGCGCTGGCTCTTCCATGTCGCAAGCGAGACCCGCACCGAGAGGCGGATGGCTGTCGCGTTCGGCGCCGACAACGCATTCGAGCTGTCGCGCGCCTGGAGCCAGGGACTTGCGCCGCTGGAGCAGTTCAAACTGGAAATTCCCATGCCCGAGGGGACTGACAGGGAAAGCCTTTGCGCGGAAATATTCACTTCCGACGGCGCACTTCTGGTCTCAAACCTCAAGGACAAGCCTGTGGAGTTCAAGCTGCCGGAGGGGCTTTCCTTGAGGCGGATATGCGGTGTGTCAGCCCCGGAAACGCGATCTTCGGCTCTGGAGCCTTTTGAACTTGCATTTCTCGGCAGCTCACGCCTATTCCTCGATTGATAATTGCGCCGGGCGGTTTCGCCTGTAGGATATTCAGGGAGTGTCCATCTGCGAACATCGCAGTTTTATCGGTGTGAAACAGGTAGTTTGCGATCTCCGAGCACCAATCCCGTCCAAAATAAAGATGGAATTGTCTACGTAAAACGTCTCAAGTGGTGTTTTTTCGGTGTCGGGGTCGCTATCGGGATCGGAATTGTAAATTGAATTCAAACGCCCCCGATTCCGACACCGATGACAATATTTTGGACACAAATGATCGTCCCTTGCAAATACGGACGCAGACCATGGGAAATCTCATTTTTTGGATCAAAACGAACGATTTTGCATTTTTCTTTAAGTATGAATTCAGCAGAAGGGCGTAGTTTGCTGAATTCATACTCATCCCGATACGATAAAATCCAAGCCGACCGCAGATATTATTCTTCCAGGGAGAAATTGGTCTTTATATCCGCGTCCAGGATTTCGTTGACGTGCCTTGAGTCGGCGTGGCCGTCGAAATAAGTCAGGTTGGGGTGGCGCTTGTGGAAGAACTTCACCGTCCCCGGCCTGTCCGCGCGTATGTAGTCCGCGACATTGTCCAGGCCGTACATGTTGTATGGCATTCGTGTGCTGACGCTTCCCCACCACCATGATGGCTCGCCGTCGGCCAGTGATATCCTCTTGCTTGGGTTCTTAACGCGGCTGAGCTTGATGTAATAGTTCGTCCCGCCGACGCCGCCGACGTTGTACCCGCAGAAATAGTTGTAGACGTATCTCGGCCAGCCTATCAGGTTGGGGTTCGCCAGCCATGATGCCCTACTCGCAACATAGTCATACTGGATGTATGGCCGCCAAGTGCCCATACCCCCGTGGCCGTCGAATCCCGGCGCCTTCTCAAAAAAGTCAGGCAGCAGCGGGCAGTCCAGGGAATAGGCGGTGTCGCCGGTCCAATATCCAAGTTCGGCAAGGCTCCCCCACCAGAAACGGTATTCAACAGAGTTGGCCATGTAGTTGGGCTGCATGTAGCCGTCGAAGTCAAGCTCGTAGTGGCCGATGATGTAGAAGGTCTGCTTGATGTTGTTCAGGCAGGCGTTCTTCTTCGCCGTGTACCGCGCGCGCCCAAGGGCGGGAAGCAGCATGGCTGCCAGTATCGCGATAATCGCGATGACGACCAGAAGCTCGATGAGCGTGAAGAAATGATGACGGATACTTGATGCCGGTTTCGGGATACTGGATGAGGAACAAAGAATGTGCGGATCATTCCGCCGCGATCCGAAATCTGGTGTCCGGCATCTGGCATCTGAGAGCTTATCGCTATCATGTTTATATACTGACATCTTTTCCATAGGTTTCCCCCAATGGACTATTCTTCCAAACTGTTGTTTTTCTTGATGTCCGTGTTCTGTATCTCGTTGACAAGCCTCGAGTCGGCATGGCCGTCGAAATAAGCCAGGTTCGGATGGCGCTTGTGCGGGAAGGGGGTGTTCGGCCTGTCCGCACGCATGTAGTCGCCTACGCTGTCTATGCTCCACAAAGAATAAGGCACCCTCACATCGGTGCCGTTCCACCACCAGGAAGGCTCGGGATCAGACAAGGCGATTCTATTGCTCGGGTTCTTCACCCTGCTGAGCCTGGTGAAATGCTGGGTCCAGCTCGGGTCGCCGTCGTTGTATCCGGTAAAATGGTTGTAGGCATAGCGCGGCCAGCCTACGTAATTGGGGTTTGCCAGCCAAGTCGCCCTGTTCGCCACATAGTCATACTGGGTGTAGCACCGCCATGATCCGTAGCCGTTGAAACCCTCGCAACCCGGCGCCTTGAAGAAGATGTCGGGCAGCACCGGGCAGTCGAGCGAGTTGGCGACATCCCCGTTCCAATATCCCATCTCGATCAGCATCCCCCACCAGAACCGCATCGAATTCCAAGTGTTTTCGGGAAGAAAATGGTTCGGGGCCATATAGCCGTCGGCATCCAGCTCGTAGTGGCCGATGATGTAGAAGGTCTGCTTGATGTTGTTCAGGCAGGCGTTCTTCTTCGCCGTAAACCGCGCCCGTCCTAAAGCAGGCAGAAGCATTGCCGCGAGAATAGCGATGATCGCTATGACGACCAGAAGTTCGATGAGAGTAAAGCGGCGTCGGATTCCGGATGCCAGCTTGCAGATCTCGTATGGCCAGCTCCGGCGACAGGATGGAGTGAAATGATTAAGAATTGGATGGGCATTGCATTGCATTCCGGCATCCGGCGCCTTTCCGCCTTCATGTGCTGGAACCGTTCTCATGCGCCGCTCCCTAGCAAACTCACGACTGCCCAAATGGACAAAAAAGACATGAGATTCAATTATCTTAATATAATTATAACATATGCAGGCCGCACTTGCAAGTGCAGATTCGATAAAACAGCGGATTTGAATATGGGGTTCTTCCGGATAGAATATGGCAGGGCGGATTACAATTGTATTCCACGACACATGGTATAACTTGTATGCAACATAATAAAATAAGGGGGCTGAATTATGAAGCGACTGACAAGTCTGGTGATCGGTGCGGCGTTGGTTCTGGGATTGACTGCCCTTGCAGGCTGCGGAGAAAAAAAGGGTCCGGCAGAAAAAGCGGGCGCCGCAATTGACAAGGCTGCGGGCGACGCGGGTGCGAAAGCGGGAGGCGCCGAGAAGAAATTAGGCGAAGCCGGAAAAGACGCGGAAAAGAAAGGCGATGACGCCAAGAAATCTGCGGAAGAGGCCGAGGCCGCCGAGTAGATTCGACATCAGAGAAACGTTATTTATACTCCTTTAGGCCGGGTAAGACCCCGGCCTTTTTTTATGGCCGCATACAACCGCTAAAGCCGCTCAGGCATCGGCGGGATCGCCCCGCAGGATCCGGGCTGCCGACTCGGCGGTTCTGACGGCCCTAAGCGCCGTAACAAGCTTCCTGTTTTCCAGGAACTTGGAGATGCCGCCCAATAGCGCGAGATGCTCCTCGGGCCAGTCCTTCGGACTCAGGAAGAGGAAGATAACATGAACGGGCCTGTTGTCCAAGGAGTTATAGTCTATCCCCATCTGCGATATTCCAAGGACGCCTATGATCTCCGCCAGGCCGTCAAGCTTTCCGTGCGGGATCGCGACACCGTTCTTTATTCCTGTCGACATCACAAGCTCCCTGTCCCTGATGACCTTGAGGAACTCTTCGCTCCTAGGGATTCCGGTCGCCTCGGTCAGGCGACCGACAAGCTCCTCGAAGGCGCCGTCTTTGTCCTCCGCCTTGAGACGGAGGATTATCCTGTCGGGGGTGAAAATATCATGAAGATTCATAAAGCCTCCGTCATTTCCTGACCGCAAGCCGGTATCCGATGCTCGGCTCGGTTATGAGCAGTTCCGGGCGGGACGGATCCGCTTCGATCTTCTTCCTGAGTGAGGATATGTGAACGCGGAGGCTTCCGCTTTCGGCGTCGGAGATAGGCCCCCAAAGCTCCTTGAGCAGCCTCCCGTGGGTGACAATCCTGCCCGGATTGCGGGCCAGGAAACTGAGTATGCTGTATTCGGTCGGAGTGACGCTGATCTCGGCGCCGTCGATCTTCACTTTCCTGTCTTCGAAGTCCACGAGAAGGTTCCCGGTGCAGAACATGGACTCCTTGCTGTCGGGCCTCTGGTGCCTGAGGGCGACGTTCATCCTTGCGACAAGCTCCTCGGTGTTGAATGGCTTTACGAGGTAGTCGTCGGCGCCGGCATTGAGCAGCGCGACGATGTCCTCCTGTGCGTTCCTCACCGAAAGTATGATGATCGGTATGCTGCTCCACTCCCTGATTTCCTTCAGGACGGAAAGACCGTCCTTGTCCGGCAGGTTGAGGTCGAGGAGGATGATGTCCGGCCTGGCCGACTGGAGCATCTGGACGCCTTCGAGCCCCGTTTCGGCCCCGTAGACGTCGTATTCCTTCTTGCCGAGGCTGATCTCTAACAGCCTCCTGATGTGGACTTCGTCGTCGATCACAAGAACGCGCTTCATATGTGCTCCTCAATTGTCCAGCGGCAGCATGACCTCGACCGAGAGGCCGCCGCCGGTTCTGTTTCTTGCCGTTATAGTTCCATTATGGGCCTCGACGATGCCCCTGCAGATGGATAGCCCCAGGCCGGTTCCACCCTTGCCGCCGCGCTCGGCCTTGTAGAACTTCTCGAAGATGTGGGGCAGCTCATCCTCCTTCACGCCTGGTCCGGAATCCCGGACGGAGAAGCAGAGCTCATTGCCGATCAGCTCCACCTTCACCTCTACTGGAGTGCCGGGGGCGGTGTGCCTGGCGGCGTTCTGGAGCAGGTTTGCAATCACCTGTATCATGAGGACGATGTCGCATCGGACTGGCGGGGGATCGTCCGGGATTATGACGGACATCGGCCTGCCGTCGAGTTCCTTGGCGGCCTGCCTTCTAGCCAGGGAGACGATTTCCCCGGGGTCTGCGGCGGCGATCTTCAGCTTCAACTTGCCGGACTGCAGCAGGTTCATCGAGAGAAGGTTTTCGGCGATGCTGTTGAGCTTGTCGGAATTGTCCAGTATCTCCTCCACCAGCCCCTCCCTCGCGTCCCTGTCCTCGGCGGTGGCCGGGTCGAGGAGCGCCGATGCGCTTCCTTTGATGACCGTAAGCGGGGTCCTGAACTCGTGTGATACGAGGCTCAGCAAGGTGCGGCTCAGGCGCTCCGACTCCCGGACGAGCATGTTCTTCCTGTCCTTTTCCGCAAGCGTCTCCCGTTCGACGGCGAGCGAGATCGTGCTGCTCATGGTCAGGAGGAATGACTCCTGGTCGTGCGCGAGCACCTTCAGATGGTCGAGGCGGACGCCAAGGACGCCGATCGTTCCGCCGGGCGCCGCCATGGGCACGTAGTGGTATCTGACGGACGGAAGCGTGGTGGTGAAGCGGCCGGTGGCCTGTCCCGAGGCAAAGCAGAATCTCGCGGCCGATCTTTCCTTCTCGTCCGCCCCATCATCCGTCGAGACTACGGGGGACTCGCATAGGTTCCCGTCTTCGGCCTTGAAGTAGACAACCGTGCCTTGGGCGCTTAAGGCGCAGGCGACATATTCGAGGCCCGCCTTCACCACGTTCACGGCGCCGTTGACCTTTACAAGCTCGCATGAAAGCTCGTTGATGAGCGACATCCTCTGCTCGCGGATCTTAAGCATCCTCTCGTTCGTCCTGAGACGGCTCGTCATCCAGCCGGAAGATAGAGCAATCAGGAAATACAGGAGAAACATCATTATGTCTTCCAACTTGCTGATGGCGACCGTGAACCTCGGCGGGATGAAGAAGTAGTTCCAGCAGAGCGCGGAAAGGCAGGCGGCTATGAACACCGGGCGCGGTTCAAGCTTAAGCGCCAGAAGGCTGATCGTGGCAAGGTAGAATATCGACGCCGACCAGTACGACTGGATCACAAAGAAGTTCAGCGCGGTCGCGGCGCACACGGACAGCGCCGCCATCAAATATTGGCGGGACAGCGCCTCCCCGATCCCCGGCTCCAGTTCCTGGCCTACGTCCTCCTTGGACGTCTTCTCCTGCACGGCCACGACCGTGATCTTGCCGGACGAGCGGATTATCCGCTCGGTCAGGGAGTCCCTCCTCAGAAGCCTGCTGGCGATGCCTGGCGCGCTCTTGCCTACGACGATGATGGAAACTCCGGTCTTCCGGGCATAGTCCATCACGGCGTCGGCAACGTTGTCGCCGGGGATGCTGACGACTTTTGCGCCGAGGTTCCTGGCGAGCGTCAGGTTTTTCGTGAGGCAGTCCATGGAGAATTCGGACAACGGCCGACCGGTCTCCACGTTGAGGCAGATCCAAGGTGCTTTCAAGTTGTATGTGAAGCGGCGCGCCCAGCGGATCAGGTGCTCGCTGTTCGGAGCGGGGCCGACTGCGACCAGGACATTCTGGCCGACGGCAGCGGAAAGCGGGCCTCCTCCTCCGGAGAGCAGGTTGCTGAGCTGATGGCTCGCGACCTGGGAGGCGTGGCGCAGGGACAGTTCGCGCAGGATGGCGAGGTTCTCCCTCTTGAAGAAGTTCTCGACGGCGTCGCGCGTCTTGTCCGCCGTATAGACCTTGCCCTCCTCCAGCCTCGATATCAGCTCCTCCGGGGATATGTCAACGAGCTGCACCTCGTCGGCCTGGTCGAATATCGCGTCCGGTATCCTCTCCTGTATCCTTGCGCCGGACATATCCTCGACGACGTCCGCGATCGACTCCAGATGCTGGATATTGACGGTGGTAAGGACGTTGATCCCGGCGTCCAGTATGTCCTCGACGTCCTGGTAGCGCTTCGGATGCCTGAGCCCCGGGGAGTTCGTGTGGGCGAGTTCATCGACCAGGGCGAAGTCCGGCCTGCGTGCCAAGACCGCGTCCAGATCCATGTCCGAAAGGCTGATCCCGCGATATTCAACCGTCTTGCGCTGTACCGTCTCGAACCCACGGGCAAGCTCGTCCGTCTCATTCCTGCCGTGGGACTCCATCCATCCGATGACGACATCCTCTCCGCGTGCGACGAGGGTCTGCCCCTCCTTGAGCATGGCATATGTCTTTCCGACCCCGGGCGACATTCCGAAGAATATCTTGAGCCGCCCCCTGCCGCCCTTCCTGCGGCTTATCTTGGAGAGCAGTTCCTCGGGATCCGGACGTCCGTCGCTCTTCATCATCGGCACCTTTTGAAAGCGCCAGCCGCAGCAGCATTCATGCAGCAAGCCTCTGGCGATGTTGCGAATGCCCCCGGCCGCGGCCGGGCCCGGTCGATGGCAACCGATTGCATTCATATGAGCCTATTTCAAACACGGTTGAGCACGCCTCAACCCTCCGCATTTCGCGCATGTTCCGGTCGGAGGGCAAAGCCATGCTGAGCCGTCCTTTAAATTTTCACAGTGGGCGGGTCAGAAAATCCGGATTTATCACGGTCAGTTGTTTTCCAGCATCATGTTCAATTCGACAACATTGATCCGCGGTATGCGCAGGAACGACATGCCCGTCGCCGCTTGACGCTTAATATACTCCTCCAATCTGCGTTTTTTATCCGCGCCGTATCCTCTGGCTCCTGCGACGCGGTCGACCTGGAGCATGGCGGCCTCGGGACTTATCTCAGGATCCAGCCCGCTTGCCGAGGCATGGAGCATCTCTTCCGGAACTGCGGTGCCCCCGTATTTCTTCCGCCATGCCTCCCTGCGCCTGTCCGCCTCCGCCTTCAGCGCGAGGTTTGCAACGGCGAGATTGGATGCCCCTGAAGCGAGCGGATCATACGACGAGCAGGAAGGCCGCCCCTGGAAAAAACGGTTCGACTTGAATTCCTGGCCGATAAGCCTGGAACCTCTCTCCCCGTTTCCGGAGGCGATCATGCTTCCGTTTGACTGGAAAGGGAAAAGAATTTGCGCAAGCAGCGTCACCGCTAGCGGATACATGAGCCCGGTGACCGCCGTCATAAACAGCAGATACAAGAGCGAAGTAAGAACTGACCTCAAATTTCTCATCATTTCATTCCGAGGTTCGATCTCCGGTGGCTCACGACTAGCGACCTGCGACGTGCGCTCACCATCCGCAATTCACTATTCACCATCCCCCATGCCCGGCATCGGGAGTCTGCCGCAGCCTCAAATCAGGCGCACTGCGTTGATGAACATGTCAATCAGCTTTATTCCGGCGAACGGCGCGGCGATTCCGCCGAGCCCGTATACCAGCAGGTTTTTCCGCAGCAGGATTCCAGCGCTCGCAGGCTCGTATTTCACACCGCGCAGCGCGAGAGGTATGAGCGCTACGATTATCAGGGCGTTGAAGATCACCGCGCTCAGAATCGCGCTGTCCGGCGAGGCGAGGCCCATGATGTTCAGCGCAGCGAGAGGCCCGGGCTTGCCTTCCGCCGTATAAAGCCCCACGAACAAGGCGGGCAGTATCGCGAAGTATTTTGCCACGTCGTTCGCGATTGAGAAGGTCGTGAGCGTGCCCCTTGTCATGAGAAGCTGCTTGCCGATCTCAACCATCTCGATGAGTTTCGCAGGGTTGCTGTCCAGGTCGAGCATGTTGCCGGCCTCACGTGCCGTCTGCGTGCCCGACGCCATGGCGATGCCGACATCGGACTGCGCGAGCGCCGGGGCGTCGTTGGTTCCGTCGCCGATCATCGCAACCATGTGCCCCTCCGCCTGCTCCCTCCTGATGCATTCGAGCTTAGTTTCGGGGGTGGCCTCGGCGATGTAGTCGCTGACCCCCGACTCGGCGGCGATCGCCGCGGCGGTGAGGGGATTGTCGCCCGTTATCATTATCGTCTTTATGCCGACTGTCCTCATGCGCGAGAAGCGCTCCCTTATGCCGGCCTTGATCACGTCCTTCAGATGTATGATCCCGACGACCCTTGATCCGAGCGCGACGGCGAGAGGCGTGCCTCCACTTTTGGAAATACGCTCGCAGACATGGCGCAGCTCCTCGGGGAAGTCGCCCCCCCTTGAAATGACCCAGGCCCGGACGGCCTCGTATGCGCCCTTTCTCACGGACTTAGCATCGTCCTTGGAATCGACGCCGCTCATCCTGGTCTTCGCGGAAAACGGGACGAAGGATACTGCTTCGGCGGAAGAGGGCTGCGCCTGCATGCCGTATGCGTTACTGATGAACTGGACGATGGACTTGCCTTCCGGCGTCCCGTCGGTGGCCGAGGCCGCCAGGGCGGCTTCAGTCAGGACCGCGACCGGAATCCCGGGCGCCGGTATGAGCTCGGAGGCCATCCGGTTGCCGTATGTGATCGTCCCCGTCTTGTCTATCAGCAGGACGTCGATGTCACCTGCGGCCTCGACCGCCCTTCCGGACGTCGCGACGATGTTGTGCGACATCAGGCGTGAAATCCCGGATATCCCGATCGCCGACAGCAGGCTTCCTATCGTCGTCGGAATCAGGCAGACGAGCAGCGCCGTAAGCGAAATCACCGAAAGAGGAATCCCGCAGCCGGCCTCCTTTGCGGAATAGGCCGCGAGCGGATAGAGCGTGACGACCGCGGCAAGAAATATGATGGACAGACCCGCGAGGAGGATCGTCAGCGCAATCTCGCCCGGCGTCTTCTTCCTGCTGGCATTCTCCACCATCAGAATGATCTTGTCGATGAAGGTGCTGCCGGCCTCTGCGCTTATCCTGACGAGGATTTTGTCTGATATCACCCTGGTTCCACCGGTCACCGCGCTCCTGTCGCCGCCCGACTCGCGGATCACCGGCGCCGATTCGCCGGTGATGGCCGACTCGTCGATGCTGGCTATCCCCTCGACCACCTCTCCGTCGCCGGGGATGAAGTCGCCCGCGACGCAGACTACAAGATCGCCCTTGCGAAGATCATCCACTCCCACATCCTCGATCCCGCCGGACTTCGTCCTCCGGTGCGCGA
This sequence comes from uncultured Victivallaceae bacterium, assembly GCA_964636325.1. GTDB lineage: Bacteria > Verrucomicrobiota > Lentisphaeria > Victivallales > GWF2-50-93 > CAZWRV01. Next base: position 46,654 of record CAZWRV010000012.1, on the reverse strand, counting down.
CGATGTCCCTGCGCATCTTCTTAAGCGAGTCGGCCCTGGCCTTGCCCTGCGCCTCCGCGGCGCTTTCCGCGAAGTTCGCAAATAGCACGGTGAACCAGAGCCAGACTGTTATCTGCACGGCAGCTGAGCAGGCGGACATACCAGCGGCAATGCCGCTTAGCGCGGAGCAGGTGCACAAGATCGAGCCGACATAAACCACGAACATGACCGGGTTCCTGACCTGCAGCGCGGGATTGAGCTTTGTGAACGCCCCCGCCAGGGCAGGATACAGAATCTCCTTCGACATCAGGCTCTTGTCTTTTTTCATGCATCTCCTCTGAAACTCGCCCATCTTTGTCGCGAACTTTGTCGTTATCTTTGTCGTCTTCCGGAGGGTTGAGCCGAGCTCAACCGCGGCTCAGCACGGCTTCGCCCTCCATCGAGTTTCTGATCGACAGAACTGCGAATCTCGCAGATGGTCACTCTCCTGGAACTTCATTTCCGTTCTCCGTTGCCCGTTCCCCGTTATCCGTAATCTTTGCCGCGATCTTCTTCGCTACCTTCGCCGTCTTCTGATAGGGTTGAATTCTATTCAACCTTCTTTCTTTGTCTCTTGTCTTCGTCTACGTTCTTCGTCTTTTTCTCGGCGTTCCCAGGTTAGGCCCGCGGCCGCTGGGCCGAAGATGTAAATTTCCGATTATTGGTCATGGGCAATTCCTTGTCGGATATTGGATATTCATGCGCGATTCCTACATCAGCCTTCCTCCGACCATAAAAAAATGCTCCAGTATCGGTCCGAGCGTCAGCGCGGGGAAGTGAGTAAGCCCGCCGACGATGACTATCACTCCTATGAGCAGCGCGCCGAAGAGCAGAGTGTCCGTCGGGAATGTCCCCTCGCTGTTGGGGAAGGTCTTTTTGCCGGCGAAGCTCGATGCCAGCGCCAGGACTGGGAAGATCACGCTGAACCTTCCGACGAGCATGGCCGCGGCGATGCTGAGGTTGTAGAACAATGTGTTCGCGTTCAGCCCTGCAAACGCGCTTCCGTTGTTCCCGGAACCGGATGAGAACGCATATAGTATTTCGGAGAGCCCGTGCGGCCCCAGGTTCGTCCGAGAGGCAAGGGCAGAAGGCAGCAGGACGGCAATGGACGAGAACGACAGAATGGAGATCGAGGGTACTATGATGCCGATCATGGACAGCTTGACATCCGGCGCTTCAATCTTTTTTCCCATATATTCCGGCCCCCGTCCCACCATCAGCCCGGCGATGAAGACTGTTATCAGGACGAACAGGATCATTCCATAGAATCCCGAGCCTACGCCCCCGAAAATTATTTCGCCGAGCATGATGTTTATCATCGGGATCATGCCGGTTAGAGGAGCGAAAGAGTCATGCATTGAATTAACCGCGCCGCAAGAGGTCGCCGTGGTCGAGACCGCCCATAGGACGGAGCCCCCTTTCCCGAAGCGCATCTCCTTGCCCTCCATCGTCCCGTATGAGGATTCCGACAGCAAGGCGAACGCGATTCCGGCAAGCAGCATCGCCAGCATGACTCCGAAAAGCACATGGCCCTGCCTCCTCTTTCCGCTCATCTTCCCATACATGAAAGGGAATGCCGCGGAAATGACAAGCAGGGCGAGCAGTTCCAGGAAGTTCGAGAGCTGCCCCGGGTTTTCAAACGGATGCGCGGAGTTAGCGCCGAAGAAGCCGCCCCCGTTCGTACCAAGCTGCTTGATCGCGATCTGGCTGGCGGCCGGCCCCATCGGAATAATCTGCCTGCCCCTTTCAAGAGTCGTGCATTCCACGTAAGGTGTCAGGTTCTGGATCACGCCCTGGCTGACAAGCGCGACCGCGAGCACAAAAGAAAGCGGGAGTAGCACATAATAAACACTTCTGGTCATGTCCACCCAGAAATTCCCAATTCCGAGGTCGGCGGGGTCAGAGGCGCCGCGCCTGCGGACGATCCCCCTGATCAGCGCCAGCGCGCATGAGATTCCGGCGGCCGCGCTCAGGAAGTTCTGGACGGTCAGCCCCGCCATCTGCGAAAAATAGCTGAGCGCGGTTTCCCCGCCGTAGGCCTGCCAGTTGCTGTTCGTCACAAAGCTCACCGACGTGTTCAAGGCGAGATCCCACGCCAAGTTCGGCATGTTCTGCGGGTTCAGCGGCAGCAATTGCTGCGCCATCAGCATTCCTGCAAGCAGTGCTATCGACAGCAGGCTGAATATTGCGACGGCGACGGCGTATTCCTTCCATTCCATCTGTCGTTCCTTGTCGATCCTCAGGAGCCTGTATGTCAGATTCTCCGCAGGTTCAAGCGGGGAGAGCAGATGCCTTCTGCCTGAAAAGACGGCCGCCATGTATCCGCCGAGGAATGGCGCAAGGGCACAGAGCGCCGCAATCAGGAGTCCAATAATAATGATGTCGCCGGCATTCATCAGAACCTCTCCGGATAGAGCATGACAAAAAACAGGTATCCCATCATCATTACTGCCACTATGAAGGAGACTGCAATCATTGTATCCACCATCCATCCCAGCTGATCTTTTGACACTGCTATTATAGGCAGGGGGTTCATCAATGTCCAGAGGCGGGTCCGTTAAGAAAGGATGCCGTAACGTTAAGAACGCGTTAAGAAGTGAATGCATTTAAAAGAAGGAATGGAAAATCCGTCAGCGCATGGACAGGAAGTTCACCCATGAGTCGCACATTGGCGAATGCGTCGTGATGGGCGAGGTGTAGTCGAGGACGATCCCGGAGAGGTCCGGGGCGGAGCGGAGCTTGAACCATCCGATGGAGGCGTCGGCGAAAAGGACGTTGTATCCCTCGGCGAATCGGTTTGCGCTTTTCACCGAGCCGCCGTATCCCCACTGGCCCGCCTCGCGCAGATCCGCCAATATCGGCCAGATGGACTTCATCCGTGAAATCGGCCAGGGAGTGAGCGCCGAGTGCCGAATTTAGAATTCTGATGCGGATCGCAAATCGGAAATCGAAAATTAGAATCATGCTTGGCTGGCAGCTCGATAGCAGAAAAAGCAGGAATATTCTGGGACTGGAGCAGAAGCATCGGTGATGGTCCCAAGGTGTGTTTAGAGGACAAATATAAGATGACATGCCGGAAAATCAAGCGTGTATATGCATGGCGGCCGAGTCATCTTACTTCCGGAGGATGACGGCGGCGACGTCTGCCGAGCGTTCGGGAATCTTGAGTGTGAGCAGTTTGCCTTCGGCTGCAGAGGGGGGCAGCTCGTATCTGATAGGATCCGCACGGAGCTGGTGGAAGGTCGAAACCTCCAGGCCGGAGATATTCAGCGCGTCCAGATCGATGGAGAGGTCGAATGCGGCCTTCGTCTCGCGCCGGTCGAGTATCGCCAAGGTCAGCGACGCGCCCTTCTCATGCCGGAAGACCTTGACCTCCACCTTTTCGGGAAGCGGCCCGAGCCCGACCGTGTCGCGGAACGCGGAACGGTACAATTCACCCTTTATCTGCTGGCGCAGAGCGATAAGATCCTTAAAGTGAATCATCACCGGATCGTCCTTGCGCAGCGGATAGCCGAGGATGTCGAAGCGGTAGCCCATGAGGAAGACCCGGTTCAGTGCGTCCTGGCGGGTGAGATTCGCAGGCTTGTCGGGGTAGTAGTTGATGAGGCCGCTGCCGGAGCCGTTGCAGCTTCCGCTGTAGATCGGATGCTCCGGAAAAGTATATGTGTAGATTTCCGGATGCGGGAAGTCCATGAGGCCAGTGACCATCTCAATGCCGAGCGCATGGCTGTTGTATTGCATGAGGCAGTCCGAGACGGTCTCGCTTGTGATCGCGAGCTGGACAGTGTCTTCCGACTTCTCACGCAATGTCCTCACAAGTTCAAGAAGTCCGCGGCCGACGCCGTGCGGATGTTCGGGGCCGTGCTCCTGGCTGAAGCAGACCCTTGCGGCGTTGAACATCGTGACCGGACAGCTGTCCAGATACCAGGAGTCAGCGCCGTATTGCTTCACGTATTTGTCGACGATCCAGAAGCGCAGGTAGTCGCGGTAGCCCTCGGCGGAAAGGCACATCCCGGCATAGCCGTGGTCGTAGTCGCCGGCCTCGCGGTGGCCGTCGGGGAACACGGAGGCGTAGCGGGAGAATTCCGCCCTCCAGTCGGGAAGAGGAATGCCCTTCGGTATCTCGTTCCTCAGCGGCAGCAAAGGCGCCGGCAGCGAGGCGTCGAAGGTCCAGACGTTGCTGTAGAAGCCGATATGCCCGCCGAGCCTGCGGACTTCGCGGATTCCCTCCGCGATGTCCTTCTCGCCGCCGCGCTCGGGATCCGGGAGGAAGAAGCAGTAGTAAGCCTTGCGCTTGCGCTCGGGCCCGACCTTCTCGATCATCTCAGACCAAAGTTGCAAGTAGTTGAGCCCGAGCCAGCGTGCGTCCTCCAGCATCAGCGGAAGATCCTTGAACTTGTAGTTGGGGACGCCGGAGCCGAACCAGCCGTCGTCGTCGCGCACCCAGTCCGGTCCGCTCCAGGGCCTGAGCCAGGCGCGCGAGTCGGCGCGGTAGCGGTCCGCCGCCCAATGCCAGTCGCCCGGATGCACGCCGACGATGAAGTTCTGAGAGTTCCAGCTATTGCCGGGCTCGAGGTAGGAAAGCGTCCGGACGTCGAATTCCAACGTATGCCCTGCCGGATCAGGCACGGTAGCCAGGTCGATCTGCCGAAAGCTGGGATCGTAGCTGGCGAAGTATAGGCCGCATGCCGATTCGGGCTTCTGCGGATCTACCATGTAAAGATCCTGCCAGGGCATCGACGCCCAGCCCGGATACGTCAGGAGGTTGGTGCGGATTCCCGGCTTGTCGGCCCGGATGAAGTTCTTCTCCGGCCTCTGGAAGCGCTGCTGCGAAGGGTCGGGCATAAGTTCGCCCTGCGCGTAGGGGCGGGCCAGCCAGTTGAACTCCGGCCGCCCGCCGATCTGGAGGCCGGCGATTATCGGGTATTTGACGCGGTATACGCGCATGGCGTCGCCGGGATTCTCAGGGCCGGGATTCATGATGAGAATCCGGAATACTGCGAAATCCGCATCGGCTCCGAGTTCGGCGGTGCATTCGACCGCGATGCCGTGGGGCAGCGAATATGCCAGCTTGATCGACCTGCCTGTTTCGTTCTCCGCCCTGGTCACGGCCGGAGGCTGCGCCTCCGCAGGAAACAGGTGGACAATATCTCCGGGTTCCGATGTGACCGGCGCCGGATCGGCGAGAGAGAAGCCTCCCGTCTGATCCTCTTCGGGATCGCGGATGAAGAACGCCTGGTTTGCGGAGTATGTGTCCAGCACGAAGAGCGGCTCAGGCTTCGCGTATGGACTGAGATAAGATGTTCCGTTGGAACGGTTTACCATCTCGACGATGCGTCCGAGATCATCGAAACCCAGGCTCAGCTTGGAGTTTTCTAGGCGGTTCATGCTAACTTCCTCCCCGGACGTAGCCAGCGCGGCGGCCGCCGCGCTGAATCCGAAAATAAGGCTTAGGAAACGATACGGGCTTAGTCCTTCCATGAGATGCCACCCCGAGCAGATTGGAAATCTGACGTGCGCATAACGGTAATGCCGAGAGGCGCGTTTTCAAGAAGGGCTGTCCCGGGCATCACTGAAAAAAGCCAGGAAATCAGCAACCGTCATACTGGGGGCGAGCGGTCATAGGTACACACCCAGCTTGACGCCTGCGGAAATTATTCCATAGTTTTTAGCCGAGGGGTCTTGACAAACCGGTTTATCAAATGTAAAATATAGGCATTGAAGGGGAAAAGGCTGGCGGCACGCAAGAGTTATCGGAGGGATGGATGCGCGAAGTCAAATCAGCGAAAGGCAGGGCGACCTGCGCGGACATAGCAAGGATGGCGGGAGTGTCCAAATGCACGGTAAGCCTGCTTCTGAACAACCACCCGAACGTCAGGGTCAGTGAGAACACCAGGAAACGCATCCATGATGCGATAAAAAAGCTGGACTACCGTCCGAACGCGGTGGCCAAGGCCCTGTCGACCGGTCGGACGAACTCAATCGGCATCCTCATATTCCACGTCGGCTCCCCGTTCACATCGTATGCGACAGGAATCTTGGACGGAATATGGGAGGTCGCCCACAGGAACTCCATGCGCATGACCATAGACTCCGTAGACGTATCCGGCGATGTCTCAAAGTTCCAGCGCGAAGCGATGGTGGACGGAATCATCATGCTGGCGCCGCCTGTATCGGTGAAGAACTTGAAGATGGTTCTCGCTTCAGGCTTCCCGGTGCTTTGCGTTGGATCAAAGGTGTCGGGAATCGAAACGGACTACGTCGACCTCGACAACTTCGGAACCGCGAAGAATTCGGTCATGCGACTCATACGCATGGGGCACCGCGACATAATCCATATTTCCGGTCCGGTCGACGGAATATCTTCCGCCAAGGACCGACTTGAAGGCTACAAGGCTGCGCTCGCCGAGGCGGGGATATCCTTCAGGAGATCGCTCGTTATTTCCGGTAACTACCTTTTCGATTCAGGCAGGAGGGCGGTATCTGCCGCCATGGAGAAAAATATCAAATTCTCCGCGATATTTGCCGCGAACGACAGCATGGCCTACGGCGCCGCCTCCGAGCTTCTTGATCGGGGCATCAAGATTCCAAATGATATTTCGATCGCCGGCATAGATGCGGATAACATGGAGGGCTTCAAGGGGCCTTCGCTCATGACGACACGCCAGCCTCTGAAGAAAATAGGGGAAGTCGCAGGAGAACTGATCGTCAAAAGAATTGAAGCTGGAAGACAGAAGCCTCGGACAGTGCTTATGAAGGGGGACTTCATCGAAGGGGGAAGCATAATGCAGAACAATAAACAGCCGTCAAAGGAAACGAAGGGAGCGCCAATATGCCAAGCTTGTGCGTAAAGAGAGGGGACGGCATCATGTCCCTGGCCCGTCGCAATACGATGTATGCGCAGCTCGCAATTCTATTCTTCGCTGCAATGCTTGTCGGTGCCAACTTGCTTTCAGCATCGCTGGCGCCGATCAGGAAGGAGAGCACTTTGGCCGCCCCAAAGATCGCGGAGGCCCCGGCAATCGATGGAAAGCTCGGCGACGCCGCCTGGGCAAAGGCCCAGCCATTGCGTGAATGGGGTTTCGCCGACCAAGGTCTTCTGTATCAGGCAGATGCGTGGATCTGCCGTGACGACAAGAACCTGTATCTGGCGGCGCGCTGTTATGACGACAATCTCAAAGGGCTCGTCACCGCAAACGAAGGAAGCGCCATATGGAAAAACGACTGCATCGAGCTTTTCATCGTCCCTGACAAGAAGCCGAACTTCTATTCGCATTTCATATTGAGCTGTGACGGCAAGAGCGCAGGGGGCCAGACGTGGGTGGCCGACGAATGGGGGGAGCCCACGGCCGGCAAGACATCTGAAATTCAATACAGGACGGGACGGGAGGACAACGCCTGGACGATGGAGGTGGCAATACCAATCGAAGGGTTCGGAGCCCCTGCCGGAGAAAAGAGCCGATGGGCCATCGGAGTCAACCGGGAAAAGCAGAGCGAACCTGTTGAAGTCAGCAGTTTCCAGGGTGGCTTCCATGACGCTAAAAACTATCCGGATCTTGTCTTTGGAAATCCGTCGATCGTAGTGGACGGAGTCGGCGTGAAAAACATCGGGGACAAGGCGCTGCAGCTCGTAGCCACGCTGAAGAATGAAAAGGTAAGCAAGGATTTTGAGCTTGCACTCGATCCTGGACAGAGCATCCCCTTCGACTGGCGGAAAATCCTTGCCCCTGAAAAGGGCGGAGAGTTCACCGTCGATATAAAAGACAAGTCAGGAAATCTCATTGTCCATGAGAAATACCTTGTCGGCCTGGCCAAGGAAAAGGTCGTGCCGGTCGATGTTACCAAGATACCCAAGGGGCAGTTCAAGAAGTCCGTCCTGGACGATCCGGATTTCTTTCCCATCTCCGTCTGGCTCCAGCCCGCCGGCTCGGCGCCAGGGTACAAGGAAATCGGAGTCAACGTGTTTGTCGCCGGCAGCGACTCTTATCCTGCGCCCAGGGACAAGGCATTCCTTGACGAGATAGCCAAGAGCGGGATGTATGCCTTCTGCACGTTCGATGAAAAAGCCGTGGCGGAGAAATTATATGAGCATCCCGCGTTCATCGGCTGGCACACGACTGACGAACCGGAACTGACCAACCCAGCTACTGGCAAGATGTTCTTCACCCCGGAGGAGATGCTTGCGAAATTCGCAAAAATACGCAGTGCCGACCCCACCCATCCCGCGTTTCTGAACCTGGGATGCGGCGTCGCCCACGAGCGCTTCACGGGCGGTGTCGCCACCGACGAGCAATATAGGAAATTTGCGGAGGCCTGCGACATCCTATGCTTCGACGTATATCCCTGCAACAGCCTGGGCGCCGACGGCCCCAATCGTCTTCACATGCAGGCCAAGGGGATCGACCGCCTGCGGAAATGGGGCGGACCGGAGAAGAGGATCTGGACGTGGATCGAAGCGAACAAATTCACTGGTTCCGAAGAGAAGGACAGCCGTTCCCCTACACCGCAGGAGGTGAAGACACAGATCTGGATGGCGCTGGTGCACGGGGCAAACGGCTACGGTTTCTTCTGCCACTCCTTTGCGCCGCCGATGAAAGTCTCAGGTATCTCCCCCGAAATGATGAAGGAGCTGAAAACGATCAACTCCGAGGTGAAGTCCCTGGCGAAGGTTCTCAACAGCCCAACCGTGGCGAATTCCGCCAAGGCCGAGGTCTCCGCCGGCGGACGCATAGATACGATGGTAAAGAAATCAGGCGGCGCGACCTATGTCTTCGCCGTCAACATGTACCGCAGGGCGGAAAAGGCGCGGATCTCCGTGGAGGGTGTCAAGGATGGCAATGCGGAAGTCCTGTTCGAAGGCCGCAAGATCGAGATCAAGGACGGTTCCTTCTCCGATGATTTCGAACCGTATGCGGTCCGCAGATACATGATTCCAGAGAAGCGATGAGGAATTGTATGTAAATGAGCATCATGAGGTGCTATTACTCGGGTCGCTATAATGATTGCATTGAAGTTGTTGAATCGGTGTCGGGGTCGCTATCGGAATACTCCTAACGGCGAACGAGTCGGGATCGATTCCTTCCTCGAATATTCAATGTTTTCGATTCCGATACCGATAGCAACCCCGATATGTTATGCAACCCATTTGAACTCGGGAGTAATAATATGGAAAAGTATGAGTGCAGGCCGGAAAAGAAACTTCGATACACGCCCTTCACCTTGATCGAGCTGCTCGTGGTGATTGCGATCATATCGATACTGATGGCGCTTCTTCTGCCGGCGCTCAGCATGGCGAGGAAAGTGGCCCGTCAAACCATCTGCGCCAACAACTTGAAGCAAATCGGGCTAGGTATTTTCAACTTCAACAATGACAATAATGGAAGGTTCCCGAGAGGCGCCTTGCATCCTTTCTATGGTGATTGCGGATGGTACGCTGTTTTGAACGAGCTTTCATTCAACGATCCATATGCGATACCATGGTATTGCGCAGATGAGGCAGCTTTTGGGAGGTACAAGCTGACATGTCCGGAATATGTACAATATTGTGGGATAGGCAGGACGATGTTCGCAATGAATCTGTATGCGGTTGGCGGCGCCGATTGGGGTGGCTGGCCCCGCTGGGGTGAATTCGGCTACCAGCCCCCGGCCTCAGAATGGCCTTACCCGTTCAACTCTGCCAATGGTTACATATCTTATTATCTCGGAGCGCCGATCGGCATGTTCAAACGTCCTTCTTCGACTTTCCTTGTGATGGATGTAATGGACGCAGGATGCAGTATTTTCCGCTGTGAATCCAGCTGGCAGTCCCCCGTCACGCCGATAGAATGGCTGCCTGATTTCCGGCATGGAAAAAATGTGGCGAATTACCTTTTCATCGATGGGCATGTCCAGCCGTTTCATTTCACGGACCAGGATATAAACCTCGCGTCCAGGTTCAATTATTCCGGAGAGTAATAACACAGGAATTGTAATGATGATGAAATTGCGTTGTGCGGCAGTGATTGTGGCGGCGTTATGCCTTCTCTGTGAAAGCCGGGGGCAGGATGGCAAGGTCCTATCCTTCACCGACGAGGGAATCCTGAAACAAATGGAAATCTGCGGCAAGGTCTCCGTTGACAAGGGCTTCAAACGCGAGGGCGGTTCCGGCGGCTCATTGAAAATTGAACCAGGTGCCACCGTGGCATGGACGTTCAGGAAGGCCTCCGGCGCCGGAAAGGCCGAGTTCTGGGTTTATGATGACGGCACTGTTTCTCCAAAGCCAAAGGGATACGCCGCCGGTATCATGTGGGGCGTCAAGCAGGCCGACGCGCCCGTATTGACTGTCGGTGCGATCTATGCGCCCTATCTTTCCGGAGCCGAAGGCTACGCGTCTTCTGACTTCATCCCTGGCCTTTCTTCCGAAAGCCCCTGGCAGCAGGTGCAGTGGCTAGGGGTCACGAGGAAGAAGGGATGGCATAAATGGACATTTGACTTCTCCACTGAAAAAGGGCTGTCAATCCTGTGCGACGGACAAGCTCCGCCCTCGGGATTCAACTGGAAGGTGACACGGCTGCTTGGCTTCAACGGGCTGGTATTCTACGGAGGTGTCGGAGATGCCGCGCAGACCTTGTGGATATCGGATGTCAGTGTGACTCTCGGCTCAGAAGGGATTGCGGAACCGCTATGGCCGCCACCGCCGCCTGCGGATCTCGCAGTTGTGCCGCCGCCAAAGAATCAGACGGCCTCACCGTATGCCAAGTGGGAACGCGGATTCAGCAAGGATCCCGGCTATTTCCCGATTGCGGTATGGCTTCAGAGTCCTGGCAATGCGAAGGCATACAAGGATCTCGGCATCAATCTCTACATCGGTCTTTGGGAAGGGCCGAACGAGGCGCAGCTGGCCGCACTCAAGGAAGCCGGAATGCCTGTTATCTGTGGTCAGAACGAAGTCGGACTCAAGCACATCGAGGATCCCACCATTGTAGCGTGGATGCATGGCGACGAACCCGACAACGCACAGCCATTCAAGACTTATTGGAAGGAAGATGTTTCCAAGATCAAGGAGGGCTGGCCGGAAATCGATGCCTTCAAGGATCTAGGTCCGTCCAATCCGTACAAGGGCTATGGCCCGCCGATTCCGCCGAAGTGGATAATCCGTGATCACCAGGAAATAAAAAAGAAGGATCCGAGCCGCCCTGTAATTCTCAATCTCGGACAGGGCGTCGCCTGGAATGGATGGCACGGCCGCGGTGAAAGGACGGGCAAGCTCGAGGATTATCCCGAATATATAAAAGGCTGCGACATCATCTCGTTCGACATCTATCCTGCGGTCGCGGGTGGCGAAGTCGGCGGCAACCTGTGGTACGTGGCGCAAGGGGTGTCGCGTCTGCAGAAATGGACGTCCGGCGAAAAGCCTGTATGGAACTGTATCGAGTGCACCCATATCGACAATGCCGGTGCGAAAGCGACGCCGCATCAGGTGCGCGCCGAAGTATGGATGTCGATAATCCACGGCAGCCGCGGACTTATTTACTTTGTCCATCAGTTCCAACCATCCTTCATCGAGGCGGGCCTGCTCGCGGACAAGGAGATGTGCACCGCAGTGGCTGCCATCAACAAGCAGATACAGGAACTGGCGCCGGTGATAAACAGTCCGACAATTGCGGATGCGGTCACTGTCAAGTCATCGGAACCGCACACTCCTGTCCACGCGATCGTGAAGAAGCACGGTGGAGCGACATACGTCTTCGCTGCATCCATGTATAAGCGCAATACGAAGGCGTCAATCCAAATAAAGGGGCTCCCGCAGAACGCCACCGCGGAAGTGCTGGGAGAATCCAGAAAGATTCCCGTCGTAAACGGAATCATCCAGGATGAATTTGCAGGATATGCGGTGCACCTCTACCGCATCGCAGGGCAATGATCGTTTTATATATAACACCACTTGGGAATATCGGATATGGGCATGCTTGGCAAACAAGGACAAACGTTGGGCATCAATAGCAACATGGCGATGATATGTGCCGGGCTGATGCTGGCAGGTGGCGTCGTGCGCTCTGGCGAGACAGCTGCTGCGACGACGCAGAAGGTCGTTGTGGGAGAACAGGGCGAACTGCGGGTGGACGGGAAGCCGTTCTTTCCGATCTTCGTATGGTGCCAGCCGCAGGGGCTCTTGGCGTATCAGGCAGGACTGGGGATGAACGCAATGAACCCAGGAGAAGCTGCGGCCGCGGAACCGCGTCTTCCTTTCCTTGACGAAGCCCGGAAAAACGGGATGCGACTTTTTCTTCACACCAGCGAATATTCCCCGGAGATTGCGGCCCACCCTGCCCTCCTTGCATGGATGCATGGAGACGAACCGGATCTGGATCCCTCGGCTCAATACGAAATAGACCTGAGCAAGCTGCCGGCCGGCGGCCATGTATTCATCGAAGGTGAGTCCGCAACCAAGACCAACTTCAACCCCAAGTCCTGGCTTAACTGTGACAGCGCGGCACTTTCCGGACGCAAATGGCTGGCGGTCGATTGCGACAGCCTACCCGAAAAACCGTTCGAAGCGAAATATGATTTTACAGCCCCGAAGGAAGCCGAATACAACCTCTTTGTCCGTGAGTTCACCAAGGACTGGGCATGCCCGACAACCTGGCGTATCGACGGCGGCGCCTGGAAGACAACTGATCGCTCACTGAAAAGCGCCGATCATACCGTGGTCATCCCGAACGCAGGTGTCGGCTGGGTCAGCTACGGCAAGGTGAAGCTGGCCGCCGGACGGCACACCCTGGAGATCCAGGTGAAGGAGGGCCGGACATGCGGTAGTCCCGACAATACGGCCAACGCCATCATCGGCGCTTATGACCTTTTCCTTTTCACGACCGCCGAGAGCCATCCGCCGGCCAAGCCCAACGAACTTACCCCTCGCGTCCATCCGGCGCCGCTCAAGACCGCATACGACGAGATGCGCAAGCGAGATCCGAACCATCCGGTCTGGATGAACCTGACCGCCAACTTCTTTACGCCCTACCGGCAGCTGGACATGAAATGGTATCGCGCCTTCGGCGAGGCCGCCGACTGTGTAAGCTACGATCACTATCCCGTGAGCGGATGGAACCAGCCTGGCAGAGTCCCGGAATTGGCGGCGGCCACCAAGGAGTTTGTTGCGCTGTACCCGCAGAAGGCCTGCTGGGTGATTGTAGAGGCCTCGGACATAGACGGCCCCGCCACGCCAAAATACGCGCGCGGTCCCACAGCGCGGGAGATGCGGGCCGAGGTCTGGATGGCGGTGACAGCCGGCGCCAAGGGCATCGGCTACTTCACCATAGCCCTCCAGCCGTTCCGCTGGAACAACTTTTCGAAGGAAATAGAGGAGGAGCTCAAGCGCACCAACGGCCAGCTCAAGGAACTGGCACCGGCCATCCTGTCCTACGACGCCGGACCCAAGGTCGCCGTCTCGGCGGACAAGATCCAGTTCCTCGTGCGCCGCCACGAGAAGGCCGTATACATGTTTGCCGTGAGCCTTGAACTGCCCAAGCCCGAGCCACCGCCGGAGTCCACCGTCACGCTGGAAGACGCTCCGAAAAAGGCCGGCGCTCCCCCAGACGAACTTGGCGCCGATGCCGAACCTCCCGCACCGGCGGTTGAGAGCGGCCGAGAGGTGGAATTCACATTCCCTGCCGAGTTCGCCGGAAGCGCCGCCGAAGTCATCGGCGAGAACCGCAAGCTGGTGCTCTCCGACGGAAAACTCAAAGACAAATTTGCGGAGTTGGCCGTTCACCTCTACCGCATTGTCGTGCCATAATAAAAACATGCAGGAAGCGTTTTTTATGTTTGCACTACAGCCAGTGACACGGAATAAAATAACATTAAGAGGTGTTCGATGAGAAGGCATAGGCGCAGATCTGCCGAGGCGTTCCAATTCCTTCTACGGTCTTTTCGAACTGCATTCACCCTTATCGAATTACTGGTGGTTATTGCGATAATTGCGATCCTGATGGCGATACTGTTGCCGGCGCTGAAGATGGCCAAGGAGACGGCTCATACCATCACCTGCGGCAATACCGAGAAGCAGCTCGCCCTCAGCGTCTTCAACTTTGCCGGCGATTACAACGGCTATCTACCGTGTGTTTGCTACTCGAGGAAACTGAATCCCTACAAGGGGGAACTATTCCCCGACTGGATTGTGGGAACGACCATCGAGTCTCCGATCCTCAACCGCAGCTGGGTCGAATCCAGTGAGCCGGACAACCTATTCTGGCCCTATTGGGAAAAATTACGGAAATCGCCGTGTCCCTCTCATCCGAACCGGGAGGCCATATACAACTCCGGCTCCAGCTCGTATATCCTGTCTAGGCTGCACTTCTCCAGGTGGGAGCAATCCAACCATACCCAAAAATCCCTGCTGGACAGGCGCCCCCACCCGTCAAAGCTGTTCATGATCCTGGAGCGGGAAGACTATCCGAACCAGAATTCCAATAGCTTTAGTGATTCCACATTTGATCAGGACTGGGGCACCTATAGCGTCAAGGCCATGGGATGGCATCACAACAGCTTTCACGGCTTCAACGCCGGTTTCTTCGACGGCCATGTGAGTTTCTATCACTTCAACCATCAGCCACTTTACGAGGAGGAGAGCCCTCTGGAGCCGGACAACTGGCAATGATGTACATGTTCACTTCTGGCAAGGGGCAGGAGAAACCTGAACGTTATTTCCGATTTCCCTCAATCATTCCGGCGAGCTTCTTCCCGTCCGAGTAGACCTGCTTCAGGAAGACTGATTCGTCCTGGATGAACGAATTCCATATTATTACCTCCAGCGTCAACGGGCCGGAGTATGTGGAATTTGCGATTATGCGGGCAAGCCTGTCCCATTCGACGGTTCCGGAAAAAAGAGGCTTGTGCTGGTCGTCGTAGCCGTTGTTGTCGTGGAGGTGCAGCGAGATCAGCCTGCCGGGATGCTTCTCGACGCGGTCGAGTCCTAGCTGGCCCATGTTCCCATGCCCCGAGTCGTAGCAGATGCCGAGGCAGTCAGGAGCGAACTCCTTCATCAGATCGTCGATCCCGTTGAAGGCGTCGTAGAAGATGTTCTCTATCGCGATCCTGACCCCGGTCTTGCGGCAAAGGGGTTCGAGCTCGCGGATTGACTTCTTGAGCTGCCCCCATTTTGCGGAGTTCTCCGGTATCAGACGGGGCACATGCATCACGACCACGTCCGCGCCGAGCTCGGACGCCATCTCAATCCTGTTAGTCACGATTTCAACGCCGGCCTGGCGCTCGTATTCCGTCGTCGAAAACCACTGCTTTTCGACCCCGGCCGTTCCGTGGACGTCGAAGAGCCTGAGGCCGAAGTCCTTGAGCCAGTTCTTAAGCTGCCTGATTTCCGGCTTGGTGTAGATGAAGTCGGTGTTCCACTGATGTATCCACTGTATCCCGTCGAAGCCCGCGTCGGAAATTTTCCTGAGATAATCCTCCGCGCAGCCGGTGGATTTCGCATAGTCCGAACACATCGAAAGCAGCATGTGAAAAACCCTTTCAGTCGATAGGAAATGAAAAAAGTGCGCCTATATTATCGTATCATGAAACCAACCAAACGGTTTCCAGAACGGCAAAATAAATTAAATATCCGTTCAAAGTAACGACAGCCAGGGCAAAATCAAATCTTCCTGCCTAGGTTTTATAAAAAATGTTATCAATATGGGGAAAAATATGAATAATAATGGTATCAGGGCCGTCACGCAGGCGGAAATCGAGAAGGGCCTGAAGGCTGCCGGGCTGGAATGCGGCGATTCCGCGATTGTCCACTCCTCGCTCCGTTCGTTCGGACAGGTCGAGGGCGGCGCGGACGCAGTCATCGACGCCCTGCTGGAAGTGTTGGGCCCGTCAGGCAACCTCGTCATGCCGACGTTCACATGGGATACTTTCCATAACAGGACAAGCGGGATATTCGATGTCGTCAACACTCCGTCCGAGACTGGAAAAATCACCGAAGTCTTCAGGAAGCGGGACGGCGTCCTGCGAAGTTCGCACATCTGCCACTCCGTCGCCGCATGCGGTCCGCTCGCGGCAGAGATGCTCGGGGACGGCATAAGCGGAATCGGCCGCGGCAGCCCGTTCGATGCTCTTTACAGGCGCAACGGCTGGGTGCTCTTGCTCGGCGTCGGCATGTCCTCGTGCACCGCCCTGCATACGGCCGAGGAATACAAGGGTGTTTCCTACCGCTACTACCGGGACTTCTCTGGATGCCAGGTCCGCCATGCCGACGGTTCGCTCAAGCCTTGCGCCTGCACGGAGTTCCTCCGGAAGGAAGGCTTCGTGAACGACTTCGGCAAGATGGACCGAGTCTTCGCCGAGATGGGAATCCTGAGGACTGCGAAGGTCGGGAATGCCGTGATCACAAACGTCCGAATCCGGGAACTCATCGACAGGACGCTCGAACTCCTCGGCAAGGACGAAAGCTTCCTTCTGGCAAAGCCCGCCTGCAACTGAAGGCATATAAATTTGACAGGATAACAGGATTTACATGATATGACAAAAAGAAATAAATCCTGATAAAAAAGACGTTCCTTTGTGCCTTTGTGAGAGGTAAAAATGTTTTATGAAGGTTCCGGATTAGGCCAGCGCCAGTTCTGCTAACATTACACTTGAAAGCACCTTGACGCCACGGATCATTTTGCCATAATAAGAACCGAAATTGCGTTTGTCTCCCGTCCAGAAAACATCACATCCCGCCGCGACTGCAGAGCTTAAGATTATCCTGTCGTTCTCATTAATCCTGATTTCCGGAAGCTCGGCCAGCTGATTTGAGATTTGGATCTTTGATCTCATCCCGGCCAATGCTTCGAGATACCGGCCGAATTTGAGCGAAAGGTTCCTTTCAGCCTCCTCCAACGCATTATCGGATGTCACAAGATCATGGCCGGATGAATGCAATATTTCAAAAAGCCTTCTCGTCGCACTGTCGGGCATCGAAGCGGAAAAAAGGATATTGGCGTCAACGAATATCTTCATTTACGCTTCTTTCTTCTCAGAAATGCGGCCAGTTCCTTGTCTCCGGCGTCAAACTCCTTCAACCTTTCCTCGCTGTAAATCTCGACCGGGAAGAACCGTCCGGGGCGCAGCATGATGCCTCCGTCCGCTTCCTCCGCGATCACGCAGCCGCCCTTCCCAAGGCCGAAACGCTTGCGGAATTTCGCGGGAATGGTCAGCGTCCCCCTCGAATTCATCTGTATCGCCACGCTCATAAATTCTCCTATGCCTGAATGTATGATTATCAGTAATTCATAATATCACCACATTTCAATCTTACAATAGGAGGACAAGAAATCTGATAATTTTATTCTGCGAGGACGATGCGAATGCTCCATGGCGGGAGATTGCGCAGGGAGATTTTACCGCAGCTGTCACCGTGCCGCGATATTTTTATCGCCCTCTCCTTCTGCCCGATCGAGAGTAGCCTGGCACTTTTCACCTTCGCCCGGATCTCCACGTCGACTTCGTTGATCTCGTCCATGCCGGCATTCACCAGCATGGCGGCGAAGCTGTTTCGATCCGGCGAGATCCTCACCACCGGCACGAGTGGGACCGCTTGCTCGACGCGGACCGGCATCTTACCGCGGCTGGCCCAGTCCGCGGCGTTCTGAAGCTGCAGGCGCTTGCCGACGGAACTGATGAAGATCCATTGCGCGTAGCCCATGACGACAACGCGGCCACCGAGCGTATTCTCGAAAGCCGTCATGCCGAGCCCCTGCCCCCTGTAGAAGTAGTCCTCTATTGTCGCAAGGATCCGGACGCCCTTTGCCGTCGGTTCGAGGATGTCGGCCATTCCCATGGCGTTGCCCCAGAATTCGATCCGCGCGTCGCGCAGCTGCCCGGCCGCCGAACCGTTCATCTCATCATCCGTGAAGCGTTCCATCATGCCGTTGTCGAGGCGTTTTGAGATTTTGACGCCGGTGAGGCTGCCCAGCCCGCGTTCCTCCAGGACAGAGAGAGTTTCAGTGTCCATGATCACGCCGCCGGAGAGCATCTTCTTAAGTTCCTCGTCTGTAAATGCTTCCGCGATGCGGCCGCAGAGGACGGCAGCGCAGCCGGGAGCGTCGGCGGCAAGCGGAAGCCCAATGTCGAACAGCGCCTTGGGACGGTTGACGTCGTATTGCGGATGCCAGCCGAGCCAGCTTTCGCCCTTGCGGACCGCGCGTTCCGCCATGAGTTTCGGGCTCCACGCCGGCCAGAGGCCCGCGGTAGGCAGGCCTGCTGAATTCGCAACCCATTCCTCCCAGACGGGGCGTGCTGCGGGAATCGAGTCGATCCACGGCATGAAATCCTTTTCGGTTGTCGTAGTGCCGAGCATGTTGAAGGCGATGCCGTTGAGGCCGTAACCGAGCGCAAGGGTGCATTCGTCCACCAGAGCGGTCTTGGACTTCTTAAGTATCTGGTACGGAAAGTTTTCCAGCTCGTATTGGACATCTGCGACTTTCGCTGGAAGGATTGTGCGCTGCTGGCCGCAGTCGAATGCCTTGCGGAGCATCTCGCCGGGCGCGGCGTCGGAGTAGAATCCGCCGCCGGGACGCGCCTTCGTCGCCTTGAGCGCGGTGAACCAGCGGCCGAAGGCCTGGCCCGTATATGTGGTCCAACTCGCTCCCGCCGTCATAAGACCGAGTGCAATCTTCTTGTCGACCTTCTGGACCGCTTCGGCGATGTCCGCCATAAGCGACTCGATGGTCTCTATGTTCTGCTCGATCCACAAGCGGCGCAGGCGGCCATTCTTCGGATCATCAAAGACTTTGACTAACCTTACACGCGATAACTTCAGTCCCGACCTTTTCGCGAAAATCTTCAGGCATGTCGGACAGAAGCAGCCCCATGCGACACCGTGGTGGTGCATGCGGATGTCGTCGTCGACCCAGATGAAGTCCGGCCGGGCCTCGGCGACAAGCCTGTATTTCTCCTTTACATAATCTCTCATCTCCCTCGTGTTCGGGCATGCGCAGCCGGTGGAAACCGCGCCGTCATGTCCGACCATCGGCTGGAAGGGCAGCGGCGGCATGTAGGACCAGCCCTCGTTGATGTGGCCTATCGTGCAGAGGACGTTGATTCCGGCGGACTTGACACCGGCCTTATGGAATTCGCCAATGCGCTTCGCTGCAAGCTGCATCCGCTTCGCATAAACATCCAGGGGTATGTATAGATGATGCGTAATGGTCTCGAAGAGCGCAACTTCGTCCACGATGAAGCTGCGTTTCTTCAATATTCCGAGCAGTCTGTAAAACATATCGTCCGCCTCCCATTGCGGCAGCCCGATACGCCAGGACAACTTCAGATTTCCGGCACCGCCCCTGCCAATTGCTTGAGAACGTCGGCGTTTCAACATATATCCTCCTTTTTTTCCTTCGGCGATGGCGTCCGGTATCGGGGACAGATCAGAGATGCTTTTGACATATTCGTGCAGCCCGGTGTCAAGCGCGGAGACGAATTCCGAGAAGGAGATCGGGTGCAGATCCAAAAAGTTCACCTTGCCGACCTGAAAGCTTTTTAGGATGAACGTCCAAACTCCTTTAGAAGCCAGGTTTTGCCGCATTGCCTTATGCCGCGCATTACCAGGGGCTTCCGCCTTGGCGAGTTCTTCCATTTGCCGAGTTGCAGCATTGATTGGCGCTTCATGCCGGCTCTCCTTGTTCTTCTCCCATAAACTTAGCCGTACGATTGATCCAGTCAAGCTGCAGTGGATAAACTACATTCCCTACTGTACCAACAAGCCTGGAGGGGTACACTACAACATCACTTTCGGGCTCCGCCTGTCCGGCAAAGATCCGACAATCTGGATTGTCGACGGCCAGAAATACTGCGCCCCGAATCCGTGCATGACAATGCTGTGCCTTCAAGCGATATGCGAGGTGCTGTTTTCACAGGGGCAGAAGCCCGAGGACTACAACAGCAGAAAGATCATGGAGATAGCCTTAAGGCTGAACATCGGGGACACCGCCTATTTCTGCCGCAAGTTCAAGCAGAAGACCGGGATATCTACAGGCAGATATCGGAAGAACTTCATAAATGGAATCTTGTAATGCGGCAACCGGCGTCCGCGAATGCCACTCCCGAGAGGAATGAAACCTGGATGCTTTCCCCGGCGCGCGCCCAAGCATAGAAGCCTCCATTCATCCTATCGTCCGTGGATCGACGGCGGAAGAACCTTGTAGATCACCTCGGCCCTGGCGGCCATCTCGTCGGCGGTCATCGTCTCATGCTGCGCCTGCATGCCGAGCTCGTAAAGGCCTGTGAGGAGCTGCGCGTTGTCCGGCGAGTCAAGCGTGGACAGTGAAATCGAACGGAGCATTTTACCGATGGATTTCATGCTGATTCCAGGAAACGCTGTGCCGCCCTCCTCGCCCAGAAGCGCCGACCGCATGGATATGCAGTCCCCTCCGCCGCAGAGATGGCGCTGGCTCTCCTCAGAGCAGAGATGCTTCGCAAGCGACATGCTTTCCAAGAGGCATGGGCTGTCCTTCCTTATTCCAAGCATCAGCGAATTGGCGTAGTATGATCCGCCGGGAACTGTCGGCGGCAGGAAAAAGCGCCAGGCCGTCTCCTTCTGCTGCTTGAGCCTTTCGACCTGGAACGTGAAGACGCAGGACAGCCATGTCTTGGCGTCCAGCCTTTCGTTCTCCGGCTTCCTGGTCGCGCACAGCGAGACGAACGCATCGGCGGCTTTCCTGAACCTCGCCAAGTCCAAGCCGTATCTTCCGGAACCGTCCAGCGAAATGGCCTTGTCGCAGAGAAGCATGAATACCAGGGAGCCCAGCCCATAGGTGTTGTCCGCATTGAGGACACCCTGCCTGTACGCGTCGCGGACCATGCATAGGAGATCGGCGTACGACTTCGCTGTTTCCGGACGCGGAAGCTCCATATTTTTCTCGAGCGTCTCGTTGACCGCGAAGAGAGCAGGGATGAGCGAGAAAGGGATTGCCCTAAGCGGCTTTTCGGCGCAGACCTGCTCCTGGAAAGGAGGGATGAGCCGGTTTGCTGGTAGGTCCACTGCCGCGAGATCCGAGATTTCGACCATGCGCTCCTCGCCGATGTGCCTGAGCAGGAACGGAGTCCCGTGGACAATGTCGAAGCTCCTGAGATCCGTGCTCGGATCGTACTCGCCATCCAGAGGATATTTCAATCTTATTCTGACTCCGCTCCTGGAGGTGCAGTATCCTTCAATGACCTTCTTCCATCTCGCTATCTTTTCGGGACAGGAGTCGGAGATGAACACGGAGACATGCCTTCTTACGCTGAAGGCGCTTGCGTCGAGTATCGACAGGCCGTCCGGCGAAGCCGAGCCGAATTCGAGCACGGAAGCGCTCCTGCGCCTCTCACGGATGATTGGGACCGCGCCCTCCGAGATGAAGCATCCGCTCCGCCGCCTCCGCTCTATAATTCTCTCCCCCTCAAGGACTTCAAGCGCCCTGAGCAGAACCGACTGGCCTACGCCGAACTCCTTGAGGAGCACCGGATACGGCGGCAGCATACCGCCCTCCGACAGCCGCCCGTCCAATATCCTTCCCCTTATCTCATCGGCGATCTCAAAGTCCCTGGGGCTGCGCCTCCTGCCCGCCCCGCCTTTCCTGGCAACGCGCCCTTGCATATTTTGATCTCAATCTACATTTAATACTACAATTATTAATATTTAACGTCAATGATAATATATTATAATGTATATAAAATCAAGCCATGCATCATAAATAAATTCTTCTATATTTATTACTACAATCATTGACAATACAGACGCATGAGCTAACGTATGCGCAAGGGCAAGACTGCATCCGGCGCATTAAACGAGGAGCCATCCCATGAAAACCAGGCTTTGCTTCCTTTCGGCGGTTCTTCTTTCCGTAATGCTTTCCGAGATCACGCTGTTTTCCGCCGACCGGAGCCCCGTTCCGGCCGATCCGCAGGCTCTGATCACGCTGCCGTTGTCGAAGAAGCCCGTTCCTCCGGACGGGGCCATAAGCCTGGAAAACTACGACGATGCCGTAGTCCTCGGCGGCAACTTCGTCTTCTATGCCCAGGGGATGACGCCGTGCCCGAACTCTCCGATCATATATATAAAGAGGGACTTGGAGCGGCTCTATCTTGCATATGACAATCCGATGGCGGAGGGAGAGCGTCCGAAGATGGACGCCGCGATACCCGACCATCCCGGAATCTGCGCGGACAACGTGATGGAGCTTTACATAATGCCGGAGCGCGGCCCCAGCGACCTTCTTAGCTTCATACAGTTCGCGGGAAATCCGCGCGGGGTCGTATTCGACACGAAGCAGACGCCGCAGATCGGCATAAGCGACGTCTCCGGCTTCAGCATCGACTGGCGGCTAAAGAACAATTTCATTCCCGGCCGGTGGCTGATACAGATAGCACCAAGGCTCTCGGACCTCCTGATAAAAAATACGGCCGACGGACGCGGCTTCGACATAGACTTCGAGCGCGACGGAGGTTTCGGATGCAGCGGCGCCTCCGGATACTGCGCCGCCTTCGCCGGAATCCAGAGCGGCAAGGGTGTGAAGGTGAAGTTCCAGGCCGACGCCCCGGCCGTCCAATGGCTTTCCTTCGGCGAATTCGAGAAGTTTAAGGGCAATCCGAAGCTGAGGATGAAGTCCTCCGGAAAGGCGGGGAAATATGCGGCGACCTTCCAAATCAAGGATGCGGTCGGCAAGGACGGACAGAAGCTAGATTCTGCGGACTTCGCGGAGAAGGCCGTCCTGGAAGTCCCCGCCGGAGGCGAAGCGAACTTCAGCTGGAACAAGGACATTTCGTCGGTGAAGTCGGGCAAGGCCTATTATATGATAGAGGATGAAACGGGTTCACAGATATTCTTCAGGACCTATGCGTTCACTACCGGCAATCCGCCATGGAAATATCCGAGGCCGGAAATCAAGCCCTTCGTGTGCAATGCGAGCATGGTTCCCAGCTACGGGCGGATAGTCGCGAGCGCCGACATAATCAACCTTCCCGGTGACCACGGGAAGTTCAAGGTGAATGTGTCGGTCGTCCGTGAAGGGGGCGGAGGCGTCCTGGCAAAAGGCGTCATTGAGAAATTCTCGTTCGACTTCGGCCAACTGATACTCGACGTCGGCAGGCTCGAAGCCGGAACATATATTGTGAAGTTCAACGCGGCGAACTCCGAGACTGGGGAAAAGATCGGGGACGAGCAGACTGCAAAGGTTGTCCGCAAAATATACGAGTGGGAGAATAATTCGATTGGAATCGGCGGAAAGGTCATGGATCCCTGGCCCCCCATGTCGCTCGAGGGCGAGACGGCGAAATGCTGGGGGCGGGAATACAAGTTCACCGGGCTTGGCCTGCCCGCAAGCATCAGGACGCTCCAGCCTGAACCGAGCAGGGGCGAGGCCGTCCGAGACGTTCTTGCCGAGCCGGTGCAGATTGTGGCCGAGAAGGGCGGAACAGCACTACATTGGAATGACGGAGAAAAGGCCGTAAGATTCGTCAATGAAACAATGATTGAAGTCTCCGGCTCCTCGGCTGCGCAGGGGCTCAAGGCCGAGGTCAAAGGCGGACTTGAGTTCGACGGCTTCTACAAGGTTCACCTAAAAATCATCCCCGAAGGAGCCGTGACCCTTGATTCGCTGAGGGTCGAAATACCGATGCCCACAGATATAGCAAGGCTCTTCTTCTCCGTCGGCGAGTCAATGAGGACGAACCACACCTTCGCGGACTTCGAGGACGGGCGGCAGGGCGTGCTATGGGATTCGAGGTCCGCTGCGCACAACCAGATCGTCAAGGGCAATTTCCTGCCGGTGGCCTGGATCGGCGACGACGACCGTGGTATCGCCTGGATGGCCGACAACGACAGGAGCTGGGTGCTCGACTTCGAAAAGCCCTGCCTCGACGTGCTGAGGAAGGGGGATAAGACATCATTCAGAATCCATCTTCTCAACAGGCCGGGGGAGCTGAAAAGGCCTATTGAGACGGTCTTCAGCATCCAGGCGACGCCGGTGAAGCCGCGCCTTCCCGGCGGAAGCTGGAAGAAGTCCGGCTGGTACGGCTGGGGATTCTTTGACAAGCCGCTGATATATGACGGATGTTTTGACCTTGAAAGGAAAAGGTCTGCGGAGGAAAATCCCTGGTTCGTAGATGAAGATGCCAGAAAGGAGAAGAAATGGTGGCGCTACTTTTGTTTCAACTCCGACAGGATTTCCGAATCCGATCCGATTTACGGCCAGATGGTTAAAGACTTCTCGGCGGAATGGTATTTCCCCGCGCCGCTCGCAGGATTCAAGAACAAGGCGAGGATCGACTTCATACTGTGGGCATACAAGCAGTGGGCCGACAAGGCCGGCCTCAAGGGCTGCTATCATGACAACACGTATCCGGTCGCCTGGCCGGGACTTGCAAATGGTTCCGGATGGATCGACGACGAAGGCAATCTGCGCGCCGGCTACTGGGTTATGGCTGACCGCGAGTTCATGAAGCGCGAGCGTGCACTCTGGCTGCAGTATTCGAAGCCGCCCGTAATGAACTGCCACATCACCGACTGCCCCGCAGTAAGCTACCTCGGCTTCTCCGACTGGTGGATGGACGGCGAGAACGGCGGCTATCCCGACTCCTCGATCAAGGATCCGGACTTCGTCGACCGCTGGGCGAACAGAACCGGAATGGCGAATCTGCGAATTACGCTCGGCAGCCAGTGGGGCGTGATGCCGTCGTATCTTTATTCTTGGAAGCGCGATCCGACCACGGCCGTGCTCTCCCTCTTCAACATCGACAAGCCCGACCAGCTATACAAGGGATCGTGGAAGGTCGCCGGACTCGACTACAATTTCGGCGTAGACGAGGCCGACTGCGTGTTCATGCCGTTCTGGGACGTCAGGAAACCCGTCAAAGTCACACCCGACGAAAAGGATGTCCTGGCCTCATCCTGGAAGAGGCCCGGCCGGGCGAGGATACACGTTGCGAATTTCGCGGACGTGGAGAAACAGGTGAACATCCGCCTGGACACCAAGGAGTTAGGCATTCCCGAAAACGCCGTCGCAACCGACGAGCAGACCGGAGATCCCGTAGACATGTGGGGAGGTGAAGCCGTCGTCACCGTCGCCAGGCACAACTACCGTGTGATCCTCCTCGCCGCACCTGGGACGTTCACGCCGCTCAAAGGCGACGCCCTGGCCCCGCCGAAGCAAAAGCCCCCTCTGAAAGTCTTCGGCTTTTCCGACAAGGACGCCGGATGGAAGTTCCTGCCCGAGGACAAGCCCGACATAAGGTTCCCCGGAGCCATCAGGCTGGAGGGACTCCCGCATGTCGCCGTCCGCGACTTCGACCTTGTCGACTGCTCGGTCCAGGCACGCGCCTCATGCTATTCAAAATCCAGCGACGGCCCGTCTTCATTGATCATCTGCTGGACCAAGGACAAGTATCTGCAGATGGGAATAGGCAACCAGGCCTCCGGGCCGAGCACCATAACCGCAAGGGCCGTCGCCGGAGGAAAAGAATTGGCATCCTTCAACGGGCCGGCCGCCTCCGCGCACGTCTGGCTCAAGATTTGCACGGCCAAGCGCTTAGGGATCGGAGGGTTCTTATTCAGCACCGACGGAAAGACATGGACTAACTTGGGCGAAATCCCGGACAAGGAATTTTCCGGCGCACCGTCGAAACTTATCCTCGGCAACGCCATTACGGGGGAAAAAGAACTCTTCCTCAACGAACCCAAGGTTAAATGGCCGATACCGGGAGTCATCTTCGACGAAATAATCGCCGTTGATTACAAGGATATTCCAAATCCCCAGCTATAAGCATTATTTTTCACGGGCCATGGAGAGCAAGTAAAATGCAGGAGGCTTTTTCATGAAGACTAAAAGGTCGAAGTTGCCAGGCGTCACATCCGGCTTCACCGACATCATTTTCCGGAACAGGCAGGAGCCCTCCATATGCTATCGAACAGGAATGACAGTCTACGACGAGGTGCTTCACAGCACGCGCTGGCAGGGCCGCTACTTCCAAGCGGCAGGTTATATTGAAAAGGAGTCCCGCGCAAAATCCCTGCAGGCCAGATACGACGTGCCGATGCACGCGTTCGGCCTGCAGATCGACGGGCAGTCCCTGCATTTCGGATGGAAGCTTATTGGCATTAAGGAGCTTCCCTCCGGCCCGCGCGGACAGCGCCGCGCCGTCGTAAAGCTGGAAAGCGAAATCCGCCCCGTCCGCGTAGAAGTCCACACGGAACTGGACGGCACTCCCGTGATGAAGCGCTGGCTGGAAATAACAAACCTATCGGAAAAATCTGCGGCTCTCTGCGAGCTGTGGCCCTGGTCGGGGGTTCTGCTGGAGCAGCCGTCGACCCAGCAGACCGTCAACAGCTACACCCCGCCGGAATGGTCGCTTGGACATTTCGCCGACTGCCGCTGGGGCGCCGAGGGGGATTTCCAATGGAGACGGATCGACGACGGGGTGCTGCGGATAGAATCGCGAATGGGGAAGTCCGGCCATGGCGCGCCCTTCTTCATGGTGCGCGACGGCAAGAGCGGAGAAATTATCGTAGGCCATCTCGCATGGAGCGGAAGCTGGGGTGTTGAATTAACCCGCGACTTCGACCAGGCTACGGGAGCGGCGCGTCTGTGGTTCAAGGCCGGCCCGCAGTCCGCCAGCCCGATGCGGATTCTTGACCCCGGAGAGAAGGTCTCTTCGCCCGCAGTCCACCTCGGCTACCTCTTCGGAGACCTTGACGACGCGGTCCAGGCCATGCACGACCACCTCCGCCGCAGCGTGCTCCGGCCCCCGATCCCGAAACGCGACAACCTGGTCGTATACAACCACTGGTCGTATACGGAGCACGAGCTGAGCGAAGAGTCGCTGCGGCATGAGATCGACGTCGCTGCCGCCGTCGGCGCGGAGCTCTTCGTCATCGACGCCGGATGGTATGCCGACAAGGACAGCAACTGGTGGGACACCGTCGGCGACTGGAAGCCCGGGAACCGTCTGCCGCACGGATTCAAGCCGATCCGCGACCATATGCGCAGAAACGGCCTCCTGTTCGGCCTGTGGGTCGACGCCGAACGCATCGGAACCCTTTCCAAGGCCCACAAGGAGCATCCGGAATTCCTCGTCAAAAAGGACGGCCAGGCCACCAACAGCGATCTGGACCTTTCAAAGCCGGAGGCCGCGAAATGGATGGAGGAGCAGATCATAAGGATAGTCGAAGACTACGAGCTTGACCTGTTCCGGCTGGACTACAACACTGCACTATGGGAAGGCGGGCAGAATTCGAGGTACGGCTATGTCGAGAACAGCGTCTGGCGCCACATGGAGGCCGTCTATGCAGTCTACGACCGCGTCCGCAGGCGCTACCCGGACCTGATACTCGAGAACTGCGCCGGCGGAGGGGGCCGCACCGACATCGGCCTGGTCAGCCGCTTCGACCACACCTGGGTCACCGACTGGCAGATCGCGCCGCGTTCGATGCGCATCATCAACGGCATGACAATGGCTTTGCCGCCGGAATATGTCGACCGTAACGCGGGCGTGGGCCAGGACGGGCACAGGCGCGGCGACCTCGACTTCCAGCTCCGTTCAATCATCTTCGGGCACATGACCCTAACGGGAATCCATCCGCTCGGAAGCAACCCAAATCCGGAACACCTCGCCCGCTTCAAGCATTACACGGATCTATACAAGAGCTTCATCAGGCCATATTTGCGAAACAGCAGAATATACCACCACACTCCGGAACTGCCCGGGCGCGAACCATCGGGCTGGGGGATATTGGAGCTGGCCAGCGCCGACAAGACTCGCGGCATGCTCGGCTGCTTCAGGCTTGCCGGAACAGCCGAAGACTGCAGGCGGATCCGGCTGAAAGGCGTAAGCCGCGGAAAAAATTACTCCGTGAAATATGAAAACAGCGGCGAGAACTCGGTTGTCGGCGGCCAGGCGCTGCTGGACGACGGCGTCCTGATAAGGCTCAGCCGCCCCCTCGCAAGCGAACTGCTGATCGTGGAGGAACTTCCATGAAGAATATACTCATTCAGGTCTGCAAATTGGCATTTTGACGAGCAAGACTTGGGATTGGATATTTTTGTTCCGACCGAGCGGCAGCATGAGTGTCGTCCGAGGATGGAACGGAAAAACACGCCCCAAAGATGCTCGCCGCAAGGCGGTTGCGGTCTTTCGGTTTTGCTCCGCACCCTTCGAGAGCCTTCGATACCCCGGTATCGGCGGCCTCTCAGAATACGGAGCAATTCCCGAAATCTCCGCAATCAGAATGTAAATTTTTCAGTCTAAAGGAGTATATCTTTAATAGCAAAGGGGGCGGAGATGCCCGCAAAAAGCGCTCTTTCAATTACGATTGTATTCGCGGCCGTCCTCGCCGTCGGCACGCGCGCAGGCGAGGCAATCGATCCCGCCGCGCTGGAAGCTATGCGCGACAGCGTATGCTATGCCGAGACGTTCGGCGCCGAGGACATGCTGGACGAGATCGGCATCGACGGAGCGGATGCAAAAGAACCTGCCGGCACAGGTCTGGCGGATCCGAAAACCGATGTTCCGGCACCTGTCGAACGTCCAGGCGTATTGGCCGGCAAGTCCATTGACGGCCATGCCTCGGCTCCATGCAACACCATCGCCGTCCCCGTCGCCAAGGCCGTTCCTTTTTCAACCGGCACGCTGAGCTGGTGGGTCAGATTCAACTACACCATTATTCAAGGCGGCACCCTTATGACGCTGGATCCCGGCGGCGGCCCGCTCTACGTGAACTTCTTCGGCAAGAGCGCCAAGCCGATTATGAACCAGGACAAGGGGCATTACTGGAACGTGCTGGCCGGGGCCGCTTTTGTATCCTATCCGAACCTGATCGAACCGGATGTCTGGCATCACTGCGCCTTCACCTGGAACGGGGACCGGACGGCCTTCTTCTTCGACGGGTACCTGCGCAGCGGAGCCATATCCCGCCGCCCTTTTTCAGACCTGCTCAATGGAAAGGCTCACAAGGCTAACACCTTCGAACTGTGCGGCGAGCGCGCTCTTTTCGACGAGATACGCGTATACAACCGATCCTTGAGCCCCAAGGAAATCCGGACATATGTCGAGGCGGTCAAAGCCGGCGGCGCACAGAGGGAGCAGGCGCTGGCCTTGCCAAAGCAGCTCGCGCCCCGTGACACCTTCGGCGCATACGCCGTCTACCGCCTTTCGGACCACAACGTGCTGGCCTTTGCCGACCTGTCAACAATCGAAGCGTCAGGCGACAAGAAACTGTCGGTCGAGATCCTTGACGGCAGCGGCAAGACGATCGCCACCGCCACCGTCTCGCCCCCGCAGCCAGGCGGCATGGCTTCAGTCCAACTCCCCCTGCAGGTCCCGCTGCCGGAGGGGTCTTACCAAATACGGGCAACCTGGGCCGGACGCCAGACAACAGCCAGTTTCGAGAGGGCTCGCTTCGAATGGGAAGACAACGGCTTCGGCAAAACAGACAAGGCAATGGATCCCTGGCCCCCCGTGGAAGTCGCCGGGCAGACGGTGACGTGCTGGGGACGGACGTATACATTCGGGCTGCTGGGGCTGCCTGCAGCGATCCGTTCAACCCAGCCTGAACCCAGCCGGGGCGCCGTTGAAAAAGATCTGCTGGCGGAACCGGTGCGGCTCGTAATTGAAGGAAAAGACGGCCTGCTTGCCCTGAAAGGCACAGCATTGGATATCCGGCGCTGGGATGAGACGGCGGCCGATATCACGGCCTCCGCAGAAGCGCCCGGCATTTCAGTCCGGCTTGACGGATCGCTGGAATTTGACGGCCTGTATAAATTCACAGTCAAGCTCATCCCTTCCACTCCGACAACTCTTAAATCCATACGCATTGAAGCGGCGTTGCCGGACGATCTGGCAATTCTTTTCAACGCCAGCGCCGAGGACATGCGCCGCAACAAGGCCTTCCTCAACATCGAAGGCCGCCCCGACGGCGAGCTCTGGAATTCCATCGTCAGCACCACGATCAGGCCGGAGCAAGTTCTTGAAAAAGGCGCACGCCAGATCGTCGGAAACCTCTGGCCGCATCTGTGGCTAGGCGACGACGACCGCGGCCTGGCCGTCATGTGCGACACGGACCGCGGCTGGCTGCTCGACCCCGGCAAGCCATGCATGGACCTCGTGCGGCGCGGCGGCCGGACAGTGCTGCGGATCCATCTCCTGAACAGTCCGTCTGAACTGGAGGAACCGTTGACGGCGACACTGTCTCTCCAGGCCACTCCTGTCCGCCCCCGTCCGAAAGGCGGCAGTTGGAAGCAGGTCGCCTCGTACGGCTGGAGTTGTTTCGACGAGCCGGTAATCTGGGACGGGTGCTTCAAGACATACTCGGCTGCAGACGCGCCCAAGATGTTCACCGACGACGAAGCCCGAAAACAGAACCGCTGGTGGCGCTATTTCTGCATGCAGAGCCACCGCATATCGTCATCCGACTCCCATTATGCAATGGTGGCACCGAACGAGGACGAATGGGAGGGCGGCCTGCACACGCCCTCTCACCGCGACTTCCTCATGTGGGTCTACAAACAATGGCGCGACAAGGTCGGCCTCAAAGGGTTTTACATGGACAACACCTTCGCGCCTGTCGCCAGAAATTTCCCCTCGGGTTTGGCGTGGAACGACGCGGCAGGGCGCATACACCCCGCGTTCAATACATTCGGCAGCCGCGAACTGCTGAAGCGCGCACGTGCTCTCTTCCTTGAGGCCGGTCCCGCTCCTGTCATGTATGCGCACATGACAGACGCGCCGGCCATAGGCTACCTCGGACTTTTCGATCTCTGGCTCGACGGCGAGAACGGAGGCTACAACAATCTGACGCCGGAGCAGGCAAAGGACGAGAGCGACCATCCGGAAAAATATTTCCATGACTTCGTCGACCGCTGGTACAGCCCGACCGGCATGGCCAACCTTCGGATCACGCTCGGGCGGCAGTGGGGGACGATGCCGAAGTATCTGTATTCATGGGGGGCCGACGCAACTTACGCGGTGCAGGGGTTGTTCGATCTGGAGCACGGCCTGACCCTGATGGGGCGCCGTGCGTTATATGATTTCGGACTGGACAAGGAAGACGTTGTTTTCATTCCATACTGGGACGCGCGGCGGCCGCTGGTGATCACCGCAGGAGGCCCGGACGTGCTGACGGCGGTTTGGCGAAGGCCCGGCCGCACACGCCTGCTGATCAGCAACCTGAGCCAGGAGGATCGGAACGTGTCTTTCCGGTTGAACCTCGACATACTGGGCCTGCCAAAGGACGCCGTCGTGGTAGACGCACTCGACGGATCGGCCGTGCCATGCCAGGAAGGAGCCATCGTCAGCCTTCCAGTCAACCGGCACAACTTCCGCCTGCTCCTGGCGGCGGCGCCCGGCGTGTTCCCGGCGCATGATCCCGGAGAGGGGCGCTCGCTGCAGCCAGTCCAGCGCATCGAATTCTTCTGCGACGATTTCAATACGCTCAAAGCCGTCACCGCTCCCAAGTCCAAGGCTCCGCCGACATCCGGCGCAGACGATGCACTGGCGGCAGATCCTGCTCCTGGTTCCGCCTTGGAGGATAAAGCTTTTGAGGAGATCCAGGAGGAAGACTCTCTCAAGGAGGCGCTGGCCGCCTTCAATGCCGGAAAGCTTACGCCGCAGCAGGAGGCCGCGAACGGCTGGCTGATGAACGCCTCTCCTAAAATCGCGGCGGGCGGCAAATCCCCTTTCACTGTCTTCGACAGCAAGCAGGGCTGGCTCAGAATCCGCAACGACAGCTACAAATACGCCTTCATCTACAGGCGCTTCTACCAGGATCTCTGCTCCGTCCAGGTGAAGATAGGCGAATCGACCGACAATTACGGGCCCGGCTACGGGCCAAGCCTGTTCCTTTACTGGAGCGACGGAAGCTGGGTGAGGATACGCGCCGGCATGGAGCGCAACGGCCCCGAGGGCGAAGCATGGGCACAGGCGATCGTCTGCGAAGGCGCCGGCCAGGCTCCGTTCCACGCGGCAGGGCCCAAAGCCGGCCCCGTCAACTGGGTGAAAATCGTTCTGGCGCCCGACGAAATCGAGTTCCATGCATGCACCGACGGCAAGGCGTGGCAGAAGATCCACAGCCGCCCGCGGACCGGCTACCGCGGCGCGCCCGCATATGTCCTGCTCGGACACGGCGCGCCCGGCCGAAACAGCCTGTTCCAGAACGATTCATACAACGAGAATTACAGCTTTTACAGCTTCTTCGACGACTTCATCGTGGGGAGGCTGCCTTAAAGCGGCGGAGCCGCAGCTAAATTCCAAGTTCCAAAATCCAAATCACAAATAAATTCCGATTCACAAAACCCAAACGACGCAATTCAGAGTTTGGATTTTGAAGTTTGAGATTTGAGGTTTATCTGGAATTTGGTGTTTGGAGGTTTGGAACTTGTAAACGCTTAACGCATAGAATTTCAAAACTAAGATATAAGATAATATAGCAGGAGATCGGGATGATGCGTAAAACCATGTGTGCGTTGTTCGGCGCGGTGGCAGTGGCATGTGCGTCGGCGTGGTCTGCGGATACGGAAGTCGAAGAGCAGGCGACAATCCGCTTGCCGCTCGCGAAAACCCCCGTGGCCGTGGACGGCACCTTCAAGGCTGGCGAATATGATGACGCCGTGATTCTAGGAGGGGCCTTCAAATCCTGGATGGGCGTGAATCCGGTGCCCAACTCACCCATAGTTTATGTGAAGCGCGACGCCGAGCGCATCTACATCGCATACGACAACCCCATCGGCGAAGGCGAGCGGCCGCGTATGACCGCCGCCATCCGCGACACGACCGGCGTATGCTCCGACAACGCCGTCGAATTATACTTCATGCCGGCGCACGACAAGGGCGCCATCGTGTGGTTCGTCCAGTTCGGCGGCAACCCGCGCGGCGCGATTTTCGACACCAAGCGCACACCGCAGATCGGCATCAGCGACGTCGCCGCCTATTCGCCGCAGTGGGGCTTCAAGAACACAATCGTACCGGGCCACTGGTACTCCGAAGTGTCTCAGTCCTTCGCGACGCTTGGAATCACAAAGACCGGCAACGGCGACTTCTTCGACATCGACTTCTGCCGCGACGGCGGATGCGGCGCATGGGGCTACGAGGCGGCCTACGCGAGCATCGTGGACCGCAAGGGCGTCAAGGCGATCTTCGACGACACTGCCCCGGCCGTCCAGTGGCTGAGCTTCGGTGAGTTCGAGAAGCACCAGTTCGATCCGAAGCTCCGGCTCAAGTCGCTTGGAACCGCCGGAACCTACATCGTCGACGTGCGCGTGACCGCCGACAAGGAGGATCCCAACACCAAGAAGTTCCCCGAGCTGTTTTCCAAAACCGAGACTCTGGCGCTCGGCGCCGGCGAGACCAAGGATTTTTCCGTGCAGTTCGCACTCGCCGAAAAGTCGGCAGGCATAGCCTTCTACCGGATCACGGCCGCCAAGGGCGAAACCGTGTTCTACCGCCGCCTGCCCTTCAAGACGGACAATGCCGCCGTGCCGTATCCCAAGACGGAACCACGGCCGATCGTCGCAAAGGCGCGCATGGCGCCGAGCTTCGGCCGGATACTCGCGACCGCCGACATCCTCGACCTGCCGTGCGACAAGTCCAAGGTGCGCGTAGACGTCTCTGTAACAAGTGAAAAGCCTGACGCACCTCTTGCCACAGGCGCCATCAAGGACTTCACATACGATTTCGGCCAGGCCATCCTGCAGGTGTCAAAAGGGTCGCTGCCGGCAGGGACATACTCGGTGACGTTAAAGGCCATGGACAAGGATACCGGAAAGCCGCTGGGGTTCGAGGACAAAGTCACTCTCGAACGCAAAATCTACGAGTGGGAAAACAACAACCTGGGCGTCACGGACAAGGCGTTCCATCCCTGGCCGGCGCTCAAGGTCGACGGCGACAAGGCGATCGCCTGGGGACGGGACTATCAATTCACCGGACTGGGGCTTCCATCGTCAATCATGACGCTCCAGCCGGAACCGAGCCGCGGAGAAAAAGTGCGCGACGTGCTCGCCGGCCCCGTGAGGCTGGTGGCCCAATCAGGCGGCAAAAAACTTGCGTGGAAGGAAGGGACTAAAACTGTCAAACGCATTAGCGAAGTCCAGATCGATGTGACCGGCAGCGCCGAGGCCGATGGGCTTAAGGCGGAGCTCGGCGGCACTCTCGAGCTCGACGGATTCTACAAGATACATCTGAAGCTTACTCCTACAGGCGCGGTTCCGCTCGACTCCATCCGCGTCGAAGTCCCTCTGCCGACCGAAGCCGCGCGGCTCTTCAACCATTCGGCTGAAAACATGCGGGAGAACAAGACCTTCGCCGACTTCGAGGGGATGCCCGACGGCGTGATCTGGAACTCTAAGGACGCGGCCCGCAACATGCTCGTCGCCGGCAATTTCCTCCCCACCGTATGGATCGGCGACGAGGACCGCGGCGTGGCCTGGATGTGCAACAACGACCGCACATGGGCCACCGACCTGAACAAAGCATGCCTCGACGTTCTACGCCAAGGCGACGAGACCGCGTTCCGCATGCATCTCCTGAACGCTCCGTGCGAACTGAAGAAACCCATCGAGGTCACGTTCAGCCTTCAAGCCACGCCCATCAAGCCGCGCCCGGAGGGAGGCAGTTGGAAGAAGGAACGGGACTACGGCTGGAACTATTTCGACGCGCCGCTGATCTGGACCGACTGCTTCGACGAGTCCAAGTCCAAGCGCGCCGAAGACCATGTCCGCTATATCGACGAGCAGGCGCAGAAGGACGGTAGATGGTGGCGATACTTCTGCTTCAACTCCGACCGCATCGGCGAGGACGAGCCGACATACGGGCCGATGGTCCGCGACTTCGCCGCCGAATGGTACATCGACGCGCCGCTTTCCTTCGTGCAGGACAAGTCGCACACCGACTTCATCCTGTGGGCATACAAGCAGTGGCACGACAAGAAGGGGCTGACCGGCGTGTACCACGACAACACCTTCGCCGTCTCGTGGCCCGGACTCATCAACGACGTCGGCTGGATCGACGACGAAGGCCGCGTCCGCGCCGGCTACTGGGTGATGGAATACCGCGAGTTCGCAAAGCGCGAAAGGGCGTATTGGCTGTCCGTCACAACGCCGCCGGTCATGAAGGCGCACATCACCGACGCGCCAATCGCCGGCTATCTCGGCTGGTGCGACTTCTGGCTCGACGGAGAAAACGGCGGCTACCCAGACTTCCAGAAGGTCAAGGATCCGGACTTCGTCGACCGCTGGTACAACCGCAAGGGCATGGCCAACCTGCGCATCACGCTGGGCCGCCAATGGGGAACCATGCCGCAGTATCTCTATGCGTGGGGCAAGGACTCCACGGAAGCCGTGCTCGGCCTCTTCGACCTGCGATACGGCACCATGATGGCCAAGAACCCCCGTTACAAGTTCGGCTGGGACGAGGCAGACTGCGAATACATCCCATACTGGGACACTCGCAAGATCGTGCAGGTCAAAAAAGGCGGACCCGACGTGCTCTACGCCGCTTGGAAACGGCCGGGCCGCTCACGCATTATGATAAGCAACCTCTCCGACGAGGACCGGGACGTCACCGTCAAGGTGGATACCGGGCAGCTCGGTCTGCCGCCCAGCGCGATCGCCACCGACGAGCAGGCGTTTTCGACGCTTGACTTCGAAGACGGAAAAATCCGCAATCTCACCGTCAACCGCCACAACTACCGCCTGATACTGCTCGGGCCGCCGGACGAATTCACGCCGATCGACCCCTGGCGCGGCAAGGGGCTCGTTCCGAAGAAAATCCTTTTCCAGGACGATTTCAGCGCGCTCCGGAAGGACTGGCAAACCATCGCTTCTCCGCTCGCACGGAGCCTGCCCGGCCCGCAGAAGGAAACTTTCACCAGCATCGCCGGCCACCTCCGCATCCTCTCGAGCACATGGACCTATGCGGCAATTTACCGTCCGATCCCGGAGGACAATTGTTCCGTCCAAGTGAATATCCGCCAGGCCGCGGCCAGCCATTACGGCCCGGGCTTCCAGCCGATGCTAGGACTCTACTGGGACAAGGACACATACGTGCGCATCCTCAGCGGACAGGACGGCGTAAAAACCGCCGCCGATGGCGCCGTCGGCGGCAAGAACGGGTTCCGCAAGGAAGGCGAACTGTCCGGAATCCAGAACTGGGTGAAAATCACCCTGACCCCGGAGAGCATCTTGTTCGACTACAGCCTCGACGGGTTCGCATGGAAGCGCCTTCACACACAGCCACGCGCAGGATTTGAAAAGGCGCCCGCATTCGTGTTCGTCGGGCACGGCGCGCCCGGACCGAACTCCCTCTTCCAGAACGAGTCGCACCAGGAACGGTACCAGTTCTATAGCTATTACAAAGACTTCTTTATAGGAAAGGAGTGATTGACGGCTTATGACGCGAACCTGGAAGCGCCGAGCACCAGCTCGGCTGCAAGCTTATACTCCCGCCTTTGTATGACTACGGTGCGGCAGACGGCTCAACCCTCCGTCGAAAGGAATCGAGCTTCAAGAAATTTAGGGGTTACGACTGCAATCGATTGCTGTCGACCGCGACCGACTGCGGTCGGCAAATCATAAAACTCGATAAAGTTAAAATATAGAGACAATTATAAACCGTGTTTATGGAGGTGTATCTATGAAAAAATCCGCAGCGTTCACACTGATTGAGCTCCTAGTGGTCATCGCAATCATCGCGATACTCGCGGCAATGCTGCTGCCGGCGCTGAAGAAGGCCAGGGACCAGGCCAAGGCCGCAAGCTGCCTGAGCTTCCAGAAGCAGCAGATGCTCGCCTACATAAACTATGCCTCGGACTACAATGACATCGCCGCCTATTTCCGTCCCGGACTTGTCGCCAACAACTACCTGCCGATGGCAGCCGGTGTTACTTTCGGTGGCAATCTCGGCGAATACGGGCGCTGCCCGGCCTTCCCGAATCTCCCGACATCATGGACAGAGGGCATCACCATTGGCAACAACTGGTATTCGTGCTACGGAGGTTCCTACGGTATAACCGGGCTCCCGGACGGCTTCGTCAAATTTTCCAAAGTAAAAAGCCCGTCGAAGTCGGTGTTCATTGCGGACACGTTCGGAGGACGATGCCTGTGCCACGACGGCTGGGCCGGACTGGGCTCGCTGTTCTTTGTCCTGCCCGGAGACATCGGCCTACGCCACAACAACGGCGGAAACGCCTCCTTCGTCGACGGACATGTTTCCTATGTCAAACCGTTGGGCCTCGGCACCGAGTTCTATGTCGACTTCAGGATGTGAGCATCGTGTCGTCGTCGTAGCCGTGGCAGCTGAACCAGTTGAATGACTTCACGGCCTGCTCGTCGCCTGGCCGCTCGGTCGGAACAAAAAATTCCAATCCCAAATCTTGCTCGTCAAAATGCCAATTTGCAGACTTAAATGAGTATAATATAGGATGTTTTTAATTGGAGGCATATGAAAACATCATCGAAAAGTAAATCTTCTGGTGTCCGGGGAAGAAACGAAGCAAAGGAATGGTCCGATGTTTTATATGTTGACAAGCCCGAGCCGGTGATAAGCTACCGTACGGGCTGGGCCGTATACGAGGAGTCGCTGACGAAGGGGATCTTCGTCGGCCGAGGCTGGAACGGCTCGGGATTTGTGAACTTCTACGACGGCAGGATTAATCCTGCGGAGCATCCGACGCCGCAGGCCTTCTGGCTTGAGATCGACGGCCAGCTCCTAGCATCCGACTGGGAGATGACCGGCTTCGAGGAGAGCAAGCCGGACAAGGCGCGGCCGGCAGACATTCATGCGGTTATTTCCCTGCGCCACAAGATCCGTCCCGCCTCCGTCAAGGTCCACACGAAGCTTGATGGAACCCCGATCATCACACGCTGGCTTGAAGTGACAAACACCGGCAAGGCTCCGGCCGCTTTGTCGGCCGCATATTCCTGGAGCGGAGTCATCCAGAAGACGAACCGCTGGCTGTCCCATCTGGGGAATACGGGCAAGCCACTTTATTCGATCGGGTATTTCGCCGACAGCCGCTGGGGCAACGAGGGTGACTTCCACTGGTTCGACCTGCCGAACGCGGGATACCGCGTCGACGGCCGTTACCGGCGCGACCGGCACCGGCATCCTATGTTCGTCCTTCGCAACAACGCTACAGGCGAGCATTTCATCGGACAGCTTGCATGGTCAGGCGGCTACAGCTTCGACTTCGATCTCGAGGCCGACAAGAGGACCAGCGACTGTCCGGCCCGACTCTTCTTCCGTGCCGGCACTGACGCCCCTGCCCCGCAGAGAATCATCGCCGGAGGTGAATCAGTCACGACTCCTGAAATGCATCTCGGGATGCTCTTCGGGAACTTTGACACGGCAATCCAGACGATGCACAAGCACCTGCGCCGCAGCGTCTTCATGCCGCAGCCACGCGGCCGCGGCGGCTGGGTCGAATCAGGAATCGGCCCGGAAATAGAGATGACGCCCGAGCAGATCAAGCACGCCATCAACTGCGCCGCCGAGGCCGGCGCGGAAGTATTTTTCATCGACGCCGGCTGGTATGCTCCAGCCGCCAAATGGTGGCAGAAGGTCGGAGACTGGAAACCGGATCCCAACCGGTTTCCCAAGGGACTAGCACCTTTCCGGAACATCGTCCATTCAAAGGGCATGCTATGGGGCCTCTGGATGGACGCCGAACGCATGGGCTCCGAAAGCGAGATCGCCAAGGCGCATCCGGAATGGCTCGCTGACGGCTACGATGGCCAGAAGCAGGGCGGCGGCCTGATCGACCTTACGAACCCCGAGGCGGCAAAATGGATGGAGCAGCAGATCTGCCGGGTCATCGAGGAGCATAAGCTCGACTTCTTCAGGCTCGACTACAACACCCATCCAGGCCCCGGCATACGGACGGAGCGCGACGGCTTCGTGGAGAACGGCTACTGGAGATACTACGAGACCTTGTATGGAATCTACGACAGGCTCAGGGCGAAGTTCCCCGATGTCATTTTCGAAAACTGCGCCGGCGGCGGCGGAAGGACAGATATCGGAATGGTGCGCCGTTTCAGCCACAGCTGGGTGACCGACTGGCAGATCGCGCCGCGCTCCTTCTCAATCACGAACGGGATGACAATGGCCCTCCCCCCCGAATATGTCGACCGGCTCATCGGCGGCCAGAGCGGACATACCACAGCTGAGTTCGACTTCCAGGCCAGACTGCTCCTGTTCGTCCGCCCGACCTTCGGCTTCCTTTATCCGGTCGGTTCAGACGGCAATCCGCTGATGACGGAAAGATGGAGGCGCACAATTGAACTCTACAAGGACTTCGTACGTCCGTTCATGGCGGACGGGCGAATCTACCACCATACGCCGGAGCTTTCCGGCTATGATCCGCACGGCTGGGGCGTGCTCGAGCTTGCTTCCGAAGACCGCTCCCGGGGAATCTGCGGACTCTTCCAGCTTTCGGCGCCAACCGAGCCGGAATACCTCATCCGACTCCGAGGCCTGGATGTCTCGAAGAAATACCGCGTGACCTTCGACAGTTCAGGGCGGTCCTGCGAGATCGACGGATTCACGCTGATGAAGCAGGGAATCACCGTCCGGCTCGAAGGCGCACTCACGTCCGAACTGCTTCTTTTTGAAGCTGTCTAATCGGGCACGGCAACAGGATTGGCAATCATATTCACCAGTCAATGAAGTCACAAGGTCACGGAGTCACATAGCAATAGACATAATAGATCAAGGAAATCCCCATGAAGTACCACGGCATCGTACGGCCGGATGAAATGAAGGATGCGAAAGAATGGCTCGCACAAATGCTGAAGTCGCTCCGCCAGAACAGCTCTGAAGAGATTAAACCCGAGATCAAGCTTGTAAGACAGGGCTGGGGCAGGCTCAAATTCAACTGCTCCGTCGACTGGCCGGTGCTGAGGCTCAACGGGAAAATCCATAAGACCGGCCTTGGAACACACACGGACAGCGTCATAGAAGTCAAGCTGCCGCGCCCAGGGAAAAGGCTTGTCGGACTTGCCGGCATCGACGACAACGACTACACGCGGAAGCATTCCAAGGCAATTCAATTCTCCGTAATGGCCGGCGCCAGGACTCTTTGGAAAAGCGGGCCGCGAACCGTTGACATGCCGCCTGCTCCGGTTGATGTGAGTCTTGCAGGTAGAAGTGAATTCACTCTGCTCGCCTCCGGAGATACGAACGGGGGGCACGCCGACTGGGCGGACTTGAAGATCGTCCTTGAAGACGGATCGTCGATTCTGATTGACTCCCCCAATACGCAGAACGACTATTTCTCATTCAACTACGGCGGCCGCAGTTCGCGGGATATTCTCGAAACGTGGCGGCTTGAGGAAAGCAAACCTTTAAATCTTGAAGACGTCACCGTATACCAGGTCACCCGCACAGACAAGGCAACGGGGTTGAAAGTCGCAGTCGAAATCAAGGCATACAGGAAATTTCCCGCCCTGGAATGGATAGTCCGTTTCAAAAACACCGGGAAGAAGGACACGCCGATCCTCGACTCGATAAAATCCATCGATGTGGCATTCCCCCCCGAAGCGGTCCTACACTACCACACCGGCGACTACTGTGCAAGGGACGGTTATGAGCCGCACAGCGCGGTCCTCTCGCCCGGCGCGGAGCTCAAGTTCGCACCGGACGGCGGGCGTCCCACCGACAAGGCCTGGCCATACTACAACATGGAATATCCTAAAGAAGACAAAGGGGTGATTCTTGTCGTCGGCTGGTCTGGCCAGTGGGCTTCGCAGTTCAAGGGGGAGAACGACGATGTCCGCGTCGTTGCGGGCCAGGAGCTGACGCACTTCAAGCTGCATCCCGGCGAGGAGGCGCGCACGCCGATCTCGGTGCTCATGTTCTGGCGGGGCGACCGCATGCGCAGCCAAAACATGTGGCGCCGCTGGATGATGGCATGCAACATGCCGCGTCCCGGCGGAAAGCTGCCGCCTCCCATGCTGCCGGCATACACCGGACGCTGGTTCGAAGAGCTTGCAAAAGCGACCACAGAAACGCAGATCGGCTTCATAGACAGATATTTGGAAGAAGGAATAAAGCCCGACTATTGGTGGATGGACGCCGGATGGTATCCCTGCGGCGAAGGTTGGTGGAACACGGGCACATGGGAGCCCGACGCGAAGCGTTTTCCGAAGGGACTCAGGGAAATCTGCGACTACTGCCATTCGAAGGATATGAACACTCTCCTCTGGTTCGAGCCGGAACGCGCCAACAAGGGGACCTGGCTCTGGGAGAAGCATCCCGAATGGCTTCTCGGAAGCCCCGTGGGCTCAAGCAGGTTGCTGAACCTCGGGAATCCCGACGCGCTGAAATGGGTCATAGAACATATTTCTGGACAGATCGTCAAGCAGGGCATCGACCTATACCGCCAGGACTTCAACATGCCTCCGCTCGACTGCTGGCGCAGTGCCGACGCGCCAGACCGCCAGGGCATCACTGAAATGCGCCATGTCGAAGGATATCTCGCATTCTGGAAGGAACTGCGCCGTCGCTTCCCGAGCATGCTCATCGACTCATGCGCCTCAGGCGGTCGCCGCAACGATCTCGAGACGATGCGCCTCTCAGTCCCCTTCCACAAGACCGACTACGACTACGCGGACAACGCGACCAAGCAGGCCTTCCACCACACTCTCGCACTATGGTTCCCGTATTTCGGCGCCTACGTCCTGCCCGTCGACGATGTCGACACCTACGCGTTCCGAAGTTCGATCGCGCCCATGACGCTGCTCACATACGACATGCGCCGCCGCGACGTCGAATGGAAAAAGCTCAAGAAGCTCTGCGAGGAGTGGCGGAAGGTCGTCGCTACGGAATATTTCTACGGCGACTACTATCCGATCACGAAGTTCAACAACGATGAAGACTTGTGGATCGCCTGGCAATTCCATCGCTCCGACACCGGAACCGGCATAGTCCAGGCCTTCCGCCGCAAGGACAGCCCGTTCGAGTCCGCGACCTTCAAGCTGCACGGCCTCGACCCCGCCGCCACATACCTTGTCACGGACATGGACAGGCCGAAGAAACCCGTGTCAATGAGTGGCAAGGCGCTGATGGACAACGGATTGCCGATAAAGACATCCCGGACGCCGCAGGCTCTCCTGTTCATCTACAGACGCAAATAGGATACTCTGATCAATTCAATAAAAAGGAGGCTTTGATGTCAGCTTATAGGGCAATCCCGGAACACCTGCCGGAAAAACTTACGATCTCGTTCTGGCTGTGGAACTACTTCTACGGAATCAAGGGAGGCGAATATTTCCATGATCTTGAGGAATGCTTTGCCGGGCTGAAGGAGCGCGGCTTCAACACGGTGCGCGTCGATTCCGGAGCCGGACTCTGCCACGACGCGGCCGGGAAACGGCGCGGCAAGATCAGCCTTCACGAACCTTTCCCCGGCTTCAGCACTCTGCGCCAGATGGACATGCGGACCGACATTGCCACGCGGGGCGGATGCAGGTGCGACGTCATGGAAAAGGTGATCGAACTCTTCGAGCTGGCGAAGAAATATGATGTGAGTGTCATCCTGTCAAGCTGGTTCTACCTGCATACTTTCTGGTTCGTCGAGGACGACCTGGTAGAGGAGTTTTTCGCGCTGCCTCCTGAAAAACGGTTCATGAGGTTCGCCGTAGACACCGACCGCATTCTCTCGGAGATTAAGGCGCGCGGCCTGCAAAGCCAGATCGCGTTCGTCGAGATATTCAACGAGTTCGACAGCTTCCCTCACTATTGGAAGCTGAACAGCAAATGGAATACCGATGCCGAAAAGCTCAAGGGGATGCATGAATTCCGCGGCTGGCACGAGGAGGCTCTGGACTTCATCAAGTCCCGCCATCCGGATCTTCTTTTCGGAATCGACACCTGCCATTCTGGCGTCGACAGGGAGATCCTGCCGCGGAACGCGCAGGTCTGGAACCACCACATGTATTACAGCTGGGGAGCTTACTGGAAGGTCTTCGAAACGCCTGCATATGAAAATGGACTTGATTTCGCAAATGCCGGAAAGCATCCTGCCCTGGGGCGCTTCCTGCGTTCGCCTCCGAGAAGCATCGAAGCCGTGCGCTCATGCCGCAAGCATCTCCAGCACATCGAGCCCGGCTGGCCGATCCGGGTATGGCTCTACAACAACTTGGATCCGAATAAACTTCCTGAACTCGAACGGCTTATGGACGAGCACCTCTCTGCCAATATCGGCGAATATAAAAAAGCGGTAGACGACAACATCCGCAATGCGCTCGAGACCCGCAAGGCTCTTTTCCCTAAAATCATCCTCGTCGTCGGCGAAGGTGCCACATACTGCGCACATCCGCAGATGCGCTGGGAGGAGAAGTCCGAAGCCTACTGGGAGCTTGTCAATTATGCAACGCACCGCCTCAAGGAGGAAGGCTACTGGGGATGCGTCGCCCGGACGAACTCCGGTCCGGAGGATCCCTCCTGGATTGAATTCCCGGAACGTCTCCGCAATGCCATGATGTCGTTTGCGGAATAACAGGGGGTAAAATACATATGACAGCATTAATCGCAGTATATCTTCTGGTCTTCTGGGCGATGCAGGTCGTTGCCCAGATCATATTCAAGTGGGGGAGCTCTTCCGAATCGGGCTGGCTGTGGGGATTCCTGGGGGGAAACCTCTTCGGATTCTCCAGCATCTGGCTGCTCATGCTGCTATACAAGGCGATGAATCCCAATGTCGCCCTCGGGATTGCGAGCGGAGGCGCGTTTCTTCTTTCCCAGATCGCCCTTGCCGCAATGTTCAGGTCACATGTCTCCACACTTCAATGGGTGGGGATAGCGGCCATTGTCGCTGGGATCGTTCTGCTTGGTGCCGCAGGCGAGCCGCCCGCCAAGGAAAATACCATGCATGTCCCTGCGAAAGAGGTTTCCAGCACCGCCCAATAAATAATTCCGGAAATATATAATAGTTGTCCAAACTAGAAAGCCATCCCACTGGATGGCGGGTGGATGGATGGTTGATTGGGTTTGAATTCAAATAAGACATAATTCATATAGTTTTTTTCGGAAATTGCCTGAATGCCATTCCTGATATTATCAAAGGCAAGCCGGCGAGAAGAAGGCTTTCCAGCCCGGAAAACACCTTCTTCGTCTTCCTGTGGCAGATTCTGAACGCCGAGTCCTGCGCCTTCGCCGTGCTGAATGCGCTGGGATGGTTCTGCGTGAGAAGGAAATCCAGCCTGCCGAGCCCCGGACTCGGCATACTGCCACGGAAGGTAGAGGCTTTCAGAGGACAACGTCGCATGTGTGTTCAGGCATGTCAGGGACTCGCTGGAGTCGCAGACGGACGGGAAGTTCA
The DNA here is from genome assembly GCA_964636325.1 of uncultured Victivallaceae bacterium. Taxonomy (GTDB): domain Bacteria; phylum Verrucomicrobiota; class Lentisphaeria; order Victivallales; family GWF2-50-93; genus CAZWRV01. The sequence goes on along the minus strand of CAZWRV010000012.1, from coordinate 2,337 downwards.
AGTGGATGGGCAGGAATGTGAAAATCGTGGACGGCAGCACGCAGCACGGCGACGACGGCGGACACTCCGGAGAAACAGAAGGAATATTCGCAGCCCCCAGGGCAGAAGAAGGGCTGCGGGTTCCCCATCATGAGGCTCTTCTCCCTGGCCACCGGGGCGCTGCTCCACATGGAATCCTCATGCTTTAGCGTGGGCGAGCAGGTGCTCTTCCGGCAGATAGGTAACCTATTCTCGGCCGGAGACGTGATCCTATCGGACAGTGGGTTCTGCTCCTATGCCGACTTCTGCCTCCTGATGCGGGCGGCGGTCGACATGGTCGCGAGGATGAAGACAAGGCTCATAAAAAACTACGTGGTCCTGGAAAGGCTCGGAAAGAACGATTTTCTGATATCCTAGACGAAGACGGCCTCAAGCCCGGCAAAGGTGGACGGGAAGCTCTGGGACAGCCTTCCCGGAAGCATAGTCCTGAGGATGATAACGTTCAGCGTCGCCATAAAAGGGTTTAGGTCGCGGTCAATAACCATCCTTACCACGCTCACCGACCCCGTGGCGTTCCCCGCCGAGTCCTTCATCGAACTCTACGCAAGAAGATGGGACTGCGAAATCAACCTGAGGCACATCAAGACGACGATGAGGATGGACTCCCTGAGATGCCATACCCCGGCGATGGTCAGGAAAGAACTGCTGGTGCACATGCTCGTATACAACCTCGCCAGGACGCTCATGTTCCAGAGCGCGAAGAAGTATTCGCTGGAACCTCGGCAAATAAGCTTCTCCCTGTCGATCGGAATCATCAATTCGTGGGCAAAACGGTTCATCCTTTCGGACGACGACAAGGGCTTGTCGGCCCTATACGACGGCATGCTGACAAGCCTGGGAAGGGCAAAAATCCCACAGCGGAAGAAAAGAGTAGAACCAAGGGTCGTGAAGAGGAGGAAAAAAGCTTATCCGCTCATGACGCAGCCGAGAAATATGCTGAGAAATAAAATGCTTCGGAGTGGAAAATGAGGGAATATCGGCTTAACTTAACAGTATTCGATCGGAAGACCGTTGGAATTTGCTGATACCGCAGTGCAGTTCAACGGTTCAGCCGGCTTCGTCCGCAGAGGTACGGTGCCATTGCGGCTGATGTTTGTCGGCGGAACGATAAGCGCCGACGGAGTCACGCTTTCATCTCCCGACCGGGCGGCGCTGCTCAACGACGGAAAAAGCATTTCCGTCTACTGTGACGGACGCAGGGAGAATGTGCAAATCTCTCTGCCAGAGGTGTTGAAGGCTCTTACCCTGCATCTGGATGCCTCGGAAACCATGAATGGGAAATAGTCTCTTAATAATTTAATGGGAAGATATGGTAAGATGCGCAAGAAATTCACTCTGATCGAGCTCCTGGTGGTGATTGCGATCATCGCGATTCTGGCAGCACTTCTGCTGCCCGGACTGCAGGAGGCGAGACGGGCGGCCGTATGCCTGGCCTGCAAGTCGAACTTGCGGCAGATATCGATGGGCATGATGGGCTATGTCGGAGACAACAACGGGGCATACCCTATCAAATCCGGCGGTGGAATTTCCTCATGGAACAAAGTGGGAACACCTTTTATGTCCGGCTACATGAACGATGCGCTGTCCATCTTTCATTGCCCTGCGGATATGGATTCATCTTCAACAGCCCAAACATACAATATCTGCAACTTCGCCGGCATACACGTGAACGGAGGTGTATGGACCTCACAACAGCTGCTTATGACCGGGGGGAAAGTGAAAATCTTCAATGTCGATCCCTCGACAGCCCAGATTACGACGCCATATGGCTCGCCGAACGACGCGAACCTGAAGAACAATTATATTGTGGAGGTGAACGCAAGCTACGGAACCTTTTTTGCCGGAGTATATGGGGCGATGGGAACCTACGAGGCGGCATCAAGGCATAAGAGCATGAATGCGATAAGCGTCGACCTAGCTGTGAGAAGCACGCCGTTCAAGCCGAACTCTATCAATTATTATTATCTCACCTCCGATCCTGCGCAGTATTGGTATAAGCCCAACATGACGATGCCGGGCTGGCCCTACGGGAGCATGTCTGTGTTCAGTTCCGGAATGAAATAGCAAGCTCCCTTAAAGCTCGCCTGAAATTATTTGATCAAAAACTTGGAATTTATGCAGGGGGGGGAAAACATGGAAAGCGCATCGGTAGTGCGACCAGGGCCAAACCTCCTGTTCCTCATAGCCTTTAGGACAATCGGTAAGCCGTTTTAAAGAGCTTTTATTTTTGTGGAGTTTCGCACTTTTTTAGCCATCTTACCATAGCCTCCCAACGGTCTCCTGCAATACACGCTTCTT
>CAZWRV010000011.1:0-94483 GCA_964636325.1 uncultured Victivallaceae bacterium | reverse complement strand
AAAAAAAGAAGCCAGCTGTCTTGAGGCTGGCTACATACTTCGCTGAATACTTACATATTTTCCGACGCTTCGATTTCAACTTCGAAGGCTGCGATCTCATGATGCATCGACTTCCTTTCGAACCTGTTCCTTCTAGCTTTTTGTTAAGCCCTAGCGCACGCCAGGAACAAGTTCCTTTCAGCATGCGTCTGGGCTTGTGGTTGAGCATATGCCGGCCGCCATGTTTCCGCCAATATTAAGGCGGCCTTCCCCCTTCCCCGCGCCTACCGTCCCCCAGGTTAATCCCACCCCCTTCCGGCGGTATAATAACTTGAGGGAGCCTTACCGCTCGCCTCCGCCTACAGCCGGCCCACGCCATGTGCCGGTCATAGCGTAACAACACCTTAATCACGAGGAGGGAGCAACCATGGCGAAGATCACATGCGGAGTGAACGAGCTGGACAACAACAGCCAACCAACAATATGAGGAGGACTAAAAAAATGCCACCGATCATCTGGGTCGCAATCGCTGTCGCAATCGTAATTCTAGGCATCGGCGGGGCCACGGCTCTGCCGCAGATGCCTGAGACTGTCATAAGGCCCGTCGCCGAGAATGGGCTCGCGCTGTTCGGCCCCGCGCTGATGGGCTTCGCGGCGGCGCTGGGACTGGTCTCGGCCGCGTATCTGTATTTCAAGTTCGCAAGAAGGGGGGGCTGATGACGTTGAGAAGGGTATTCGCATTGTTCACGTTGCTGGCCGCAGCGACGCTCACCACGGTATCGTGCGGGAAGACGCCGACCTACGAGGACGGCTTCAAGGACGGAGCGGAGGCCGGCTACAGGAAGGGTGCCGAGGACGCCTACAGGCAGATGGAGAATTCCGCCGACCAGTTCAGGGAGAAGCTCAGGGGGAGCGTGCAGAGGACGCTGATGTTGTTCGCGGCGGCGACCGCGCTGCTGACGCTCTTCGGCGACTCGGTCGCGGAGCATATAAGACGTAGTTTTGTGGAACGCTTCAAGGTTCCAGCGGGAGCCCAGGTCCTGGCCGCGTTGTTCATCTATGCCGCCGCCGCGCTGGCGCTGCTGCTGTGCGGATTCATGAACTTCGGATTCCTGCCCACACTGCCGGTGCTGGTACTGACGGCGGCGGGCCTGGTCTCGCTGGCGAGGTATGTGAAGTACATCGGAGCAGGGGACAGGCCCCATGCCAAGGCGGCGCTCGCGAAAATCAAGTCATTGTTGTTCCTGGCCTCGGCCGCGCTGATCGTGTTCGCACTGCTCAGCAAGGCGGGGTTCATGAACATCCGCGTATGCTGATGACGCGGAAAGGGAAGGCTGGATCAGGAAGCGTCCGGCTTTTTTTAGCCCATACGCCAGCCCCTTCTATGTCCTGTTCGTATGATCTGGAGCGGCTGATTTATGTCGGGTTCGTGTCGGGTTGTGTCCTCATATGATGTCGGGTTCGTGTCCGGTTCGTGTCCGGTTTGTCTCATTCTTGTCCCATTACCGGAAAGGTCGGGGGATTTCCGCACGCTCATCCGCCACAGCCGAGTTCCGCCTCGATTTTCTCAAGCTGCGCCTTCAGCTCCTCCTTGCTCGGGAGGTAGAGCTGGTACTTGGACGCGAAGATGTTGGCATCCTTGGGCAGGGTCAGCTCGACCAGGGCGTCGTTCTTCCGGTGGCAGAGTACTATGCCGATGGTGGGCAGTTCGCCGTCTGCCTTGACGAAGCGGTCGAAGTAGTTGACGTACATCTGCATCTGACCGAGATCCTGATGGGTGAGCTTCTCGCGCTTCAGGTCGATGAGCACATAGCAGCGCAGAAGGCGGTTGTAGAAGACAAGGTCGACCTTGAAGTGGTCGTTGTCGAAGGTGAAGCGCTTCTGCCGGGCCTCGAAGAGGAAGCCCTTGCCCAGTTCGAGGAGGAAGCTTTCGAGCTTGTCTATTATGGCGGACTCCAGCTCGTCCTCCGAATATGATGGCTTCTCCTCCAGGCCGAGGAACTCCAGCACCAGGGGGTTCATGATGATGTCGGAGGGCTTCTCGACGACCTGGCCCTCCTGCGAAAGCCTGCGGATCCCCCTCTTGTCGCGGCTCAGAGCCAGGCGCTCGTAGAGCGAGCTTGCGATCTGGCGTTCCAGTTCGCGGACGCCCCAGCCGTTGTTCGCGGCCTCGATCTCGTAGAAGCGGCGCTCCTCCATGCTGTCAATCGTCAGCAGGGTCACATAGTGCGACCAGCTCAGCTTGATGCCGGGAAGCAGTTCGGCCGACAGCGCCTGCCATATTGCGGACTGCGGTTCGGACATGTCCGGCAATTTCCGAGACGCCGCCTCGGAAATCTGATTGCTTAATTGGTCAGACGCTGTCCGGCCAATTCTAGCGGGAGCAGAAAGGTCAGACACCGTCCGACCAATTCCCTTGTAAGCCAGATAAAATGACCGGATCTGCTTCAGATTTGTCGTGGAAACCCCTCTTACACCGCAGGATTTCAAGGCGGAGGACAGCTTCTTCAGGGTCAGAGAGCCATAACGGGCACGGTCGGCCCCCTTCTGCTCGTATTCCACGATGTACCAGCCGAATAGCCAGTTCCTCACGGCGAGGAACACATCGACCGAGCGGCCGGCCTGGGTCTGCATCGCCTGGTGTGTTATTCGGCATAGGTCGACAAGGTTCTGGAAATCAAAGCCGGTTTTCACGCCGGGGCGCTTCCGGCAGACGCCTTTCGCGGGTTTCATATGAGTTCCCTTATCTTCTTGATCCTTGATCGCTCAACGCAGATTTGTTCGTCCGGCGCAGGTTTTGTATGCGGCTTTACAATGTAGTCCGCCGGTGCCGGAAATCAATGCGGGCGCAGTCCTTCCTTCTCCGCATAAGCTATGTGGGGCATCCGGACATTTTACGTCCAGGCCGTTCACGCCGATGCGGCATGCCGGGTCATTGAAAAACATCCTGCGCGGCTTAGATTTGGATCCAGCATCCGCATAAAATCGCATGAGGGGTGTTATGTCCGATAAGGAAGAGAAGAGGACGCGCTCGCCCATAACGGAGAAGCCCCTGCATGATCCGGGGGAATCCCTCAGGCTGAAGATGGACCGGCTGCTGTCAGACGATCTGGTAAACTGCTTCCTGCCCATTGTGGTCCTGTTCCCCATGGCCCTGTCCGCCTGGGCTCTCGCTTTTTTAAATTCCCGCGATGGCAGGATCGCCGCCGCGCTCGCGCTGACCGGCATGGCAGTTGTCTCCGCCATATATTTCATGTTGAAGTTTTCCCGGATAAGAAAGAGCTATGCAAGCCATAGGCTCGGCTACGACGGGGAGCGCTTCGTCGGCGAGTTTCTGGAGACGCTCAGGAAGGACGGCTACGAAGTCGTGCACGACGTGGTCACCGGCGACGCCAACATAGACCATGTGGTTATCGGACACAGGGGCATATATGTTGTCGAGACGAAGACCAGGATGAAGCCGGAGCGCGGCGAGATCTCCGTCAGGGTCGCCGAGGACGGCATACACATCAACGGCGGGCCTCCGGACACCAAGCCGATCATCCAGGCCAGGGCGCAGGCCAGATGGCTGCATGAGTTTTTCAAGAGGGAGCTGGATCTTGACGTGTTCGTCCAGCCGACCGTCGTCTTTCCGGAGTGGTGGGTCGAGGAAAGCGGTTCGAAGGCGGACGGCGAGGTGTGGGTTCTCAACCAGAAGCGCCTCATGGGCTACATCAGGAACAGCAGGCAGCGCCTGGACGAGGACACTGTCCGTAAGACTGGCCACGTACTGGCGAAATATGTCAAGAGCATGTAGGAGCCCCATTTGGGCGCCGAGTGGGGCAAATGTCCTGGTACGGAGAGTCGCGTCAAGAAGATCATGCTGCTGGTGCTGGCCGGGAAGATGTATCAGCAAGGCGGAAATGATAAAGCACTGTAGGATCTGCGGCAGCGCCTTCAAGTCGCCCCCCAGCGCCAAGACCGTCACATGCTCGAACAGCTGCAGGCGGGAGAGGGCGAGGCGGGCGAACACCGCTAAAAACAGGAAATGGAGCGCCCGGGCAGTCAGGAGGCTGTCGGCCAGGGGGCAGACCGGCAACCTTAGGAAAGGAACAGCCGCCGCCCTCGCAAGCCCGCTGTCCGGCCCGTTCGAGACGAACAGGAACGCCCTGGAATGGACGATACAGTCTCCTTCGGGGCGCATATACAATGTGAGGAACCTGAGCCTGTGGCTCAGAAGGCACAGGGCGGTCCTGCCCGGCACCGTCCAGCAGGCCCGTTCGGGTTTAATGCAGATCAAGAGGAGCATGCTCGGTAAGACGAGGCGGCCGGTCGGCCAGTGGAAGGGCTGGCGGCTGCTTGGGTGGAGGCGAGCCCTATGACCGCCGGATAGGCGCTCTTCCATCTTTCCTTGACAGTTTCACTGGCCGTATCCCCATCCGAACCACCGACGGCGGCACCCCGGCCCATGCCGGCACCCCCATCCACCTTTCTGGGAAGGGGTGCCTGCGCAATAATAATTCATATTGATTGCAATTATTTTAGGCCTCGCTATATTGACCGCATGGACTCAAGATCCGCCAGGCAGCGAAGGTTCGACCTGGAGCTTAGGGCCCTCCTCAAGGAGACCGGCTCCGCCCACGATCTCCGCCGTTTGATTGCGGTCCGGCTCAGGGATCTTGCCCATCTGTCCGTCGCGGAAATATCCGGCATCGTCATGCTCGAACCCCAGACCGTCCGAAACATCCAGTCCCAATACCGCAGGAAGGGCCCGAAGGCCGTCACCGGCATGGGCGGCAGAGGGGGCAGGCGCCGGCAGAACGCGAGCCTTGCCCGCGAACTGAACCTGCTCCGCCGGACATGCGTAAAGGACCCGCTGACAGGTTTGACGGTCATCCCCATCAAGAAACTGCGCGGGAACTACGCCAGGTGGATCAAGGCCGGACCGGCGGACTCTACGATCTACCGACTGCTGGCAAGGCACCGCTGTACCAAGGTCGCCAAAGGGCTGTTCAAACCTCCGGAACAGCCTGCCTAGATTTTCCGGAGCTCCGTAAAATTGCTTTCATACGGTATATTAAAATCCGGATATGGATTCCATCACTTCGGCTAGGCACTGATCGTATGTCTTGTGCTGGCGGCGCAGCCCGCAACCTGGATAGGCGGGGTCGCGCACTTACCGCAATGGAAAAATTACAGCAGATCCATATTGACGTTCTCCGTCTCCGGAATCCGCCTTGCCGCGTATTTGGAGGGCATCTTCTTGAAATCATCGGGCAGGTGCACTCTGTTGGCGGCCAGAAAGGCCCCGGCCGCGAGCACGATGAATTCGCCCTCCGCAGTGATCGCGCCCTCCATGGCGCCGTCCTGCCGGCATGCCGACTTTTCCAGAATCGGGAAGGCCCTCAGCACGACGCCCGCCATGTCCTTCACGCTTACGTTGAACCTGCCCGCGAGGACAGCCTTGACGTCATCGGCAGACACATAGGACTTCGCGAGCACTCCGGACGCCGCGTCGGTTGCAGCCGCCATCGCCGTGGCTATGGCCGAATCCGCGGCCGTGGCCGGCGACCTGGTGTCGACGGCCGGGGGGATGAGCGTAACGGTCGATGTGATTTGGTATTCGCGGAGCACCTCCAGGACCCTCGTCAAGGCAGCGCTGATCCGCGCCAGCGTGTCGGAGGAGGCGCGCAGCCGCAGCTTCAGGGTCGAGGGTTTTGTCCTGACGGCCTCCGCGTGTATAGGCGCGCAGCTGCTGTTCCTGTCCGCGCGTTCGAAGACGACAAGCCCTGTGACGGGCAAGGTCGGGTAGAGTGCCATGGTCCTATCCATTGGATTTTTCTCCTTTCGCTGTTTTTATGTTTGGTTGTGAAAGCTGCGGCGCTTCGGCTGGCGCCGATTGGAGCTCCGCGAGCGCCTGCGCGAAGCACGTCTCGTAGGTTGCACCTGCGATCCGGCGCGCGTTCGCCGCCTTGAGCAGGCCCCTGGCCCGGATCGAAAGTTCAAGCATCCTGGCTGGCGTGCCAATCAGCTCGCGGTCGTGCTTGCAGAGCAAGGCGAACCTGACGGTGGCGGCCGACCGGGTGAAATACGTCCTCCCCTTCGACAAGCGCTGGCCTTGCAGGTTGTATCCCGCAGCCCTGACGATTCTTGAGAAGCTTTCCGGATAGAAGGTTCTGGCTGCGGAGGCGGGCGTTTTCCTCTCCCAACGCCCTGTGGCCTTCCTTCTCGCTCGCCAGCGTTCGAATTTCTCGACGAGCCTGGCCGCACCTGCCGGATTGAGCGCCATCGTCTCGGCGGGCGTCTTCCCCTTGCGTACGTGAAGGCTTGCGCAGCGTCCATACCCAAGCGAAATCCTGACGCGCTTGTATGCTAGACGGCGACCGTCCGCGCCAGCCTTAAAATAAGTCGAAAGATACATCTGCGCCCTCCTTCTTCTGGCTGAGCTTCTGCTGGATATCCTGTTTTCCGCCGCTCATCACCTGCTGGAGATTCACCTGGACCGCCGCCGCAGGCGGGGCTTTTGCCGCAGGGAGCGGCGCGACTTTCGAGAACCTGCCCATCACCTCGAGCATTGCGGCAACCCGGTCGGAACACGCGAGCTTAAGCTTTACGAATCGCTCGAGGCGGTCGTCGTCGAGAACCGAGCCAAAGACCTTTTTCGACACTAGCTGCCCTATCGCCAAGTTCTCGACCAGGGTTCCGGCCATCACCGCCTTGCATACTTTATTCAGCGCCTCCGGCCCGTCCGCCATGTATAGCCACATCAGCAGATCGACGTAGCCGCAGTCGGCGTCGGCTAGCCGGCCCATGAGATCTAAAATGTCGCGAACCTCATCGTCCTTATAGGAAATGTCCCGCAGGACCTTCAAGGGATAGCAGAGGGCCTTGTCCTTGTTAACCTGCTGCTTTCTGGACTCGTCCGGCGGTGCCGGGGGCTGCGGCCCGGTAAGAACGGGCGGCTGCTGGGCAGGCTCCGCAGTTCCGGCGGGGTTGGTGGGCGGGCCGGGCTTCGGTGCAGGGGCTTCCGGTACGCCGCCTTGTTGGCTAGGAGCCTGCTCGGTTGCGGCGCTATCAGCGACCGTTGGCGGCAGGGGCGCCGCGCCCCCTTCCAACGGAACCGGCCTGCCGTCTCTTATGCGGAAAAATTTCGGGTATTCCTTGACGGGGACCTTTTCGACATCGTCCCACCCCCTGACAAGATATATGTATTTTTCTGGCGACTTCTCGGTCGGGTCCATGTTTAGGCTCCTCATTTTGCAGTTTCAGCCGGAGCCGGCGATGAACCGGCCCGGCCTATTTGTTGTTTACATGCCGCCCTGCTTGACGAGCTTGCAGATCCCGTCGCCGCACTCGACAAGCGCGTCCCGCAGTTCGCGGCGTTGCTTTCCAAGCAGGGTCAGCAGTTTTCGCGGAACCAGGACCAGATCCTCGGGGTCGCTTGTCTCAAGGGCCGGCATTGGCGGCTTCTGCGGAGCCGGCGGCGTGGTCTGGGGGACAACGACCGGCGGCCGGGGCTGCGACGGCATCGCCGCATTCCGCGCCTTAGGCACTGGCGAAGGCGGAACTTGCGGCTGGGGCTTAGGCCTCGGCGGGATGGTCGGCGGGACCGATACTTGCGCCAGACTCTGAGTACTAGGTGGTACTTGAGTCTTCGGCGGCCTGGGCGGCACCGCCGGTGGACGGCTTGAGTAATTCGGTCTAGGCGGTGGTGTTGCTGCCTCCTCTGCTTCAAGCGGGATCGCCTCCAAAGGGACGCCGTTTTTCACGGAGGGGGGCTGCGCCTCCTGCAAAGTTTGTTGGGGCTCGGCCTGGGGTTCCCCGACGAAGTCCAGATCAGGACTGTCGGCCGTCTTGTTGTAGTCGGTCATTATGACCTCCTATTTTAGTGGGCCTTTTGGGCCCGGGTTAATGGCGTACCGCAGCATATCTGCGGCGTCGCCGTTTCAAAACGCTTATCGTCTTAGTCCGAGCGCCTTCACTCTGGCCGCAGTTCGGATAGCCTCTATCCGCCTAGCCGCTGAGCCGGTGATACGCCGCCGCAGCGGCATGGTCCGTCTTGGATATGATGCTTCATGTCTTCCATCTTGGTGCTTGGTCATAGGACACCTCCTTAAACTTGCCTGAAGCCATGTTCTTGTACTTCTCAACCGCCACTCGGGGTGACTTTTTTACTGTCGGCGTGGTGCCGACCAACCGCCGCCGTGGACACATGGACAGATTGGACACGCTTTCTGCAAAGTTCCTACATGAGGCTCCGTCCGGAGCTAGTTTGTGAAACATGTGTCCGTCCTGTCCAAAAACCGGTTATTTTGAGGCTGGACAGATCCCCTGCCAGCCGCGTATTCCGCCTTTCTTGAGCTTCATAAATCCGCGCCCCTCCAGCTGCTTGGAGAACGATATCTTGCTCATCACGCGCTTGATGCCGTTGTCCGCGCAGTAGCCGGTATATGCCTTGAAGATAAGCGCTGTCGGCGCCCATGAAGCAGGATTCGTGAGGTCGCACTCCTCCTTGAAGAAGTCAGACAAGAAGTCGCAGGACTGGCGATACTCCTCAGTAGAGGCGACGACGATGTCGGGAACCTGGAGCCCCTCCGCCTGCCAGAGCAGGAACCCTTCGACGGCCCACCGCAAGATCTGTATTCCTCCAATGGCCGGGTCCTTCAGCCGCCGCTTGAGTCCCTTGTCGCGCTGCTCCTTCGGGATCGTGAACGTGAACGGTATCCTGAGTATCCGGCGCCACATCGCGCCGTCCTGGGCGTCAACCTTGGGAGCGTGGTTGCACACCAACCACAACTTGAACTGCGGCAGGAAATCGAAGAATTCCTTGAAAAGGAACCTTGCCGAAACCTTGTCTCCGCCCGTCAGGGTCTTAATTACGTTTTCAGCGAGCTGCTTGCCGTCCTCCACTTCGGACGAGGCCACGAACCTGGCGCCGTCGAGAGCCGCAAGGTCGTTGCGCGGGCGGCCGGAATCCTTCTGCTTCAGGAACGTCTCAAAGTTGCAGGTGTGAGCGTAGTCGCCCATGGTCGATTTCACGCCCTCCAGGAATGTCGTCTTGCCGGTCGCCTCCGGGCCGTGGATGAGGTTCAGCACCTCCTCGCTGATGTCGCCCGACAATGACAGCCCGACGCTTTTCTGGAGGAACCTTGCAAGCTCCTGGTTTCCCTGCAGTACCACTTCCAGGAAGTTAAGCCAGTCGGTACAGTCGGCTTCCGGGTCGTAGGCGACAGGGCTCATGCGCGTGATGTAATCTTCGCGCTGGTGTTCACGCAGCAATCCTGTTCTCAGCTCCAGCGTTCCGTTCGAGCAGTTGAGAAGATACGGGTCGGCGTCGAACTCCGTGCGCGCCATCCCAGGCATGTGCCTGGCCAGGGCGACCATGGCCTCGAGCCGCTTGCGGGACTCAGACGCAAGCGAGTGCTTGTAGAGGAGCGCGCCAAGGTCCGCGTTCTTGTCACTTTTGGGGGCGGGAGCCACCTCGGCCTCCTTGAACCGGATGCTCCGGACGACCAATATCGCGGCCCGGTAGACGTGCCCCTTCTTGTCCTCCTTCCATCTCGTGCCGTCGTAGCGGCGCCAGCATTCCTTCCGCAGATCGAAGACGAGCTTGTCCCTCATATGGTGGGCGAACCGCTCGGCGTTGCCCGCGTCCGTCATCGGCCACGGATCGCCGGCCTTCGCGGCGGATATAGGGTCACCTGCACCGACAGATGCCGCAATCCTGTTGTCCCTCTTCGGATGCCACCCAGCCTCCTTGGCGTGGTGGAACAGCGTTTTGATAGTGATGCCGCCGTCGGCTTTGAATGTGTCCCAGTGCATCCTTGTCGAACCGTCGTACTTCTTGCTTTTGCGACTCCAGTCGTCCCATATGCAGAATCCTCTTTCATAGTCCCAACTGTGAGCCGCCTGCCCAGTCTCAAGCCAAGTCTTATAGTCACAGCCGGGGTCTATCGCTTCGATGGCGTCGCGTATATCGGCTTCATCCGCAGACGCCTGTTCGGCGTTGGAACTGGATTGCTTACTGCCGGAAGTACACTTGCCCTGCGCCTGCCGCGCCTGGGACGGCTTGCCCGGAGGCTTTACTACTGCGGAATAGATCCAGTCCGGGAGTTCCGCGAAGGGGATGTATTTCTCTATGGTATAACCGCTTCCAGGAGAAGGAAATATGACGTAACCACCCTCGCCGCGAGAATCGATGCCGGTGGCTAGCTTGTCGGTCGAACACCTGAACCCGTTCCGGTGCTGGAAGTATAGATGCCGCCCGCCTCGCGGCGTCCTGGTGGTGAACGTCTCAGGTGCAGTTCCGTACTTGGACTGCAGCTTCTCCCATTCAGCCAGGCCATCTTTACCCTTTTCCAAATCATTGTCTAGGTCGACGACCGACATATTGTTCTCGGTGCCGGTCGGCATTCCGATGAGCGCGTCCGGAGAGTCTGTCCACCAGTGCTGTATCTGCTCGGAGTCGTTGGAAGCGTCCTTGAACCCATGCGTTGTCTTCGGCTTCTTGTCCCGGCCGCAGGGAAAGACCTTGTGTCCGGCTTCGGCGAGCGCCAGTGCAACGTTGAGTGGTGTCGATTCCGGAGCGTTGCTAGTCTGCTCCGCCTCTGACCCAGGGCTTATGTCGTCTTCGTCGCAAACAGGATTCTTGGGAACTCTCACAGCTCACCTCCCTGCCCATATGCACAGACCTTTTGGACATGATGCAAGATATTGATGGGGAAGATCTTGCTGGGCTTGACAGCGCGCGGCGAAAGTGCTATAATATTTTTAGTTTTAGATGACGCCCCTGCCGCTGCTCGACCCAGTCCAGGGGCACTTTTATATAATATGCGCTTCATGTTCTCACCCCGCGTTTGAATGTTGCATCGCACGTCCTGCACTTTTCCGGACTTGTGAACCCCGAGCAGCGCGTCACATCGACGACTACTGTTTCGGTTGGCACGTCCTGGAATAACGGTAAAGGAGGTTGCGAGACGACGAAGTAGCAGTGAATTTTGCCTGCGGGGGCGGTGTGGACTCGGAGTGTCTTCTTCATGCAGCACCTCCGCGTCCAGCGACGCGACGAGGCTCGCGGCCCTCGGAAATTGCAGTGAGGACGGACTCGACATCGGTGGCCGAGTAGACCCTGCGGCCCTGCTGGCGTTCGTCGAGCTTGGCGGTTCGGACCCAGCCGTTGACGACCCAGGCGTCAAGATGCCTGAATCCGATGTTGAAGTTGTTGAGTGTTCGGGATTTGTGGAACCATGCACCGATGGTGCCAGTTCCCGGCGAGTAATGGATGGTCGGTCGCATCTGGACCTCCTATGAGATCCTGACGCCTAATAAAAAGGCGGCCAGGAATTTCTTCCTGACCGCCGCAAACAACGCATGCAGTGTGGAATTTTAAAAATCGCAGTCGGAACTTTTTAGAAGTTCAGCACTTGGCTTTATCGCCAAGCACGCTCGCCCGATATTCCATGTGGCTTCAACTGCACAAATTGAAAACGTACATATTATATTATGAAACTTCGCCATTGTCAAGAATGACTAGAAGACTCTATCAACCGCGCGCTTCAACCTGCCGATATCGACGTTAGTGTAGGCAGCATTCACACTCTGAGTCTTGTGCCCGAGGATCCTCTCGCAGTCAGTCTGTGCGACACCGCCGTCGAGCATCTCTGAGTTGGCGTAAACACGCCAACAGTGAAAACTGAAGTCACCGACCTTCTTGGCCGCCCGATTGTATTTCTTGAGAAAATCATGCCCATACTTGACTAGCCCGTCCTTCTCGAAGTCTTTCAAGTCAAACAGGCGTCCGGCCTTGCGCTGGCGCAGTATTTCATTTATATAAGGAAGGAGCTTGTCGGCAATGGGTATCAGGCGTTCCGAGGTCTCAGTCTTCAAGTCACCCCGGACGGCAATACACTTGACGCCGTGCTTCTCGACGATCCAGTCGGACTGCATCTGGGCTATCTCGCCTATCCGCATCCCGGTATATCTGGCGACGAGAGGCGCATATTTCCATTCAAAAGCGGAAAACTTCTTGCACGGCATGGAGCATAACTTGTCCGCTTCGTCGGCGTCCGGCTTGACCTTGTGCTTCTGCTTCACGTCGCCGATGTAGACGGAGAGCGTCTTCATGGGAGAGGACGGCAGCTTGTCATCGTTCACGGCCCATTTGAAGAAGCTTCCGACGGTGGTAAGAACGAATGCGATGTTTGAGACGGACAGGCGCTTACCCCCGGTTTTTTCGGCCTTTGCAATGAGAGAATAGGCGTCCTCGTCCTGGTAGTGGTAGCCGACCGGCAGCTTCCGCGCCACGGATACGAAGTTCACAATATCATCATGCTTGAGGGAGTCGGCGGCGACACCCCCGCCTATCACGAATGTGAAGCAGTCCAGGGCGCTCTTGTAGCGCCGCTGGGTGGAGACCTTGAGGTCGGTATTGTCGGCGAGGTGCTTCAGGTATCGCCCGACAAGCTCCCTTAGCGTCATGCCCCCGCCGGCACGGACGGTTCCGGCTAGGCTCTTGATCTTTAGCGACGGCAGCTTCGCCTCTACAAGCCGTCTCAGTTCGTCGTCGGCATCGGTTATCATCCGCGCCAGGCGTTCCACCAGCTGGAGCCGGTCATTGGCGGCGACAAGTCCGGAGATGTAGCTGTCCCGGATGCCCCGTGCGACCTTGTAGTCGGCGGTGTCAAGCGAGATCCGCACCTTGCGCCCCGAGAGGTCGGCCACCCCGAACTTGCGCGGGAATGTGAAGTTGAGATACCAGCGGTTGCCCTTGTGCAGAAGGTTTCTTGTGTCCATCTCTTCGCCCCTTCGAGTTTCGGGCGAACTCCGGACACGCCGGTCTTTCTTGCGCTTGCTCATTCCGTAAGATACAGCGCCGCGCCATGGAATGCACCCTTTTTGTTGAAACTAGGTGCAACTCTTGGACACTTTTTTATTTTACGCGGTGTAAGTCATTGAAAATAAGGCAGTTATAAAGGTTGGCGGAGAGGGCGGGATTCGAACCCGCGGTACGGGGTAAACCGTACGACGGTTTAGCAAACCGTTCCTTTCGGCCACTCAGGCACCTCTCCTAAAGGCTTTAACAAAAGGAAGATATGACTTTTAAGTAACGCGCTCAGTTCGCTCAGGCGATGCGGCTGCCGGCGGCATGCCAGGTGAAAAGGCAGGATACTTTAGACGGAAGCCGGGGATTTGCAAGCACCTGTCCGAGAATATCCGGGCCGTCATTCCGGGAGCCTCTGGACCATGCCCTTCAGGAGGGCGGGTACGAGGACGAGGAGTACGCATGCGAGTATCACGCTGATGCCCGAGAGGAGGAATATCGAATGGTAATGGCTCATCCGGAGGCCGAACAGGCTCCAGGAGCCGGCGAGTATGCCGCTGCCCAGGAGCAGGGACGAGGCGAGCCTTGAGAATCCGTTTCCGGCTCCGAACATGGTGAGCGTGAACGCTATGGACATGAGCTTGTTGTTCTTCGGGGCCAGTGCCAGCATCTCGGTGGAGACCGCGATCGAGGCGCAGGAGGTCACGAATCCGTAGGCGATCACCAGCAGGCACATGGCGGACACCGAAAGAGCGGAACCCGTCACTATGCCCAGCAGGAGCAGGTTGATGATGCCGAAGGAGAAGTGCGCGGAGAGGAATATCGTCTTGACTCCAAGCCAGTCCACGAGGTAGCCGCCGGCGAAGAATCCGGCTATGGTGCCGAACAGCATCAGGGCGGATATTATGACGACGATGTTGTCCTGGACATGCAGATGGTTCTTCGCCATGAGGAACACGACGGGGACGGTCGAGCTGGCCGCGGCGTAGAGGCAGAAAAGATAAATGGAGAATCCGACCAGTTGGGTGTTGCCCAGCAGATCCATGGCGACAAGCCTGACCTGGGGCGGCTTTGGCCATTTGACCTCGGTCATGCGGTTCATGTGCCAGATCCTGCCGAAGAGGGCGACTCCGGTGATGGCGATGACGATCTGAAGGGAATGTATCGGTGGATTCTTGCCGATCATGCAGCCCGCGCCCAGGATGAAGAGAGCCGAGCATATCTGCCAGGAGGTCCTCATGGTGCCGAAAAAGCGCCCCCGCTCCTCCTCGGGGACCACGCCATCGAGGAGCGGATACCATACCGCGACGTATCCGCACTGGAATATCCCGTAGAAGGCGACGGAAAGGAGGAGGACGAACTTCGAATATGCTCCGAACCACGGCGCCGCGGCGCAGAGAAGCATCATGAGCATGCATAGCCATGTCGAAATTGAAGACAACCTTTTCTTGCCGACGTATTCGGCGAAATAAGCCATGGGGAGCAGGAGGAGGAATTCGGCAATGCTCATGAAGGAGGTGGTGACTAGCGAGAGCATGTCTCCGGCGCCCAGGGCGGCGGCGAAGAGGATTATAACGCTGCTGTCCCTTATGATTACGGCGGAGACGGCGCCCCAGCATGCCGACAGCGTGGCATGGCGCATGCTGGAACGGCGGTCCGCATCCGAGACCAGTGATTTCCCGCCCTCATCCATGGCCTATTGCACCTTCGCAAGGAGGGCTACGGCCCATGCGGCGGCGCCTTCTCCCCTGCCCGCGAATCCGAGGCCTTCGGAGGTGGTCGCCTTTATGGATACGGCCGATTCCGCGACATGAAGGGCTTCCGCGAAATTCCTGCGCATCTGCGGCAGATGCGGCGCGATCTTCGGCCTTTCGAGGACCAGGCTCGTATCTAGGTTGACGACGCTCCAGCCTTGAAGCCGGTGGTCGGAAATTATACGGGCCAGGAGCGCCATGCTGTCGGCGCCCTTGTAGGCGGGATCGGAGTCGGGGAACCATGCGCCGATATCGCCCAGGGAAAGCGCCCCGAGAAGGGAATCCATCACAGCATGCGCGAGGACGTCCGCGTCGCTGTGGCCGAGCAGTCCGAATTCCGAAGCGATGCGGACTCCTCCGAGGATCAGGGGTCTTCCCCGGGCAAGCCTATGTACGTCGAAGCCATGTCCTATGCGGAGCATCACCAGGCTTCCGTTGTGTAGGTTACGACTCTTTCGGCGACGTCGCGGCAGGCCTGCTGGACGCCCCTGCGCCTGGTCACGTCGTGGTCGCCCATGACCTGGTAGACAGTGGTTCCTACGACCGTGCGGCTTGGGATGAGCGGTTCCGTCCTCCCGGGAATCAGTACGACAAACTCGAACTTGACCTCGAGCGACCATTCCGCCGGGATGTATGTCTGTTCGCCGTTGTATGTGTCGTGCATCGACGAGATAGTCCGCACGTCCTTTATCCTGCCGTAGAGGATGCAGTCGGCGTCCTCTATGTCCTTGACCTTCAGGGAGCTGTCGAGCGAGAACTGTTCGGCGAGGGCCTGCCTCATCATCTGGGAGGCGTTCACCTCCAGCGAATCGTTGATGACTGTGGCTATTCCGATGGTCTTCACCTGCGGGTGCATGATCGACCCCATGTGGTATCCGCAGCCTGCGGCGCAGAGCAGCGCGAGCAGTGAAACATATGATAAGAGCCTTTTCATATTGCCGTCCTCACTTTTCATCCAGTCTTTCCTGGTCTATTTCCTTCTTCCTCTCCTCCTTGACCTGCTTGTCCCTCTGCTCCTCCATTTCCCTTACCTTGGCTTTGTCCTTCTCCTTCTTGTCGCCGAGTCCGAGATCCTTGATGGGGAGGAGCCATTTGCCGTCGCTGTTTTCAGGGGCGACGATGATCTTGTCGACCTCGTCGGGCATAGGCTGGACGAGGTAAGTCACCGGATCGGGCTCCTTGTATTCGGTGATGGCCGGCTTGTATTCCTCGTCCATGTCGGCGAGCATCGTCTCGGAATCCGGGGCGTAGCTTGTGTCGGGATACTGCCTGAGGAGTTCGTTGAGGTATCTGGCGGAGGCCTCGTTGTTGTCCATCCGCCTGTAGAACTTCGCCAGACCGTAGAGGCGCTTGGCGGCGGACTGGTCGGCCTCGTCGAGCGACTGCCTGATCCATTCCGACTCCGGATCATTGGGATACTTCTTTTTGAGTTCGCGCAGGTTTTCCACGGCCTTCATTCCGTTTCTTCCGTCGCCGTCGCCGCGCCTGGACTTCTGGAGGTATATGTTTGCTATCTCGAAGTCGGCGAACCTGGCCTCCTTGGTGTTGGGATGCAATGCGGAGACAGTCCGGAACATCTTCACGGCCTCCTCTATCTTCTTGTCTTCGATATACCTGTGGGCAAGCCTGAGCCTGAGCTCCGGGGCGAACGATGCGAATGGCGCGTCTTTGAGGAGCTGTTCGAATATTTCGACGGCCCTATCGTCGTCCTCTATCCATGGCATCCATGTCAGGGCCGGATCCCTGTGGCCGCGGTAGAAGTCGGAGCCGATCTCGTACTCGCGCTGTATGATCGTCCTGAAGTCTATGCTGGCCGGATAGCAGACGAACATCTTATGCAGGCACTGATACTCCCTGTACCTGTAGTTGGCCAGCTTGTATGCCATGGCCGCCCGCTTCAATGCGTTCAGCTTCAGCACGGGGTCGTCGGCGAAAAGCTCCGCGGCCATGTATTTGTCGCCGGCCTCGAGGAACCTCCCCGACTTCTCCATTGACAGTGCGGCGTTGAACTCAAGGCGCGAGGACGCGTCGTCCGCGAAGGCGGAACAGGTGAAAAGCAGCAGAATGATGTTGACTGGAAGAAGGCTTCTGGACGACATTCCCCTGGCACCGTTATAGTTCGAACTTCAGATTTCCTGATCCGCCCGCCATAAAACGCTTAAAGACAGCTGGGAAATGCCCATGTGGCTTTTCAGGGCTGGAAGCCGGAAATCTGAACTGAAATACCTTCCGGGGGGTCGGTATTTCACCACATATTTATTTCCCTCAGATCAGAAAGTTCTGAACTAATTAAATTTATAATATAATCTCGGTAATCGTTTTTGCCAAAACGTGAACTTTTTCAGAAGAACAACCAGCGCCGCTTTTTGATGGCGACGCTCGGTCTTCCGGGATCCAATATCTCAGAAATCTTCTGCTTGTCGAAGGCGTCCATCCGGGCGTCCGCACCTTTTTTGGGCTTTAGATCCATCTCGTCGGCATGAAGCGGGACTAGGGCGTGGAAATGGATTGTCTTTCCTTCGTCGATCTTAAGCTGGTAGAATTCTTCCTTTATCGAAATAGGCGGCAGAAGTATTGCGCCGGACATTTTCGTGTTTGCGGCGAAAGGCTCCGGCGGATCGCCGTTCGGGACGGTGTGCAGCGCCCAAAGCCACGTATCATATTCGAACGGGAATCTTGCGAGGAACTTGAGGATGCGTATCGGCCAGTAGTTCTCCTCCTTCTTCCAGTCGTCCTGCTTCATGGGCCAGTCAGGCGGAAGGCATATCATCAGCTCGGAAAACCTGAACTCAGGATACTCGGGCGGGGCGTTCATGGGGCGGTCGCTCATGCCGGAAGTGACCAGGGTAAACCAGTTGCGCGACTTGTCCGGTTCCACTATATGGACGTCGATGTGGATGAGGTCGGAGATGATTTCATGGAAGACAGTTGCAACCGGGCCTATATGCTTTCCGATGTGGCTGGAAATCGTCTCGATGTTCTCCGAATCGCCGACGCGAGTTCGAACTCGCGGTCTTTCTGTTCGTGCCGGTATATCGGCGCGCCCGATTCCGATTTTTCCATGGGAGTCTCCGGTTTTATTGCTTCCTGCTCAAACATTACTCGGAAGGCGGCTCAGCCCGGCTTCGCCCTCCGTTCATGGAATGGGCTCAAACTGCGGAGGGTTGAGCCGTGCTCAACCGCAGCATAGAATCGACTCTTATTATGATTCTTCGCCTAATGAAACAACTCACAATAAATCCGTCACAGCAGCTTCAGCCCCGGCAGATCCTGTGTGTCGACGAGGCCTGCGACGAGGCCGTCCTTATCGAGGACGATGATGTCGTCTATGCGGCGTTTCTCTACGATCTTGAGTATTTCGACGGCGAGGGAGTCGGTGCGGACGGTGGTCGGGTTCTTCGTCATTACGGACGAGACGGGCCTTGTGAGTATCTTGAGGTCGTTGTCGACGTGCCTTCTGAAGTCGCCGTCGGTGAAGATGCCGAGGAGTTTCCTGTCGGCGTCGACCACGATGGCTGAGCCGCAGCGCGCCTGTGTCATCTTCATGAGCGTGTCCTTGACGGCGGTGTCTGCGGAGACGAGGACGAGGCGTTCGCCGGTGCGCATCATGTCCGAGACGCGGAGGGTCACGGCCTTGCCGATGGCGCCGCCTGGATGGAGCCTGCCGTAGTCCTCCTTGGTGAATCCGCGGATTTTGAGGAGGGTCATGGCGAGGGCGTCGCCGAGGGCGATGAGTGCGGTGGTGCTGGTTGTCGGGGCGAGGTTGAAGGGGCAGGCCTCCCTGCGCACCGGCATCGCGACGATGATGTCGCTCCATTTCGCAAGGCTGGAATCGGGATCGCCGGTGATGGCGGCGACCGAGACTTCCAGGCGTTTCGCGGAAGGCAGGATCGTCAGTATCTCCTCCGATTCGCCGCTGTAGCTTATGACGATCAGGAGGTCGCAGCTCTGCAGGACACCGATGTCGCCGTGCAGGGCCTCGACGGGGTGCATGAAGACGGACGGAGCGCCGGTGCTTGCGAGTGTCGCGGCGATCTTGTGGCCGACATGCCCGCTCTTGCCGACGCCGCTGATGACGATCTTACCGCCGCCGTCGAGGGCCTTGATGCATGCATTGACGAGCTTTTCGAATTCGCCGTCGAGCCTGTCGCGGACGTCCTGCAGCCCTTCAATCTCTATGTCGAAGACTTCCTTCGCGGTCGCCAGTATGCTGTCCATTTATTACTCCTCCGATGCTTAATTCATCTTTGTCGCGAGCTTTGTCGTATTCTGGAGGGTTGAGCCATGCTCAACCGCGGCTCCGACAAGCGTCGCCCTCCGTCGATAGGATTCGACATTCTGGAGGGTTGAGCCATGCGCAACCGCGGCTCCGACAAGCGTCGCCCTCCATCGATGGCATTCGATATTCCGGAGGGTTGAGCCATACTCAACCGCGGCTCAGCACGGCTTCGCCCTCCGTCGATGGCATTCGATATTCCGGAGGGTTGAGCCGAGCTCAACCGCGGCTCAGCACGGCTTCGCCCTCCGTCGATGGCATTCGATATTCCGGAGGGTTGAGCCGAGCTCAACCGCGGCTCAGCACGGCTTCGCCCTCCGTCGATAGGATTCGACATTCTGGAGGGTTGAGCCGAGCTCAACCGCGGCTCAGCACGGCTTCGCCCTCCATCGAGTTTCTGATCGACAGAACTGCGAGTATCGCAGTTCGACACTCTCCATCCGGGCTCTGCTTAATATATTCCCCCGGCTCCGGCATGCAACACTAATCGACTTTTATCGTGAACGCGAGCATGGGCAGGAAGGTGGCGACATCGAACGGGACGAAGAACGGCGGGTTTGTCCCCGGAGCGCCGACGACGGTGGCCGTGCCCTGGACTTCGCGCTTCAGGGAGAGGATTATCCTGTCCCGCCCTTCCACCCTCATTCCAGCCAGCGGGACGGCGCCGGCCTTGTCGCGGACCTCGAAAGGGAATGCAGAAGGAGCAACGACTTCCAAGCTCAGCCTTTCGCCGACGTTGCGGAATATTATTTCAACGCTCTTTGAGTCAAGGAGATGCGCCTTTTCCGGTTCAGGATGCAGGCACCTGGCGTCGCGCCCGTAGACCTTGCCAAGGGCCATTGCCGCCATGCGTTCGCCGACGACCAGGTTTCCCGCGGAGGAATTGTGTATGCAGTCGGAGAGTCCGCAGTCGAGAGTGGAGACTACAAAGACGCCGGGGATCGCGGCGGCGGCTTGGCGCTGGGCCTCGCGTATCTGGTTCCACGCTTCGTTGGTGGGTGCGCCTTCGGCATGGTTTATGACGCGGTTTATCTGGGCCGTGATAATCGGCAGGGACGGGTTGCGAAGGTTCCTGCGGGTTTCGCGGACGAACTCCGTGAAGCATTTCAGATAGACATCCTTCTGGGGGGTGAGCGTGTCGGTGCAGCCCTGATACCAGCAGACTCCTTTGGCGGCACCACCGGAATCGCGGACATATGCGAGCATGTTGTCGAACAGCTTGCCGTCCAAGGATCGCAGCCAAGATGATATTGGCGAACCGCCGAGGGCTGCCGGAATTATCCCGACGGGATATGCGAGGTTCCGCTTCAGCATTCTTGCGAATGCGATGAACGGAGAGTGCGAGGCGTTGGCGGCCTCGCGGTTAGCCGGGTAGCGGGTGCGCGTCGAGTCGCCGAGCGGATGAGTCGCCAGCGCCCATTCGCCGGAGGATCTGAACATGTGGACTCCCAGTTCGGGCGGGTCGGATATCGGTGTCTTGCCGTATCCGACGGCGTTGCTCTGCCCCGCGACAATCCATACGTCCCCTACTCCGACATGATGGACCATGTCGCCGCGGGTAATCCATTCGAGCGGGGCGCCGTCGAGCCTAAGGCCTGTCTCGATCCGGTACAGCCCGCCTGCGGGGACACTTTCCAGGACACCGGACCACTTCCCGTCCTTTGCGGATTTCGCAGGCTGCCAGCCCAGCGAGGCCAGGACCGGGCGGTATTCGTCCTCGGCGACGATCCGCATCATGACCTCGGCCTTTTTGAACTTGTTCGCGGTCAGCCATCTGCCGGAGAGGCGGATGTCGCAGGTTCCGCCCCTGTCCTGCTGAAAAATCTGCCAGTCACTGGCTCCCTTTTCGATGATTACTCCCGTTTCGCCGCCGTCCATGGTAAAACCCCCTTTTGTTAATCAATGCCGGCATTGGCCGCATATCCATAGCTCAAAATGCGTTTTTTGCAATCTGCCGAGCTGGACAAAAACGGAGCCGGAACGATATTAGTGTTTTCTGTGCATTGAGCGCACTGCCCCACGAACATAAGCAAGGAGGACGCAAGATGTCCGGGATTTTCAAGGCATACGACATAAGGGGGATATATCCTTCGCAGCTGAACGAGGAGATTGCGGAGGAGATAGGCCGCGCATACGTCAAGTTCACCAAGGCGAGGAAGGTCGTGATCGGCAGGGACATGCGCCCTCATTCCCTGCCTATATTCAATGCGCTGGCGGCCGGGATCAACAGCCAGGGCGCAGATGTCATCGATCTCGGCCTATGCTCCACCCCGATGTCCTACTACGCCAACGGCCTTCTCGGGGCGGACGGCAGCATAATAATCACCGCGTCGCACAACCCCGCCGAATGGAACGGCTTCAAGCTCTGCCGGGAGCAGGCGATCCCAATCAGCGGCGCAACCGGAATCGCCGACATCGAGAATATATTCAACGCCCGGTGCTGGGACAAGCCGTCCCGGAAGGGTGCGATCTCCCAGTATGACATCGGCCCCCAATACGGGGAGCACCTTAGGAGGCATGCGAAGCTGGACAGGAAGCTGAAAGTCGTATGCGACTTCGCCAACGCGATGGGTTCCTTCGAGATAAAGGGGATCAGGGATCTCTTCGAGATAATACCGCTTTACGAGGAGCTCGACGGCTCCTTCCCCAACCACGAGGCGAACCCGCTGAAGACCGAGACGCTCTCGGCGCTATGCGCCAAGGTGAAGGAGACGGGTGCGGACTTCGGGGCCGGATTCGACGGCGACTCCGACCGCTGCGGCTTCGTGGACAACGAGGGACGGATAATTCCGATGGACCTCTTCACGGCCCTTATCGCGCAGGACATCCTCTCCCGCGGGCCGGCGACGATACTCTACGATCTCAGGAGCAGCCGCGCGGTCAAGGAGTGCATCGAAGCCAACGGCGGGAAGGCGGTGATGTCGCGCGTCGGCCATGCGTTCATCAAGGCGCAGATGCGCGAGCACAACGCCGTTTTTGCGGGCGAGCTGTCCGGCCACTACTACTTCAAGGAGAACTACTTCACCGAGTCGCAGGGGCTCGCGTTCCTGATGCTCGCGAACCTGATCTGCAAGACCGGCAGGAAAGTCGGCGACCTCGTCAGGCCTCTCAGGAAATACAGCTCCAGCGGCGAGATCAATTCAAAGGTGGCCGACACCGGCGCGGTCATCGCGAAAATCAAGGACGCCTACAAGGACGGGCACATGTTCGAGCTCGACGGAGTTTCGGTGGAATACAAGGACTGGTGGTTCAATGTAAGGGCTTCCAACACCGAACCCCTGCTGCGTCTCATCGTCGAGGCTGGCGACAGCAGGACCATGGAGGCCAGAAGGGACGAGCTGCTGAAGATAATAAGGGGATAACGCCTGTCCAGGCGGTCCGGCTCGTCCGACAAGTCAGACAGCATGGGCCAATTTCAAAAGTCGGCAATTGGCGGTGTTTAGGTGTCAGTGTTCAGGTGTCAAGTATGAAACAAAACCGTTATCTCCCGATTATTTCTAACTTTGCTGACACCTGACACCCGACACCTTGGATACAGAACTTAGTTATGCAATTACCTCAACTTATTAAAAACAGCGAGGACAAAGTCAATGCCTAAGATAATCCTTGGAATTCCTAAAGGCAGCCTTGAGCAGAGCACGGTGCAGATGTTCGCGAAGGCGGGCTACAAGATCAAGATCGACTCGCGTTCCTATTATCCTTCGATTGACGATCAGGAGATCGAGTGCATGCTAATACGCGCGCAGGAGATGTCGCGCTACGTGGAGGAGGGGATACTCGACTGCGGGCTCACCGGCAAGGACTGGATCGTCGAGAACGGCTCGGACGTGGCCGAGGTAGAGGATCTCGTATATGGCAAGGTCGGGCGCAGCCCGCTCAGGTGGGTGCTCGCCGTCCCGGAGAACTCCGGCTTCAAGACGGCCAAGGATCTTGAGGGGAAGCGCATCGCCACGGAGGCCGTCGGGATGACCAAGAAATATTTCAAGAAGCAGGGCGTCAACGTGACTGTTGAGTTCAGCTGGGGCGCCACCGAGGTGAAGCCGCCCCGCCTCGCCGACGCCATCGTAGAGATAACCGAGACGGGCTCCTCCCTCAGGGCCAACAAACTCAAGATAATAGACACTCTCTGCGAGAGCACCACGCGCCTGATCGCCAACAAGTCCTCATTCAAGGATCCATGGAAAAAGGCCAAGATAAAGAAGATCGGGCTGCTCCTGAAGGCGGCACTGCTTGCCGAAGGGAAGGTCGGTCTGATGCTCAACGTACCGAAGGACAGGCTCGACAGCATCATCGGCAAGCTTCCGGCCCTGGAGCGTCCGACGGTCTCGCCGCTCACCGAGGAGGGCTGGTTCGCGCTTAACACCATCGTTGACGAGCACATAGTCCGTGACCTCATACCTGACCTGCTGGAGGCGGGGGCGACGGGGATCGTCGAATATCCGCTGAACAAGATCGTACCTTGATGAATGAAACAGGGACAGACACACAGGCAGAACGGTTGTCTAATTCGGAAATCTTCAGGAGGCTTCTGGCCCTGAGCTGGTCGTACAGGACCGGCTGCATCAAGGCCATTAGCATACAGATAGTCCTTTTTGTCTTCGCGCTCGCAGGGCTAAACTTCATGGGTGTCGGGATAGACTTCCTGAACCACAGGCTGAACCCTTCGTCGAAGCCGCCGTCATGGCCGCTGGGCTTCGCTCCGCCGTCCGCCTGGACCCCGATGGAGGCCATCCTCCTCATATCGGGCATGATAATCGCGCTGGCGCTCGTCCGCTCCGTCCTCAGCTACTACTACAGCATAACGATAACGAAGCTCCTTCAGCAGGGGATAGTCGTCGATCTTCGCGCCAGGGTCTACGACAAGCTGCAGCGGATGAGCTTCCGCTTCTTCGACTCGCGGACCAGCAGCACGCTGATCAACCGGGTCACCGGCGACGTCCAGTCGGTGCGGCTCTTCGTGGACGGAGTAATAATCCAGGGTACGATTCTTGTGGTGTCGCTGGCGGTATACGTAATATACATGCTGTCGATTCATGTCAAGCTGACGCTCGCTTGCATGAGCATGATTCCCGCGATGGCGCTTGCGTCTTTCATATTCTCTAGGAAGCTCAGGCCCTCGTATGCCAAGGACAGGGAGCTGAGCGACAAGCTTATCCTAGACATCTGCGAGGCGACTCAGGGCATCCACGTCGTGAAGGGCTTCAACCGGGAACCGGACGAGATCGCGAAGGTTGCGCGTTCGAACGCGGCGGTCCGCGACCAGAAATACAGGATAATCATGGCGGTGTCGACGTTCGGGCCGGGCATGGAATTCCTGACCCAGATGAACATCATGATACTTCTTGGCTACGGCGGCTACCTGGTCGCGACGGACGTCCTGCCGCTGGGGACGGGGCTGATCGTGTTCCTCGGGCTTCTGCAGCGCTTCTCCGCGCAGGTGAACGTCATCACCGGAGTCGTCGACAACATCCAGCAGAGCCTTACTGCGGCGGGCAGGGTCTTCGAGATACTGGAGATGCGGTCGGACGTGGACAACTGCGCCAGCCCCGCAAGGATCGGGAAGTCCCGCGGCGATCTCTCCTTCCGGAAAGTCGGCTTCTGGTACGAGCCCGGCGAACCGGTCCTGCGCGGGATCGACTTCGCAGTGACTCCCGGGCAGAGCGTCGGCATACTCGGCACGACCGGTTCCGGCAAGAGTACGCTGCTGAGCCTCATCCCGAGGTTCTACGACGTAAAGGAGGGCGACATCATGCTGGACGGCCTGAACCTTAGGGATATAGACCTTGAAGACCTCCGCAAAAACGTCGGGCTGGTCTTCCAGGAAAGCTTCCTCTTCAGCAACACGGTGGCCGCAAACATCGCCTTCGGGCATCCGAAGGCGACCAGGGAACAGGTGGAGAAGGCCGCGAAGATCGCCTCGGCGCACGACTTCATCATGAGGCTCGCCCAGGGCTACGATACCGTCATCGGCGAAGCGGGCTCCGACCTTTCCGGCGGGCAGCGGCAGCGCCTGGCAATAGCCCGCGCCGTGCTCCTGGAGCCGCCGATCCTGCTTCTGGACGACCCAACCGCGGCGGTAGATCCGGAAACCGAGAACGAAATACTGGAGGCAATAGACGGAGTCATGAAGGGCAGGACCACCTTCATAGTCTCGCACCGCATCAACGTCCTGAGGCGCTGCGACATCATACTCGTCCTGCACAAGGGGCAGATCGCGCAGAGGGGCACCCATGACGAGCTCATGAGAATGAAGGGGCATTATTCGAGGACGGCGAACATACAGATGCTGGACGAGAACGTCCCGCCGCAGACGTAGGCCGGGTCGGATCCGCCAGTGCGAAGTCCTGCGGCATCACGGAGTCACGATGTCAAAGAGCCGCGGAACCATCTTTTATACATATTTTCGGCGGGAGTCACTGGACCGCCGCATCCAGGCAGGAGCTGATCAATGGGGTTGAAGCAGTCCAAGATCACATATATAAGGCGTGATGACGAACGCCATACCGTCGTCCGTCCGCTCGACGTGGGCATATTCAGGAAGCTCTTCGAATACGCGAAGCACTACCGCGGCAAGGTGAACTTGCTGGTCTTCCTCGTCTGCCTGCGCGCGGTTCAGCTTCCGCTCGTGACCTGGGCGCTGGGCGAAGTCATCAACGGCCCCATCACGTCCAAGGACTGTTCCGGGATAGCCTGGGGGATACTCGTATTCTTCCTTCTTACGCTCTTCACCCAGATCACGTTCCATTTCAGGCAGAGGACCGCGTCCGAGTTCGGCGAGTCCGTGATCCACGACATACGCCGTGATCTTTTCAGCAAGCTGCTCGGGATGCAGATGGGGTTCTTCAGCGCAACCAGGCTCGGAAGAATCATAAGCCGCTTCACGTCCGACGCCGAATCTGTGAGGATGGGGATACAGAACGTCGTGTTCGTGAGCGTCGTCCAGGCGGGCTCGATGCTTGTAGCGTCCGTCATGATGATCTACTACGACTGGACGATGTTCCTTATAATGCTCGCGATGGCCCCGGTGATATGGGGGATAAACCGCTACTTCAGACTGCGGCTGATACACGCCTACCGCGAGGTGCAGGAGAGCTTCAGCCGAGTTACCGCCACGGTAGCCGAGTCCATCAAGGGCATCAAGGTTATCCAGGGCTTCGCGCGGCAGGACGTCAACGCGCAGATATTCAAGGATCTGGTCTACGACCACTCGAAATACAACCTGCGGGTGACCGAGACGGAATCGGTGTTCATCCCGCTGCTGGAGCTCAACAGCCAGATTTTCCTGTCGGCGCTAGTCCTGATCGGCGGCTACAGGGTGCTGAGCCCGGAATCGCCGATGCCGATCGGCAGCCTCATCCAGTTCCTCTTCCTGTCCAACTACTTCTTCTCCCCGATACAGGTGCTCGCCGGCCAGTACAACCAGGCGCTTACGGCGATGACCGGTGCGGAGCGCGTCCTCAACTTCCTCGAGGCGAAGCCGGACTGGGAGGACGCCCCCGACGCGGAGCCAGTCAAGGAGATCAGAGGCTGCGTGGAGTTCCGCGACGTCGGCTTCTCCTATGTGAAGGGCAAGAAAATCCTCCATGGGATAAGCTTCAGGGCCGATCCGGGGAAGATTGTCGCGCTCGTCGGGCCTACCGGCGGCGGCAAGAGCACGATCACCAACCTGGTGGCGAAGTTCTACATCCCCGACGAAGGCCAGATAACCATCGACGGCACGGACATCCTTAAAATAAGAAGCGCGCCGCTGAGGGAGCAGATCGGCATCGTGATCCAGCAGAACTTTCTCTTCTCGGGGACAGTCCTCGAAAACATACTGATCGGGAAGCACGGGGCGACTGCGGCCGATGCGAAAGAGGCGGCGGCAAAGATCGACTGCCTCGACATCATCGAGGCGCTGCCCGACGGATTCGACACCAGGGTCGGAGAGAACGGGGTCGGACTGTCGCTCGGACAGCGGCAGCTCATCTGCTTCAGCAGGGCGATGCTGGCCGACCCCAAGATACTCATCCTGGACGAGGCCACAAGCTCCGTCGACGCCATAACTGAGGCGAAAATACAGTCCGCGCTGGCGAAGCTTCTCGCCGGACGGACAAGCTTCATAGTCGCCCACCGCCTCAGCACCATCAAGAACGCGGACATCGTCCTTGTCATACTCAACGGAAGGATCGCCGAGCGCGGCACCCACCGCCAGCTCCTCAAGATGGGCGGAACATACGCCAAGCTCTACAGGGAATTCAGGCTCTCTCAGGAGATATGATAAATTCTGCGGGACGCAAAATTTATTTTGCATTATATTCTGCATGGGGCTAAGTTTTTCCTGCGGCAAAAATGCACCCTCACGGCGCGCCGGGATATGAGTATGGCGACTTCGCCAAAGTCGCCCAGTGCCGCCTTCGGCGAAGGCGGCATACTTATCCGAAAAAATATTTCCAAGTTCAACACCGGAACAATCGAGTTCGACGGGAAAATCTGCCTGGTGGCCAGGATCGAGGGCGTGGACAGGAAGTCGTTCTTCGCGGTGGCGGAGAGCAGGAACGGCGTGGACGGATTCCGCTTCCGCGACCGGCCTGCCGTCATCCCGGAGACGGACAATCCCGACGTGAACGTCTGCGACATGCGGCTGGTCCGCCATGAAGACGGCTGGATCTACGGGATATTCTGCACCGAGCGGAAGGACACGTCCGCCCCAGCCTGGGATATGTCCAGCGCCGTCGCGCAGTGCGGACTCGTGAGGACCAAGGACCTGGAGAAATGGGAGCGCCTCGACGACATCAAGTCGGAATCACCGCAGCAGCGCAACGTCGTCCTCCATCCGGAATTCATAAACGGCAAATACGCCTTCTACACGAGGCCGCAGGACGCGTTCATGGAGGCCGGCAAAGGCGGCGGCATCGGATGGGCCCTGTCCGACAGCGTCGAGCACGCCAGAATCGGCGATGAGTTCATAATGGAACCGAGGGCGTACCACACGATCAAGGAGGGGAAGAACGGCATGGGCGCGCCGCCGATCAAGACCTCCAAGGGCTGGATCCACATAGCGCACGGGGTCAGGAATACGGCCGCCGGACTGAGATACGTCCTCTACGCGTTCCTATGCGACCTGAAGCATCCGGAAAAGGTCATCAGAAGGCCGGGCGGATATTTCCTCGCCCCGATGGGCGCGGAGCGGACCGGCGACGTCTCGAACGTCCTCTTCTGCAACGGCGCGGTGGCAAAGGACGATGGGAGGATATTCATCTACTACGCATCGTCGGACACCAGGATCCATCTTGCGACAAGCACCGTGGAAGTCCTACTGGACTACCTCGAGAACACGCCGGAGGATCCGCTGAGGTCCGCCGCATGCGTCCGCCAGAGGAACGACCTCATATCGCGGAACATTCAGTTCCTGGGCAAGAAATACAGGCAGTATATCTGAATTATCCGCCTGATGCGGATAACTCAGACTATATGCTTCCCGCGAGCTGTTCGATCTTCCTGTAGGACATGCTCCTCAGGAGAAATATGCCCACGAGGTGCCCCGCCGCGCTTATCATGATGCCGATGGACATGCCGCCTAAAAACGACCCGCCCACCCCCGTCATAATGGCGCTGGTCGCAAGAAGTATGTAGCCTGGGAGGCCCAGCGCGATACCAACGCCGATAAATATCAGGCCGGCGACGACGATCGAGCCGTATCTCACCACCATCGAGACGTATGCGTATAGGTAGAAGAAGAAGACGAGCTTTATGGCGTAGAGCGCCAGATATGACATCGTCACCATGGCGCTTTCGGTGAAGAACTCGTCCAGGCGTATGTTGTCCACGTCCCTGCAGAAGTTGTCGAAGTCCATTCCTATCAGGAGAACGATTGACAATGCGATGAAGCCGAGGGAAGGGAGGAGCATCAGCATCCCGCCGGCGAGCTTCTGGCGCAGTATCCTCTTTATAGGCACGGGCAGAATCACCAGCGCCGGCAGGGTCTTGCTCCATACCTCGTTGCCAAGGAAGGTTCCGGTGACATATATCATCTTCAATATGCAGGCGATGATCGAGACCACCAGTATACCCCAGAGCAGATCCTTGAACGACATGTCGCCCTTCACATATCCGAAATATATGTATATGCCGGCGAAGAGGACTGCGAAAGTAACGGCGCTGCTCAGCGCGGTGAGCTTTCCGCCCGCAGTGAAGAAGTATTCCTTCCATGCGAACGCGTATCTCCACGCCCTTCCCGCCCCGAGCCAGCCCTTGAAGCGGTTCCTGCCGGAAATCTGCTTCAGAGCGGCGATCCTCCCCTCGCCTCCCTTCCCGCCGGAGCGCGAGAACCGGTTGAAGAGTCCGAACGAAATGACGAAGATGGCCGCGCCAACCAAGATGTTTACGGCCGGATTCCACACCAAAACGAAGATGTCGAAGGAATAATTCCTTGTCATCTGGATCACGGCATAGAACGGCGAAAGGAAGTTGAGGGTCTCCCAGTATGCGGTGGAGAAGTGGAATGCAGCGATCCCCAGGAACGTGAAGCATGCCGCCGTGACGGTCTCGTTGAATATAACCGACGGAAGCAGGGCCATGCTGCAGAGCAGGACCGTATGCGCCAGTATCACCAGGTAAACTGAAAATATCTGGTCCAAGCCCACCCCGCCCAGCGTAACTGCAAGAACTATGAACGGTATCTGCGCTACGATAAGCGTCATCCCGAGGATCAGCTTGCTGGTGCTCTTGCTCAGCAGCATCGTGAACGGGCTCAGGCCGGTCATCAGGAGAAGCGCCAGCGACTCGGCCTCCTTCTCCTCCGTGACCGCGGACGAGAAGAACGACACGGCCAAAAGGTTGATGAACACGATATTGATCATGGATATCGAGACGAAGAAGTTAAGGCCGCTGCCGGACCTCCTGAACGCTCCGGGAAGGACAAACTCCAGCAGTATGAAGAGTATTATGATCATCATGATCAGGCGCGACAGATAGTTCTGCCACTGAAGGATGTCCGTACGAAGGCTGTATTTGAAGAGGACCATGTTGGGGAGGGGGATTCTCATCAGATGTCCTTTCCCCTGCTGGTGAGGTCCAGGAAGACCTGGTTGAGATGCTTCATCTCCTCCTTGAAGAAGGCGATCTGCGCGCCGCCCTTCATCGCGGCCTCGATGATTGAATTCGTCGAGGCCTGCGCGCAGTCGATCGAGACTTTCAGGTCAAGGCCGTCCCTTTCTGTTGCGACCTCGATGACGCCTTTCGTCCTCTTGAGCTCCTCGGCCGCGGCGGGGCAGGCCTCCTTGAGACCGATCCTGTAGACCTGTGTTTCGGCGCCGCCGTGCCTTAGCAGGTCCACGATCGGCCCGGAATATTTTATCGTGCCCGTATCGATGATCGTCACGCTGTCGCAGAGATCGGCCAGCTCGCTGAGGATGTGCGAGCTGATGAATATCGTCTTGCCCATGCCCTGCAGCTCCTTGAGTATCTCCATGAGCTCGATCCTGGCCCTGGGGTCGAGGCCGCTGGCCGGCTCGTCCAGCAGGAGCAGCTCCGGATCGTGCACCAGAACACGCGCCAGGCTTACGCGCTGCTGCATGCCCCGCGAGAGCGTCGGCAGGCGGTCGTTCTTTCTGGCGCCCATGTCCGTAAGGTCGAGCAGGTCGCCGATCACCTTGTCGCGGTCCCTTTGCACGAGGCCGTAGGCCGCCGCGAAGAAGTCCAGGTATTCGAAGACGGTCATCTGCTTGTACATGGTGAAGTAGTCGGGCATGAAACCTATCCTCTTCCTCACCTCCACATAGTCCCTGCCGACGTCGCGCCCGAAGACCTTGATGACATTCTCGCCCTGCGGCCTCAATATCGTGGCCGACAGCTTCAGCGTCGTCGTCTTCCCCGCGCCGTTCGGTCCCACGAAGCCGTGTATCGAGTTCCTCGCGACCGAGAACGTGACGTTCTTCAGGACGTGGTTGTACTTGAACTTGTGGAATAGGTTCAGGAAAGCTAGGGCCGGGACGTCCGGGACGTTTGATGATTCAGACATGGTATTTCCTCATGTGTTCTTTGATCAGCAAAATCCAATTCTCGAAACCTGCCGATGCCTGTCGCAACCTATCGGCGTGATGGAGAGGGACAGGGACTTGCGGACGAGCCCACATTATCAGCAATCCGGCAACTCAATCACACGATGACTTCGTGGCCCGCGACCTACAATTCACCTTTCGGCTTTCCTACTGTCTGGCGCGCCCCCCCCCACTCTCTTACTTCCCCTCCGGCGGTGCCCCGCCCTTTCCGTCTGCAGGCTCCTTCACCGTGAAGCTGAAGTGGAAGAGGGTACGCCCGTTCTTGACTCCAAGATTTTCTCCGACCGCCTGAAAGGTGGGCGGAGTGTCGGCCAGGACATACAGCTCCAGTGCGCCGGACGTAGGTTTCCTGATCTTTGCAGTCCTTCCGTCCTGGGAATCTCCGCCTTTCTCCAGGCTCCTGGCTATGAGCCGCGGAACGATGGAAGACTTGAGAGTGGAGAGGATTTCCATCTCGTCAACTTTTTTCTTTTCGCCATATCCATACATGTATTTGTAGAAGTCGTTGGCGTGACTCCGGGCCCATTCCTCAAGATATTTGTCAAGAGGCTGCCCGCGCCCGATTGAAAAGCTTGAGGAGTCCTTAGCCGTCATCGTGTAGAG
Organism: uncultured Victivallaceae bacterium; assembly: GCA_964636325.1. GTDB lineage: Bacteria > Verrucomicrobiota > Lentisphaeria > Victivallales > GWF2-50-93 > CAZWRV01. Next base: position 63,031 of record CAZWRV010000011.1, on the reverse strand, counting down.
CCTGTCCTTGTGGACCGCCCATGCGCCATGGATATTGCCGCCGAATTTTGGGGAGGCTGCGACTTCCAAGGAGGAAAGCGAATCCTTGCCGAATCCGACGTCCTTAAGGGAGAATGCCGCGCCCGGACATTCCATGCATCCCTGGCAGAAGATGTCCTTCGAGGAATACAGCGGGATCCTGAGGCGCACGTTCCCGGCCTTGCCGCTGGAGATGACTCCGTCGACGTTGGTGTCATCGTACGAGCAGTCGGCGTAGTACCTGTATTCGCCGGGATGGGCCACGGTGTAGCGCCCGGTCGAAGTCACGAAGACGCTGGCCCACTGGGACACGTTGAACGCGCCGTCCCCGCAGTCGCGGGCGTAGCTGATGTCGTGGACGCAGGTAATCTCGCCGGTCCCCCTCCTGCCGACAAACGCGAAAAACACGCAGAAGAGCGCCACCATGGCGCCGAAGAAGATGAAAGGGATTGCAGTGTTCCTCGTTTTCCGCGCGACATACTGGTTGCCGAACGATATTACGAACACATACCCTAGAGCCACGGAAAATATGAGCCACCAGTTGTGCTCGGTCGCCACAAGTACCTTGAAATACTGTGACATCGAACTCTGTATGCTGTCATAGCTCGAGTAATAGTAGTAGTCGCCGGGCGCGTGCGCCTGGCCGCCGTCTCCGTCGGGCCTGTCCACAAGCCCCTTCCCCCTCAGGAACTCCAGCGACACATCCGCAGTTGCGACGGGGAACCTGGCGATCCTTCCCGCGCCCGCGGCATCCTCCGCCGTGGAGTCCAGCACCGCAAGCTCCGGCGGAAAGAGAGGATATCTGCCGTCCGGGCCGTGGACGACCACGGCGGTACCACCGCTCCGCAGCCAGTCGAGGAACGCCTGGCACTGGACCGGAGTGAAGCGGGGCGGTTCGGCGATCACGACGGTGTCCAGACCGGCGCAGAGGGAAACCGACGGCGGGAAGAATGCGTCCTCGAAGCTGCGGAGCTTCGACTTCCCGTAGAGGATGTTATCGGGACGCAGAAGCACCGTGGCCGGAGGACCCGCCGGGGGCCTGGACACGTTGTAGGACGCCCCCTTACCGTCGCCCCACCTGATGATCCATTCCATGTTGTCGGATCTCACGAACGGCGAGAAAAGCACCCATTTCGCTGAATGCGGCGTGATATAAAGTTCCCTGGCGGACGGAAGGCCGATGCGCGGCCCGCCCCCCCCCCCCCCCCCCCAACAAACCCCCCCCGGGCCCGCCCCCCCGCCGAAATAGGACCTCTGCAGGATCACCTCGCCGTCGAACGGCTTGTCCGACTGGTTGCTGAAAAGCACCCGCAGCATGTTGAATTGGTTCAGCGACACCTTGCCGTCGAACCCCCATTCGAGGCGCTCGACTGCGATCCCTGCGCCGTGCAAGGCCGCGGAGAAGAAAAGAAAGAATACGAGCAGATATGATTTCATCTTAAGGCGGGCTTCACCCACAACCAGATTTGATGTCCGACAACAAACACTCAACCCCGCATAGATGCCAAAAATAAGGACGCTAAAATGAAACCTTCACGTCTCCGGAAATGGTTTCCGGCGGCGGGATTATGGTCGCTATCCGGACGGGGGCATCCCAGTCCCGCTCCCAGGTCTGCATGAGCAGCGGATCCGTCGGAGGTCCCCAGGGATTGATGTCTATTATGAGTATCTGCCCCTTGGCGGTGAAATAAACGTCCATCACCAGCGTGTGCTGCGGCAGCAGCCATGAGATCTCGGTGACGAACTTTTCGGCCATATCCCAGTAGCGCTGCCTCACCCCCTGCAGCCTCCTGAAATGGCGGACGAGCCAGTACTGGCTCATGGCGCTCAGGACACCCTTGTGAATGAAGAGCCTGAACTCGCGTGGCCTGGTGATCCGCCTGAACGGGCGCACGCAGAGATGCTCCACCAGACCTTCGGACGCAGCCCTGCGTATCTTCGCGCTAAGAGCCAGGAACTTCCATGCGCTCTCGGGCGAATAAACGGCGCCGCCCTTCAACGCGAACCTCTCAGTGTCGGTCGGAGCATAATGGTCGGTGAAGACGAAGCAGTTGCCGGGATAGGCGTTCATCGGCTGCGACAGTCTGGCGATCACTTCATCGGCATGGCTGCCGGACTTCTCGCCCTCGGCCAGGCTCTGCACCTCCATCGGGCGCAGTTTAACGAAGCTGGTCGGAAACGTATGGCTTGAAAGGTTCTCATACCATCTGGCGGCGCCGTATTCCGACAGCGGTCCGCCCGGACATACTTCAGAAATCGTCATAGTCGGACTCCTCGCTGGACGAAGGCCTAGCCTTCCTCTGCAGATTGTTGAGCACTACTGTGAAATATATCAGGAAGCAGATTACGCACATTGTCTGGTATTCAACGTACGGGATGTCGAAGCCATGGAACAGCGACGCGATCAGTATGCCGGGGAAGCTTGAATATATTGCCACGTTCAGGATGTTCCTGAACCTCATCGGAATGATCATGCCGGTGGCAGATGCCGAAAAGAAGAACGTGGAGAAAAGCGCGAAAAGCGGGATGAACAGGACTGTCACAAGGAAGACGTTGGCGCCGCTGAGCAGGAAGGCCGATACGATCAGGGCGTTCTTCAGCGTGATGAGGCTTGCTGAAGGGATCTGCGAGGCAAGGTCGGCCGGCAGCGGCGTCGCCTGTGCGTAGGCCAGCACCTGATCCGCGGTACCAGTCGATATCTTGTTCCGGCTCGGTGAAAGGTCGGCCAGCGAGAAGAAGCGGAACTTCGGCCCGTTCCTTCCCCAGAAGACCATGGACTTCGGCATCCATAGCAGTCCGCAGTTCGAAATCCCGTCGTCAGGCCTGAAGCCTGGCCCCTTCCCCTCCCCGGAAATGTAGTCCACCCTGATATTGTCGACCACCATCGAGCGCGAAGTCTCCGGGCTAAGGGAAGGCAGAACACCTTTCGCCCCTGAATTTGAAACATGTCCGAACTGCCCCTCGAACGCGGCGCAGAATCTCCCGATGGTCCCTGCGTATGTTAAGGAAGTCCTGAGTCCGGCCGAAATTACAGACGCGATGCAGGCGAATAGTATGAAATGGAAGGCTGTCTTAATCGTGGGGAACATGGCGATCTCGACGAACGCATCAGTCCCCTTGCAGACGCCGAACGCCGCCCACAGGAACGATTTCTTCGGGAGAGCGTCCATCAGTTCCCTCCCTTACCCTTGGCGAGCTTTTCAAGTTCCTTGCTGATCTTCTCCAGCTCATCCGGCACGACCCTCTGGACGAAAAGAATCCCGTCGAGATGGTCTATCTCGTGCTGGACTGCCCTTCCGAGAAGTCCGGCGCATTCCAGCATGATCTCGGCGCCTTCGCAGACGCGTGCCCTGAGTATTACCGACACAGGCCGCGAGACCGGGGCGTATATCTTCGGTACGCTGAGGCAACCCTCCTCGCGGACTCCTTCGAACGGCGAAAACGAGACTATTTCAGGGTTCACCAGAACCAGAGGCATGAGTGGAAGAAGCTCGATCTCCCCGGGCGAAAGCGGATGGGCGAGCGAGCCGTCCTGCCTCCTGGGCTGGGGGACGTTGAGCGCAACCATCCGCAGTTCCTTCCCCAGCTGCGTCGCGGCAAGGCCGATCCCGTCGTGCTCGTGCATCATCTCCACCAGCGATCCGGCGAGGCGAAGGACTGCCTTGTCCATCGCCCTGACAGGCAACGCTTTGCGCGCAAGCGCCGGATCGCCGTATGTCCTTACCCTCATTAGCCCCTTGCAAGAGTTACAGCATATGTCCTTGTGGATATTTAAATTCCAAGTGACCAAATCCCCAATAGGTTACTGACTGTTAGGAATTTTGATTTTAACCATAGGTTGAAGGTAGCAAGTCAGGACGGGATTTCAAGGATGGGAGCGGGTAAAACCGGGCAGAACTTTGCAGAAAAACCTCTTCCTGCACCCGCCGCGGCGGGCCCGGAGGGGAAAACCCAATCAGCAAAGGGAAATGCCGGGGAAACATGGGATTTTCAGGGATGAGACTGTGTAACTGCCCCTCCCGCTTGATTTCCGGATGATTAAGCATCCATTTTTCAGCGCGATGAAAAAATCAAAAAAATAGATACCATTAAAAAATCATTCTGGGGGCATCGGGCCCGGTCTTGTCGAGACGGAACTGCCGACTCCGCAAGGGGGCTTGTCCACTGCTTCCTAACCTATGAAGTTTCCGGACAGCTCATGGAGGTCAAGGGATATGGAAGTTGAGGATATCGCCGTCATCCGATGACCTTCTTCACCGCCTGCGCCAGTGAAATCATCGAATACGGCTTGGGGACATAGCTCTTCGCGCCCATGGCGATCATCTCGTTGATTCGCTTGTCGGTCTCCATGCCCGAGACGATTATGGCCTTTATGAGCGGATTGATCTTCTTGAGTTCGACGAAGGTTTCCTTGCCGTCCATCTTTGGCATGGAGAGGTCGAGCATGACCATGCTGATGTCCTTGCCTCTGCGGCTGTAGGTGTCGATGGCCTGGATGCCGTTCTCGGCGAAGATGACTTCGTAGCCGAGCTTGGTGAGGATGCTGTGGGCGGTCTTGCGCATTATGCCTTCGTCGTCGACTACCAGTATCAGTCCTGCGCCTGTGGGGATAGGGACTTCGGCCTCGACCTGGAACTTGAGGACTTTGGAAATCTGTTCCTCTATTTCGGGAATATAGACGGTGGCGGTCGTGCCTTCGCCGGGGACTGAGGCTATGTCTATGAATCCGCTGTGCTGCCCCACTATTTCCCTTATCGTTGAGAGCCCGAGCCCCATGCCCCGGTTCTTGCCCTTGGTGGAGTAGAAGGGGTCGAAGATGTGAGGCATGACTTCGCGGTCTATCCCGACACCAGTGTCGGAGACGCTGATAGCCCAGTATGACTTCTTAGTGGCGTTCGGGTGCATGGCCCTGAAGTTGGAGTCCGGCAGGACATAAGTGACGGAAATTCTCAGTTCGCCGCCCCACTGCTGGCTTGCACCCTTCATTATGGTCATTGCGTGGGCGGCGTTCTCGCAGAGGTTGAGTATGACCGTCTCGATGAGGGCGGGGTCGCCCTTGACCATGGCCCTCAAGGCGGCGAAGGCGGTCTTGAGGGATATCCGCTTGTCGAAGGACTTTTCACATATCTTGATGACATGGCTGACGGAGATGTTGAGGTCGACGGGCGAAAGGGTGAGTTCCTGTCTCTTCGAGATGGACGTGAGCTGGCGGACCATGACGACTGCGCGCTCTATGGAGTTCTCTATTATCTCTATGCTGTTCTTCAGGTCGGACGGCTGGACCGGCCCCTTTTCGGAGGTGAACTTGAGCATGGATACGGAAGCGTTTATGGCGCCGAGGACGTTGTTGAAGTCGTTGGTGAGGCTTTCGATGATGTTTTCGACGACCTCCATCTTCTGGGACTGCCTGATCTGCTCCTCGCGGACTTCGGGCGCCGTGATGTCCTCTATGCGTATGACGACTCCACCGGCGCCGTGGAGGAGCTGGTTGGCGGTGATGTTGTAGAACCTTTCGGTGCCGTCGCAGAAAAGTATCTTCTCCCGGTAGAATTCGGCCGGCTTTCCGGAATAGAAAACCTTCGATATCTCCGGCAGGTAGCCTTCGAGCATGGGAGCCGTCTGGGCGAGCTTACGGCCTACGGACTGTGCCGGATCGGCGCCGAGATACCTTGACGCAGCGTTGTTGAGGTGGGTGATCGTCATCTCCTTGTCGACGGTGACAAGGAGCGAGTCGGTTGAGTTGAGTATGATGTCGAGGTTGTTCTTGGTGTCGGCCAGCTCGTTCTGGACAATCTCGCACATCCTGGTGTGCTTGCCTACAGAGAATACGACGATCACGAAAAGCAGCAAGATGTTCACCATGATGAAAACATAGATGACCTTGAATATCCGCAGGCGCCCGGAGATCGATTTGTCCATCAGCGACTTGAATGTCTCGATGTTCCCGATAAGGGCGTCGAACTTGCCTGTGTAGGTGGTGAAGAAGTCCTGTGGTATCGGCTTCGGCTCCTGGCCCTCGGGGACGACGAAGATGTCGACGAGAAACTGCCTGTAGTCCTTCATGCTCGAAAGGAGCGGCGAATCGTCAGCGAGCTTCAGGGAAGATTTCGCTATTGACTCGGCCTGGTCCAGCGGATCCCATACCCCGTTCATGTCCTTGACGGTGCTTCCTGTGACGAGTGCCCTTAGGGTGATGTCCGCGGCCATCACCTTCAGCTTGAGGTTCACGGCGGCGTTTGACCATGAGGCGTATATTTCGCCGATGTGCATTATGGAGAAATACGCGAATATGTTGAGGACAATGACGCAGAGGAACATGATGCCCAGCATGGCGTATGTCCTGTAGAGGAGTGGAAGCTTCCTGACTGCGTCAATCATCGGCCCTCGCTGCCTGTCCTATCGGTATGAATCCGGCAAAACGGCGTGGTGTGCTCCGTCTAAATTCTTTGTTGAATAAGATAGTTCCGGACGTTGCCCTTTCAACTGGGCGACGGTATAAAGATGAAAAAGGTGGTTCCGTTTCCGGGCTCCGAAAAGACGTCGATGAAGCCGCGGTGCTGCTTGATAATGTTGTAGACCATTGTGAGGCCGAGGCCGCTGCCCTCCTTCTTGGTGGTAAAGAAGGGGTCGTATATCTTCTTCAGTGTCTCCTTGTCCATTCCGACTCCTGTGTCCCCCACCCTGAGTATCCAGTAGTAGCCTATGCTCGCCTCGGGGATGTATTCGACCATGTTCTCGCCGACGTAGATCTTGTCCACCGTCAGTATCAGGGAGCCGCCCTGCCATTCCTCCGGTGGGCGCATCGTGGTCATCGCATGGCAGGCGTTGACGCAGAGGTTGAGGAGGACCTGTTCGATCTGGACCGGATAGACTCTTGCGACCGCCGGGGTCTCGTAGTACTTGGTCTTGAACTCTATCGATTCCGGGAAGATGTTGCGGCAAATCCTGAGGACGTTCTGGGCGAGGACGTTGAGGTCGGAGTCTGTCATGGGCAGCTCCTGGTGGTTGGATATGGACATGAGCTGCTTGATCATGTCCTGGCCGCGGAGCACGGACTCCTCGATGATTTCGAGGTCGCTCTTGATGACGGGGGCGAGCTGCTTGCCCTGGGTCGTGTTTTCAAGTGAGTAGTTTATGGAGTCGGTGGTGCTTCTGATGGCGCCTATGACGTTCTTGAAGTCGTGGGCGATTCCGATGGCGAGGTTGCCGACGGTCTCCATCTTCTGCATCTGGCGGATATGCTCGTCCTTCCTCACTGCCTCGGTGACGTCGTCTATCCTTATGACGATACCGTCCCCCGCCCCGTCGGAAGAAAGCGGGAACATGGAGACGTCCAGGAACTTGTTTTCGGAACCCTCAGTCTCTATGCGCCTGACCTTGTGGTAAAGGTGCGGGCGGAGTATTGACTCGAAGTCGCTCCTGAATTCGCCGCCGAGAACCGGTATCAGCTCCCAGAACTTCGAGCCGGCGGCGGCGCGGCCAGGGTTAAGCTTCCGGATGAAGCTTCCCGCCGAAGAGTTGAAATGGCGGACGATCCCGTCGGAGGTGACGGAGAGGAGCATGGAGGGTATGGCCTGGAAGATGTTCTCCAGGTGAGCCTGGGCGAGCCTCAGCTCCTCTTCCGCGAGCCTCAGCTTGGCCATCCTCTCCTCGGTCTCGCGCTCGAGGTTGTATTTCTGGGTCAGCGCCAGGGCCACCTGGGATATCTCGGCGATGTCGAAAGGCTTCTTGAGGATGATGAAGTTGTCCCTCTTGCCTATGGTGCCGACCATCTGCTGCCACGAATAGTCGGAATAGGCGGTGAGGAGGACCACCTGTATTTTCGGGTCGGCCTTCCATACCATATCCATCGTCTTCAGACCGTCCCAGCCCGGGGGCATGCGCATGTCTACGAACATGAGGGCGTATGGGCGGCCTGTTTCGAAGGCCTGCCTCACCTTCTCGTATCCGATCTCGCCCTGCGGGGCAGTATCCACATCATACGGCGCGTCCAGGATCTGGCCGGCCTTCTCCACCGGAGGCTGGCCTGATATCTCGCTGATGGCGCTCGATATGACTTCGCCGGCCTTGCTCCTCATACCCGAATGCGAAAGGAACTTCGAGAGGATGAATCGAAGGGATTCGTCGTCGTCCACAATCAGTATGCGCCGGTTGAATTCCATCTGGCCCCATGAATTTAATCTGAAAATATCCGGCATTTACAATATCATACGGATCGCCTCCGGGCAAGCCTGCGCAGCGTTTGATTTCCCGGAGCAATCGACTATTTTACACGACCTCATCGCCCGAGGCGGCATGAACCAAGAGACGACAAGATCCGCAACAATGTTATCGGCAAAGAAGTTCAAGTTCCAAGGAGATATCCCATATGCCTAAACGCAAGAATCCGACAAGCGCCTTGCTGCTGGCGCTGGCGCTCTGCGCCGTTCCCGCCGCGGAAATGCTTTCCGGGATCGGCCCTGAAAACACGTTGGTGGTCGTGAACTCCGACAGTTGGGTCTCAAGGACCGTCGCGAACGAATACGTGGCGCTCAGGTCAATACCACCCTGCAACGTCGTCTATGTCGAAGGGATACCATCTTTCGAAAGGATCACCGTCGAGTCGTTCAGGCAGGATGTGCTGACTTCGATTTTCGCGGCCGTCAAGGAGCGCGGCCTTGAAGGGCAGATAGACTGCGTGGCATATTCAAGCGACTTCCCGACTTCGGTTGATGCGTCCCAGGATCTTGGAGGTGCCAGACCGGTGCCGGTCATGTCCCCGACGGCCTCCCTGAGCGGCCTGACATATCTGCATAATTTCGTCTCGACCAGGAATCCCGCCTACCTCGGCCCGAACGGCCTTAGCATAAACATGTATGCGATGCGGATACTGCTCAGGATGGAAGACGCTCCGTGGGAACAGGCTGAGCAGATGAAGTATATGGAATCACTCAAGCTGATGACCGCAGGACTTCCGGGCATCCCCTCCCCTGCCCCGGCCAGCCCTGAGGACGCCAGGCAGAACCTCGAGAAGTCCCTCGCGGCGATGACCGAACTGCTCGGCAAGCATCCGAACAACTTCGAACTCATCTACAATACCGCATGCTGCAACGCCAGGCTGGGCAAATCCGAACAGGCAATGGCGCTCCTGGAAAAGGCGTTCGCCGCAGGCTGGATCGACTGGAGCCAGACCTCCAACGACAAGGATCTGGTCGGAATCAGGGAGAGGGAGGACTTCCAGAAGCTGCTAGCCAGGATGAAGGAGGCTAAAATACCCATTTCCCAGCCGCAGCCCTTCAAGTCGTCGATCTGCTGGGGGCCGGACGGGATGCCCGTATCAAACAGCCAGCAGGGCCTTTCATACATGCTCTCCACAATGCTCGCCTGCACCAGCGGCAGAGGGATGTCCATTGCCGAGTCGATCGAATCCCTCCGCCGCTCAGCGAAAGCGGATTTCACCGCGCCCAGAGGCACGATTTATTTCATGAAGAACAGCGACATACGCTCCACGACCAGGGAATGGGCTTTCTACCTGGCGGCCGACAAGCTTAAGGAGCTAGGAGTCAACGCCGTAGTGGATGACGGCATCCTTCCGCACAAGAAGGACGACGTCGCCGGAGCGTTCGTCGGCATTGCAGACTTCATGTGGAAGAACTCCGGAAGCACGATCGTCCCCGGCGCAATCTGCGACCATCTTACAAGCTGCGGGGGCATGATGGGCGAATACGACGGACAAACCCCGCTCACCGAATTCATCCGCAACGGCGCGGCAGGCGCCTCGGGCACCGTGGCAGAACCGTATGCGATGCAGGCCAAGTTCGCCACCGCGTTCATCTATCTGCCATATGTCCAGGGGTATACCCTCGCAGAGTCATACTACATGTCGGTGACCGGCCCCTACCAGCTTCTGATCATGGGCGATCCCCTTTGCAGGCCCTGGGGCCGCAAGGTCGAACTCTGGGCGGAAGGTGTCGAGGAAGGCAAGGTCCTTTCGGGAAATGTCCTCGTCTCTCCGAAAATAAAGGATAGCATCCTGAAGCCTTTCCGATATTCCCTCTTCATCGACGGCAGGCTCGCATGCGAAGCCAGGCCGGCGGACGCACGATTCGTCCTCGACAGCTCAAAGTATGCGGACGGATTCCATGACGTCAAGGTGTCTGCGGACTTCGCCGAAGTCCCCGGAGTAGTTGCTGAAACATCATGCCGGATGATTTTCGCCAACTCAAAAAACGAACTGAAGGCCGTCCTCACCTCTCCAAAAGAATGCAGGCTCAACTCCTTCATCGAGATAGATGTCGCGGCGGAAAAGGCCGCGCAGCTGCGGATATTCCAGAATTCGCAGATCGTCGCCTCGGCGCCCGGACCTTCTGCAAAAATCAGGATTGACGCCAGGGGGCTAGGCCTCGGCCCGGTCACCCTCGTCCCCGTCGCAATCATCGGCGGAAAGAACGACGATAAAATAGTCGGCCGGCCTATCAAGCTCGACATCATCCCCCCCGACCTGATCGGGCCGCTTGCGGATTTCAAGGAAAAGCTTGAGCCCGGATTCATCGTAAAGGCCAAGGACAAGCCTGCCACCGTCCATAAAATTGAAGGCGGCTGGCTCGCCAAGGCAGGCGCCGAAAAGGACGCCGACTTCGAGCTGGAAGGCTACTTCACGGTCGCGGACGACGACGTGTTCCAGCTCCAGATCATGCCTTCAGACACAAGGATTTCCTCCATTTGTGTCAGCGACGTGAATATCGACTGGCCCAGGCGCGAGGGAAGCACGTGGTGGTTCATCCCCGTCCCCCTGGCTAAAGGAATGCATCGCCTTAAAATCAAGGGCACCGCCGGCGCCGCCCTTGACATGGATGTCCGCTTCGGCCGATCCGGCACCAAACGTTTGGACGGCAAATATTTCCAACATAGGGCGTGAACTTCCAACATGCGCACATGCCTTTTATCATGCATCGCATTAGCCATGGCCGGCTGCGGTTCCGTCAAAGTTCCCCAGGGTGTTGAGCCCGTGAAGGATTTCGACGCGGAAAGATATCTCGGTAAGTGGCACGAAATCGCGAGGCTCGACCACAGTTTTGAAAGGGGCCTCTGCAAGGTCACCGCCGAATACGCGATGAGGGACGACAAGGGTATTTCCGTCACAAACCGCGGATTTTCCGAAAAACAGAACGAGTGGAAAGAGGCGAAGGGAGTCGCATACTTTGTGGAGGGCCCGGATGTCGGATTCCTAAAGGTGAGCTTCTTCTGGCCTTTTTACGGAAGCTACATCGTCGCCGAGCTTGACCGCGAGAAATATCGGTATGCCCTTGTCTGCGGACCGAGCAAGTCCTACCTCTGGCTCCTTTCGAGAACTCCTGACATGGACGATGGCGTCAAGAAAAAACTAGTCGAAAAGGCCAGGTCGCTGGGCTTCGACACTGATAAGCTGATCTTTGTCAGCCAATAGTTGGCCGCAAGCTCCCGCTGTCAATTGCATAATGTCCGAAACCTGGCGAAACCAACCGTGCCCTGTCGCAAAATGTTCGCCATCCGGGGACTCGCGACTAGCGGAACCGGCTAACCAATAACTAATAACCATTAACAATATTTCCCCATCTCCTCCGCGATCATCGCCTTCATCTTCTCGGCGAGTCCGGCGAGCGGGAAGTAGTGGTTCTCCTTGGTGCCGCGGATCTTGAACTCGACCTGGGCGCTGGCCAGTGTCTTCGGCGAGACGGTGATGCGGAACGGAACCCCGATGAGGTCGGCGTCGTTGAACATGAATCCGGCCTTCTCACCCCTGTCGTCGTAGAGGACTTCGATCCCGGCGGCGCAGAGTTCCGCGTAGAGCTTGTCGGATACCGGTCCGACATCCGCCTGGTTCGGATTGAGCGCGCAGAGGTGGAGCTGGTAGGGCGCGATGGACATCGGCCATATCGGGCCGTATGCGTCGCATGACTGCTCGATCACCCCGGCCATCGTCCTGCCTACGCCTATGCCGTAGCAGCCCATGATCATCGGGTGCGGCTTGCCGTTCTGGTCAAGGAACGTGCAGTTCATTGATTCCGAATATTTTGTGCCTAGCTTGAAGATGTTACCCACCTCGATTCCGCGCTTCATCAGCAGCGGCTTGCCGGTCACGGGGCAAGGGTCCCCTTCCCTGACTGTGGCGATGTCGACCACTTCCGCGCCATGGATGTCGCGGGAGAAGTTGAAGTTCCTGTAGTGGTAGTCGGGCTCGTTTGCTCCGACGATCAGGTTGGAGGACTCTGCCACGGACCTGTCCACCACGATCCGGACCTTGCCCGGATCCAGCGACATCGGGGAGGCGTAGCCGGGTTCCGCGCCGCATTTCTTTATTTGAGCGTCGTTCGCGAACGCCAGCTCCGGCTGCCTGAGGTGGTTGCACAGCTTCGACTCGTTCACCTCGAAGTCGCCGCGTATCATCGCGAAGACGAGGGCGCCGTCCGTGCCGACATAGAAAACAGCCTTGCCGGTGTCCTCCGGCTTCGCGCCCAGGAAGGCCGCCACCTCCTCGATCGTCTTCTTTCCGGGCGTGTGGACCTTCTCCAGCGGGAGCGGTTCCGCCTTCGCAAACTGCACGGGCGACACCGCGACTTCGCGGTTCGACTTGTATTCTCCGCCAGGAGAAATGAAGATAGTGTCCTCGCCGCACTCAGCAATCGCCATGAACTCGTGCGAAACCTTGCCGCCCATCATCCCCGGATTGGACTCTATCGAAATTACGTCCTTGAACCCGACACGCCTGAAAATCCTCTCGTATGCGGCGTGCGCCTTCAGATAATACTTGTCAAGGCACTCCTGCGAGGAGTGGAAGGAATATGCGTCCTTCATCGTGAACTCACGGACGCGTATCAGGCCGGCGCGCGGCCGCGCCTCGTCCCTGTATTTCGTCTGGATCTGGTAGAGCATGACAGGGAGCTGACGGTAGCTGTTCACTTCGGTGCGCAGCAGGTGGACGACCGCCTCCTCGTGCGTCATGCCGAGCAGCATGTCCTTGTCGTTGCGGTCCTTGAAGCGCAGCAGCTCCGCGCCGACCGACTTGTACCTCCCTGACTCCTCCCACAGCTCCCTCGGCAGGACCACCGGCATCAGCACCTCCTGCCCGTCGATGGCATCCATCTCCTCGCGGATGATCTTTTCGATCTTCGCCAGAATCCGCTTGCCGATCGGCAATATCGAATATATTCCCGCCGACACCGGCCTGATATATCCGCCCCTCACGAGGAACCTGTGGCTCGCCGTCTTGGCGTCCTTCGGATCCTCCTTTATCCTTCTTCCTACCAGCGCTGACATTCTCATCGGGCATCTCTCCTGAAACTTGGCTCAAGTACGTCGCACGATCCGAGTGCGACATTATTTAGATTAGGCCGCTCTCGGATCGAGCGGCGTACTTCGAGTTTCTCGCTGACAAAACCCAGAGGCGCTTCACGCTCGGGGTTCGACACTCGCATGGAGCTCGATGAGTAGCTTGCGCGCGCCGCGCGCAAAGGGCAAACTCCGCATGCGAGGAATACCGTGTTCCGTTGATTGCGCGCGGCGCGCGCAAACTACTTCGCAGGCTGTGATTCGCAAGCGTGTAAGTTTGCACTTCAACAGGAACTTGCAACCCGGATCGCGCAAATCACTCAGGCCGGACATGTATCCTGCAGACGAGTTCCCCCAGACCTTTCTTGCCGTCCAGGGATGTCCGGCCGTAGTTCCTCTGGAAGTCCATAAGCAGGAAAACCGGCGAGGCGCTTTTCTCCAGGCGTATTTCAAATTTGCCGCCGTTGAAAGGCACAGTCTTGCTGATCTCGGGCGGGTTGCATTGCGAGAATGAGACTTCTGCGGAAACTCCGTTGATAGAGAAGACCGTGTCCTTCGGAGTATCGTCCAGGACTGGCATTATGAATTCGACTGTTCCATCCCTGGGTTCTTTGACCTGCGCAAATTCCTTTACAATTGTTTTACCGGGCTCCACTGCTATTTCCCCCCATCCGCCGAACGTAAACGGGCCGTTGTCCACGACAAGCGTCCTGTCCGAGAGCCTGACATGGGTTCCCGCGGGCCGGACAATACGCATTACGCCGGCCTCAAAACGGAATCGGTAGATGTCATATCCGAAGAAGACCACTATGACAGAGAAGAGGAGCGCCGGCAGGACAAGTATCCTGAATCGCCGCCGAGAACGGGCATTCATCTCCGAAATGAATCCGTGGATGAAAATCCCCGCGGCGACCGCGCACAGCGGGACTCCCGGCACGCGGAACCTAGCCAGAATGTAGAACGCCGCCGTCGCAGCCCAGAACGAGAAGATCATCCACAATAATGCGGACGACTGCAACTTCCTTGTGGACAGCAGTTTGCCGAGATGAAGCCTTCCCCTGAGCAATCCGGCCAGGAACAGGAATATTGCACCTATGCAGGCGGCGAGAATTACAGATGTCGGGATGAGGGCTGCAGAGTTCAAGGCCGTACTCCTCTTGCCGTTGTGAAGCAGCGAGACGTTGTTCGGAATCTCGGACGCGTCCCAGAAAAGAAGCAGTTTTCTGAACTGCAGTTCCAGGAACGCCCCGGGCTCAGACAAGAACCATTGCCGGATCCTCCTCGAAACCGGCATCTCCGACTGAGTGTCCATCCAATATTTGTAAGTCTCCGGATATTCCATCGGTCCAGGGCCAAGGTTGGGATTCCTTCCGCCGGGCGGCGCCTCAGGCGTGTTGCCGAGCGCGAGGACCGCGGAACCCGCGGTAGAGGGACCGGTGAACTTGCCGCAGACCTTTGTGTTGTGCATGAAAAAGGGGATCTGCGGGAGGATCACGCCAGAAAGAAAAATAATCAACATGGAACATGAAACGGCGCAGGTACCCCAACCTGCGAATTTCGCGGACAGGGAAGTCCACACCATTTTTCGGCGAGTTTCAGTAGGTGAGCCAGAGGACTTTTTCATTTTACCTGACAGAAGAGCAAACAGCGCGATTCCCGGAACCATGAGCCATATGTTGCCGCGTGTCAATATCGAACACCCGACCGCCAGGCCGGTCAGCAGCCATAGCCAGAGCTTGCCGCGCCGGATCGAAACGAGCGAAAGATAAAGTATCAGCGCCAGCCAGAACGACTGAAGAGTCTCAAGCAGGAAATACGGCGTGTAGAAGACAAGGATCGTGGAAAAGGCGGCGAGCACCGCGGTGATTACGGAAGCCCGTTTCCCGGCCAGCATTCCTGCGGAAATCGCAGCCAGCCAGACTGTCGCTGCGCCGAGCAGGCACTGCGACAGCAGCACCGGCCAGATCGTCCCCTTGCCGAAGACAAGGTAGATCGACGGCAGGAAGACCGCGTAGTAGAACGGCTGGTAGTAGAACGGTTTCGAACCATATTCGCCGGCGGCGACCTCCGCCGCCAGCTTCATGTAGGTGGCCATGTCGGTGGCTGGGGGAGGCCTGCTCACGCTCGGATCATTGGCGAGAAGCTCCCGGCAGACCTCCAGGCGCAGAAGAAACGCAGCCACCACGACGACAGCCAGAATCAGAAGGTAATGTTTTCTGACGGCGGCCAAAATACAGCACCATCCTTCTAACCACAGTTCAGATTTTCCGGCGACAATGAATGATTCCGACGCGGTCGTAATGCATAACAGCCTTCACTGAAAAGACGGCAAAACAGAAAATCTGAAAATAAGCCTGGGGCATCCAGGCTATATTGTCATCAGCTCGGCTTCCTTCTTCTTCAGGCATTCGTCGACTTCCTTGATGTAGTCGTCGGTGAGCTTCTGGATTTTCTCGAGCTTGATCTTAAGATCGTCCTCGGAAATCTTGCTGTCCTTCTGGGCCTTCTTGGCGAGTTCGTTGGCCTCCCTCCGGACATTCCTGATAGCGACCCTGGCATCCTCGGCACGGGACTTGACCTGCTTCGTGAGGGCGGCGCGGCGCTCCTCGCTCAGTTCCGGAATCGGGAGCCTGATTATCCTGCCGTCGTTCACGGGGGATATGCCGATGTTGGAGGCGAGTATCGCCTTTTCAATGGCGGGGACGGACGTCGGATCCCACGGCTGGATTACAAGAAGCCTCGCCTCCGGAGTCGTTATGCCCGCAAGCTCCTTGAGCCTGGTAGGTGTCCCGTAGTATTCGACCATGAGATTTTCCACCAGTCCGGGAGAAGCCTTGCCGGTCCTCACCGCGCTGAAGTCCGACTGCATGTGCTCGACAGCCTTCATCATGTGCTCTTCTGAATAGTCTAGCAGACCGTTGATGTCAACACTCATTGCACACCTCTCAAGAATTTAGAATTTAAGCTGTAATATGCCACCGCCAGATGATAAAATCAAGGGCTTCCCGCACAACAATAAAGGATGGAAGATTGGATGATTGGATGATTGGGTTAGAACTCGAATCAAGCCCCGAGCAAGTCAAGTCGGAATTGTGATGAGCGTTTTGTCCTTAATATGCCTTGAGTGCCAGTGGGAAGTGGCGTAATTTGCAATCGGCCAATCCTGATTGCAGGGCAAGCATATGTGGAAGCGGGGACATGTCGAATGGTTCTTGACGGGACTAATCGCCGTCATCCTTTTCCTGAGCACCTCCGGCCCGATCATGAATCCGTCCGATGAATTCCCCAGCATGACGCGACCGATCATGCTCCTGTTCATAGTCTGGCTGTCTTTCTGGTCTGCTTGCTATACGGCCAAGTTCGTCTTCCTGTTCAGAAAGTGCGCGGGCTGGCGAGCAAAAGCTTGAACTCAATTCGTGCGCGGAGGGCGAAGCCGAGCTGAGCCGTTTGCCGAGTTTTGAAAGGAGTTCAGGTGAGATGAGTGTCCGTAATAAAATAGAAGAATTCCTCTTGTAAGGCGCTACTTGAACAATACGGTTTCCTGTGTCGGAGTTTCGACGAGTTCAGCCATCGCGTTTTGGTTCTGCTTGACGACGTAGTTCACCTTCCTTCCCTCAATCGGTTTACCGGAAGCGTCGGTTTTGGCGACAAGCAGTCCGCCCGCGGTGAACTCCTCCTTCGAGTCGGCGCGTATCCTGGTCCATCCGGTCATCGCGCCTTTAGCGTCGTAATGATATTCGTCGCGCCAGTTCTTCTTAGTGAAGAGCATCGGGTCGACATAGTTCTTGCCCACGGCAGGATCGTTGTAGTCCACCGATGTGATCCTGTTCTTCGAGTCGTAAGTCCGTTTTTCGCTGTCGTTGAAGAGGATGGAGATAAAGGCCGGCGGCGAGAAATATTTATGGTTCTTCGCGAAGACACCTATGTCCACCCTGTTGCTTTCCAATGGATTGCCCAGAGATATGGGGAACCGGTCGTGCCAGGAGACGATGATTTCAGCTTCGGAGCCAGAGATGTTAGACTTCTTGATTGAGACCTTCGCGGGGTCGCCCCTCAGGAGCACCCAGCAATAGGAGAGGGCCTTGCCTTTCAGGTCGCGGCTGTCCTCGGCGCTGACAAGCATGCGCCTGGCATATTTGACCGATCTGGCGACGCGGGCGACCGCGCACGGCGTGTCGAACAGCTTCTCGGCGCCGGGGATTCCGAAATAGTCGATCCCGGGGACCGGCTGGTCCTCCTCCTTCACTTTTAGCTGGACGAACGGCGGGAGGCAGTCCGCGGTCATATCGTGGGCCATCTTCATCATGCGGATCATGTCCAGCTGGTTCCCGTCGAACACGCTGGGGTGCGCCTTGCCGGAAAGGTAGTCGTCGTCGGACTTGACCGTCTTGTTCGACATCCGGAATATCATCTGCATCGCCGGCATGAGCGCGCCGTTCTTCACGAGTTCGGTCTTGACTTCCGGCGTGAAAGACGCCATCGCCGCGCATACGGCGTCCATGAACACCTTGTCTGAAAAGCTCGATCCCTGCGATATTATATAGTATGGAGTGTTTGCAGGAATGAGATCGCCATATCCTCCCTGGCCGTTGCGGCCGGGATCATGGTCGGCGTGCTCCGGATAGAAATACATGTGGTTGGAGACATACTGGACGAAAAGCATCTGCCCGCGTCCGCCTGTGAGCGCCAGGCGCGGTATCGAGCGGAATATGAACGGGTCCGTCACCGCCGTCGAGGAGTTGCCGATCGTCGGGCCATTGTAGAGGAAAAGAGTCTGGAGCCCCGATGCAAAGCCCTTCTTCTTCGGAGTGTCGCCGAACTCTATCCTCGCGAGCTGCGGAAAGGCCGCGTAGTCCATGTTGGAATGGTCGCCGTCGTGGTTGTCGTAAAGGTCGCCCCAGTTGCCGGCCGCAGTCTTTTCCGAATACCATTTCCTCAGGAGATCGCCGGCTTCGCCAAGGCCGACCGCGACCGGCAGATCCGGCTTCGGCTCGGGAAACTTGAAGAACGACTTAAGAATTCCAATCTGGGGGTCATATGTCGTGTTCTTCTCCGTGACCATCGCCACCGCATCCTTGATTTCAGCGGGCTCGCACGGATAGTTCCATGCTGCGGCGGGATCCGGTTTGGCGGTCTCGGACTTCTTGAGCAGCGCCTTGAAGTCATCCATGTCCTGGAGAGGTGCAAGGGCTTTTTCCCCTTTCAGCATCGCCGGATTGTTGAAGCCCAGCGAAACGGCCTTCTGCAGCGACTTGACGGCCTCGTCCTTCCTGCCTTCGGCGGCAAGGACGCATCCCAGCCTGAAGTGAGTTGCGATGTCATTCGGGATGAGCTCGAGCGCCATGCGGCAACCCTTCTCGGCTTCGGGGAAGTTCTCCTGCTGGAAAAGCGCCTGAACCTGCGCCTGGATCGCCAGATAGTTCATGTGCAATGCGGGGATGTCGAATATGTTGGGCTGTATCGTCGGTCCCAGCGGAGCCGGCGCGGGGGCGGGTTTCTTCTCCTCTGCACCGCATATGGATGGGAGAGAAAGGGCAAAGACAGCCGCTAACCTTAAAAATCTGTTTGCCACTTTCCGCCTTTCACACGCCGAAATCGTCCAGCGCCATGCATTCGTATTTCAAGTATCTTGCGAAGGCCTCGTTTACCGCGCGTCCATGTTCGCCGAAGGTGACGCTTACATGGTGCCTGTAGCCGTTGTATCCGATGGACTGAAGTTTTTTCTGCAGTCCGTCGATCCTGGCGACTCCGG
The DNA here is from genome assembly GCA_964636325.1 of uncultured Victivallaceae bacterium. GTDB lineage: Bacteria > Verrucomicrobiota > Lentisphaeria > Victivallales > GWF2-50-93 > CAZWRV01. Next base: position 43,974 of record CAZWRV010000011.1, on the reverse strand, counting down.
CGCAGCCGAAGAATTCGCTGGGGACGGCGTCGTCAGTGAAAGCCCCCTGCCCCAGGTAGAAATGCAGCTTGCCGTCCTGCGTCTTCGCGCTCGAATATGTGAACGGCGAAGGCGATATTCTGCCGGTGTTGCAGCCGAAGCCGCATCCGGCGCCGAGCGCCTTCGCAAACATCGGATGGTCTACGATCAGACCCTTTCCGGCCATCATCTTCTGAGGGACGGGGCCGCAGTGGAAGAGGATGCACTTGTCTGATTCGCCGCCGAAGTTGTTGTTCCAGTCGAGGCATGCGGACGGAGCTTCGGAGGCCAGGCTCAGCGCCCTCATCGCCACCGCGTTGCAGACGTCCAGCTCGCACGCCGCGGGGATGCCGCGGTTGTTCATCTCGCTGAGGATCACGCATGGGGAAAGCTTCAAAAGCTTCTCCAGCTCGATCCAGCATCTCAGCGAAAGTGCGTCCATCTTGTATTCCTCGACGATGCGGTCGAGGACCAACGCGAGCTTCGCGATGTTTTCGAATGATTCCGCAGGGGTTCCTTTCCAGCAGGCGTATCTTCTGAGGACGGCCGCCTTGGCCTTCACCTTCGGATCGGACGTTTTGAGCGAGTTCACCCTGAGCACAACTTCGGAAAGGTCGAGCGTCTCGGTGGTTATCCCGTATTTCTGCAGGGCGAGCTCGTCGAAGCGCACTGTCTTGAAGGCGGTCGTCCTGGCGCCTATCGCGCCGACCGTGAATCGCCTCATTCCGTTGACAATCCTGCATATCCCCGCGAAGACGTCCAGATTGTCCGAGAACTCCGCGGAAACCGGATGGACCGTGTGCGGCGTCAGCGCGCTGAAGGATATGCCGTACTGGCAGAGGACATCCATGACGGAAAACTTGCCGCAGAACGAGTCCCTGCGAGTCGCCATCGACATCTTGTCGAGTTCATCGGGGTAGGCCTGGACGAGTATGGGAGTTCCGCAGTCGCGGACGGCGGCGACCGCTCCGGTCTCGTCTCCGAAATTGGGAAGGCAGATGATCACGCCGTCGTATCTGCCCCTGTTCCGCTCTAGGAATTTTGCGAACTTCTCACCTTCCGCAGGAGTCTCGATGGCGCCGTATCTGGTCTCCGACGGTTCCATCATCAACGCCCCGTAGCCGGCCTTCTTCAGCGCCGCTCCGATTTCCTTTCTCGCCCCCGATATCAGAGTTTCCGGAAAGAATCCCCGGTTCCCGAACATCACTGCGAACGTGTTCTTTCTCATCGCCATCTCTCCTGTAATTTGAAAATCTTTGTCGGTAATTTTGTCGTCTTCCGGAGGGTTGAGCCAAGCTCAACCGCGGCTCAGCACGGCTTCGCCCTCCATCTAGGCGGAGAAATCGTGGAGGGTTGAGCTGTGCTCAACCGCATTTTGAAATTGGCTCCATTATATTGATCAATGAATATTCCTTGTCGGACATTGGAGATTCCTTATCGCGTCCGCCTGCTGCGGGTTGAGCATGTGCAGGTAAGCGATCCGTCCGTCGAGCCAGGCCTGCGTGCGTTCCGGGGAAGCGCCCGCCTGCCCTTTCACAAGCCGGTGCGCGGCCGCCCTCATGCGGCGCCGATCCTTGCGCGAAAGCCCAAGAGTCTGATTCACAACGACCCCGGTGACGGAGTGCCGTGCTCCACTTCCCATGAGGCGCGTCTTCTCCGCGTTGACCAGGAATCCCTCCTCCGCGATGATCCGTGACGCGGCCGCGCGGATCTTGTGCGCGGCGGGACGTTCAACGTCGCCGGAGAAGGCGATGTCGTCGGCATAGCGCGTATATGAAAGCGAATGCTTCGCCGCCAGTCCGGCAAGTCGCCGGTCCAGCCGGAGAAGCATCGAATTGCAGATGCCCGGACTCGTCGGCGCACCCTGCACGCAGTGGCGCGGCCCGACGGGGACATGGTACACCTTCCCGTCCTCCTCGACCGGCTGGCGTTCAGCCTCGGTCATCAGGACCGCAAGGGTCGAAGCGACCGGATAGGAATACCCGTAGGCGATCAGCATCCCTCGGACGCGCGCGAAAGTGACCGAAGGGAAGAAATCCTTCAGATCAAGATGCAGGATCAGGCGCTTGCGGACGTGGGGTTCGGCGCCGGTGCGGACACTTCTGCCCCGGCGGAATGCGTGGGCGTGTTCGCTCACCGGCAGCTTTTCGACCAGCAGGGCCAGTAGTTTCCTCTGGATCGCCTTCAGGCGGCGCTTAGGCGCCATGATGAGCCTGCTCCCGCCCGAACGCTTGAGGATTGAAAACGTGACATAGTGCGGCTGCCTCTCCCTCTGCCGGTGGATGGAGAAGAACCATAATTCCTTGATGGAAACGCCGAGGCACGCGGCGAGGTCTTCTTCAGTATTCCACAACGGCAGGCCGTAGCGCTTGAGCTGTTCCTCGTCGGCCAAAAGGTCGCGGAGCTTACGGTTACGGGTCCGCAAGGTTCCGCTGAAAAGACGGTCCGCCTCGGCCTTCCCCATCACCTTTTTGCGCCTTGTCAAACCCATCGCGCGCGTGACCGACTTGACTTTCGGAAGCAGGCGGCGGTCGCGCAGGGCCAGACGGCGGTGGTGCTCCTTCAAAGGGCCGCCAGAGACGTCCACAAGTTCCGCGGCGGAATCATCGGCACCCTCCCCTTCGGACGGGGAAAGACGGGAGATGTCGCGCCTGCGCGGACCTCCCATAAGCTCTTTAATCCATTGAAAAAAGCCCACTTGAAACTCTCCTGAAACTCGACGGGTAGCTTGCGCGCGCCGCGCGCAAAAAGCAAACCCCGCATACGAGGAATGCCGTGTTCTGTGTTATTGCGCGCGCCGCGCGCAAAAAGCAAACCCCGCATACGAGGAATGCCGTGTTCTGTGTTATTGCGCGCGCCGCGCGCAAACTACTTGTTGCTCACTGACAAAACTGTCCGCCGAGGCGGATATACGGCACTTCCTGAAACTCACCATCTTTGACGCTATCTTTGTCTTATTCCGGAGGGTTGAGCCAAGCTCAACCGCGGCTCAGCACGACTTCGCCCTCCATCGAGTTTCCAACCGACAAAACTGCTAATCCCGCAGTTTTCCATGGATCCGGAGGAGGCCCGGCGGCGGATCACTTTCGAGGCCCTGGACTCAGGGCTTCCCTACGTTGCGAACGTTGGGAACCCTGGCGATGTATGGCTGGCATTGCCCCACCGCGGCGAAACACCGCGGCAATCTAGGCTAATCCTTCGCCGCCGGACCTCCTCCGGATCCATGTTTTTACAAGTTATACTGCTACAGCCGCATCGAACCAATTTCAAAACTCAAAAAAACGGTCATGGGCTGATTATTCCTTTTCTTCCCCGCCCCCGTCCTCGGGCTCCGCCTCATTCTCCTCTTCGCTGCCCTTGTCCTGCTTTGGTAGCGGGGGCGGACTTGCCGCCGCCGGGACGGAGGTTGGGAGGTCCTTGCGCGAGTCGGCGCTGGCTTGGAAGAGGGCAATCATGTGTTCGCACGGGCCTTTGCCCATAAGGTTTTCCTGGAAGAATGCGCAGGAACATTTACCGAAAATGATGCGGCCCGTGTCGCCGATCACGATTTCGGTGCCCTTCTCCTTGCCTGCGACGCCGGAGACAATCCAGTCGCGGTAGATTATCTCGCGTGTAAACGGTGCGCCGTTGGGGTTCTTGAGCTTCTTTGTCTTCCGCGTCTCCTGAGGCTCGCAGCGCGAGATCGAGACGGAATTGCCCGCCAGCAGAGCCTTGGCGCGCTCGCGGCGCTCGTCGGGAGGGAAGAGCTTCGATTCGTCTACCGGCGCCTCGAAAAGCCGGCGGTGGCGGAAGGCGCGGGATTCGACGTCGAAGATTGCCCGTCCCTGACGGCATAGCCGCTCGCATGCGTGCCAGACGAGATCGGGCGCACAGCCGATGGCGGCGGCCATATCCTTCGGCGAGGCATGGAAGCTGGCGGCCAGATGCTGCTGGACTTTGTCGATCAGATCCGGTTCCGGCGCTTCAGCCTCCGAGAGCAGATCGAAGCTTCCGTTGTCGGTCCATTGCTGCTGGGTCCAGCCGGAAAGCCCGAGCACGAAAGTCAGGTCGGGCATCTTTACAGCATAGAAGCTCGGAAGCCCCCTGCCCTTCAGGTAGATGTCCACGCTGGTCGCGAAAGGCAGTAGCGGTTCGATGAGCTTGAGACGGCGGCGCCCCCAGGTACGGACAGTCCGCGGTTCGGTGTAATTATGTTCCGCGCCGCGCAGAGGGACTACATGCTCCCAGGGTTCGAGGACGATGCGCGCATCCTCGCCGGGATTGAATTCGTAGCGCAGGGCCCTGGGTGAGAGCTTCGCCTTCGTATACCGCAGGAAACGTATTGCGGCAAGAAGATCCGCGGGACGCACCGTGATGCGAGTCCCTGGCATTGCCATGGCGGCGGTCACCTGGAGGAATCCGCGGACCCAGTGGTCCGGCAGGTCGACCTTCTGTTCGAAACGGCCTCCGGCGCGCTTCGTCCTTACCTCGAAGCCTTCGGGGCCTATGCGCAGCCAGGTTTCGCGGCTGGAGCGAAGTTCATTCAAGGCGCCCCACAGCCAGGCGCTGAAGTCGACGTTTGTCGTCCCCGTAATCACTTCGCCTTCGGCCGCGAACATCCGAGGATTTGCCACGACCATCGCATAGACGCTCTGATCCTGGCTGAACGCCTCGAAGAAGATTCGGTCCGGATGAACCGTGATGACGGGATCGAGTATCCACATTCCGAATTCGCCCTGGCTTGACCAAGAGTCGTCGGACCATATCGCCTCGCCGAGGGCCCGCAGCGTGAAGCGAAGGAGCGGCACGTTGCGCAACAGCTTCCCGTGGAAGCGCACGGGACGGCGCGCGTTCGCAGAAATCCCGAGCAGGGCGCGGTCCCGCTGCGATTCCAAGGTGCTGGGGCTCGCATAGTCGAAAAGGGCTATCATCGTGCTCCTTTTATAATCGCGGCGAATAATCGCCGCGCACAGTAACCAGTTATCCAACTATTCACTGCTTCTTGTAGATCACCGGCTGTTCGCCGGGACCGCGCAGTTCGGGCCAGTGCCGCAGCAATTTTGCGATGAGCCCTAGGAGATCCTCCTTCGGGTAGCGCAGGTCCGGGAGAAACATTGCGTCGCGGGCCCGGTCCAGAACGGTTCGTGCGGTCTCCGCGCTTACGGCGGCGTTTGCGAGCGCGCCGAACGCCAGGATGCGCGTGCCCCGCTGCATCGGGCGGAGTAGCGTCCCCATAAGGAGCGGCAGATGATGGACGGCCTGCTCGCGGGCACGGTCGTCGTCGAGTCCCAGCGCGCGGTAAGCAAGCGCCATCACGTGTATCTCCGCGGCCTCCACGAGATCCGATACGCTGCACGGATCGGCCAGATACGAGGAGGCGGAGCGCTCGAAGAGCAGCCGGGCCAGCCTGTTCTCCTGGACCAGCGGATTATACTGCCATATCGAGTATGCCGGTATCCTCCCCAGGACGCTCGCGGCGCGCCGTGAAAAGACTGCCTCGTCTGACTTCATCGCGCCGTAGTAGTCGGCCAGCTTTTCGGCTTCCGCGAGAAGCTTCTGCGCATTGCCCCAACGGCCGGAACGCGTGATGATGCGGCTGGCCAGATGATCGACCATTTCCTCGTCGCCGTCCGCGAGGAAGCGGTCGAGGAGCTTCGGATAAGTCTCGCCCCACATGTTGCCCTGGACGTGCAGCTTGAAGGGGCCGCGCAGCAGGTCGGGGAATCGCTCATAGAACAGCATCGCCGTGGACTCCTCAAGCTGATGCACCGTCGCGATGCCGAGGCCGGGCCAGTTCCATTCGCGCGAAACTCCGGCCAGCGCGAGCAGGCGCTCCTCGGCAAGCTTCTTGGTCAGGCTGCTGTCCGTCAGGATGGAATGTATTTCCTTGTTGAACTCCTTCGGTCCGCTGCAGACCCGGATGAGCGCCGCCCAGAGATCCCACCAGCCGTGCTGGCGTGCCAGATCGGCCATCCGGCCGTAGCTGCCGCGGCCGAACCATCCGCCCCAGACCTGGCGGAGATGGCGCATCACATACGGGAAGACGTCGCGGCCCCTGCGCTGGACCATCTGGTAGAACCCGTCGGCCAGATTGATCCCATAGCCTTCAGGGTGGCGTCTGAGCAGTTCCTGGACCAACTTGGACGGATCGCTGACGTTGTCGCAGAGGCCAAGGCATTCCTTGGTCCAGTCGGGCAGAGGCACTTGACGACGGTAGAGGCGCCAGCGGAAATCCTCGTCGCGGCGCTGGTCGGCCAATGAATGCATTCTGCCCCACAAAGTCCGCTTCTGCTCCCCGCTGAACCATGAGCTGGGCAGGTGGCGCAGGATGAACGGGCCTGCCGCACGGTGGTCGATTTCATATATCGAACATGCGGTGGCTTCATCGAGGTTGAACCAGAGGTCGAGCTTGCGCAGCACCGTCTCGCGCTGAGGGGCGTTGGCCGCGCCGCGGAAGCGGGCAAGCAGTTCCTTGCGGAGCGTCTCCGACTTCTTGTCGCGCATCCTCCAGTCGAACTGGGCGCTCAGCTTCCATTCGTAGAGCTTGCGGAAAAGCTCCACGTCGTCGTTGCGGTCGACTTCCGCGAGCCAGGGATCGAGTATCCCCGCCTTGGGACCTTTCCATTTTATTTCTTCGACCCTCCACTTGGGCAGGACCATGTATGTGCTGAAGCGCGACAGGATGAACGGGCGGAAGAGGATGCGGTTGCGGCGGTACAGCTCCGGGCCGAAGAGCCAGGTGAATCCGGAGAAGGAAGCCTCGGCCTCCGCAAGCTTCTCAAGCTGGTCGCGCAGTTCCGTGTCGGCCATCGGCCTCTGAAGCAAGGTCCTTATTGTCTGTTCAAGTTCCTTGGGTGTCACCGGCAGACCCTCGTGAAAAATATCGACAAATGATTTTGTCGATTCTCTCAGGGAAAAACTTAGCCCCTTGTGAAAGAAATTACAATTACCACTTCCAGAACTGCCACCACTTCCTGGTCAGCCTTCCTTCGCAGCTCCGGCAGATGAAGGCCGGCATTCCGTCCATGGAGACAGCGGCCCCTTCCTCGAATTTCCTGCCGCAGATGGCGCAGTTCGACAGGTCGGCGCCGGTAGTTGAGATGCTTTCCGTGTCGCTTTTCCGGCCGCCCTTGCGCAAGTGATCGATGTATTGCAGTTCGCTGAGCGCGATCTTATTGGCGGGATCGATCTCCAAGGATGACTTGAAGGCGGCCTCTGCTTCGTCAAGCCGCCCCATCTCAATCAGCACGAAGCCGCATCCCCGCCGGGCCACGCCAAGCTCGCGGGCGCTGACGTAGGGACCGAGCCCATTGACCCCCTCATAGAGGGCGAGCGCCTCCTTATGGTATCCAGTATTTACCAGCGCATGGGCCTTCTCGAACTTGAAGTTCGGATTGGACGGTTCCAGTTCCAGCCCCTTGTCGAGAAATTCGACAGCCCTGAAATATTCCTTCCGCTTGACGCAGATGAATCCCAGATAGTAGTATGCCCTCGGATAGGCGTTGGGGAGCCAGTTGATGCTCCTCTCGACCCCATGGTCCTTCTCCCACATGACGAAATGGATGAACGAGGCCTGGTCCCAGAACCTTATCGAAGCAGTCCCGCCGTCCTCCTGTTCGTTGGAATATCCAGGCGGCGTGTTCGCGACAACCTCAAGCAGAAGACGTTCGGCCGCGCGGATGTCGTCACGGGCTATCGCCCCAAGCGCCTCGTCGACCTTCTTTGCGTCGGTAAGTTCCAGGTTTTGATGCGATTCCGGACACATAGCCCAGTGTCTTCGTTTTACACTTCTATGCTTTTAGCGTTTGTAAATTCCAAACTTCCAAGCACCAAATTCCAAATAAATCTCAAATCTCAAACTTCAATATCCAAACTCTGAGTCGCGCCGTTTGGAATTTGATAATTGGAATTTATTTGTGATTTGGATTTTGGAGCTTGGAATTTTGGGTTGCGGGCGTTGCCCGCCTCAGCGTATATGGAACTGCGTCTTGACCTGCTTGCCGTTGACCAGCTCGATCTTGCGCCATGAGCTGTTGTCGTTGAGGCTCTGGTAGCGGCGCTCCTCCTTGAGGTAGTTCCAGTCCTTGTCGTTCTGGTAGTAGATCTGCACTCCGCGGGACTCGATGATGTTCAGAATCTCGTTGTCGTGGTACTTGCACTCGTCATAGTCGGTGAGGGCCTTCTGCGCCATCTCAGAGTATATTTCGTTAAGGTCGATCAGGAGGCCGTTGACGTCCTTGTCCAGGGCGGTCGCGGAAAGCCCGATGCGCTTCGCCTCCCTAAGCGTAATCGGATATGAATGGGAAGGATAGCTTGAGTTGAGGTGCCTGCTGATGCGGTCCGCCTCCTCCTCGTTTCTGATGTGGTAGGAAAGTATCTCCCTGCAGATCTGCGTGGAGAGCGAGCTTGAACGGTCGATGGCGCCTACGACGAGGGGATGGATGTATTTGAAGATGTCGCCGTACGGATTGCCGTCGTTGGCCTTGGAGTTGGCGTTCCAGAGCTTGACAATGCGGCCGAGCTCGTCCTGGCTGACGCTCACCTTGCGGTTGTCCCTGGTGTCGATCGGCGAGAGGTCGTGGGTGAGAGACGAGTCGATCGCGGTCAGGTGCGCCAGCGGCCCCATCTGTATCTCGTTTGCGCCGACGGCGATCATCGTCGCGGCCGACGCGCATTCCAGCGGCACCAGCGCGGTCACGTGAGCGTAGTATTCGCGGATGAGGTTCACTATCCGCAGAGTCGGCTCCACGCTGCCGCCGTGCGACTTGAGGAAGAGCGCTATCTTCTTCCCGCGACCCAGCTTCTTCAAGACTTCGTAGAGACCTACCACGTCGTTGTCGCAGACGCTCCCCCTGCTGGACGTCCAGTAGCAGATGATGCCCGTGCCGATGATCTTCTGGATCTTCGAGATGAGTTTCTGCGACTGGTTGAACAGCAGCGGCGGCTGCTTGATGACAATCTTGGGCTTGGACTCCTTTTTCATCTTTCTTTAACTTCCTTCTTAATTTTCATGGACGCGCTTGCCTGAATATAACGGGTAGTTCCCCGTCTGCAACTCAATCATCCCTGGGAACGCCGAGCACCAGCTCGGCTACGTGCCCGTCCACGGGTCGGACGTGGAATATTTAAAATGAATTCCGGAATAAATACGACTGCAATCGACTGCAATCGGCCGCGGACGATTGCGGTCGTAATTTATGCTATATTAAGGAATGAATAAGAGAAAACATTTCAGGTATGCGGTTGTTCTTTCCTGCGTCCTGCTTGCCGTGGCGGGATTTTGCTGGTTCATGCGGCCGGAGGCGAAGCTCGAACGGAAGATAAACGGCCAGCTGGACAGGATCTATGACGACTCCGGGAACCAGCGCGGACTTCGCGAACAACTGCTGGATTTACTGAGCAGATATAGGCTGGACAGGAAACTGCCCATCCTTGAGCGGCTGCTTAAAAGAAAATATGTGAACCGCTATGAAGTGAAAGAGCAGGTCGAGGTTTATGGGCCCAAGGCCATTCCAATCCTGGCTAAGAGACTCAAGCCTCACAACAGGCTGGTCGTTCGGCTTTTCTGCGCCGGGGTCCTCGGCGAACTTGCCAGCCCCAAGGCGCTTCCGGCGCTGGAAGAGGCGCTGCTCAACGATCCCGAGTCGAGAATACGCGCCTGCGCGGCAGGATCAATTGTGATCCTTGAGTCTCCAAGTTCCCTTCCGGCATTGATCAAGGCGCTCAGGAGTGACAGTTCGCCGGAAGTCCGCTCCCACATAGCCACCTACCTTTATTCGTTCATAGAGATGGGCGCCCTGCCGCAGATGCTTTCATCGTTGAAGAACGATCCGGATCCCGAGGTGAGAAGCGCCCTCGTCCATTCTCTTGTTTCCTTGCCCGGTCCGCGCCTGGTAGATCCGTCGATATCCCGCACCTTGCTCGAGGCGCTTGAAAGCGAGGGTGACACAAGGGTGAGATGCAGTCTTGTCAGCGTCATCGCCTCAAATGTTGATATCGACGACAGCGTCCGGAACCTTCTCGCCGGCATACTGAAGGACGATTCCGCCCCGGAAGTCCGCTCAAGCCTTATAGGAAGTCTTTACGGTGAAAAATGCCGGACTTGCCTCCCCATCCTGCTTGGGTTCCTGAAAGACGATCCCAATCCGAAAATCAGGGAGTCAGTCCTCGAAACAATCTTCCGAGATCCCGCAGTTCTGGACGCGGGCGGCGTCGAAAATGTCATTTCCGCGTTCAAGAATGAAAAGAATCCCGGGGTTCGGTATTACGCCGTGAGGATACTTGGAAGAATCCGCTCGGAGAAAGCCGTGCCGGAACTGCTCGCATTCCTCGAGGCTCGGAAGGACGATGATTCAGCACGGCAAGATAGGACAAGGGATGAGGACCGGCTTCTTGAAGCCGTCTTTGACGCGCTGACAGACATAAAAGGCGCGGCCATTATTCCTGAATTGAAAAAACTGTTGGATTCGCCTCAGCACAAGTATCTCCGTTATCATCTCATCGCAAGCATAGGGAAGTTCCAGACCGACGAAGCCTTTGAGATTTTGAGCGAGTCCCTGAGGAACGGAAAGGACATCTCGTCGAATCCGGCCATTTCAATGCTCGGAAGTTTCAAGAGGCCTGAAACCGTATCCCTGCTTGAGGAAATCATTCGCGGCGACCATCCGGACAGCATCAAGCTCCATGCCATGCGGTCGCTGGTCCAGATAGACAAAAAGGCGGTGAAACCTTTTCTTAAGGATTTCATTTCCAGAATCGGCGACAAGCAGGAGCAGGCTCAATCCCAGCTCGTTGAGTTATTGGAAGTGATCGCCGACCCGGAAACTGAGCCGTTCCTTACAAAGATTCTGCTATCAGCCATAAAAAATCCCGGCAAATCCACGCCAGAAGACGTGGATTCATACAGGCGCCGGACGGCGGCGAACGCGCTCGGAAAAATCGGCGGCGATTCCGCGGCCGCATCCTTGAAGCTGGCATTCGAGAAGGAACCAGACCCAAGCGTAAGGCTAGATGCCTTCCGTGCCCTAGCAGGCATCCTCGGCGATCGGGCCCGTGATATGTTGTGCAAAGCGTTGACGGATGATGACATGGAAATCCGCAAGGATGCTCTGAGGCTCATAGGAAACAGGGGCGACGACTCATTCCTACCCAATCTCATATCTGTCTTCAATACTGCAACCGACAGGTCGTTAAGGAGGGATGCGTTGAGGCTCATCGGGATATTCAACAATGGTGAGGCTAAGGATATTCTGGTCGCTGCGCTGGGGGACGGAGATTTGTACATCAGACGTTTGGCTATCAAGTCACTGGTGCAGAGATGCGAGGCGGACATGCTTCCGGCGATACTTTCGCTTTACGCCGACAATCTCGACAGCGAGATCAGGGAGGATGCCTTGGACGCGATCGGCAACTTCAACGATCCTGCCGCGCACAAGGTTCTTGTGGAGACGCTCAAGGATCCCAGGTGGCAAGTCAGAGGGATGGCTGTAGAGGCGCTCGGCAAGACCGGCCGTAATGAGGCCGTCCCCGTCCTAATGTCAGTCTTCAAGAACGATCCGATAAAAGTTGTAAAAGTCGCTGCGGCAAAAGCCCTTGGCAGCTTTGACTGTCCGGATGCCTATGAGTTCCTTGTCAATGCGCTGGACGAGACGGATGCGGAATTGCTCGTCGGCGTGATATCCGCACTTGGAACGATGGGCAACACCGACAGTGTCCCGATTCTACTCAAGATGCTTGTGGACGGGAAATACAAGAATATCCAGGGAAACATTATCGATGCGCTAGGCGAGATTGGAAACCCGCAGGCGGTGGCGCCGCTGCTCGCCTATGCGGAGCACGCGCCCGACAACCTCATCTATGACCTATGCGTCACATTCGGGAATTTGGGCGATCCGCGTGCGACGGACTTCCTGGCCGCGTCCTTGGACCTCAATCCGCAGGAGAGCTTTGCGGCCGCAGCGGCCGGATTTGCTATGGCGAAAATCCGCGATCCCCGCTCCATCCCGAATCTTGAGGCGCTGCTTTCCCGGAGGGGATTGGACGAGAAATCCAATGAAGACAATGCCGATCTCGCGGCCGCCTGCACGCTTGCATTCATGGGCCGCAGCCACCCGCAGTCCATCCCGGTGCTGAAGAAATATTTGGGTTCTCATGGTTCGTGGGATCGCTTTGTCGCGGCATGCGCACTGCTACGCCTGGGCACGGCCGAGGCGATGAAGGAGCTCGAGGCACTCAAGGACGACGAGGATCGCGAAATACGCAGACTGGCGAAAAGAATGTGTGCGGGAGAAGGGATTTCTTCACTTAAGTATACCCTTCACTGTCCTGATGAGACGTACCGTGGTTTCACTGTCGGAGCGCTGGTGTTCATGCATGCGACGGAATTTCTTTCCGATATTGAAAAGATGGCGCGGACGGACCAGAGCATGGACGTTCGGGAGGCGGCCCGGCACGCGGCAAGGCAAATCCGGAATAAGGAGAAGTAGGGACTGGCTTAAATGTGTATGTCTTAGGCTGTTATGTTTTAAACGTTTACAAACACCAAGCTCCAAGCACCAAATTCCAGATAAATCTCAAATCCCAAATATGAAAATCCAAACTTTGAATTGCGGTGTTTGGAACTTGCATATTGGAATTTTATTTGTGATTTGGAATTTGGAGCTTGGTATTTTGGGTTGCGAGCGAAGCTCGCTTTAGCCTGTCCCATCACTGGTCGTTTATTGTCTTCCAGCTCATGCTGAAGAAGTAGTTGTTGCCCCTCGGAGGGCTCAAGGCCCAGGAATAGCCCTGCCATGTCCTCGGATCGGACTTGAAGAATCCGGTGGAGCCGTCAATGCCCGAACGGACCACGCCCCTGGCCTTGTGCGGAATATCCTGGAGCATGGCGGATACGGGACTGGGATCGTCGGCGACGTAGCAGGCCAGCGGATATTTCAGCCAGTATGACGCGTTCGCTATCGGCATCGGTGCCTTCATCGCCTGGCGCAAGGTGTAGATGTTGTAGTCGGATCCATACTGCGCCGGATACAGCAGTGCGTAGCCGCATACCCGCTGACCCCAGTAGCCGGATCCGCTCCAGATCGGAGTGCGGCCGGGGCAGTTCACGAGCTCGGCCTTCGCCGGGATAAGTCCCACATGGACGAGCATGCCGATCTGGTAGATGAATTCCATCGTCACTCCGTCACCCCAGTCGTTCATGGAGCCGGAATGGCTCGGCGGCATGTAGTCGCAGTAGTCGTTCGCATAGCTGAAGCATGAGAGGATGATCTGCTTCTGGTTGGCGATGCAGATTGACTGGCGCGCCATGTCCCTGGCGCTGTTGAGCGCCGGAAGCAGCATCGCCGCAAGGATTGCGATTATCGCAATCACCACCAAAAGTTCGATAAGGGTGAAATGGCGATCTTTCATGGCGGCAACGGAAAATTAAAATTGATAAAAATAATTCCGTTCATCAAGGTATAGAAATATAATTCGCACCTTATGATTTTTCAATCCGGAATTATTTCTTTCAGAGCATCCGCCTTATCTCCCACGCGATGGCGGAATTTACGACGCCGGACGAGGCCAGTATCGGGATGTCGTACCCGTCCAAGGGTATACATGCGTCCGACCATGGCCACATTGGATCGAACCATAGGACTTCCGGATCGTCCGCGAAGTCCCTATCGCAGTGCAGCGACAGATATGCCGCCCTAGCTCCGGCCTTTTTAAGCTTTTCAAGGAGTGTCGCCGGGGGGAGCTGGTAGCCTATGTGGACGAGCAGGTCTCCGGAAACGAAAGCATCATCAGCCCCCTGGGGATTATTGAAACCGGCATTCCACTTGCCGGTTTCAAAAAACTTTTTCATCTCCGGGCTTTCGACCTCGTATGGGACCAGGTGCCCCATGCCGTACATGAAGCGGCGCTTCCCTGCAGTGCCGGCCTCGCGGAGCCATTCACCGAGGATATCCAGCTTGCGCCGCTCTCTTTCTTGAAACCTCTCAAGCATTCCCTTCACAGCGCCGGCATACCTGCCGGCGAGCAGACAGGGTTCTACCGGCGGCACCCCGTGCTTGTCATGGAAGGAAATCTTTCCAGTCCCATACTTGTGTATCCTCGGCCAGCCGTCATACATGCCCACGCTCTGATATATGACGGGCATTCTGCCGAGCCGAGTCAGGGCCGCTATCAGTTCCCCGAAGAATATCCATCCTGCGGCCGAGGTCGCAAGCGGACTCGAGATTCCTGCGAACTTCGCAGAAAACGAGACCTTCAGGCTGTCCGGGCGACCAGGAAAAGCGTCAATGCCGATCTTGAGGGATGGTCCGCCGGACGGAGGGGAAACGCAAGTCTGATCTTGCTGTAGGAATTCCATAACGACGTCCCCCGCCCCAGGCAGGCTGCCCGCCTTCAGAATTTGCACCATCATCAGCCCCCCTGCCCTGCGGCTGAATTCCGAGACCAGGCCCGGACTACCTGAGAGGAACAAGCTTCCGCCGTGCGCAAGTCTTCCGGCGATTTCCTCGGTCTGCGGCAGCATCAGAGGCGCATCCTTGGCGAACGCGGCCAGCGAATCTTCAACCACTTTTATCACAGAGGAATTCATTTCTCAAGCTCAAACCCTTTCGATTGGTATCCTGCGGCGCAAGCAAGCTTGCGCACTCCGGAGATTCTCGTCCGTCCTGACGGATTGCGGTCTTTCGGTTTTGCTCCGCGCCCTTCGAGTGCCTTCGATACCCCGGTATCGGCGGCCTCTCAGAACACGGAGCAATTCCCGGAATCTCCGCAATCAAAATGTAAATTTTTCAGCCTAACGGAGTATATCCATCACTTCATCTTCCCGACGGGTGCCATGTAGACTGTGAATTCGTCCTTGCCGTCGACGCCGATGAGTTTGTCTACTAAGTCCTGGTCGTACGCGGCGATTGCGCATGTCCCTGCGCCTATCGCCTCGCAGGCGAGGTAGAGGTTCTGGCATACGTGGCCTGCGTCCAGAGCTATAACCCGGTGCGCGGCGAGTCCGTAGCGCCATTCCATCCGCTCGGGGACGGTTGTCCAGACGAACGTCGCGGCGCAGTCAGCGGCGAACCCCTGCCCGAACGCGGCCTCGGAAGTCCTGGCAGCGAAGTTTTTCGGCGACACTAGATGCGCAAGCGAATGGTCCAGCGGGAGATAACGATAGATGCCTTCGGAAAGGCCTTCCACATTGAAGACGCAAAGGTAAGTCTCGAAAGAATGCCTGGCACCGGCGGAAGGCACTGTGCGCAGCGCGTGGCCGGACGGGAGCTTCTTCCGGATTCCCTGGGTCGCCCACAGGAGAAATGAAAGCTCATCGAGAGCCAGGGGTTTCCCGGAAAAATTCCTGCGGCTCTCGCGCCTGCCGATCGCGTCCGCCAGGGAGGTCGCCGATACGCCGGGGAGCTTCTTCCAGTCCGGAAGAACCGTCTTTACTGCCTTAGGGTCGCACGGTTTCTGGATCGGAGGAGGCGGGAGCCCCCTGCTCTGCGCCGTTGTTGAGAAGTCAAAGGCCTTCCTGACGCTGTCCTTGAGAAAGTAGCGCATCTCGTCTATGGTGTATTTCATTTTCCCTCGTCCTCCTTGCTCATCTCCCTGATTTTCCTCGCTATTTCAGCCGCGATGATTTCATGCGCCTTTTCGTTCGGGTGGTCGTCAACCAATTTTACAGGGGTTCCCCTCCATATCATGTATTCCCTGCGCCAGACATCCTTGGTCTTCTCGGAGATTCCGGCGACCAGGGCCGGATAGCTGTCGACGATCTCGCACTTGACGGCGGAAAGGTCGTCCTTGTCGATGTCGTCCCCGTAGTTGCTGAAGAGCTTCAGAACCAGCAGCTTGGCATTGTTCTTTTTGCAGAGGTCCCCTACCTCGTCCACCACCTCCTTAATAATCAGCCGGCGGTTTTCACAGGGCGGAGGCAGCATGCGCATGATTCTCTTGGCGCCGGTCGCCAGACCATGCCAATCATCGTGCAAATAGAGGGGGAGTCCATAGTTCAGGACGAACCTGGAGAACGACACGCTCTCGCCGCCCAGCGAGGCGAAGGGCGTGAGGTTATAGGAGACGAATGCAGGCGGTTGAATGCCGATACGGCCCGATCTCTCGAAGAAATACGGGACGGGAGTTCTGGCCCAGTTTGTGGGGGCGTAGACCTTCTGTGCCCTGTTCACGAGCCATGGCGAATACTGAAGGACGACAATGTCCGGCTTCAGTTCCGGAATCAGCTTCCTGGCCCTCAACAGAATTTGGGCGTAGCCCCAGCCGCTGACTCCCGCGTTCAGGGCGCAGCCTCCGAGCTTGTCGGCCGCGAGATATGAGAACGTCCTCTCCTGAGGCACGCCGTAGCCATGGGTGAACGAACATCCGAGGAAAAGAATGAGCGGACGTCTTCCATCCTGGCTAAGCGAATTGTCGGCGGGAATGCGGAAGCCACGGCTGTCGAAGAGGACAGGGACGTCGTCGCCGTATTGTATCTTATGGTGTGAGAGCTGGCCGGGATTGGGGAGGAATCCGTATTCGCCATCTGTCCGATAAGGAGCGCCTGACCATCTGTTGCGGCTTCCGTAGAAGTCCCTGCAGCGGTATGCGACAAATGCCAGATAAAGCGCCGCTGAAAGCCCGAAAAGGACTGCCAGTATTACTCCTGAAAAGAAGACTTTTTTCCAGATTGAAAGCTTGGATTTTGCCATGCCTCGCTGTCCCGGGCTATGATTGCAGGTTGCCTGAAGTTGACCTTTAAACTAACTCCTGCAATCCAGTGTGCAAAGGACGGCAGCCGGATAATTCGGGCATTTACCGCTCCGCGGCGCCATGGTATCTGAGCGCAAGGATGGTGATGTCGTCGGAGGGTTCGTTGTCCTTGATGAAGGCTCCGACGTCGGAATGTATCCTTTTAACGGTTTCCTCGGCGGACAGGCCAGCGGTCTGGGATATTGAGTCGGTGAGCCTCTTGTCGCCGAACAGCTCCCAGTTGTCGCCGAGTGCCTCCGTGACTCCGTCCGTGTAGAGTATCACCGAGTCGCCGGGTGCGAGGAGAAGCCTGTCGAAGCCGTATCCGGCAAGCGCGGCAACTCCGAGAGGCATCCCGTGTATCTTGCCGACCTTTTCGACGGTGCCGCCTTTCCTGCGGACGAACATCGGGTTGTGCCCGGCGTTGCAGAAGCATATCTCCCCTGTCGCCACGTCAAGTATCACGAAAAGGAATGTGACGAACATGACGGTCGTGTTGTCGATGCTCAGTTCCGTGTTCATCTGGGTGATCACTCTGCCGGGATCGTCCGGATAAGACGCCTTGGCCCTGAGCAGAGTGCGGGTGACGGCCATGAATAGCGACGCCGGGACTCCTTTGTCGGCTACGTCCCCGACGGCGAAGCAGAGATGATCCTTGTCGATGAAGAAGAAGTCGTAGAGGTCTCCGCCCACCTCCCTGGCCGGATAGAGCACGGCGTAGATATCGAACTCCTGGCGCTCGGGGAACGGAGGGAACGTATGGGGGACGATGCTCATCTGTATGTCGTGCGCGATGCGCAGCTCGCTCTCGATCTTCTCCTTTCGCGCGGTGGTTTCGGCGAGATCCCTGGTGAAGTTCTTTAGGTCTACCGCCATGGTGTTGAAGGCCTTGGCCAGGTCGCCCATCTCGTCGTTTGTGGCCAGCTTGATCTGGCAGTCGAAGTTGCCCGTGCTCAGTGTCTTCGTGCCGGCGATAAGCTTCCGCAGCGGATAGGTGAAGAAGAAGGAGAACGCCAGCAGTATCAGCGCGCCGACCGCGGATATGGACAGTATCGTGATCCATACCTTCTTCTCCAGCCTGTGGACGACTCTGTCCAGCATTTCCGTCGGACGGTATAGCTCAAGGACATTTACGACGACGCCGTTCTTGTTCTGTATAGGATGGAGGTAGCTGTACCATTCGCCCTGGTCGTCGATGAAAGAGCCGAACTGGGGCTTCTTCTCCTTGAGGACCTTGATGAACATGTCCCTGTCCCTTGGCACTATGAACGGTTCGAAGAGGGGCCCCTTCCAAATGTTGACGCCGAAGAAGTACTTGCTGCCCGAAATCTTGTGGATGATCCACTTTGGAGTGAACTCGACGTCCGTCTTCCCTGCGATGTTGTCGACCTTCTTGTATATTATTTCGTAGAGCTTGCTGTCGCGGTCCTCCGGATTCCTCAGCTGCTCCAGATCCTCCACGGAAACGCTTCTGACCACGGCGACCGCGATGTTGGCGGACCGCCTTTCCCACTCGGCCTTCAGCTCGGAGTTCAGTATCTTGGCGAAGGTTCCGACAATGAGGAGTGAGCCGACGACGAGCACCGGGATGATTACCAGCAGCAACTTGAAGAAGAATGGTATTCTGAGCCCGGCCATCTTCCTGTAGCATCCCTCGCCGCAGCACAGGAACAGCGAAAGGAGGAGGGATCCCGCCACCAGCATGGCGAACCTGAACGGATGGGCTTCGTGGAACGACGGAAATACGGAATATCTGCCGTCATATTTGACCGCGGCCCTGTTGGCGAGGTCGAAGGCAAGCGCGCAGGCGCCGCAGCCTTCGAAGAGCCTTTTGACCAGGATGTCCTGATACGGATAGCCTTCCGCCAGCGGACGGAACGAAGCGGCAGGCCTGCCTTCGGAGTCGAACTGAACCCAGGATCTTGAGCCGGCGCTCGCGACTGTAAGGAGGCTTGACTTCGAGCCCGGCATGGCCACGAAGAATATGTCCGAGGGCGAGAGGATGTCGTCCTCCCCGAAACCCACGGTTCCTATCTCCCTGCTGGGTCTCCCGTCCTGCGAATATTCCACTACCTTCCCGGAAAGGGCTGAGGAAACGTATATACGGCCGTCCTGGCCTATTGCGGCGCTCATCCATGAGGATTTGTCGGTGTTCTGCTCGCCCATTTCGGCGACTTCCGGGGGGAGGTCCATCCCCTCCATCACGGCGCCGGCCGCCGAGGCGGGCAGCTTGAAGATGTTCTTCCTGCCGGGATAATTGTTGACGAAGTAATGGTTCCCATCCCGGTCGAAGCAGTATTTGAATTCGGGGAAGAACTTGAGGTCCTTGCCGAAGACGACCTTGAAAATGTCCTGCGGCGCCGAATTGAAATCCCTGTAGAAGCTGAAGCGGTAGCCCTCGTGCGTGTTGGTCTTCTTGGAATGAACGTAGCTGCATATGACGAATCCGCCGCCAGGGCCCGGATACATCTGCCTGACCATGTAGTAGGACTGGCTGTCGTCTGGTTCGATCCTGGCGGCCGATTCAAGGCACAGACCATGCGCCAGATCATCGAACCCGCCGATGCACAGGACGGTGTTCCTCTCGCGTTCGAGGACGTAGGCCTTCCCGCCGGCGAAGACATACGCGACAGGCGCCACGAACCTTGACTGCTTGAAGCTGAAATTCCATGATAGGAATATCAGGACAAGGGCGGTCAGCGCGAAGCACAGCTTTGCAGAAAGGGATTTGATGTCAGTTCATCTCCATGTTTAATAAACGATTGAAGGATAGACGCCTTAAAACACTGAAGCTGCCGTAAATATCCAGCGAACTACGCCCTTCCGCTGAATATTTACCCAAGCGGCTCAATTGTAATATCTTACATTGCCAATCCGCAGATTCAAGAATTAGGAAGGGCGGATTTTCAAGCGGGCGATAGAATTTCATGGGATGGCGGGAGCGACGGGGCTCGAACCCGATTTGACCCAAAACCGGCATTTGTCGAACAAAGGACAAAACCTGTCAACCATGGGACAAAGCGTGTCACAACAGGTTGATGATGAATATAATGCAGATGATGCTAATGTCAAGAATGGGACAAAAGGCGACATTGGCAAAACAAGCGTGGGACAGCCCAAAAGCATAATCGGAGCACAACAGGAGCACAACGGAAAAGCCGTAAAATTGCCCGATAATTCAGACCTGAAAGGGTTTTTGAAGCCTGGCCGGACCTGCCCGAAGCCATGAAAAAGGGAATCCTTTTGATGATTGAGTCATCCACATCAAGTAAGAAATGAAAAAAGACTATTGAAAAATCCTGGCAGGAATGATATAATCTGGTTAAAATTAGAGGTGAAAACATGGAAAATTCAGCAGTTATAACAGTATCGCAGAGAGGCGATTTGCCGATTCCCCTTGGAATAAGAAGAAAATATGGCATAAAGAAAGGCTCCAAATTCTATCTTTCCGCGAAAAATGATACCATTATCTTGAAAAATGTGACAGCCCCATCCTTCGATGACTTTGATAGAATCGTGTCAAGTCTGCGAAAAGAGGCGAAAGTGCTCGGAATGAAACAGAGCGATATTGACGATGCGATAGCCGATGTGAGAAACAAGTGAAAATTGTCATTGACACGAATGTTTTAGCCTCGGCACTGTTTTTCAATGGCGTTCCCGGAAAGATTCTTGAGAATTGGAAATCGAAGAAACTTACTCTTGTAGCCTCAGCCCCAATCCTTGATGAATACCATAGGGTTTTAATGAGGCTTCAAGGGAAATACAGCTTTTCCGACATGGATTCCTTCTGGAATCTTCTGACCTCAAACATCCTGCTTGTTGATGTCCTGCATACCCCCAATTTCATAAAAGACGATCCTGATGATGACAAGTTTATCGCCTGCGCTATTGCTTCCGGGGTGAAGATAATTATCTCCGGTGACAAACATCTTCTGAATCTTTCAGGGATTAACGGAATAACTATAATCAAGCCTTCAGACTTTGTGAAAAAATACCTGGAATAGATTATCCAATCACTTTTTTAATAACGACATGATTTGATTCCCGCCGCGAGAATGGGCACACGACTCGTCGGAGCGGCGGGAGACTCCAGAATTAAAAACTGAGTTTCCTGTCAAGCTTTTCTCAAATAAATCCTGTATGGCCTGTGGCATTTGTTTTTTTCGGATTTTATCCTGTCATAGTAAATCGGGGGTTCCTCATCAGTGCCCAATGGAACTGTATTGGCAAGCATCCTGACTGCGTTAACCAAGGAAACCGAGTTTCTCCCGCAAAGCTTCTTGAGACGGAAAAGAGTCAGAGGATACTGATAACAGGGCTTTGTCCTGTAAAGCTCCCTGTAGTAATATCTGATTCTCTCAAGTACGAACTCAAGAAGTTTTGACTGCCTGCAATCCAATTCCTCGACGATTCCGCTTCTGATCCAGATTCTTTTTTCTATATCAGGGAAAGCCTTCCGAGTTTACTCCGGATGAATCGGGTTGACTCATTCCTCGTAATACTCCTTGGCATCTCCCGCGTATCTTCTTTCGTTAAGAACCTCAAGAGCCTCGTTTATGTTGTCCTCAAGATCCTGGATTTTCGAAGAAAGATCGTCAAACCTCGGGCTGAAATCGCCAGAGATGGCTTCCCTCAGCCTTGCAACCAGTTTTTCAATTTCATTGTTTTCATCCATGCACGGCTAAGGCGAACATCCTTGAAAAACTTATATGAACTTTGCCCAAATCTCTAGTCGCCCAGTTGCTTGAGAGCATAAAAAATAGAACGGCGGAAAACCTCTACATGGCCAGCTTTAAAGCTGCCCGGAGGCCATATAAAGCGCCTGAAAACCCCTTGCTTTTTGTGCCTGCAACGCATCTTGCCCATAATCTCGACATAGACCTTAAAAAGGCAGGTATTCCCAAGAAAACCTCGGAAGGGGAGATAGGCTTTCACGCTTGCCGCGTCGCTTACGTCACATTGGTGCTTGAATCAGGTGCCAATGCGAAAGAGGCGCAAAGCCTTGCCCGACACTCAACGCCAATCCTCACCATGAACACTTACGCCAGAACAACAAAGGGACGACTTTCGGAACTAAGCGAGCTAGTTGGGGACAAGATTTTAACCCCTTTGAGCACAACAGGAGCACAACAGAAGGGGCAAAAAAACCATTTCTCCTATGAGAAAATGGCGAGAGCGACGGGGCTCGAACCCGCAACCTCCAGCGTGACAGGCTGGCGCTCTAACCAATTGAGCTACGCCCCCGTTAAACGGATGGGTGGATGAAAGATTTGGACGGTAAAGATATACCGCCGGACCTGTTTTTCAATACCGACATCACATTTCGGAGATATTTTTATGCAATTTCCTGAACATTAATGAGATACAATGGCAAATTGGAATCCGGAACCGAAAAGCCGCTGAGGTGCCGAGGCGGTGAGAATCAAGAATGCCCGTTTTATTGGAAATTGCCAGGAAAGTTTCCTGATACGGGTTAAATTCCATCTGCTGCGGCAGAAACTGCCGACTCCGCGTCTTCTGCAGCCGGAGGTAGAATATTCAGCGCCTAATTCATACGCCGGACGGTGTCCATGGGACCTGATGCGACAGTGAGACACTTCAAACTGACGTCGAGGCTTCTCGCCTTGGACTGGATAATCCTGCCCGCGTGCATCCTGCTTTGCTACATGAACGGGATCGAAGGTGAATTTGTCTTCGACGACATTCCTCTCCTGCAGAACGATCCTTTCTACGGCGAAGGCCGCATGCTGGACTGCTGGAAGCGTGACTTCTGGTCGAGCGGATTCTCGCAGGGTCTCTACAGGCCCTTCGCGACGTTCACATACTGGCTCAACATGCGGCTGAGCGGCGCCTGGCCGCCGGCGTTCAGGATATTCAATCTGCTGATCCACTCGCTCGCGGTGCTGATGCTGTACAAGCTTGCGCTCAGGTTCAGGGCGGGGCGCGCGGCCTCGCTGCTGGCCGCTGCGATATTCGCGGTTCATCCGCTGCATACCGAGGCGGTGACTCCCGCCTTCGGAAGGGCGGAACTCCTATGCGCGTTCTTCGTGTTCGCGGGCCTTCTCCTTCATACGTATTCCTACCGGAGCCGGGCGGCGGCCCTGGGCGTGATGCTGTGCGCGGTATTCGGATTCTGGTCGAAGGAGCACGGAATAATATTGATCCCGCTCTGCATCGCATACGACTGTTATGCCGGCTTCCTGGCGCCGCACGCGGTGCTCTTGCGACCGCTGGCCTGGAGATACGCCTTCTACTGCGCGGCCTTCGCGGCCGCGGCGTGGGCGAGGATCGCGTATTCCGGCTCCTTCCTGCCGTCGCTAGAGCATTTCGATCCCATGGGCGACAACCCGCTCGCATTATGTTCCCCGGGCATACGCATAGTGAGCGCCCTGAAACTGCAGGGGCTCGCGCTTTGGAAGCAGCTCTGGCCGTCAGTCCTCTCACACGACTATTCCTACAAGCAGCTGATGCCGGCAGAAAGCGCATTTGACATCTCGGCCTGGCTTGCCGTGCTGGCGATGCTTGCCGGAGCGGCCATCCTGCTGGCCGCGGCCGGCAGGAAGAAAAAGCTGGTGCTGCTCATGACCGTATTCTATGTGGTCTCGGTACTGCCGGCGTCCAACATAATCACTCCGACCGGAACCATATTCGGCGAGAGGCTCTTCTACTTGCCCAGCGCCTGGTCCATCCTGGCGGCGTCGCTCGTCCTCGTGCAGCTGGCCCGGCGGATGAACGCATTGATCGGCATAGGACTCTGCCTGCTCATCCTGGCAGCCTGCACCGCAAGGACAATCGTCCGGAACGAGGACTGGGCCACTCAGATGAACATCTGTATTGCGGGCACGCGGACCGCGCCGTTCAGCACGAAGACATGGAACAACATCGCCGTCGAACTGGCCAATCACGGCGAGATGGAGGCCGCCGTAGAGGCATGCCGGAAATCGCTTGAAATATATCCGGAATCAAAGAGGACGCTGAAGAACAGGGCGTTCTACCTCATCAAGCTCGGAAGGATGGACGAGGCCCGGGCTGACCTGGAGAAGCTGGTCTCGCTTGACAGCCGGGATACCGAGGTCTACAACAAGCTCGGTGCGATACTCGCAAACGGAGACCGGCTCGGCGACGCGAAGAAGATGTGGCTCAGGTCGCTCGAGCTAAACCCCTCGCAGCCGATGATCAAAAAGTCGCTCGGCATCCTGGAGGATGACATCAGGAAGCGGCAGGATAAATAAAAGCTGCAAGTCGCCCGTAAGGGGTCTGGGGGTTGGCCGAAGTCGGTCGGCTGCTTTGATCGTATAATATGCATGTTGTTCAAGGATTAAATCGTGCATAAGTCCTTAATAGTCAGCGATCCAGGGATCAACACATCCGGCCCCCCATGGAATGATACCGAATGACCATTCAATATCCCGAATCCGACACATGTCCGAAGAAGTCCGTATTGAAGTCCAGCACTACGGTCTTCCTGGCGCGGCTTGGCGCGGTGCAGATATTCATGACGCTGCTGCTCGCCGTCCTCCTTCCATACTTCAAGTCATGGGAGGGCGATTTCGTCTTCGACGACGTTCCGCTGATAGTCGAAGATCCCCTTTACAAGGGCGATGCGGATCCGCTCGAATGCTGGACGCGCGGGTTCTGGAACGGCGGGCAGCAGCAGGGCCTCTACAGGCCGGTGACGATTTTCACATACTGGCTGGGCAAGCAGCTTTTCGGCCTGAGTTCTCCGGCGTTCAGGGCCACGAACCTGGCCCTGCACTTCATCGTCGTCCTGCTCGTGTTCAAATATGCGGTGCGGCTGAGGCTGGGCAGGCTTCCGGCGCTGGCCGCGGCGCTGCTCTTCGCGGTGCATCCGATCCACACTGAGGCGGTAGTCCCGGCCTTCGGCAGAGGTGAGCTCCTCTGCCTGCTCTTCCTGCTCTCCGGCCTGATATTTCATTCGATGAAGGGGCGTCCCCTTGCGTGGTCGTTTGCGGCCGGGGCATCCTTCCTCCTGGCGTGCTGGAGCAAGGAGCACGGAGTAGTATTCATCCTGCTCTGCCTCCTCCAGGATATTTATCTGAGGCGGATACGACTCGGCAGGAAGCCGAACCTGCCGGGCGTCAGGCTGTCCATCCCGAAGAAATATCTGCTCTATGCCGGAGTCATGGCCGTCTACATCGCCTCCCGTGCGGCGGTCTTCGGAACGGTCTTTCCCGCGAAGGAGAACTTCGAGCCCGGGATCGACAATGTCCTGGCGACCGTCGGGCAGCCTCTTCAGGCGGTTTCGGCGGTGAGGCTGCAGGGGGTCATGCTGGCCAAGTTCTTCTGGCCGGCCGTCCTATCCCACGACTATTCGTTCGCACAGATCCTGCCGTCGAAGTCGGTCTTCGACCCCTATGCCTGGCTCACCCTTCTGCTGTTCCTGGGGATTCCGGCCGCGGCCGCCAGGGCATATCCGCGCCTCCGGCGCTTCTGCCTGTTCATGACCATGGCATACGTGGTCTCTATCATACCGGGCGGAAACCTCGTCGTCCCCGCCGGGACAATCCTGGCCGAGCGCCTGTTCTACCTCCCTTCCCTATGGGTTTCGATCTTCTGCGCCGTCGTTTTCCTGCGGATTTCGCGTTTCGAAAGTTTCTGGCCGATGCTGCTCGTCTTCCTGGCGGCGGTGATATGCCTCGGCGCGAGGACGCAGAAGCGCTGCCCGGAATGGGAATCGGAGCGGAGGCTCGCGGAAGTGGGCGTCCTCACATCGCCGCACAGCGCGAAGATGTGGAACAATCTTGCGGTGCGGTATGGAAACGGCGGCGACTTCAAAAACGCAGTCTGGGCCTGCGAGAAGGCCATCTTGATTTACCCCAGGTATTCCAACGCCTTCGCCAACAAGGGCTTGTACCTGGCCAGGAGCGGCAGGCATGACGAGGCGGAGAAGGCTCTGCTCACGGCGATATCCCTGCACACCGGCAACAAAAGGGCATACCACAACCTCGGCGCGCTCCTCGCCAACCAGGGCAGGAGCGCGGAGGCGAAGAAGGTTTGGGAGGAATCCCTTGCAAGGTGGCCTTCGCAGCCGGAGCTCAGGAAGGAGCTCGAAAAGCTCGACGCCCAGATGAAAAGGATGCAAGATCGCCAATAACCAGGAGCATTATGCCGTAACCTGCCGAATTCATTCCGATTTGACGCGCCGTCGATTCAGACCTATGGTAAGCCATAAAGAGTCTTTATCTCAGAGCTCCATGCTTTATGCGTTGTATAAAATCCGAAGCGCGAAGCTCGAAACCCCGCAGAACGGGACAAGTGTATGAATCCAGCAAACTGCGCCCTTTTGCTGAATTCATACTTTAACTGCCAACTTTGGACGGACTATGCGATGCCCGCACTGCTACTGCCTTGAGGACAAGGTCATAGATTCGAGGATAATCAAGGAGGGGGCCGGAGTCCGGCGGCGCCGTGTCTGCCAGAGCTGCGGCCACCGCTTCACCACGTTCGAGACAGTCATCCCGGTCGAGCTCAAGGTGATAAAGAAGAACAGCCAGCGCGAGGACTTCGAGAGGGAAAAGATCCGTGCGGGGATCGAGAAGGCATGCTGGAAGCGGCCTGTGAGCCCGGTGGAAATAGACCGGATATGCGACGCGATCGTCACCGGAGTCGAACGCGACTTCGACAGGGAGGTCACGACGGTCGAACTCGGAAACAGGGTCATGAAGGCGCTCAAGGATCTGGACGACGTCGCTTATGTCAGGTTCGCGTCGGTCTACAGGCAGTTCAAGGACATCGATCAGTTCATAGACGAGATAAGGATTCTGGGGCACGGCAATGATAAGAATAAGTGAAGCAGCGGTGGTCACCCTGCTCGGGGACGGCCGCCGCGAATTCTACGACTTTGAAGAGCTCCGCGCGAGACTTTCGGAGTGCTGCAGGGACTGCGGCTTCGGAGGCGGCGAGATGTCCGAGGACATCGCCTTTTCCGCAGAATACCTGCTCAGGCAGGAGGCGAGGGACGGCATGATCTTCGCACCCGGCCAGATCGACTCATTCATCTGCGGCTTCCTCGAAAAGGCCGGACTGCCCGAGATATCATGGGCATACAGGCGCAAGTTCCAGGCCGGGGACGGACTCCCTCCAGAACCTTCCGCGCTGCGCCCGCTGATAGAGGCCGCATTCAGGGCGGACTCCTCCGCAATCGACTCCGCGGCCGGACGGACCGCCGACGCCTTGCTGAAGCTCGGAATCGCGGCGGCCCCTCGCGGACTTGTCATTGAAATCGCCAGATACATGCTGGAAAGGGGCGCCGATCCCGAAAGGCTCCCTGCCGGCCTACCGCGGATGGCCGCTCCGGCGACGGGCTGTCCCGCCCCATGGCATGTGCCCAGGACCGAAATAGAGGGCCGGATGTCCCGTGAAACATTGGCGCTTTCCCTGGAAGGCATACTGGTCCCCTGCCCCGCCAACAAATTCTTCCCTTCCGTGAAAATCTCGCTGGACCTGCATATTCTCGCGAGGTCGCTCGGCCTGGCGGCGCCTATCCTCGACATGCAGCTCATGCCAGGCCTCAGGAGCATCGCCCCGGCCATTGCGGAAACTGCGGCGATATACGAGGCCGTCCTGGACAGGCCCGGAACGGTGGACACTCCCCTGCCTGTCTTCGTCAAGCTTCCAGGAGTCGCGAAATTCGCGGAGGAATGCCTCGGAATGAAGTGGCCGGAGGCGGCATGTCAGCTCGCCGAAATCCTCGCCGCCGTCGGCGACTGCGCTGGAAGGGACGTCCAGTTTCCCGACATTCAATTGAAAGATTCGCGGAAAAATGTTTGAAATAGCACTCTCCGCGTTTAACTTATCGGATGATTTCCGGAGTTCCCATGCCTCAACAAATGCAAAGCAAAAGCAGGTCGGCCGCGGCTAGCAGCGGCGACTTCGTGATAAAGATAATCGGCGGCGCGATGAAGGGTACTGAGATACCCCTCAAGAGCCAGACTCAGACCATAGGCCGTTCCAACGAGGCCGACATCGTCTTCCACGACAACCTGGTCTCAAGGGTGCACTGCAGGCTCTCATGGGAGGAGGGCAAGTGGTTCCTCGAGGATCTCGAGAGCACGAACGGAACCTGGATGGTGGGCCAGAGGGTCGCAGGCAAGGCGCTCATCCCCCCCAAGACGCCCGTCAGGATCGGGAACACCCTCTTCGAACTCTTCAACATATACTCCGGCGAGGATACGGTCTCGGTAAGCCTGCCGTTCCTCACATACAGCCTCCAGCCTGAGACGTTCATACCCTCATCCACGGCGGAGAAGCCGGCGCCGGACGCCGTCAAGGCAGCCGCCGAACAGAACAAGATACTCACATCGGTCTACAAGTTCCAGAACCAGATCGCGTCCACCGCAACGCCGGAAAAGCTCCACCAGAAGATTCTCGGGGCGATATTCAACATAATGACCGTGGAGAAGGCCTTCCTTATCATCTACAACCTGGAAAAGGGCATATTCGTGCCGGTGGCCGGCAAGGACAAGAGCGGCCCCATCCAGAACATCCCGGAAAGCGAAATCAGCAAGACGATCGTCGACTTCGTCAAGGAGAACCGCGAGTCGGTCCTCTCGGTCGACCCCTACGCCGGAAAGCAGGCGACCGCAGTCGGGGCTCCCCAGGTGAAAAGCACGATGTGCGTGCCCATGATCGTCAACCAGCAGCTGACCGGAATGGTCTATCTGACCATGACCAGCGCCACGGACAAATACACGCAGGACGACCTGAGGCTGCTGACCGTCATCGGCCACACCGCCGGCCTCGCCCTTGAAAACATAAGGCTGCTCGAGTTCAACCTTAAGAACGAAAGGCTCGTCGCCACCGGCACCACCGCGGCCAACCTCTCCCACCACATCAAGAACATCCTCGCCGGACTGGACGGCAGCCTGAACCTGCTGCAGATGGCGATAGACGAGAAGGACCTCGCGCTCGCCGCCGAATCACTCGGAATCCTCAGCAAGAACCACAGGAGGCTCGGCAACCTCGTTCTCGACCTGCTCAACCTCACCAGCGAGCAGAAGCCCAACATGAAGATGGGCGACCTCAACAACGTCATCAAGGACGTCATCGAACTGCTCGTCCCGCAGATGAGCCAGGAGGGCATCGAGCTGAAGGTCAACCCCGACATCAAGGACACCCCCTTCTTCGCGGAGTTCGACAGCCACGGACTGCACAGGGTCCTCCTGAACCTCATCTGCAACGCGGAACACGCCATCAACACCAAGAAGGAAAGCGTCGACGACAAGTCGAAGGCCGGCTCAATCTACGTCGACGCCGCCTACGACGAGGGCAAGGAATACATCGTCATCTCCGTCACCGACGACGGTATCGGCATAAGCAACGAGGAAGCGCAGAAGATTTTCGACCTCTTCTACACGTCGAAGGGCTCGGCAGGCACCGGACTGGGCCTGACCGTCTCGAAGAGGATCGTCGAGGCGCACGGCGGAACAATTTCCGCAAGCGGCGAAAAGGGCAAGCGCTGCACCATCTCCTTCACCATACCTATCAGCCACACGGAGTCCAACACGGCCACGCGTGCCGTCAAGCGGATCTACTGAGCACATTCATTAAAACGCCGCAACGATTTGATTTCCCGATCCCGCGCGGTATATTGGCAGTCATATAAACTCAGACATCCTGATCCGCGGAAAAAATGTGGCGAAATACCGACTCAAGGTAAGGTATTTCATTCAGATTTCCGGCGTCCAGCCCTGAAAAACCACATTGACCTTTCCCGGCCTTTTCAAGCTTGTCACAGTGGGCGGGTCGGGAAATCTGAATCTAACAGCAGGTTCGCCGCACATGGACAGATTCGCAAAGACAGAGAACCCGGCGCAGCACAGGTTCAAGCATTTCGCCGCATACAACGACAAGCTGCTTCTCTGCCCGAAATGCTTCGAGATCATCTTCAGGGACGACATAGAGCACTTCGCCACGTGCCCCTACTGCGACCACCATCTCGAAATGGACAGCGAGCTGGAAAACTATCTGCTCAAGCCCATGATCGACCAGTGGTTGACCAGGCAGCACCCTTACAGCCACGAAATCCCTTTCAACTTCACCGGACAGTCCGGAATGGAATGAGCTCCCCCATGCGGAAAACATATGGATCCGCATTTTTTTGAAAAAAAAGCAAATAATCCTTGATTTACACTTCCAGTGAAATAAATTATCCGGCTCTATATTTGTATTTATCACCAGACACACTATGGAATGGAAACATTTTCGGAGAGGCTCAATCCGAAAGCAATACAGGAGTCCAAGATGAAAGTGAGGGCCTCGATAAAGAGACGCTGCGAGAACTGCCAGATCATCAAGCGGAAGGGCGTAGTCAGGGTGACCTGCTCCCGCAACGCAAGACACAAGCAGAGGCAAGGGTGACATTAACCTGAAAGGATTATTAATATGCCGCGGATTCTAGGAGTGGACATACCAGGCAAGAAGCGCATCGAATATTCGCTGCGCTACATCTACGGGATCGGCCCGGCCAGAGCCCTCGAGATAATCAAGAAGGCCCAGGTGCCGGAGGGCCTCAAGGCCGACCAGCTCAACGACGAGCAGATCGCAAGGATCACCTCAATCCTCCAGACCGACTACACCATAGAGGGCGACCTCCGCCGGATGGTCTCCCAGGACATCAGGCGCCTCGTCTCCATCGGATGCTACCGCGGCCAGAGGCACCGCAGAGGACTCCCGGTACGCGGCCAGCGCACCAAGACCAACGCCAGGACAAGGAAGGGCAAGAAGCAGACCGTCGGCGCGGTCCGTGAAAAGAGCCAGAGGAAGGAACTCGCTACCGGCGCCCCGCAGGGCGGCGGAACCGCTCCTGCCCAGGCGCAGGCTGCACCGGCAGGCGGCGCAAAAAAGCCCGCCGCACCCGCCGAAAAAAAGTAGATCAACCAAAACAGACACTTGAAAGGCTGAAAAATGGCTGACGATAAGAGCGCCAAGAAAAAGGAGAAGGAGGAAGGCAAACCCCAGCAGCAGGATCCGGCGGAGCTGCAGAACCTTCCTGCGGACGGCCAGGAGGCCGCACAGATACCCGCAAAGAAGAAGATGAAGGGGGGCAGGATCGTCCCAACCGGAATCGCATACGTCCATGCGACCTTCAACAACACCAAGGTCGTATTCACCGACCTCCATGGCAACGTCCTCTGCTGGTCAAGCGCGGGCAAGTGCGGATTCAAGGGATCCAGGAAAAGCACCGCCTATGTCGCGCAGCTTGTTGCGACAGACGCCGCAAAAAAGGCCATGACCCTCGGGATGAAGGAGACCGAAGTTAGGATCAAGGGCCCCGGAGCGGGACGAGAGTCCGCGGTCCGGGGAATCGCCGCCGCAGGGCTGGGCATCGTAGCCCTTCAGGACATCACACCGGTCCCCCACAACGGCTGCAGGCCCCCGAAGAGGCGCAGGGTCTGAACCTGCGCGGCCTGGCGTGTGGCGCCAGGCCGCAGCCATCGACATCCACTTTAATTCATATATAAACTTGGAGGTAATTTAGTTATGCTTTCATCCTCAACCGCGTTTCCGATGCCGCGAAGCCTAGACATGGATGAGTCGACCGCCACCGATACCTACGCGAAGTTCACTGCCGCCCCATTCCAGAGCGGATTCGGCCACACTCTCGGCAATTCTCTCAGAAGGATACTCCTGTCCTCCCTGGAAGGCCATGCCATCTCATCCATACGCATCGAAGGAGCATCGCACGAGTTCCAGACCCTCCCACACGTGGTCGAGGACGTCACGGAAATAGTCCTCAACCTCAAGCGCATACGCCTCAACTGCACTGGGGAAACTCCGAAGAATCTAGAGATCAGAAAGAACAAGGAGGGCACGGTAACCGGAGCGGACATAGTCACCGACGGAACTGTCGTCATACTCAACCCCGAGCAGGTAATCTGCACACTCGACAAGGACATCAACTTCCGGGCTGAGCTGGAAATAACCAAGGGCCGCGGATGGCTCCCGTCCGAAAAGAACAAGAACCCCGACAAGCCGCTCGGCACCATACCCGTTGATGCCCTTTACAGCCCCGTGACCAGGGTCCGCTACAACGTCGGAGCCGCCCGCGTAGGCGAGGAGACGGAGAAGGACAGCCTCGTCCTCGAAATATGGACCGACGGCAGGATCAACCCCAAGGACGCACTGGAAAAGTCGGCGAAGATACTGCAGGACCATCTGAGGCCATTCCTGGGGACGCTGGCCGGAGACGAGGGCATGCTCGCATCCCTCACCGAAGAGGAGAGGAAGATGCACAAGACGCTGATCCAGTCCGTCGACAACATCGAGCTCTCAGTAAGGGCCCAGAACTGCCTGAGAAACGCGAACATCAAGCTCATCGGCGACCTCTGCATGAAGACGGAGTCCAAAATGCTCAAATACAGGAACTTCGGCAAGAAGTCCCTCGAGGAAATCAAGCAGAAGCTCTCAACTCTCGGGCTCTCCCTCGGAATGACATTCAGCGACGAGATGAAGACCATCGTTGAAAACGAAACCAAGAAACTGCACTCCGAAGACCAGGAGGAGAAATAATGCGCCATCGCAAGCTCACGTTCAAGCTCGGACGGACTTCCGAACATAGGAAGGCTCTCCTCGCCAACCAGGTCGCAAGCCTGATCCACCACGGCCAGATCAAGACCACGCTCGAAAAGGCCAAGGGCACCCGGCGCCTGGCCGAGAAGATGGTCACACTCGCCAAGAAGGGCGGCCTCCACCGCAGGCGCCTCGTCATCTCCAGGATATTCGACGTCCCGGTCGCAAAGCGCGAAGCGCCGATGAAGGGATTCATGACCGCCGTGGAAAAGCTCTTCTCCGAGATCGCCCCGCGATACGCGGAAAGGAACGGCGGCTACACCAGGATCATTAAGCTGGGGCCGCGCAAGGGCGACTCCGCCGAAATGTGCCTCCTGCAGTGGGTCGAGGAAGGCGCCGTCCAGCCGAAGCCTAAGAAGAAAAGGAAGAAGACCGAGGCCGAGAAGAAGCCCGAGAAAAAGGACGATAAGCCCGGAACCTCCGATGCCCCGGCCCCGGAGGAAAAGAAGGAAGCACCTGCCCCGGCCTGATTTCCCAGGTTCAGCTTCGCCCAGAAAAAATTCCGGCCCGGCCGGAATTTTTTATTTCATATTTCCCGGAAGGCGGCCTGGAATTTCCGGCTGCCCGTCTTTCCGGCGACCGCTGCCATGAGGTATATATTCAGTGAAAGGGCGTAGTTCAATGAATATTTACGCCATGAGTATCCTCGAGACAGGAAATATGAACCATGGACTTTGACTTCAACGGTTGGAACGTAATAATCACAGGCGGCACCCGCGGTATCGGCCTCGCCATATCTGAGGCGTTCCTCACGAGGGGTGCTAATGTGACAGCGCTCTACCAGGGCAACGAGGCTGCGGCGCAGGCCTTCAAGTCCAGGCATCCGGAAGACCGCCTGGAAACCGCCCGCCTCGACATTTCGGACTACAAGGCCGCCGAGGCGTTCTTCAAGGAGTATTCACTCAGGAAAAAGTCCCTCGAGGTGCTAGTGAACAATGCAGGTGTCAGGAAGGACAACGCTGTCGGAATGATGCCCCCTGAGGACTGGAACGCCGTCCTCTCAAC
Organism: uncultured Victivallaceae bacterium; assembly: GCA_964636325.1. Lineage (GTDB taxonomy): Bacteria > Verrucomicrobiota > Lentisphaeria > Victivallales > GWF2-50-93 > CAZWRV01. Next base: position 10,656 of record CAZWRV010000011.1, on the reverse strand, counting down.
TAATCTCGGCGGGACTTACGCCATGAGCAAGTTCGCCCTGCTCAAGATGATGGAGAACCGCTTCGGCAGGATAATATCAATCACCTCGCCGTCCGGCAGCATGGGCTTCCAGGGCCAGGCCAACTACGCCGCCTCCAAGGCGGGACAGGTCGCGTTCACAAAGTCGCTAGCCAAGGAGGCCGCCAGGCGTCAGATAACCGTCAACTGCGTATCCCCGGGATTCATAGACACCGAACTCATAGCCGACCTCCCCGAGGATCAGAGGAACGCATACAAAAGCATGATCCCCATGCGCCGATTCGGAAAACCAGAAGAGGTCGCATCGGCCGTCATCTTCCTCGCGTCCAGGGACTCCTCATACATCACCGGCGCAGTGCTCGAAGTCACCGGCGGACTCTGAGACATGAAACAGATTGCCACCCCATACTACTTCATCGACGAACAGAAGCTCATCAGGAACATGGAGCTGATCGCCCGCGTCCGCGAAAAATCCGGCGCCAAGTCGGTCCTGGCCCTCAAGTGCTTCTCGACATGGTGCGTATTTCCCCTGATGCGGAAATACATGGACGGGACCACGAGCAGCTCGCTCTTCGAGGCCAGGCTGGGCTACGAGAAGTTCGGTAAGGAGACACATGCGTTCAGCGTCGGATACTCATCCGACGACATAAAGGCTCTAGTGAAGTTCGCGGACAAGGTAATCTTCAACTCCGCCTCCCAGCTTGAGATGTTTATGAAGTACGCCCGCGGAGTCAAGCTCGGCCTCAGGGCGAATCCCGGCATCAGCTATTCCCATTTCGATCTTGCGGATCCAGCAAGGAAATATTCCAGGCTCGGAGTCACAGACATGAAGAAGCTGCACGATCTGGCATCGCATCTGAGCGGCCTGATGTTCCACTTCAACTGCGAGAACGACGACTTCCCCCAGCTGTCATCCTCGCTGGACCTCATCGGCCGCAAATACGGCGCCCTGCTTAAGAAGATGGAATGGGTCAGCTTCGGCGGCGGGATTTTTTTCACCAAGAAAGGTTATCCGCTTGATGCTTTCTGCAAGAAGCTCAAGGAATTCCGCGGTAGATACGGAGTCCAGATATATCTCGAACCCGGAGAGGCCGCAATCACTAACACCGCCGAGCTTGTCACCACAGTCCTGGACGTCGTCCGCAACAGGATCGACATCGCGATAATCGACGCTTCGCTGGAGGCCCACATGCTCGACCAACTCGTCTACCGCACGACCGCGAAGCTCGCATCCCCCGGCCCCGGGCCGCACAAGTTCATGATCGCGGGGCGCTCATGCCTCGCAGGCGACGTATTCGGAACCTACAGGATCGCGAAGAAGCTCAAGCCCGGCGGCCAGGTCCGCATCGCCGACGCGGCCGGCTACACCATGGTCAAGAAAAACTGGTTCAACGGCGTTCCCATGCCTTCAATCGCCGTCCGCAGACTCGACGGCAAAATCGAAGAGATCCGCTCGTTCAACTACGAGGACTTCAAGAACAGCCTCTCCTGAAACTTGAGTATCTTGCGGCTTCCAGGCGCGAATGGCAAAATCTGCATGCGAGGACCTCTTCAGTTTTCTTTATTGCGCGCGCCACGCGCAAAGGCCAAACACCACCTTGAAAATATGGATAACCGTGATAATTGTTCGAGATCATAAATTGAAACTCCACACAGCATCAAGGAGCGGCTATATGAAGAGGAACGTCCTGATAATCGGTGCGGGCGGCGTAGCGCATGTCACCGCGCACAAGGCGGCGATGAACAACGATCTGCTAGGTGACATCTGCATCGCCTCGCGCACCCAGTCGAAGTGCGACGAGATCATCAAGAGCGTCATGAAGAAGAGGCACCTGAAGGACAGCACTAAGAAACTCTATTCCCGCCAGCTCGACGCACTGGACATCCCCGCCACCGCGAAGCTCATCAAGGAGACTAAGTCCGAGATCGTCATCAACCTCGGCAACGCGTTCGTCAACATGTCGGTCCTCGAGGCGTGCCTGCAGACCGGCGCGGCATACATGGACACCGCCATACACGAGGAGCCTGACAAGGTCTGCGAGAAGCCGCCGTGGTACGCCAACTACGAGTGGAAAAGGAAGGACCGCTGCAGGAAGGCCGGCCTCACCGCCCTCCTCGGAGCGGGATTCGACCCCGGCGTCGTCAACGCATACTGCGCCCTCGCACAGAAACGCTACTTCGACAGGATCGACACCATCGACATCATGGACGTCAACGCCGGAAGGCACGGCAGATACTTCGCCACCAACTTCGACCCCGAAATCAACTTCCGCGAGTTCATCAAGGTCTGGACATGGATCGACCGCAAGTGGAAGGAGTATCCGACGCATTCTGTAAAAAGGATTTACGACTTCCCGGTCGTAGGCGAGTGCCCGATATACCTCAACGGCCACGACGAGCTGCACTCGCTGTCCAAGAACATGGATGCCAACAGCATCCGCTTCTGGATGGGCTTCGGCAACCACTACATCAACGTCTTCACCGTCCTGCGCACGATCGGATTCCTCTCCCATCTCCCGGTGAAGCTCACAACCGGCCAGGAAGTTGTGCCGCTGAAAGTCGTTAAAGCACTGCTTCCCGATCCTAAGACGCTTGCGCCCACCTACACCGGCAAGACATGCATCGGCAACTTCGTCAAGGGCTGGAAGAACGGGAAGAAGCGCGAGGTCCTCATCTACCAGGTCTCCGACCACCACGAGTGCTACAAGGAGGTCGAGTCGCAGGGTATAAGCTACACTGCGGGAGTCCCCCCGGTCGCCGCCGCCATGCTCATCGCCAACGGCAAGTGGGATGCCTGCAGGATGGTGAACGTCGAGGAGCTCGATCCCGAACCGTTCATCGCCATACTGGACAAGATCGGCCTGCCTACAGACGTCAAGGAGATCAAGCCAGGGAGCAAATATTCCTTCAACGGCACCGTGGGCAAGCTCGAGGACGAACTGAAGAAGTCCACTGCCACGGTCACCGTCTCTGCGGCGAATCCGCTTATCGCCATCGACCCGAAGTTCCAGGCCGAGGCGCTTAAGAGGATAGCGAAGGAGATCTGCGGAAAGAAAAGGAAATAGCGCCGGAACTACTTGCCCCCGGGCTTCTCTTCCTCCGGAACGGCGGGCTTTTCAGGCTTGAGATCGAAGTGTATCGTGTCAGGCACGGCCCCTGATGCGCCGCTGAAGTACGAAGGTTCCTGAAATATGAGGAGCTCAGGCTTATAGCCTTCCTTTTCGGCCTTGAACATATACTTGTTGAATATGCCGAACTTCGAGCCGACCTTGCAGGTGAACGGCGTCTTGCCGATGCGGCTGCCGTCCAGGGATATGTCCGCGCCATCGGGAGCCGATGTAATCACTGTTATGGTGCTGCATCCTGAACAAAACGCGGCGCATGCCAAAGCAATGACTGCAAGCCTGTTCATGGTATCTTGCCTTGAGCCAAGCTCAGCGGATGACCTGTCCGGGAATCCCAGTCTCGACCCCGGCCGGCTCCCACATAGAGAAGCCCCAGAAGTAGATCGGGCCGATTATCGTGGGCAGCAGAACCGTCCCCCATATCACGTTGCCCCACACTACGTTGTACCGGATGTTGGGGTTCTTGTTCTCCGACGCGTCAAGCAGCCCGTAGGTGTTGTATTCTATCCCGTTTATGACCTTGTTGCTGGCGCACCCGGAACCGATGAAAACAATGGAAACGGCAAGCAAAAGATAAACCGCCTTTTTCAAGATGTCCTCCGAATGTTGCATGACTGATTTAGCGTCCAAATATTATAACCTCCACCCCGTCACTTTCAAATATACCCCACTTTTGCAGGGCATTCTTTGACAAAAAACATGCGCGGCTTAGATTTCCCTGCGCCAATGCAGGAATAAAAGATTCGGCTGCAGCCAACAAGGAGGGAGCATGAGCGAAAACGAGATTCTGACGGACTTCCCTAAGATATACTGCCCGTTCATCAGGCAGACGTTCAAGGTTGACGAGGACGACTTCAGGCGCAGCGGCTCGAAGTTCGGGCTCAGGCTCCCGGAAGCGTATCTCGTCGTCGACCGCGTCACCCCCGGCTACGAATGGGTCTTCGAGGACTCCGAGACCATCGCCATCGAGAAACTGAACGGCACGAACATAAAGATCAAGACCGAGAAGGGCCGCCTCGTCGCACTGCAGAACCGCAAGAACGTGATCGACCCGCTGCAGATCGTCAAGGGCAAAACCTTCCTGATAGAGGGCGTGATCAATTCCGCCGCCAAGGATCTCGTTAAGGAGGACGGCGAACAGGCCGGCGAACTGATCGGCCCGAAGCTCCAGGGCAACCCATACAAGCTCGAACACCATCTATGGTACCCTTTCGACAAGGCGATCAATGACCTGAGCTACAGATCCTTCCACGAGCACGAGAGGAACTTCGACAACTGGGACGCATGGTTCAAGGACCATCTGCTCTCCAGGTTCGTCATAAAGAAGACCAAGCCCGGCGCCGAAAAGGACAAGGTCTTCGCCGAAGGCGTCGTCTTCTACAACATGAAGCGCAGGGCCGAGGGCAAGACATACATGGCCAAGCTGCGCCGGGACATGTATCCATGGTTCTACGAGGGAATCAGGATACTCGACTACGACAAGAAAGGCCGCGACCAGGCCGAGGACCAGGAGCAGTTCGACTGAAGTGGTCAGATTTCATCAGATTTCATGTCTTGCGGCGATGCCGGCGTTACCGGGAATTGAACATGAACCGCAGTTCTTGCAATCCTGTAAACCATGAAATCTGAAATGGGGAGTAAAATTGATGCTCCACAGAGCGGAATCTCTATTTCTTCACTGCGGCGAGCGCGGCGGCGTAGTCGGGCTCCTGAGCGATTTCCGGGACAAGCTGGACGTAGGCGACCTTGCCGTCGGTTCCGATAACGATCACGGCCCTGGCGAGCAGTCCGGCGATCGGGCCGTCAACTATTTCAAGCCCGTATTTCTTCCCGAAATCCCTCCTCCTCATATCAGAGCATGAGACCACGTTCTGTATGCCTTCGGCCGAGCAGAACCTGGCGTGTGCGAACGGCAAGTCCTCGGATACGCAGAGGACGACGGTGTTGTCCAGCTTCCCCGCCTCCTCGTTGAATTTCCTGACAGACATCGCGCAGACCGAGGTGTCGACGCTCGGGAAGATGTTGAGGACGATTTTCTTGCCCTTGAAATCCTTCAGCGACACATCCGACATGTCCGTCTTAGTGAGTAGGAAGTCCGGCGCATTCTCGCCGACCGACGGGACCTTTCCGGAGATGTGAATCGTTTTCCCTTTCAGTGTGATCTCTTTCATCTTGGTGCCCTCCTGAAATGTGTTGCTGCTTGAAATGCATCCTGCAATGCCCGATACGATCACTGCTGTTGCAACAAGAAAATAGACCACTCTAAAAATAAATTTCCACATGCTATGCCTCTCGATCAGGAAATTTGAATGCTCGTTTCCCCTACGTCCTGGACTTCTCCGACGATGCTCGATTCCGCATAGCCGGAATCTTTAAGTTCGTCCAGTATCTTATGAGCGGAAACCGGAGGGGCACAGATGAGCAGGCCGCCCGAGGTCTGGGCGTCGAACATGAGAAGCTTGCGTCCGTAATCCACGTCATCGGCGAAAACGCAGTCCTTCTCGATGGCAGACATGTTCCTGAATGTCGCGCCGGGGATGCAGCCGGAAGATACCAGTCTGTGCGCGCCGTCAAGCAGGGGGATGTTTGAGCTGTCGAACTTCAGCGTCGCCCTGCTTGCGTCCGCGATGTTGCGCGCATGGCCGAGGAGGCTGAATCCGGTGATATCGGTGGCGCACCTGACTCCGTGGCGGCGCATTATCACCGCGCCGTCCTTGTTGAGCTGCTTCATCGAATCGAGCGCGCCGCGATAGTCCTTGTCATCAGCCAGCCCGACTCGTTTCCCCGCGATTATCGCAGCAGTGCCGAGCGGCTTCGTTAGGATGAGGATGTCTCCGGGCTTGGCGTTCGCATTCGTGACGAGCTGGCTCGGATGGACCACCCCTGTGACGGAAAGTCCGTATTTCGGCGGATAGTCGTCTATTGTATGCCCGCCGACCATGAGCGCACCGGACTTCTCCACTCTTTCCATACCGCCCGAGAGAATTTCCTTGAGGACATAGAGAGGTATTTTCCCGTGGGGGAACATCACGATGTTCATCGCCGTAAGCGTCGTCCCGCCCATCGCATATACGTCGCTCAGGGAATTCGCCGCGGCGATCTGGCCGAACTCGTATGGATCGGAGCATACTGGCGGGAAAAAGTCGAGAGTCTGTATGAGCGCGATCTCATCGGTCAGTTTATAAACGCCGGCGTCGTCGTGGGTGGAAATGTCCACAATGAGCCTTTCATGCGAAATCTTAGGAAGGGCCGAGAGCGCCTCCGCAAGCTTGTCCGGCGAAATCTTCGCCGAACATCCGCCGTATTCAACTGTGCTAAGCAGGTCGAAGCTATTGGGACGGTGCAGCCTAGCCTCAATGCCCGCCGAACTGAGAATCGACGCAGCCGAATCCGAAACGTCGTCGCCAATCTCAATTGCCATTCCGCATTCGGATGAGATTTCCTTAGGGACCGGTACGATTTTCAGCGCGAGATCCGCGGCAATGAGCGCCTTCTCCGCCTTGATCACGTCGCGGGTGGACTTGAACAGCAGCAATATATTCATTGGGCTCCTGAAATTATAAATCTTTGTCGTCATTCTTTGTCCTTGCCTCATCTGACGAAGACCGGCGACAAATACATAAGACAAAGAATCCTTTCAAGTCAACGCTGGCAGCAAACTTTCTCAATCGCTGCCGCGATGTAATCAAAGTCGGTCTTTTCGTGCCATGGCGACGGCGCGATTCTCACAGTTCCTCGCGGAAAAGTTCCGATGCTGCGGTGCGCCATCGGCGCGCAGTGGAGTCCGGCGCGGACCTCAATACCAAAATCATCATAAAGGCACCGGGCGGTCGTAGCCGGGTCTACATCCTTGATCCTGAACGAGAAGAGCCTGCCTTGCCGCAGACGTTCCGACGCACGGAAAACTTCGATGCCGGAAAGCGTTGCCACCGCCTCCATGAGTCTAGAAAACTCTTCTGGCGAGTGGGCCGGAGAAGGCCTGTCCTTCAAGGCGGCGCCGAGCCCGGCTATCCCCGCGATATTCGGAGTTCCAGCCTCGAACTTGTCCGGAGCGAATTCCGGCATGTCAAAATATTCGGATCGGCTTCCAGTCCCTCCTCGGACGAGAGGAGAAAGCCGGGCGGGATTGCGGATGTAGAGGCCGCCGGTTCCGGTCGGCCCGAGCAGCGCCTTGTGCCCTGTGAACGCAAGAAAGTCGATACCCCATGCGCCGGCCGAGATATCCGCGCTTCCCAATGACTGCGCCGCGTCGACAAGGAGCGGGATATCCCCAAGCGCCGCCTTTATCTCCCTGAGCGGCTGGACGAGGCCGTTGACGTTGCTCTCGTGGTTCACGACCGCGAGGCTTGTGTTCCGTCTTATCATCCGGGCGATTCCGCCAACGTCGACAAGCCCATCCGCGAAATGCGGGAGGACTTCGTATTCGACACCCCGGGTCTTCCTCAGATGCTCGAGGGGGCGCATAGTCGAATTGTGTTCCAGCGGCGAGACAAGAATGTGCGAATCCCGCAGATCCAGCCCTAGGAGGACGGTGTTCAGCGCCGATGTGGCGTTCATCGTGAAAACCACATGGCCGGGATCATCCGCACCGATGACGGTTGCCAGAGCGTCCCTGGTTTCTTCAACCATCCTCGAAACCTCGACAGCCCTTGCGTAGGCGCTCCTGCCATAGGGCCCGCCGGTCTCGTCAAGATACCTTGCGACGGAAGTCGCAACCGACGCCGGCTTCGGGAAGGATGTTGCGGCATTGTCGAAATATTTGTTGTGGATGTTCTTCACGGTATGATGGGAGGATTTGCTTTTGATATCACTTCGAGGATGTCGAACATGTTGGACACGATCCCGACTTTCAAATCCGCCTTAAGGCCGTAATAGTCCAGGCAGGTTCCACATACGAGTATCCGCATGCCTTCGGATTCAAGCTCCTTGAGAGCGCCGACCAGCGGCGAACTGCCGCATGCCAGGAAGACCCCCGAATTGTAGAAGACAAGCGTCGAGGGGGCCGGCTTGATCTCCTTGAGTGTATTGACCAACGCCTTGACCAGTATTCCACCTAGCTCCTCCGCGCCGACCCCCATCTTGTCGCTTTTAAAGATGACTACGGGATTCGCCGACGGCTGCGGGATGCAATACGCCTCCGCGGGCCTTGTCGCGGCTGCCGCCTGCCCTTTTTCGGCGCTTATGCTCCACAGTCCCGGACTGCCTGAAACCTCAGGGGAACAACCGGAGTCGGCCAGGAAGCGGAGAACATTGTCCTTTGCCGTCTCATTGTCGAGTTCGACCTCGAACTTCTCCCCCGCAGCCATCTTGTCAAGGCCCTTCTTGACCTCGATGAGAGGTACCGGGCATAGCTTGCCCTTGACGTCAATTTTCATAGGCTCCCCCGATTTCTTCAAACAATTGTATTGCTATACGAAAATATCCCAAGCTGGAACTTTGTCAATGGACCTTTCCCAGCTGTTCCAAGACCTTCCGGAAGCAGATGAGGAAACCGGATATTTCACCGCCCTGCCCTATCTGCTCTTTGATTTTGGCCGAGGCATTCGTGCCGATCCTCCTTCTAAGCCCAGGATCCTCGATCAAAGAGACCGCCTTAACGATGAAATCCTTCTCACCGCCGAAGAAGATGGACTCCTTGCCCTCCTCCGCGATCCTGCGGTGGCCGGGGATGTCCGAAAGTAGGCACGGCAGCCCCTGGAACATCGCCTCGCGCACGGCATGAGGCATGCCTTCGGAACTGCTTGCCGAAACAAAGACGTCCCCGGCACGCAGGAAGGAGTCCGTTTCATGGTGAGGGACAGAACCGACATGCCTTATCCATTCCTTGCCTTTCGAATAATCGATGAATTCCTCCGCGGCCTTCTGTTCAAGGACCGGTCCGGCATGAAGGAACATCACCTCTGGATGCCTGCTGATAATTTTAGAAAGATAAAGGGCGGGAAGCAGGGGCCTTTTGACTTCGCGCAGTCCGGCCAGGCTGACGAAGATGAAAGCGTCCCTTCCGATTCCGAGTTCCCTCCGGAAGTCTGCTGCAGATGAAGGGATATCTATCCCGTTAGGAACTACTGAAAGCTTTTGCTCAGGCAGGGCAGTCCTACGCATGATCTCCTCGCGGATGTCCGGAGAAAAGATCGTAACCATCTCCGCAGCCGCTATAGATTCCAGAAGCCGCGCGGACTTGGACTTGTCATCGAACATCTCGTTGGCGTCCGTTCCTCTGAGCGAAACGACGACCGGCGGTCCGCCACTTGCCTTAAGATATTTCACGGCCTCCGCGCAATGATATGCATGGAGCGCCAGGACAATGTCGGGATTGAAACCGCACAAGGAATTCAACCTCCCTCCGGACGACAGGACTTCGCCTGGGGAGGCAATCGCCGCGTTTTCACCGGCGGCTGCGAAACCGTTCCTGAGCCGCAGCGCCGCCACGCTGTTCCCGCGCGGCGAATCCGGGGGGAACGGTGAGATGACAAGGATATTCATTTAAACCTCTTCAGCGCGGATTTCGCAAGCGGCAGCGCGAAGTCGAATTCCTGAATGTCGGTGTAGAAGAGCCCCGGGGCGGAGTTCACCTCAAGGACTTCTATCCGGCCGTTGTTTTCAAGAAGATCGACCGAGCCGGCGCCCAGCCCTGCCGCTTCCAGCGCCCGGACTGCGAGATCCGCATACTCCCGCGGCGCTTCAAATCTTTTCGCAGTCCCTCCATGATATTCATCCGTCCTGAATTCCTTCGGGCCCGGCATCTTCTCTATCGTGATGAACGGAACTCCGTCTGCGGCCAGCACGGTAACCGTCCTCGAATGGGCGACAAAAGGCTGGGAGATGTATTCACTGTCCGGAAATGATGATGCAATATCCGGGATGTCTGCTCCTTCTATCTTTTTCTGGCCCATGCCGCCCCAGCCTGGACGTGGTTTGACGAGTGCAGGAAGTCCGCATCTGGCGATTTGCGAGACGGGGTAGCTAGGTACCGCCGGTATCCGATGCAAAAGAAGAGCTTGATACGTCAACCACTTGTCCTCGGATTTCAGTATCGCTTCTGACGACGGAAATACCCTGCGTCCGGAATCCTCCAGGGATGCCGCCATGCCTACGACATGGTGGAGGTCGAGCATTGTGCGGACATCGTAGCGCATCCAGACGTTCTCCGCCGCATTTATTCCACGCAAGTCGTTGCCGATGCTGATGCTGATGATGCGGACTTCGCATCCCATGGAGCGGAGGGCGGACGCAATCCTGGCGTCACTGAATTTGTCGTCCTCGTTGCCGTAGTTTGAATAGTCGAGTATGTCGACTTGCATCTTGCATCTCCTCTGATACTCGCCCATCTTTGTCGCGAACTTTGTCGTTATCTTTGTCGTCTTCCGGAGGGTTGAGCCGAGCTCAACCGCGGCTCAGCACGGCTCCGCCCTCCATCGAGTTTCTGTTCGACAGAACTGCGAATCTGGCAGACGGGCACTCCTCTGAAACTCGCCCATCTTTGTTGCGAACTTTGTCGTTATCTTTGTCGTCT
>CAZWRV010000010.1:0-101804 GCA_964636325.1 uncultured Victivallaceae bacterium | reverse complement strand
TGCCTATGCTTCCTGACGGACTAATTTGGTGGTTGAAAAAGTGCGAAAGATCACAATAACATCTTGTCCGAAAACAAGACTATGGGCAACGACCGCTTCTCATACTATCTGGCAATTTCCGCTTCTACACTTGCCCTTCTGAGCCTCTGCTTTATTCTCCCCCCCCGGCGATACTTACAGATTTTTCTATGTGAGAAAAGGATGGGCGGGAATTGTAAGATTTGACCATCTGGCGATATCATTGCTGCTCGGAATCATTCTGATTGCAGCAGTTTGCTCAAGAATTCCGGCCGCCGCAAAAATCATCACTCTGCTCCTGATTTCTCTGACAATACAGATGCTGACGAGCAGGCCAACGGACAACTCCTTCCAGATAAGAGTCGTATCCAATACCATTCCCTTCGTCAATCCTTTCTTTGCCAAAGGTTACGAAATAGCCGATCCGATGGAATACGCCATGCTGCATTCGTCTGCCGCAGCCGATGGTTATTATTCCAGGACGCCGAATGCCGGAGGGAGGAGGCTTTCCACATATCCACCGGGTCTGCCCATAATGTATTGGACGATATTCCGGATATCAGGTCTGATGGATTCGACCCCGCCGCTGAAGCATTTCAAAAGGCTGGTTTCAGAACGAATAATTGATTCAGAGGCTATGCAGATTTATCCTGAAGGCAGGGCTCTGGTCGGAACCTCCCTTATATGCGTCCTTATCAATATTGCTTGCTTTTCGTTTGGGGTGGCATTGTGCTATTTTCTTGCGCTGATTGTGTGCGGATATCCGCAGAGGAGCCTTTTCGCCGCATGCATGCTGTCCTTCATCCCCTCGGTAAACCTATATGCCAATGCCAGCGACATGCTGCTCATGCCGTTTTCATTATGTATCGCGCTCCTCGCCTTCAGTTCGATTAAATACGGGTGGAGGTATCTTCTTGTGGCAGATGGGATTCTGATATCGGCAGGCTTGTTCCTAAGCTTCGCATTCCTTCCTCTGCTGGTTTTTGTTCTGATCTCATGCGCAATCGCGGAATTTCAGGCGGGAATGAAGCCAAAAAGGTTGGCAGCGGGCTTCGGCGTGCTTGCAGCGGGGATGTCGATTCCGATGATCGCCATGCTTTTCATGCGCTATGATCCGATCCGGATGTTTTTTATTGCGATGAGCAACAACCGTGAATTCTACGCCTTTACCGGGAGGACATATCAGAACTCCATTTTGTCCAATCTCACAGAGCTGACCATATATACCGGCTTCATCCTCGTTCCCGCATTCCTATTCTCCATGGCAAGAACCTTCGCATTTTCATTAAAATCGGCACGGGGAGATGCCACATCATGCGCAGAAGGCCTCCCGTTAAAGCATATCTTCGTGTTTTCTTTCGGAATCGTATTTCTTTTTATAATGCTAAGCGGATCGGTCAGGGGGGAGGTCTCGAGAAACCTTATAATGTTCATGCCCTTCTTCGTCATATCAGCCGTTCTAGACGAATCCTTCTCAAAGAAAAGGTTTGTAGTCTTGTCGATGATCATGCTGATATCTTCCCTGATTTTATGCGCAGTTCTTGAGACTACGTTCGCGATTTGGATGTAGGGAAATTTTTAATTGAAAGGCGGAAGATAGTGAAATTCAAACGGCATCATGACCGACTGTTTGCGGTTGATGGAGCCGCACAGGTACTATTTCAGGCTTGTGGACTTCATTGCGGATTGGGGCATGAACGTCCTGACGCTGCATTTCTCGGACGACCACGGCTTCGGCACAAGGATGCCGGGGTTCGAGATGATCGCTATGAGGAACGCATTCAGAGCCGACGAAATCAGTAAGCTCGTGGCCCATGCTGCGAAGATAAGGCAGAGTTCAGAAGGCCAGCCCAAGTTCCGCGGGCAAAAAAGTTGCAAAATAGTTTTCTCCTCGGAAATTGCCGCCGGCCATGCCGACATGATAGACCTTGAAGTCAAGCGTGTTGTTGATGGTCGTCTCAAAACGCAGTATGCTCCCGCACTTGTTGTAAATCTTAACGGAATTCCCGTTCATCCGGCGCTTGTTGCGGACTGCTTCGTAGCGTATCCGGCTGCCGCGCAGTATTTCGCCGGGAAAGCGTCCGGCGCCGCACTTCCGGATTTTGAGGGACTCTCCCCCTTCACAAGGTAAATGAACGGTATCCCCTTCCTCGCCGCAGAATCCTCGCACCCCTTCCTGACGCCGGAGGTCTTGCGCTCGGCCCATGTGCCGGAGTCCTTCAGCAGAACCCCGATGCTCGTCAGGAAGATCCCCATCCCTTGCTCGCTCGCAATCCATCTCAGCGTCCCGCGGAACCGTATCCTGTCGAGACATCTGATTGCGCCGAACACCTTTTGGCTGTATCTTTCCAGCAGTTTCATGGGAGCATCCTTTATTTTTTAGTAGTGTGGAAAATTTAGGACGCCCCTTTTGCGTGTTTTCAACCCATATGTTCTTTATTTTGGTTGCGGCATAAGCTGCTCTAAGCCTTTTGTGGCCGTCCTTATTATATAATAATTTTCTGTGGTCCATCTTTATGCGCGCTTTGATCCAGAGAGTTTCGTCGGCGTCGGTTTCGGTCGACGGCAAGGTCGCCGGCAGGATCGGAAAGGGCATCCTGATTTTACTCGGGATCGCCCACGAGGACACCGAAGAAGACTCCAAATACCTTGCAGCGAAATGCGCGAACATGCGGATCTTCGAGGACGAGTCCGGCAAGATGAACCTCTCGCTCCTCGACATAAAAGGCGCCGCGCTCATCGTCTCGCAGTTCACGCTCTATGGCGACACACGGAAAGGCCGGCGTCCCGACTTCACCGCCGCAGCACGCCCAGAAAAGGCCGTCCCCCTCTACAAACACTTCATCCGCGAATTCCGCAGCCTGGGAATCCCGACCGAGACCGGCGTCTTCGGCGCAATGATGGACATCGAAATACACAACGACGGCCCCGTCACACTCATGGCCGAAACCAAATGATTATTTTGACTGGATAACCCGCTTTCATCTGATGACGGCGCGACATGCAGGATTTACTGGAGAGTAAGCGAGGACGGATCATTAAAATGCCGGAATTGCTGCAATCTTTTGGCGGCGACAAATAAAAGATTGACTTTAGATTTGGACGATATATATAAAGCGGACATGAGGAACAGATGGATAAAGCAAAGACTGGACAATAAATTCTCGAACCCTTTTGTCCATATCATTTTCGGGGCGCGTCAGACTGGCAAGACCACCTTGATCAGCTCAATCTTTCCCGATCCTGACATACATTACAATCTTGCCGATCCTGAAAAGCGCACCAGACTTCTTTCCGATCCCGGACTGCTGAAACGCGAATGCGAGGCACTCCCCATAACAAATGCCCCGAGCGTGGTTTTCATTGATGAAGTGCAGACGGTTCCATCGGTCTTTGACACTGTTCAGGTATTATATGATGGGGATAAAACCCGCTGGAAATTCATTTTATGACGATAAAAGCCACGTTCTCAAATCCATCGCAGAGATCCACCTCGAGGAGGAAATCGGAAGAGAAGTGCTGGTGAAGGACTGGGGAACTTTTGTGAACTTTTTGAGGCTTGCCGCAAGAGAATCGGGAAACGCAACAAATTTCGCATCCATATCGCGCGAAACCGGAATATCCGAGCCCACGGTAAAATCACACTATCAACTCCTGGAAGACATGTTCATCGGCTTTCATCCTAATCAAATTTGCGGCTGAAAATGAAAAGGTTGAATCCGCCTACATCGTCTGCAGCTGTCCCAGGCCACAGAAAATCACGGATACTGTCACTGCAATTCCGTGGCATATGATTTGACCCGGCCAATCCATAACGAAATGAATGAGGCATTATTAAAAGCAAAACAGCTAGGCTGGCATGCAATGTTTTGTATTGCGCTGCTGGCCGCTGTAGCAGTTCGGGCGGAAGATGCCGCCGCTGAGCCGGCCAAGCCTGTTCTGCTTGCGGAGTTCGGGCCGCAGGGGATCACGGCATTGAACTATGCCGGTATAAATTTCCTTGGAGACGGCGCGTTCCGCATAGCGGGCGCAACGCTTGAATCCTGGGACGGCACACGCGTTCAGGCCGACTTGAGCAAGGGAAAATTGGAGGCCGATGACGCCAAGCACCGGCTGAACTGGATCTATTCCTGGGGTTCGGTTTCCTGCGATTATGCCGTGGCCGCTGACAGGGTCACGCTCAAGATCAACGTAAAGAACACCGGTGAAAAAATAATCCGGGCCGTCTCACTGCAGCTCATGGAACTTGAGTTTCCCCAGCCGCCAAAAGGTTGGATCGAACACTATCCGGTCATGTGGCACAACCTGGGTTCTCCGACGGTGAATATGGCGGATGTAGGTGCCGCCGTGCTGGCCGTATGCAACGACGACGTGGAAAGGCCGCTGCTGGTCGGGTTCCCCGGCCGCAAGGATCTAATCCGGCGTCCGCTCTGCCTCTTCTCCGCAAACATCGGCTGGCTCTCGCCGATGCTTGATCAATACATCGACCGCCCCATATATCCCGGACATGAAGACAGCTACAGCGTCTCACTTCGTTTCGGACCTCCCGGCTGCACAGCGCAGTCATTGGCCGGGGATCTGATCAACAAGTTCAGGGAGATTTTCCCGCCGACTCTCAAATGGAGCGACCATAGGGCGATCGGAGCGTTGTTCCTCAGCAGCTCCAGCCTTGGCGCACCTAAAAATCCCCGCGGCTGGTTCAACGAAAAGCAGTCGGACTTCATATCTGATACTGGGATGGAGGCATTCCACAAGCGCCTGCTGGAATACGCCAAAGGCAGCCTCGAAATCCTCAAGGGGATGGATTCGCAGGGGGTGATCGTCTGGGACATCGAAGGACAGGAATATCCGCACGCTACGAGTTACCTCGGCGATCCGCGTTCGCTGCCGCCGGAGATGGAGCCTGCCGCCAACGAATTCTTCCGCGTCTTCACAGACGCAGGACTGCGCGTCGGCGTATGCGTCCGGCCGCAGATGCCGATACGTTCCGCCTACGGCGCCGGTGTCCGGCAGGTCGAGGTTCCCGATCCGGCGCAGAATCTGATTGACAAGATTGCATACGCGAAGAAACGCTGGGGCTGCACTCTTTATTATGTGGATTCCAACGGCGATCCAAATGTCCCGATGCCGGCCGCCGTTTTCCGAAAGGTGGCCCAGGCGCATCCGGACTGCCTCCTCATGCCCGAGCACGAGAATCCGCTCTACTACGCCTATACCGCACCTTACCAGTCGTTCTCCCACTTCGGCACCACCTCGACCCCTGAATTCGTCCGGACACTGTATCCGGACGCCTTCAGCGTCAACTACGCCGCCGACGGCCCCATAGACGAGAAGCGCGCCGAGCTTGTCGCGGCCGTAAAACGCGGCGACATCCTCGTATTCCGCGCCTGGTTCAACGACCCCCAAAATGAAAAAATCAGGAGCATTTACAAGGAAGCCGCAGGCAGGGTGCCATAAGTTCGGATTTCCGGCGCTCCGCTCTGAAAATCCACATGGCCATTTTCCAGCCACTCCAAGATTTTCATAGGGCGGATCAGAAAATCTGAAACTACTTCAGCCTCAGCACGGCGGAGCCGAAGCGGCCGAGCGTGACCTTGCCTTTGATAACTGGGCCGCCGAGAAGCTCCTTCGTGCCGGGCGGCACTTTGACAGAAACTTCCTTTTCATCGTAGTTGACGATGAAGAGCAGCCTGTGTCCGCTCTTTTCGCGGACGGAGACCTCGACGCCGGAAGGCGGTGTGAGGACGGGCGAAACTCCTGCTGTTGCAAGGACTTCGGCCATCAGGGTTTTGTAGAACTCCGGCTCCTTCACCAGCGCTCCAACATAGTAGCCGAATCCCTTCTTAAACTCGTTCTTCGTTACCGCCGCATAAGGTTTGAGGTACCACTTTTTGTATCCTGCGAGAACTTTTGCTGTGACAGGCTTAATCCAGTCGGCGAAGGATGTGGCGGTGAATTCCCCCTTTATGGGCTTCCCGGCCTTGACCTTGAACTCCTCGAAGAGGGATTCATACTCCTCAATCTGGATGCCGAAGACCTCGGAGAGGAGGCCTGGCAGCGTCCTGTCGTGGCATAGGCTGTTCTCATCCTTGACGGCTGTCCTGAAGCTTGACACAAGGATTCCGCCCTTCTTGACGTAAGCGGCAAGGTTTTTCGCGGTTTCATCCGGGAGGACATATAGCTGGGGCGCAATTACGACCTTGTATCTGCCTAAGTCGGCGGTCGGAGGGACGAGGTCCGCGTTGACGCCTATTTCCGTCAGCGCCCTGTGGAACCTTCCGGCGTAGTCGATGAAGCTGTTCTTCTCGAAGGCGGGCTGTATCCTGAGCGCCCAGATGCTGTCGTAGTCGTAGATTATCGCGACGTCGGCCTTCACCGTCGTGCCTTCGAGATCCTTTTCTATCTTCCTGATGTCCTTGGCGGTCTTTGCGGCCTCCTGATAGCGCCTGAGCGGCCTGCCGTCATGGCCGAGCAAACCGTGCCAGTATTGTTCGCGGCCCGCAGTGCAGCTCCTCCATCGGAACCAGACCATGCCGTCGGCGCCGTGGGCGACCTGCTGCATGGCGACGGACTCAAGTTCGCCGGGGCGGACGTTGCGGCCCATGACACCCCATCCTCCGGGGCCGGCGGTCTGCTCCATTATCCAGTAGTTCTTCCGCTTGAGGCCTCGCATGAGGTCCGCGGCGTATGAGGACTGCCAGCGGTTCCCGATGCTGGTGTGGTTCCAGACCGGATAGTTGTCCCAGCTGACGAAGTCCAGATTCTTCGCCAGGTCGTAGTAGTCTAGCTCGTGGAAGAGGCCCATGAAGTTGTGGGTGACGAACTGCCTCGGGCAGCGCTCCCTGAGTATTTCGACCTGCTCGTGCTGGAAACGGACGTTAAGCCACGAGTAGAATCTCTGCCAGTCGAGGCACGCGCCCGGATTGTGCGAGCCGCTGTCTACGGGGATCGTGATCTGCTCCCAGGCGGTGAACTTGTGCCCCCAGAAATGGCTGCCCCAGGCCTTGTGAAGGGCGTCGAGCGATCCGTATTTAGCCTTCAGCCACTCCTGGAACTCCTTCCTGCACTTTCCGCAGTAGCAGAACGGATGGCCGAACTCGTTGTCCGTCTGCCAGCCTATGACGTTCTGAGCATCCTTGAAATGCTGCGCCATGGCGCCGGTGATCGTGCGTGAAAAGTTTCTGTAGGTGGTGTCGGAAAAGCAGTTGTTCTTCCTGACGCCCCACGTGATCCTTGTACCGTCCTTCTGCATGGCGAGGGTCTCGGGGTATCTGTCGGCGAGCCATGCAGGCATGACCGCCGTTGGAGTTCCGAGAATCGCCGAGATTCCGTTGTCGCCGAGGATGCCGAGCGCCCTGTCAAGCCATGCGAAATCGTAGCGCCCCTCCTCCGGTTCCATCATCGCCCATGCGAATTCCGCAAGCCTGACGACGTTGAAGCCCGCGGCCTTCATGAGCTCCGCGTCGGTCTTCCATCTCGACTCCGGCCAGTGCTCCGGATAATAGTCCACGCCGATGAACATGGCATGATCTCCTCTGTTATGCTTTATTCCCTATCAAGTAGGGGCTGGCTTCGGCCTGCCCCCCAATGTGCAGGCTGAAGCCAGCACATACTTCGCGAATGTCCGCCTCAAATCGACCTGCTTGACTTTTCCTATGGTCGTATTTCGTTACGCTAAGCAGGGAACGGTCTTTTTCAAGACGTAGGCGGGGAGACTGCTTGCATTTGGGCCGCCGAGAGAAATATTTGCGGGATGATGCAATCTTTCTTCAGATGGCTTGGGCGCCTGATTAACCCTCCGGACTTCGAAATCGAAGTCCGGGACGGCAATGTGCGGCTCCTCTCCGGCAAGGTGACCTCGGAATTCCTGAACGAATGCCAGGATATCTGCCGCAACGACGGGATTCTTTCCGGAGGTATCCTCGGCAGGGAAGGCGGCGGAAGGCTGGAGTTCTACGGGGAAATTCCCGTCCCCTCACGCCAGAGGTTCCTGAACGTGTGGAACCATGTTGGAAGACTGTGAATTGTCTGTTTGCACAAAGCTGAGCGAACGCAGTTCAGCAGCTTGTCCGTTGTCGCCTTTTCGCCTTGGACAGCTTTCTTTCCCGCTTGATTTCCAATATCCGCCTGATGGGGTTAGGCGGCACCAGGATGACGCAGTTCTCGCTGGTGCCGAAGAATATCTGAAATACTACTCCTTGAGGACGGTCATGAGGAGTTCCTGGACGGTGTATGGCTTCTTGAGGACGCCCTTGAAGCCGTGCTTCTCATATTCGGCCATGGCGGGGCCTTCAAAGTAACCGCTTGATATCCAGGCGCTTGCATCTGGATCTATGTCTAGAATCCTCTTCAGCGTCTCGACGCCGTCCATGCCGCCGGGGACGGTGAGGTCCAGGATGATCCTGTCGAAGGAGGCGCCCTTGTCCCTGGCTCTCTTGAAGATTTCAACGGCCTCCTCGCCGCTTGCGGCGGCGGTGATGCGGCAGCCGAGCTTCTTCAGCATCCTGCGTATGGTGGAGAGGACCTCCGGATTGTCGTCCATGACCAGGACGTTCAGGCCTGGGCTCGGAGGTTCGGGAACGGACTTGATTCCGCCGGCGGGGAGGCGCCTTGGCTTCTCCTTCAATGCGGGCAGGTAAAGAGTGAAGGTGGCCCCCTTGCCCGGCTGCGAGCTAGCGCTAATTGCGCCGCCGTGGTTCCTGATGATGGAATGGCATACGGAAAGCCCGAGGCCGCAGCCCTTGCCCTTGGTGGTGAAATAGGGGTCGTAAATCCTCGGCAGATCCTCCTTCCGTATTCCTATGCCGGTGTCGGCGACTGATACGCAGACGTATCGGCCCTTCGCAAGCGGAAGCTTGCCCTTCTTCCGTCCGCCGGAGGCCGTCTCGCGGGCGGAGATTTCGATCTCGCCTCCGCCGGGCATGGCGGATCTGGAATTCGTGAGGAGGTTGCTGAAGACCTGCGTCATCTGCATCTCGTCGGCAAGGATGAGGGGGAGGGATTCCGGGAAGTCCAGCTTGAGACGGATGTCGGTGCCGTGGAGGACCGACTTTGCGGCGTTTTCCACAATCCCCCTGAGTTCGACGGGCCTTCTGACCGGTGTACCGCCCTTGGAAAAGGTCAGGAGGGAATTGGTGATCTTCTTGGCCTTCTCGCAGGCGGAGCTTATCGTAGTGAGCGCCTCGGCCATAGCCTTGTCGGGGGGGGAATACATTTCCGCGAGGGAGACGGTTCCGAGTATCACCGTGAGGATGTTGTTGAAGTCGTGGGCTATGCCTCCTGCGAGCTGGCCGAGCGACTCGAGGCGCTGGGTTCTGACTAGCTCCTCCTCCAGCTTCTTCCGCTCGGTCTGGTCGCTGTAGACCGAGACAATCTCCCTGTCCGAGAGCCTGTATACGAAGTTCTCGCGCCAGCCTTCGATCCTCCCGTCCCGGTACAAGGACAAGGGGTGGTGGGCCGGCTCCCCGGTCCGCCATACCTTCCTGAAGACGTCCAGGAGACCGATCTCCTTTATGCCGGGGAAGACTTCGAGGACGTTTTTGCCGACGATGTCCGCGGCCCTGACGTTCTCGGTCCTGGCGGCCGCCTTGTTGAATTCCCTGATGATAAAATCCCTGCCGTTGTCCGCCGCCTCGTAGACGGCCACGCACAAGCTCATGTTGTCGAACAGCTTCTGGTATCTTTCCCTGCTGAGGCGCAGCCCCTCCTCCGCCTTCTTGAGCTCGCTTATGTCCACCGCCATCTCGTAGCGGACGAGGCTTCCGTCGGTCCAGGTGATGGCCTTGTCGATGCAGCGGTACCACCGTTTGTTCTTCCTGTTCTGGAATTCCCAGGTGTAGGTGCCTCCCTTGTATTTGCCGAAGATGAGCTTGTTGGTGCAGAAGCTGCAGGGCTTGGACAGGTTCTGCAACGCCCTGTAGCACTTCTTGCTTATGATCTCTCCGAAGGCGGAGATAGCGGCGTTGTTGGCGTATAGGACCATGTAGGTTTTGGGATCGGCCACGTAGATGGGCTCGTCTATGCTGTCGAATATGGCAAGGAGCTGGTTCCTTTCGGTCATGAGCCTGTTCTGGAAGCTCTTCTGCCCGGTTATCTCCGAATGGCAGACATATACGCCGGTGACTCTGCCGTCGTCGGCTATGACGGGCATGAACTGCCTCTTGTAATACTGGGCCTTACCTTTGTTGCCTACCTGTATTTCCTCCTCTGTCCGTTCGCCGGCGAAAGCCTTGGCCAGAAGCTTTTTAAATTGCGCGCGGCTGTCCGCGGGGATTAAGTTCTCGGCTGGCGCATCACATTTCAGAGCGCACCTTGATATCCTCCTGTAGAGCTCCGCAGCGGATCTGTTGAAAGCCCTGATCAGCCCTCCCGCCCCCACGAGAATGCAGGGGAAGGGCATGTTGTCCAGCAAGGAATTCGAGCAGAAGTCGGTCTGCCCTGCCTTGCCCGCTGTTCCTTTAATTTCCTTTTTCCCTTGCATCATCCTGTTCCTGGCCTGTATGCCTGCCGCCGTCATGCCGCAATAAACCCGATTCGAAAAACATCGAATTCTAACATTTGCAGATGCCACTTGCAAGCTCGGAGCGCAATAATTTGCGGGAGGCTTGAAAATCATCCGCTTCATCTTATCGTAAAGCTTTCTCTTTCCACAACCATACGAGGTTTATCATGCTGAAGGAATCATGCGGCATATTTGCGGTCGCGAACCATCCGGAGGCAGCTGAGATAACGAGGCTGGGCCTTTTCTCCCTGCAGCACCGCGGCCAGGAGAGCGCCGGTATCTTCGTGCTGGGCGGCGGCAAGTGCACGCTGCACAAGGGGATGGGGCTTGTTGCGGAAGTATTCCCGAAGCTTCCCAGGGAGCTCAGGGAGGCCCGGGGTACAACCGCAATAGGCCATGTCAGATACAGCACCGCCGGTAAGTCCGACATCTCGAACGCCCAGCCGTTCGCCGTCGACTTCGACAAATGGTATCTTGCGCTCGCCCACAACGGAACCCTGTCGAACGCCGAGCACTGGCGCAGGCACCTCAAGAACAAGGGTTCGATTTTCCAGGGGGACATGGACACCGAGATACTCCTGCACATTGCCGCCAGGCACCACCAGCCGGGCACCGAGCCGTGGGAGGCTCTGGAATACGCGTTGAAGAACGCCGAGGGAGCCTATTCCATCGTGGCCCTCTGCGAGGCCGGCCTCGCAGTGGCGCGCGACCCGTTCGGATTCAGGCCCCTTTCGATGGCCAGGCTGGGAGACTCCTACGTCTTCGCCTCCGAGACATGCGCCATCGACATGGTCGGCGCGAAATACGAGCGCGAGGTGGAGCCTGGCGAAATCGTCCAGATCGCGTCCGGCGGCGAGCCGCAGAGCCGCATCATATCATATTCGCCGAAGAAGGCGCACTGCATCTTCGAGCTGATCTACTTCGCGCGGCCCGACAGCAGGGTCTTCGGGGAAAGCGTGTTCGGGACAAGGAAGAGCTTCGGCAAAAGGCTAGCCCAGGAGCACCCCGTGGAGGCTGACCTCATCGTCCCCGTCCCCGACAGCGGGATGTATGCCGCCCTTGGCTATTCCGAGGCGTCTGGCATCCCGTTCGAGCTCGGCATAATGAGGAACCACTACGTGGGCAGGACCTTCATAAGGCCCAGCCAGGCCGACAGGAAGGCCGCGGTGAACCTCAAGCTCAACCCGATCCGCGAGGCAATCGAGGGAAGAAGGATATGCCTCGTCGAGGACAGCATCGTGAGGGGCAACACCAGCACCGAGCGGGTAAGGACGCTCCGCGAGAACGGCGCGAAGGAGGTCCATATGCGCATAAGCTGCCCCCCGCACATCCAGCCCTGCTTCTACGGAATAGACTTCCCCCGCGCCGAGGAGCTCATCGCAAACAGCTCATCCGTCAAGGAGATCGCCCGGAAGATCGGGGCGGACAGCCTCGAATACCTCTCGCTCGACGGGATGCTGTCATGCGTCAGGAATTCGGATCCCAAGAACTACTGCCACGCATGCTTCACCGGCAAGTATCCCGTTAAGCCCAAGCTGGACTAGGGCAATTTTGAAACAGCCTCTATTGAAATGGTTTCGCCGCGAGTATATGTTCTTAAAAGAAATATCGTCATTTTTCAAGCCGTTTTAACACAAGGAAAGGTGTGCCCCGGCAGATGGACGAAATAAAAGTAGCCGACCTGAAATTCTATTCCCGCGGGGTAGTCCGCTGTCCGTTCTGCTTCCTGGAGTTCAGCAACCCCGCGCACGTCCTCGAAGTGAGCCCATGCCCGCGCTGCGGCACCAGAATCTTCTTCCCCGCCAGGATCAAGGACTATGTCCTCTACAAACCCATCGGCGGCGGCGGGGTGGGCCACGTGTTCAAGGCGCGCAACATCGACAGCAGGCAGGAGAAGTTCGCCGTCAAGCTCGTGCAGAAGGCTAAGAAGAAGGACTCCGTCTATGCCGAAAGCCTCCTCAGGGAAGGCAGGGTGGGGACGGTCGTGGGGGACCATCCCAACCTCCTCAGCATCATCGAATACGGCTGCGAAGGCAACGAATACTACATCGTCACTCCGTTCATCGACGGGGAGAGGCTGGACGACTACATCGGAAGGAAGGGGCACATCTCCGAGAAGAGGGCGATATCGATCATCATGCAGATCGTCGAGGCGGAGATGCACATATGCTCGAAGGGATACCTCTACAGGGATCTCAAGCCGGAGAACATCATGCTGGAGAAGAAGGGCATGGTGAAGATGTTCGACTACGGCCTCTGCATCCCTAAGGAGGAGGCGCTGAGCCGCACGGTCGTCCCGGACGAGTTCGAAGGATCGCCGTTCTACGTCCCGCCGGAAAGGATAGTCGGCGCGTCGGAGGGCGAATACAGCGAAATATACAGCCTGGGCATGATCCTCTTCCACATGCTGAAGGGAAGGCCGTACTACACCGAGTCCGAGATAAACGACCTCATCACGAAGCATGTCAGCTCGTTCAGGATACTCAGCGTCAAGAGCCTGATCAAGGGCTGCCACCACAGGATCGTCTCGCTCATCGACAAGATGATAGCCCGCAAGCCGGACAACAGATACAGGGACTTCGCCAGCCTGAAGACCGACCTGAAGCTCCTAGAGGCTGAGATCGAGAAGAAACCTTCCATACTCCTCAAGGGCGCGAAAAAATCCACGGCGCCGGCGCCCGATAAATCCGTTTGACAAAACTCGGCGCGGCTATATATTTCCAAAGGCTGAAGCTCATATCCTATCCTTATCTCCCGGAGGCTGTCATGCATGGCAGAGCCAGTCTGATCTACCGGATGCTCCTCTTGTTTGCCTGGCTGGGGACGGTCTCCGCCGCGGCGTTCGCCGTAATGAGGCTCACCGTCTACAGATCCTTCGAGGAGATCGAACGGCGGCGAGCGACCGAACCTATGGCGCGCTGCGCCGCCGCAATCGAAAGCGAGAAGGCCAGGATTTCATCGATATGCCACGACTGGGGGCTCTGGGACGACGCATATGGATTCGTGAAGGACAGGAACTCCGCCTTCATCAAGTCCAACTTCAGCGACACGATGCTCGAGAACAACCGCATCAGCTTCGTTTGCATCGCCGAAATCCAAGGAGACATTCTGCATTTTCATGGCTATGACCCGGCCATTCCCAAGAGCCTCAACTTCAAGGATCTCTCCGGAAAAGTCCAAGGCGGCTTCACAAAAATGCTCTGGCTGCCCGCGCCGCAGTCCCAGGTGTCGGGGATAATCGCCACGGAGCACGGACCTTTGATCGTTTCATCGAACCCCATCCTCACCACCAATGGCGAAGGGCCTATCCTCGGCGCAGTCCTCATGGGCAGGCTCGTGGACAAACAGCTCATAGACGAAATATCCTATAAGACTGGAACGGCCGACCTGGCCTTTTCCACCACCAGTCCGGACGACGGAACCGAAAGCGCCCGGGGTAACCGCATCTTCATAGATCAGAAATACCTCGTCGAAGACATCGGCGGCTCGCTTTTCAAGGTCAGTTGGACCGCCCTGGATCTGGACGGGAGTCCGCTGTTCACGCTCTCGACAACCTGCAGGCGCGACATTACAACCCAGGCCGCACGGGAAATATCCATGGCGATGATCTTCTTTTTCATCGTCGCCGTCATGCTTACGGCGTTCTTCCATCTAATGCAGCAAAGGCTGAAGCCGCGCGGCGGAATCGGAGGCATCGGATGGACAAGAAGACATACCGCCGTCGTCGCCCTTATCACCGTCGTAGGGATTGCCATGTCGCTTATACTTTTCCACATAGCCAGGAAAATCGGGCATATCCAGCAGATGCAAAGCTTCGAAAGGATGGAGGCAATACCGCTCAAGCTCGCTCTCGAAAAGGAACTCAGCAACATGGAAAACGACGTCAGATCGCTCGTCAGCTTCTTCGACTCAAGCCAGTTCGTCTCCAGAAGCGAGTTCCGAACCTTCACGTCCAGCATACTGACGGACAACAACAGCATCCAGAACATCATATGGATTCCGCGCGTGGCCGACGACGCCAGGGAGAAATATGAGAAGGAGCTTTCGGAAGACTTGGGCACCCCCTGCCGTTTCACCTGCCTGGCCGACGGCGGAACCCTCGCGCCTTCCCCTCGGCAGGACGAGTATTATCCCGTCTTCTATTTCGAACCCGCCGCCGGCAACGGGATCATGGCTGGATACGACCTCGCCTCCGACGACAAGATCAAGGCCGCCCTGGCCGAGGCGGCCACAAACGGGCGGCAGACGGCCGTAATCGGAGCCCGCATCCCCCAGGAAAAGCCTTCTTCAGGCGGGTTCATGTTTCTCCAGCCGGTATATACTAAGGATCGCCCGATGGAGACGGCTGCGGACCGCGTCTCGGCCCTTCAGGGATATGCGGCCGGAACATTCATATTCAAGGACATATTCTCGCGCCTGGTCAGCACGGCAGACTGGAACGAGATGGCGGTTGAACTCGCCGACCTCGGCAAACGAGGCGAAGAGATGAAAGTCCTTTACTCCTCGATCAACAACAGCACGATCTCAAGAGGCATGGCGTTGACACATAAGATTCCGTTCGGCGGACGCGAATGGATGCTTACGGTATGCCCCACACGCCATTTCCTGTCAATGAACGCCTCCATGGCTCCGTATCACGCCCTCTTCATAGGCCTGCTCGCCGCAATCGTCGTTGCGCTCCTAGCGTCTTCCCACATCCACAAGACCCTCGCCGAAGGGCAGAGCCAGTATCGCCAGCTCTTTCATGAGATGATGAGCGGCTTCGCACTTCACGAGATCATCTGCGACGAGAAGGGGACGCCCGTCGACTACCGTTTCCTGGCGGTCAACGAAGCGTTTGAACAGCTCACCGGGATGAAATCAAAAAACGTAATCGGAAGGACCGCCAAGGAACTTATTCCGGATCTGGAGGAATCATGGATTGAACGGTATGGCAAAGTGGCCCTCTCGGAAGAACCGGTATTCTTCGAGCAATATTCCGCGCCGCTGAACAAGTTTTTCGAGATCAGGGCCTTCTCCCCCGAGAAGGGCAGGTTCGCCACCATCTTCAACGACATCACCGGCAGAAGGAAGACCGAAATGGCGCTCGAGGCGGCGGCAAAGGAATGGACCTCCACGTTCGACGCCGTAAGCGACGCCGTCTGCCTCCTCGACAGCGAATTCAGGATCGTCCGATGCAACAAGGCCATGGCCGCCTTCGCCGGCATGGAATCCTCGCAGCTCGCCGGGAAACACTGCTGGGAAATCGTCCACGGGACGAAGGAGCCCGTCCCGCAATGCCCCGTCCTCAGGATGATCTCGACAAGGCAGAAGGAATCGCAGGAACTGAAGATAGGCGAAAGATGGTTCCAAGTAAAGGCGGATCCCATACTCGGAGAAAACACCAGTATCAGGGGCGCGGTCCACATCGTCAGCGACATAACCGAACGCAAGCTCTCCGAGGAGGAACGCCTCAGGCTCGAAGAGCAGCTCCATCAGGCTCAGAAGATGGAGTCGGTCGGAAGGCTCGCAGGCGGAATCGCACACGACTTCAACAACCTCCTCACCCCCATCCTCGGCTACGCCGACATACTCCGCATGGACCTGCCCCAGGACGATCCGCGCCGCGCACAGATAGAGCAGATGAAGAGCGCCGCCGAAAGCGCCAAGGATCTCACGCGCCAGCTCCTCGCGTTCGGAAGAAAGCAGATGCTCGATCTCAAGACCGTAAATCTCAAGGACGTCATCAAGAAAATCTCCAAGATAATAAAGCGCACCATCAGGGAGGACATCAGGATCGAGTTCGACCTGCCCGACGGCATCAGGCCCGTCAAGGCCGACATCGGCCAGATCGAGCAGATCGTCATCAACCTCGCAATAAATGCACAGGACGCAATGCCGAATGGCGGCACGCTGAAATTCACGCTGGAAAACACAAGGCTGGAGGACAAGGACTCCGCAGACTTCCAGGACCTGGTGCCGGGCGACTATACTTGCATGACGGTCTCAGACACAGGCCACGGCATGGACAAGGCGGTCATGGACCACATCTTCGAACCATTCTTCACGACGAAGGCGATCGGCAAGGGCACCGGCCTCGGCCTTTCGACAGTCTACGGCATCGTCAAACAGCATGCCGGACAGATCAAGGTCTTCTCCGAGCTAGGCAAGGGAAGCTCCTTCAAGATATATTTCCCGGCGACTCAGCAGGTAGAGAAGGTTCCGGCCGCGCAGCCCGCTCCCGCACCAAGGCCGGACTCCGGCGGAGAAACCATCGCCATAGTCGAGGACAACGAGATGGTGATGAACATCGCAAAGCTCATCCTTGAAAACCTCAAGTTCAAGGTCATCTGCTTCGCAAGGCCGGAGGAATGTCTTCAGTTCTTCGAAAAGTCGTCGGAGCATGTCGACATGCTCATCACGGACGTCATCATGCCTTTGATCAGCGGCAGAGAACTTTATGAGCGGATCCGCGCAAAAAGACCCCGCATCAAGATACTCTTCATGTCAGGCTACGAAAGGGATCTCATCGCCCAGCGCGGAATAATGGAGGCAGGAACCCACTTCCTCCAGAAACCTTTCACCGCCGAATCCCTCCACGCCAAAGTCCGGGAAGTCCTGGATTCGTAACGGAAATTTCAGACATCCTGAGCCGCGTATGCCGTTGTTGCGCTCGGACTGCTTGTCTGGGCGCTGATCGCCTGCGACTCGTGGGCTTCGCTGCCCGTGTTCATACTGCTGCTGGCCTCGGCCTGGCCGTTCTTCGGCGAGTTCGTGACGGGGTTGAAGACGGACGACATGGCCAGGCGGAAGTCTGGTTTATCGAAGGTGATCAGCCTGCTGTTTTGCGGGCTGGTCATAGTGCTGCTCGCAAGGATACTGTCGGGCTGATTGCTCCGCAGCTTGTTCAGACAGTGACTGCAAGGGCTGGATCAGGAAGTATCCGGTCTTTTTTTAGCCCTTGCTCCTCAGCTTCCGAATTACGAAAAACTGCCATGCGATTATTCCGACGGGCATTACTGTGAACAGCGGCCATACGACGCAGAATATCCAGACGTTCACGGCCTCATAGGTGGAGCCCAGGTAAATATTCAGTGAACTGCGCCCTTTCACTGAATGTTTACTCTTCAGCGCCCCCCCAGGCCGACTTCCTTGAAGAGCATTCTGTTCGAGGGCTTAAGTTCAATACTGATATTCGCGCTTCCCGGACTTTCAATTTCGATATTGCATATCCCGGAACTTTCCGTGTTACATTTTACCGACGCCGCAAAGCTGTGTTTCTTGTATGAGATTGAAAAGCAGCCGGGCTTGGACGCCACGGAAGCTCCGCAGGCGTATTCAGGCGTGGCATATGTGCCGTCGGACTTCTGCGGAATCAGCCGAGTCTCACAGGACTCCTCGAAGGCAAGATCCGCCGTCCGGCGGCATGACGCGCTTCTCCTATATGATTCGGGCAACAGCAGCATCCTCGTTTCGAGCCCTGAAAAGAGGGCTGGCGCGCCGGCGCAGTATTCCTTCGATGCTCCGGCGATCGCAAGTGTCCCTACCTCGGCTATGCCTCTTCTCAGGGCGCTGTTGACGACGGCGCGGGCGGCGGCCTTGGACGGGATGTTTGCGACGGCGGCCGCACCACCGCTGGGGGGATATATGGCGATGCATGGGATTCCGGCGTCGCCGCCGTAGACCACGGCCACGGAAGGTTTTCGGAACGCCGTCTGCAAATACCATGAGCAGATCACCGCTCCGAGCAGGATGACGGAGGCCGTTAAAACACGCATGCTTCTGGCGCCGGCCGCGGCCGCCAGGGAAGCGTAGAACAGCAGTACGCTGATAACACCCGGCTGGGGGAGGAACTTGCGTGTGTCAAGTCCGGCTGTCAGGACGCAGGCCTCCTTTGTGAACGACAGCAGAAGCTCCATCATAGATCCGAGCAGCGGAGATATCCACGGCAGCCAGAACAGCAGCGCGTCCGCCATCGCAAGCGTGAATATCATCCACACCGACGGAACGATGGCGAAGTTGCTCAGCAGCGCCTCCGGGATGAATATCCCCTGGTTGTAAAGGCTCAGGCCGGCGCTGGCCAGCCAAGCGCATACGGTCGTGAAGAGTGCTGAAAGGAAGAGCCGCGACAGCTTGAGCTTCAGTATCTCCTGAGTGGAGAGGCATTTCCATGGAACCCATCGTGTCCTCTCCGCGAAGAAGCCAAGCCACTCAAGCGCGTTCCTCCATGAGACTATGAGGAAGCCGGTGACGATGAACGAGAACTGGAAGCCCGAGTCGAGAACCGCCATGGGGTTCCATAGCATGATCAGCGAGGCCGCCAGGAAGACCGCGTTGAGAGGCGACGTATGGTAGAAGAAGGCCCTTTGGAACGACCATATTCCGATCATCATCAGCGCCCTGACCGCCGACGGCTGCATTCCTGTCATCACCACATACGCCATGAGCAGGAACGGAACCGCCAGGTGCCTGGAGGTGAACGGCATCCATCGCAGGAGCCAGAAGAAGAGCACCGCGAGCATCCCTATGTTGAAGCCGCTGACCGCCATTATGTGTATCGTCCCGCTGAGCAGGAATATCCGGCGGTTTTCACCTCCCGAACCCTGCCTGCATCCGAAGAATATGCCGGCAAGGAGCGCCTTGTTGCCGTCGTCCGATACATATTCCGTCATCTTCCCGAGAAGGAAATCCCTGATGCGGAGTGCATGGCCTACAGGGCCGGGAGAGGTTCCGGCGGCCTCGCATTTCTCCGCCCTGAATATCATGCGTATACCGTTGGCGAGCAGATAGTTTCTGTAGTTGAAGTCGCCGGGGAAAAGAGCCGTGTCGGGTTCCATGAAGGCGCCTTCCATACTGAACTTGCGCCCGTATGACGGATGCGGCGCGCCCCTGGGCAGGAATAAGATGGTCCTGCCGGAGACGTCCATCCAAGTGCTCGAGTCCGCATACCGCATCCTTGAGACTTCCGCCATGACCCCCGCGGGAGGCGCCAGCCAGAGGAGCTTCTCGTCGGCGCAGCCTGCGTCCCGTACGACCGCCTCGATCTCAGCGCCGCAGGCGGAGCCCGGAATCATCGCCGCGAAATTCGCAGCGGAGGGGTTAAGGCAGTGAAGCGTAAGCAGCCAGGAGAGAATGGCTCCTGCGGCGAATTTCAGCGCATCCTTTCGGGAAAAGAATGCCAGGAAGCTCAGCCCGGCGGCGGTGAACATGAGAGGCTGCCATCTGAAACCGCCGGGGGCGGTCGCATACGGCAATATCCCCGACAGCACCCCGCAGGCTATCGGAAGAGACGGGCAGGAATTCAGAAGTGCGCGCAGGGAGTGCATTTGAAAGACAGTTTCATGTTTCCATCAGCGCGACATCAGCTCCTTGAAACTGCCGAAGAGGTAGAAGGGGTCGTGCGGGCCGGGGGCCGCCTCGGGGTGGTACTGCACCGCGAACATCGGCTCGGATCTGTGCCTGAAGCCTTCGACGGTCATGTCGTTGAGGTTGACGTGAGTTACCTCAAGGCAGGAGGGCATGTCTTTTTCAGCCACGGCGAAGTTGTGGTTCTGGGAGGTGATTTCGATTTTGCCCGTCTCCAGATTCTTGACGGGGTGGTTGCAGCCGTGGTGGCCGAACTTCAGCCTGTATGTCCTGCCGCCGCATGCTATCCCGAGCAGCTGGTGTCCGAGGCAGATGCCCATCACCGGAACCTTGCCGATCAATTTTTTGGCGGCGTCGATGGCGTATGAGACAGCCGCCGGATCCGCGGGCCCGTTGGAGAAGAAGACGCCGTCCGGCTTAGTCTTCAGGATATCCTGAGGTTTGGTCTTGGCGGGATAGACCTTCACGTCCATCCCGTGCAGGCGCATGGACCTCAGAATGTTCCATTTGATGCCGAAGTCGTATGCGGCGACCTTGAACTTGAGCGGCGGCAGCTTGTCGGCTATGCCCCATGAGGAGGACAGCTTGCCGTCCGGATCCCACTTGTATGGCTTCCTGCAGGAGACCTTGGCGGCGTAGTCCTGGTTGTCCAGGCCTTCCCACGACTTCGCCCTTGCAACCGCCTTGGCGGGTTCGAGCCTGCCGGTGCAGCACATGAACCCTTTCAAGGTGCCGGTGTTCCTCAGCTTGCTGGTCAGTGCGCGCGTGTCTATCCCGGCGATGCACGGGATGTGCGCCTTCTTGAGCATCGACAGAAGAGGCTCGGTCGAACGCCAGCAGCTTTCCTCGTTGGGTTCGTGGATTATGAATCCGTTTAGGAAAAGCTGGCGCGACTCCATGTCCTCCACGTTCACGCCGTAGCTCCCGATCTCAGGATATGTCATGGTCACGAACTGTCCGGCGTATGACGGATCGCTCAGGATTTCCTGGTAGCCGGCCATTCCCGTGTTGAATACGACCTCGCCCTCCCTGTCGACGGGCGCGCCCACGGAATATCCGCGCAGCACAGTCCCGTCCTCGAGCGCCAGAAAGGCCTTCTTCTCCCTCATCTCCTTCCATCTGTAGCTGTTCTTCATGGTATCTCCTGTCCGGCGGAGCCGTAAGTAAAGTGTCAGAGTGTCAGCGCGTCAAAGTATCAGAGTTCGTCGAAAATTCAATGATGGGACGCTCAGAACTCCACCACGGCCACGGCATAGCCGTCAAGTTCCGGAATGCGAATACGCAGATAGTTCCCGGAGACGGCGCATTCAAGCCTTTTCCTGTAGGGCGCAAGATATGCTTCGCGAGGCTTCCTGTTCCCGATACGGAGTTCAAACTCGACATCGTGAAGGCGTACTGCCTCCTCGATTATCTGCATGGACTCGCCGCGCTTATCGGGAAGGTATACTCCTTTAGGCTGAAAATTTTCAGCATAAAGGAGCATATATAGCCGAGCTGGTGCTCGGCGCTCCCAGGGGTGGCGCTTTCGTTACTCACTTCTTCCCTGTGCTTCCGAACCCCCCGGTTCCGCGCTTGGATTCGGCGAGGGAGTCGGTGAAGACCATGTCGACGTCGGGCAGTTTGCTGATGACCATCTGCGCGATACGGTCGCCCCTCTTGACGGAATACGGGCTTTTGCCGGCGTTGAGGAGGATGACGGACACTTCGCCGCGGTAACCTGCGTCGATGGTGCCCGGGGAGTTGAGGACGGTGAGCGCGTGCTTGAGTGCGAGGCCGCTGCGCGGGCGCACCTGCGCCTCGTAGCCGATAGGGAGCTCCATGAAGACGCCGGTCGGAACCAGGTGCGGCTCGCCGGGGCTGAGATCCATGTCTACGCGGGCGCGGAGGTCGAAGGCCGCGTCGTCGTGGTGCGCCTTCGCCGGCCTGAGATCGTCCGTCCCTTCGAGCATCTTTACTTTGACGACAGCCTTATCCATAAGTCAGTCCTTTGAGATAATTTAAACTCAGAATGCGGCTCAGCCCGGCTTCGCCCTCCGCGCACTGAAGATGAACAAACTGCGGAGGGTTGAGCCGTGCTCAACCGCATCTTGAAATTGGCCCTATTGGGAAAAATCGCATATCCGATGTGCAACAGGAAATTTCGAACTGCCGATACTCGAACCTCATCCCATTGAAGATTGTTAATTGATCATTGATAATTGCCGTCTATCTCTCGTCCGGGCCGCCGAAATGGGTCTTGATGTATTCGCAAGCGTCCTCGAGGGAGGGGAGGATCTTGGTGCAGAAGCGGACCATCCACGGGCTGCAGTCCTTGAACGTGAAGGGGGAGAATGCGACGACGAACTTCCCCAGGTCGTATGAGGCGTAGAATATCTCCATGCTGGTGCCGATGCTGGCCTTGGAATAGTTGACGAGGATGATGTCGGCGTCGCGGACGTCCTGGAGGTCGAACTCCACGATCTCGTTGGCGCTGTCTACCTCCCTGTCCTTGAACTTGCGGCGCATCGGGTCGAGGAGCCTGAAGCCGGGCCTGAGAAGCCTTGCGGCCTCTTCTCGCCAGGCCCTGGCCGCGCCCTCGTGCTCGTCCATGATCGGCCCGCTCAGGTATATTATCTTCTTCCTTGGTGGTGTGTCGGAGTTGTTCATCTTGTTCAGTTCCATGTGACTCCGTTGCCGTGGCCGTTGACCGGGAGCGGCTTGAGCTTCCAAATTTTAGATGCGTATTCGCCGATCGCCCTGTCGCTGGAAAACCTGCCCATGTTTGCGATGTTGATGATGGACTTCCTCATCCATGCCTTGCGGTCCACGAAAGTCTTCTCCACGTCCTTCTGCCGGAGACAATACGACTCGAAATCGGCGCAGCACATGTAGTAGTCGGTCTTCATGCTTTCTATTATCGGATTGAAGAGTGCCGGGGTGTCCGGGGCGAAGAATCCGCACTTGATGAGTTCGATGGCTCGTTTGAGGGCCGGTATCTTGTCGAGGAAGTCGTCCGGCCTGTAACCGCGCGCCCGGAGGGCGTTGACCTCGTCGACGCGCATTCCGAAGATGAATATGTTGTCCTCTCCCACGGCGTCGCAAATCTCGATGTTGGCGCCGTCCATGGTACC
Source organism: uncultured Victivallaceae bacterium (assembly GCA_964636325.1). Classification (GTDB taxonomy): domain Bacteria; phylum Verrucomicrobiota; class Lentisphaeria; order Victivallales; family GWF2-50-93; genus CAZWRV01. The sequence goes on along the minus strand of CAZWRV010000010.1, from coordinate 78,830 downwards.
GATGGTCAGCGCGCCGTTGAGCGCGAACTTCATGTTGCCCGTTCCGGACGCCTCCGTCCCCGCAAGTGAGATCTGCTCTGACACGTCCGCGGCCGGAATTATCTTTTCGGCGAGCGAGACCCCGTAGTTGGGGATGAAGACGACCTTAAGCCTGTTGTCTATGTCCTCGTCGCTGTTGATGACGTCCGCTACGGAATTGATGAGCTTGATGATCATCTTCGCCATGTAGTATCCGGGTGCGGCCTTCGCGCCGAATATGAATGTCCTAGGGGGAACCTTCGAGGACGACTGGCCCTGCTTGAGATCCATGTACAATGCTATGATATGCAGGATGTTGAGGAGCTGCCGCTTGTATTCGTGGAGCCTCTTGACCTGCACGTCGAATATGGAGGCGGGATCCAGCTTCACGCCGAGGCTTTCCTTGACGTATGCGGCGAGGCGGGCCTTGTTTTCCAGCTTTATCTTGTCGGCCTTCCTCTGGAATGCCTCGTCGTCACATAGGGCCTGTATCTTCTTGAGCTCGTCCAGGTTCTTGATCCATCCACCGCCGATCTGCGAGGTTACGAGGGCGGCGAGTTCCGGGTTGGCCTGGAGCAGCCAGCGCCTCGGGGTGATCCCGTTGGTGACATTGACGAACTTGTATGGGTAGTAGTCGTAGAAGTCCTTGAATAGGCCCTTCTTGAGAAGTTCGGTGTGCAGTTCGGCGACACCGTTGATCCTGCCGCTGCCGACGACGGCCAGATACGCCATCCTGGCCTGCTTGCCGTCGCCCTCCTCGATGATTGACATGCGGCCGAGTCGTTCCAGGTCGCCGGGATACTTGTTGGCTATCCTGCGGAGGAACTGCTCGTTGATGTCGTAGATGATCTCGACATGGCGGGGCAGCAGCTTCTGCATCATGGGGATCGGCCATTTTTCCAGTGCCTCGCTCATGAGGGTATGGTTGGTGTAGGCGAAGGTCTTGACGCAGATCTGCCAGGCCTCGTCCCACTCCAGCCCCTCCTCGTCCACGAGCAGCCTCATGAGCTCGGGTATTGCGAGGGCCGGATGCGTGTCGTTGAGCTGTATGGCGATCTTCTCGTCGAACTTGCTTATCTTTCCGCCGCCCATCTTGAACCTGTGTATGATGTCCTGGAGGGTGGCGGACACGAGGAAATACTGCTGCTTGAGGCGCAGCTCCTTTCCCTCGTAGTTGTTGTCGTTCGGATATAGGATCTTGGTTATGTTCTCTGTCAGCGTGGCGTCGAGGTTGGCGTTCACGTAGTCGCCGCTGTTGAAGCTGCTCAGGTTGATCTCGTAGAGAGACCTTGCAGTCCACAGCCTGAGGGTGTTCACGTTGTTGGTCCCGTAGCCGGGGATGGGCGTGTCGAAGGGCATGGCCTGCACCTTCTGCGTGTCGACCCAGTCCTTCTGGAACTTCCTGCCGCTGCGGCCCTTGACGGTCCGTCCGTAGAACTGCACGATGCGGGCCCTGTCGGGACGGCGAACCTCCCATGGGTTGCCCTGGCGCAGCCAGCTGTCGGGCTCCTCGATCTGGTAGCCCTCCTCGATCCTCTGGCGGAAAATCCCGTAGTCGTAGCGGATGCCGTAGCCGAGCGCCGGCAGATCCATCGTCGCCATCGAGTCCAGGTAGCAGGCGGCGAGCCTCCCTAGGCCGCCGTTGCCCAGCCCCGCGTCAATCTCCATGTCCTCGAACTCCCCGATGTCGAACCCGAGATCCTTTACCATCTCCTCGGCGGTCTTGTAGATGCCGAGGTTGATCATCGTGTTGCCAAGCGCGCGCCCCATCATGTATTCGAGAGATATGTAGCATATGCACCGCGGCACCACGTCCTCGTAGACGACCTGGGTCTGTATCCATCTTTCGACCATCAGGTCGCGCACCGCCAGCGCCAGCGCCTGGTAGCGGTCCAGGTTCGTGGCACGGTCCGGCCTCTTCGCGAGAGACCTGACCAGATGGCGTATGAACAAATCCTTCAAATCCTTCTTGCTGATCACTTTGTTTTCGCTCATTCAATCCCCTGTCTCAAGTTTTGCAATATTAATTGAGGTTGTTGGTTATTAGTTATTGGCTGAAGTAATTGCAAAACTAAGTTTTGCATCCAAGGTGTCGGGTGTCAGGTTTCAGCAAAATTAGAAAAAACGAGAGATGACAGTTTTTTCATACTCCTGACACCTGAACACTGACACCTGGACTCCACCAAAATTTGCTCATTTAATGGTCATACTCGGCCGCATGCTGCTGTCCACCGGTTCCTGAATCGCGCTCCGCCTTCCCTAAGTCATTCCTGGAGGAGGAGGGTTAGGATAGCCTTCTGGACATGAAGGCGGTTCTCGGCCTGGTCGAAGACGATGGAGTTGTGGCTGTCCAGGACTTCGTCCGTGATTTCTTCGCCCCTGCGCGCCGGGAGGCAGTGCATAATCCGCACGCCCGGGCCTGCGGCGGCGACGATCTTGGAGTTGACCTGGTATGGCCGCAGCGAGACCAGCCTGTGCTTGGTCTCCTTTTCGAAGCCCATGCTGACCCACACGTCGGTGTATATATAGTCGGCGTCCTCGACGGCCTTGACGGGGTCGGGAGTCCAGGTTACGCTGCCGCTTCCGATGCTGTCGTTATCCATGATGGACTTCTCGGGCTTGTAGAGCTCGGGCGACGACAGCCTCAGCTCGATGCCGGCCAGCTTGGCGGCCAGGATGAGCGAGTTGGACGTGTTGTTGGCGCAGTCGCCCAGGTAGGCCACCTTTATGCCTTCGAGCCTCTCGCTGTATTCGTATATCGTGAAGAGGTCTGTGAGGATTTGGCACGGATGGAACCTGTCGGTGAGCGCGTTGATCACGGGTATGTTCGCGAACTTCGCGAAGTCCATCACGTCCTCGTGTTTGAAGGTCCGGATGACCACCGCGTGGAGATACCTGCTCAGGACCATCGCCGTGTCATGGATAGTCTCGCCGCGGCCGAGCTGCAGGTCGTTCTGGTCCAGGAAGATGCTGAAGCCGCCGAGCTCCCTGATGCCGACCTCGAAGGACACGCGCGTCCTTGTCGAGGACTTGGAGAAGATCATGCCGACGCTCTTGCCGGCGAGAGGCTTCTTGCGGAACGAGGACCGCTGCTCCTTCATCTTCGAGGCGAGCCTGAAAATGCGCGAGAGGTCCTGCCGCGAAATCTCCTCTACAGTCAATAGATCCTTCTGCATGCTTCAGCCTCCGTTGCCCTTAAGACATTTCTCCAGTATCGCGGCCGCCCTGTCGATGTGCTTTGCCTTTACAATGAGGGGCGGAAGCAGCCTCAGGACGTTCTCCCCGGCTGTGAGCACGAGGAGCCCTTCGCAGCCGGCCGCCTTTCTGACATCCCCTGCAGGCACGTCGAGAACCAGCCCGATCATCAGGCCCTTGCCCCTGACCTCCCTGATGCATTTGAAGCGGGAGGCCAGATCGAGCATCTTTTCCTTCAGGTACCTGCCCTGTTTTGCACAGTTGTCCAGTATCCCCTCCTCGTCGAATACGTCCAGCACCGCTGATGCCGCGGCGCATGCCAGCGCCGTCCCGCCGAAGGTGCTCGCGTGCGTGCCTGCCGTGAGCACCTTCTCAAGCTTGCGCCGGACCACGAAAGCGCCGATAGGGAAGCCGTTCCCCAGTGCCTTGGCAAGCGAGAACGCGTCCGGTTCGACGCCGTAGCCCTGCCAAGCGTAGAAAGTCCCTGTCCGTCCCATTCCGCACTGCACCTCGTCGAATAGGAGTAGGATGTCCTTCTCGTCGCAGAGCCGCCGGACCTTCGCGAGATATTCCTGGTTCGCCGGTATCACGCCCCCTTCGCCCTGGACAGGTTCGAGGATGACCGCGCATGTCTTCGGCCCTATCTTTGAAGCCAGCGCGTCAAAGTCGTTGAACGGCACGTGCACGAAGCCCGGCACGTCCGGCTGGAATCCATCCCTGTATTTCGAACGTCCCGTCGCGGCGAGAGTCGCGAGCGTCCTGCCGTGGAATGAGTCCTCCATGGCGATTATCTCATATCTGCCGGACGCCGAACCCCATTTCCTGGCGAGCTTTATCAGCCCCTCGTTGGCCTCGGCGCCGCTGTTGCAGAAGAAGGCCGCGCCGTCGAATCCGCGCGCCACCAGCTTCGCCGCCAGCTCCGGCTGCCTGTCGTTCAAATATAGGTTGGAGACGTGAACCAGCCGCGAGCATTGTTTCTTTATCGCCTTCGTCACGGCGGGATGGCAGTGCCCGAGGTTGCATACGCTTATGCCCGAGGCGAAGTCCAGATACTTCCTCCCCGCCGAATCGGTAAGGTGCACCCCGCGCCCCTTCACAAACATGATCTTCGGCGAATAGGCGTAGGTCTGCAGGACGAACCTGCTGTTCATCTCCTCGAGCTTCTTGAAATCCTTCATAGTCCGGCCCATGGCGTCTGCACCGTGAATTAATTTCAGATTTCCTGGTCCGCCCACTATGAAAAACCCAAAAACGGCTGGGAAATGCCCATGCGGCTTTCCAGGCCGTGACACCGGAAATCTGAACTGAAATACCTTCCGGGGGGGGGTCGGGTATTTCACCGCATTTTAATTTTCCACGGATCAGGATGTCTGGATTTGGAAAACTTAAAATCTAGCTTTAACTATGGCAAAAACAAGCTCCAATACCGTATGAATTCAGCAAACTTTCGCTGAATTCATATTCGGATTTCCGGCGCGCGCCACTGACAGGTGACAGGAACAATTCCAATCGCTCTTTGCATGCTCATGGCAAGCGAGTCGGGAAAATCCGGATTGATGCCTCAGGTGAAAATTATGGAATATGATGAACAGGGAAGGGCCGACTCCGACCCGCTGTTCTGGAAGGTCGGCTTCGGAGGAAAAGCCTCCTGGCTTTTCGGGACGATACACATCCCCGACAGAAGGTTCGAGGAGATACCCCGGGCCGTCTTGGACGCCATTGACTCATGCGACGCATTCTGCTGCGAGATGGAGCCGGACGCGCAAAACAGGGCAGAACTCTCGGGAGGCATGAGTCTGCCGGATGGGGAGACGCTGAGCGATGTCATCGGAGCAGAACTCTTCTCGAGGCTGGCCGCCGCCGCCGCATCCTTCGATGTTCCGATTCCTGAAAACTTCCTCGACAGATGCAGACCCTGGGCCGCCCTCCTGCTCATCTCATATCCGAAAAGGGATTACGACATCACTCTCGACACGATCCTCTACCGGAAGGCCAAGCTTCTCCGCAAGCCTGTCCGCGGACTCGAAACCCCGCGGGAACAGATCGGAACGCTAGAGTCGTTCACAATCCCCGAGCAGATCGCGCTTCTTAAGGAAGCCATCGCAGAGGCCGAGGACGGCTACAAGACTACCTGGCTTATCCTGGAAGACTATATGCGGAATGACATCCCCTCCATGATGCGGCGCTTCCTCGGCAGGCAAAGCTCCATCTCCGAGGATCTGAGGGAGAAATATCTGGAAAGACTCCTCTCGGCCAGGAACCAAATCTTCTGCGACAGGCTTTTCGAACGCATGCACCGGGAAAGCGTATTCGCCGCGGTCGGCGCCGGCCACCTCGCCGGCGAAAACGGAGTCCAGTACCTCCTCGAAGCAAAGGGCTGCTGCATCGAACCGGCCGGAGTCTAGAAAAAGGTGTTCGGCGCAATCAGATGTCTCGACAGGATACGGTTCCGCGGTGATGCGCCTTCTTGGCAGGCGCCAGATCCGGAAGTGCGGCGCCGGACGCTTCCCCGGCGAAATACTGAGCGGCGGCCGGATCCGCTACGAAGCAGTCCGCAACAAGCGCCGGATGAACGGGAATTCCGTCTTTAAGTATGCTTCAGCTGCCGACATAGAGGAACTTATCGAGGCGGCAGCATGAAGAAAGTGCAGAAAAACAAGAAGATGACGGATATTATTACAAGAAGCACAAATAATAAAATCTGTGCTTTTTTGGCTAAAAATCATTTCCCGATGAGGCGGAGGAATTCGTTCCGGGTGGCGGCCTCCTTGCGGAAGCTGCCGAGCATGGCGGAAGTGACCATGAGCGACTCCTGCTTCTCGACGCCTCGCATGGTCATGCACATGTGCTCGGCCTCCATGACGACGCCGACACCCTCAGGCCTGACCGCGTCGAGGATGGTCTTCGCGATCTGATGCGTCAGCCGTTCCTGGATTTGGAGGCGGCGCGCGAAGCAGTCGACGAGCCGTGCGAGCTTGCTGACACCGAATATTCTGCCGTCCGGGATGTAGCCGATGTGGCATTTGCCGTAGAAAGGGAGCATGTGGTGCTCGCAGAGGCTGTAGAACTCGATGTCCTTCAAAATGATCATGTCGTCGCACTGGTCGTCCTCGAAGACGGCGTTATTGATGATCTTCTTGACGTCCTGACGGTAGCCCTGCGTGAGGAAACGCAGGCTCTCCTCGACGCGCCGCGGCGTGTCCCGCAATCCTTCGCGCTTCGGATCCTCCCCAAGTTCGACCAGAAGCTTTTTGATCATATCCTTCATGACTTACCATCCATTTTACAAAAAACTGATTTCACTCCGCAGTTGCATTTAAAAAACAATCCTTGCGCTTGAATAGTATTATATCTGCCTCCCGTCAAAAATAAAAGTTGTGGGCATAATACCGGAGGAAAATTCCTGACGCAAGGCGGATTTTCAATTCAGATTTTATGGGTTGACGGCATGCCTGTGTGGGACGCCCCGTTCCATATCCTACATAGCAAGCATTCATACCGATTATAAAATCTGAAAGTTCAGGCGCGGCCTGAGCGCAGCTGGCCGCAGGCGGCGTTGATGCCGCCGCCCCTGCTTGCGCGGCATGTGCATGCGGCGCCGCCGTCGGCGACGGCCTGCTTGAACTTGTTCAACGAGGCGGACGTGGGTGCCTTGAATCCGGCGGAACCGGATTCGTTGTAGGCGATGAGGTTGACCTTGGCCCTGCATCGTCTTGCGAATTCCGCAAGCCTGCGTGCGTGGCTCAATGAGTCGTTTATTCCGGCGATAAGGACATATTCAAGCGTCACGATCCTCCCAGTCGTCTTCAAGTAGTGGATGCATTCCCTGGCGATTTCCTCGACGGGCCAACGGAACTTGTCGGGAATAAGTTTCCGCCTGGTCTCGTCGTCGGGGGCGTGGAGCGAGACGGCGAGGTTCAGGCTCAGATCCTCGGCAGCAAGTTTCCTCATCGCAGGGACGAATCCGCTGGTGGAGACAGTGATCTTCCTCGGGGACATTCCGATGCCGTCCGGCGAGCAGAGCGTCCTGACCGCCCTCATGAAGTTTGCGAAGTTCGCAAGCGGCTCGCCGACGCCCATGAACACTATGTTGTCCGGCCTGCCGTCGGAGGAATTGCAGCAGTGGTAGAACTGCTCGAGTATCTCGTAGTACTCCAGGTTGCGGACGAAGCCCTCCGCACCGCTGGCGCAGAAGCGGCACCGCACCGGGCACCCGACCTGCGTGCTGAGGCAGAAGGCGGTGCGGTCCTGAGAGGGGATTATCACGCATTCGACCCTGCTGGAGTCCGCAAGCCCGACGAGGAGCTTGCTTGTGCCGTCCGATTCCTGAGCCTCCAGCACCGACGAGGACATGAAGACGAACGCCTCCGCGAGCTTGGTTCTGAGCGGAGCCGGCAGGCTGCTCATTTTTTCAGGACGCAGTTCGAGCCGATTGAAAATCCATTCGCGTATCTGCTTCGCGCGGAACTTAGGCTCGCGGTTGTCCGCAACCCATTTTGCGAGGACGTCTTCGCCCGCGTCGAGGATGTGGAGCTTTTGAGCTTCTATTCTCACTAATGCGACTAAACTTTTTTCCCTTATTCCCCTCTAATTTGCGTTCTGTTTTCACTATACAGCCAGCATGAAAATAGTCCATACCCGCCGATTTTTATCGCTAATATCTTGGAAATATCTGTCAATGCTGCCTAGATTATCGGGCAATCGCCTCTCCAAAAGTGGGTTAAGCGAAGGATGGACTTCCGTCATGAATATCTTTGAAAGGGCGTCATATATGTCGATCATAGTGTTCATGTGCGCTTCATCAGGCATTTTATGTGATGACAGCGGAGCTGTCGAAGTGGATTTGGGGAATGTGACCAGGTCGAATATACCGAACGTGACGGCCTGCGCCGCGAAAAAGGCTTTGACGTTCAAGTCGGCCGAGCCTTCGCCGGCCGGGGAGCCGTTCTTCCACGCGGCGTATGAGTTCAATGTGGCAAAGGACGGCCTCTACCGTGTTGTAATCCAAGGTCCGGGATCCGGAAGCAGGAACTACTCGAGATATTCGATGGCGATTGACGGCGGCGAGCCGGTTCCGGTCTTGTCGAGGCGGGTAGTTGCTCCCGATGAAAATCCTCACGTCTGCCATGAGCAGGGTCCTTTCAAACTCGCCGCAGGCAAGCACACGCTCGAGTTCCGCTTCCATCCCGACCAGCGGATGCGCGACATGAACCGCGTCACCGAGAAGCTCGTAGGCCACAATGTGAAGATAGACGCCGTCCGCGTCGAGGAAGTCCCGGCGGATTCCGGGCCGCAGTCCCCAGCCCGCAAGGATGACCGGAAACTCCTGCTTAAAGGCGGCGACACGATAGTCCTCCTGGGCGACTCCATCACGGACGAAGGGTTCTATGCGCGGCATTTCGTCCGGCTTCTTCAGAAGGCATATCCCGGCGAATCGTTCACCGTAGTCAATTCCGGAATCGCCCTCAACCGGACAATGGAAGGCCTTGAGCGCCTCGATCTGGACGTGATCGCCCTCAGGCCGCAGTGGGCGGTCATCGCCTTCGGCGTCAACGACGCAGTCCACATCGCACCCGACGAATTCATCAAAAACTACCGGGAGATCATCACTCGGCTCAAGGGCTCCGGCATCAAGGTGTTGTGCGCTACCCCGTCCGGCATGACGCCCGGTCCGGATCCCGACGGCAAATATTTCCACACCCCCGACCGCGCTAGGGGGTTCGACGCAACTATGGCGTTGGAATCCGGCGCGATTATTGGTCTTGCGAATGAGATGGACTGTCCGTGCGCGGACGTCTTCGGCGCCTTCACCCGCGCCGGCATCGACCGTAAAACGACGATGGCGAACCAATGGCATCCCAATATGGAAGGCGGGCGCCTATACGCGCTGGCTCTACTGCGGGCGCTCGGATTCTCCGAGCAGGACGCCGCGCGCACCCAGGAGCCTGCCGACCTGCAGTTCTACAAGGCCATTGCCGGAATGCCGCCGGTTGCATACCCGAAATACAATCCCGTCTCCTCTACGGCCGACGGAAAAGACACCGGGCCATGGGTGGCGGTATCATCTTTCACGGAAAACACAGTATACGCATTCTCGCTGGAGACCGGGAAGCTTGCCGCCTCCGCCGCAGTCGGGCACCATCCCATGGGCCTGGCATACAACCCGAAGCTGAAGGAACTTTATGTGGCATGCGAAGGATCAGGAAGGCTCGACGTCATTTCCATTCCGACATTTAAAAAGACTGGAACGATCGAGCTGGGCGACGTCTATCCCGGCTCAATCGCGCTGTCCGGAGACGGCGAAACAGCCTGGACCGCCAACTTCTTCGGATCGAGCGTGAGCGAAATAGATCTTCCAGGCCGAAGGATCCGCCGGACGCTTCCGATCAAAAACCTCGGCGAGGCCGTAATCCTCGCCCAGGACGGAAAAACTCTTCTCGCCGCGACCCGCGACATCACCATCTGCATCGACCTGCAGAAGTGGGAGATCGCAGGAAAAATCAAGACCAGCGAATACGGTTCGGCATTCTTCAAGGACGGCAAAGGCCAGATTTCAAATGTCGACACGGCGAAGTGGACAATGTGCCCGATCGACGTGGAAAAGAAGATCGTACTGCCGCCCGTGCCCGCTCCATATCCGGCGAGGGCGCTAATAGCAGACCCAAGGACTGGAGATATTCTGGCCGGAGACTGCGATAAAAATGAGATTGTAAGAATTTCCGCCTCCAACGCAGAAGTAAGGAAACTTGCCGATGTCCAGTTTCCGTTCGGAATGGCAATAATTGATCATGAGCCCAAATAGAAAGTTCTTAATCTGGCTGGGCTGCTTTTTTGAACGATAAACTTCGTGATCCTTGACGACACAGTCATTGGCCTATGTGCGTTCCGGCAGCACGACGAGGGTGTTGAGCGGCTTGCCGTTCGGGGTGAACGGGGCATGGGTGCCAGACGCCGGCGCGTATGACGGTCATCGTACCGCGCGGGAGTATGAATTCAGCAAAATGGCGTAGTTTGCTGGATTCATACCGTTTTTCGATGCTGCACACTGAGAACAACACCGACGACGTCAGTTTTGCCGACGATGAACTTTGGAGTGTGCTGAACCTCTGTGCCGTGCCGTAGCCATGCGAAGGCGGGTGCTTCAGCTTTTTACAGCGGAGCTCTCTCCGATGCTTGACAAGCAAGCTTGTCGAAAATAAGACGCAAGCAAGCTTGCGCACTCGAGTTTAGACAAAGTATATCCGCGCATATCTATATATGAATTCATGTTACGACATTGTTGAATATATCCTCAGTTTTTGTCAGGTATCGCCTGACCTTGGAGTGCGCAACTCCTGTTGCGCTTTGTTTTACGGCACTCCTGTGCCGTGTTTTGCCCAATACGCCGAGTTAAAAGTGAAAGCGGCACAGGATAGAATTCAACCCTCCGGAAGGCGACGAAGATAGCGAGAAAGATCGCGATTAATATGTTCGAATTTCAGAGGAGGAATTTTGCGGCGAGGCCTGCGGTGATCGCGGTGGCGGCGATTATGAGGGGGACGGCGACTGGTCCGACGGAGCGCGGTATGCGTGAGATTCTTGTGCATCCGGTGAAGATGCAGAAAACCATTGAGCATGCCGCATAAAGGACGGCGCCGGCGGAAATGATCGCGCCGAACCGCTGGAAGAACGCGCCGTCCCAGGCCGTCAGCGCCGAGATCAGGAGTGCGATCGAGAGCAGGATTGCGCCCGAGCCTGCAGTTAGGCAGTCCCCGCCGGAGCCGCCTTCGCCTTTTTCCCCCAGGAATTTCCGGACGATGAAGCAGGATACGAGAAGTCCTCCGAGGGAGATGAAGGAGAAGAAGGCCATTCCGAAATGGCCTGCGTTGATTCCGAGGTTGCCGCTGCGGGCCGCAAGTTCAAGGGCGGCGAATACTGATAGTGCCGATAGGACAATCAACGCAATGCCCGTCTTCAAAGCGCCGTTATCCCCGAGCGCGGAGTAGATTTCCGGAATGGACTCCATCGGATCCCAGGCGATTTCCAGGAAAAGCAATTTCCGGAAGGCGCTTTCTCGCGGGAGTTCCATGTCCGGCGGGTCGGGCGGGGAGACTTTCACGTCTCTTGCCGGGCGTGTGAAGTCCGGCAGGTCAAGGCGTATGACTTCCGGTTCTGCGTTTTTTTCCTCCACCTTAGGTTCCTTGGATGCAATCTTTGGAGTTTTTGGAAGAGAGGGGGGGGCCGCGTGCTTCTTTTCCGGAAAGAGTTCGGAGTAGCAGTCCGCCAGCTTCCAGACTGTCCTGTCGTCGGAGACCTCTGTCTGCCGCGAAATCCTTCCGGACGCCGCCAGCTCCTTCATCCTTTCGGCGGTGAAGGGCCCGTGTATCTTGCCGTTTTCCCTGAGGTAGTACATTTAGGACTGTTTATCGGTACTAATGATTTCTCCTAACGCTTTGGTTCTGCGGGGATGCCGTTGACCGGCCAGCATTGCGGCCATGCGATTGCGGCGCCGGTCTTGGCCGCCTGCCTCTGGAGCTCGGCGGCGAGGCCGAGGGTCCTTTTGCCGTCGGTCGGGGCGAAGAGGGGTTCGCAGTCGGACAGCGATTTTGTTTCGGCGGGGTCGAGCATGGAGGCGCCGTCCTTGACGTTTCCGACGATGTGGAAGCGGAACTTGCCGGAGCTGTCCTTCCTGAGGGCCCAGAGCTCCCCGGAGAATTTCATCTTCCTGGCGGCGGCGCTTTTCTCGTCGCCGTCGGCCTTGACTATCCCCATGAAGTCGACGGACCTGTCCAGGGCGGCGAGGATTGCGTCGCGTCCGACAAGGGAAGCCTCCGCTTCGGGCCTCATGTCCGGAAGATCCTTCAAGAACTGCGTAACTTTTGCAACGTCCTTCTGAGGCATGTTGAAATAGTCGTAGCCGGCGCCGAACGAGGCCATGAAGTCCTGGATTTCGGCTAGGCGCCTTCCGAAGGCCGGGGAGAGAGACCACGATATTTTTTCTGCCTGGCCCATGACGTGTTTCAGGAGGATGAGCCTCCTGTAAGGGTTGCCCGTGGAGACCTTGATTTCGTCGATGATGTCGAGGACCTGAGTTTCGAAGCGGAGCGGGCCTGCGGCCGCGGCCTCCTTGAAGAGGGCGGAGAGTTTTGTGTAGGACTGTATTTTCGCGGTGATGTGCGGCAGGTCTTCGATCTCGAGGTTTTTCAGAAGTATCTTGCCGCCGCATCTGGCGTCCCATCTGCCGGAGGGGTTTTCCTGGAGATACCAGTAGACGCCTGAGATGTCGCTACTGCTCATGATTCTGAGGACTGAGATTTCGCGCATGGGCTTGCCGTCGGCGGTGCCGCTGGGCTTGATTTTCGGCTCCTCCTCGGAAATCATCTCGACTGCGCCGCCGTCCTGGCTCCTGGCCATGATGGAATAGTAGTTGATGAGCGGGGCTCTTGCAAGTTCCTCGAAGGCGGCCTTGAATCCTGGGGCGCTGTCCTGGAGGCGGCAGTAATATTTCAGGAAGTCGGGGAAGTCGGGGCTCCACGGGGACGCCGAGTCGATCATTTTGGCGAGGTCGCTGAATGCGCCCATCTTGTCCTGCTTCATTTCGGTGGCCGGCATGAACTCCTTGAGCGCCGCCGCGGCAAGGTAGTGCTTCATATAGCCGAGGACCTGGCTGATGTCGGCGCTGTTGGGGTATTCGGGGTATCTTTCGGAGAACCTTTCGAGGGATGCCTTGAAGTCGGCGATGGTCCTGATGTCGGAGTGGATCTGCTTGAGATCGGCTTCGTAGTCCTTGCGTTCCTTCATGGCATCCTGGAATATTTTGACAAGGGTTTGGAGCCGCTTTTTCATCATCGCCGCCTTCGGCTCGTAGACGTCCTTGGCGATTGTGGAATACTCCGCCATGGCGTCGGCCTCCTTCTCGTATTTTTTCATGAGGGAGGAGAATGCCGCGGGGTCGGCCTTGGCGTCGGTGGCGGCGGCCTGTTCGTAGACCGCTTCGAGCGCCTCCACCTTTTTAAGGAATTCGGTTTCGCGCTGCCTCTGCCTGGCGGCGAGGTTTTCCTGCCAAGCGTCCTTGATCCTCTTCAACGCTAGCGTATCATCGGGTGCGTCGGCGAGCGGCTCTGCCTCGCGGATCTTCTCCTCCACGGGGATGTCTGATTGGAATCCGTCCGCGGCGGCCTTTTCAAGTTCGCCCCGCAGGATCTTGAGGCGGGCCCGGTCGGCATCCCGCTTGACGAGGAGACCGTCTAAGCTTTTCCTGAGGGAGACAAATTTCGGGTCGGACGCCATGTTCGGGAAAGAGGAGTTCATGGAGTCGAAGAGCTTGAGCGCCTCGTCGAGTTTTCCGGCTTCTACCGCGCTGCCGATCTGCCTGGACCATTCAGCGTGCCTGTTGTGCCGAATCCTCTGGTTGACAAGGAACACCGCGGCGGCTACGGCGGCGATTGTCAAGGCTGCGAAGACCGCAAGCCTGATCTTGAAGGCGCGGGCCATGGAGACTTCGTGTTCCGCCTTCGCGTTGCGGTATCTGGTTTCGATGATGTCAGGAATTTCGCGTTCGAACTGGCGCAGCTTGCTGTATGCGTTGTCGATCCTGTGGAACTCTTGTTCGTCGGTGTCGAACATCTGCTGGATAGATTCCAGAAGATTTTGGAATTCCCTCTTGGATGACTCCTCCTTGTTCTTTATGGCCGCCCATTCCCTGGCCTCCCTGACCTGCTGGAGGTCTGTTTCGGAGGGAGCGAATTCTCTGTCTTCGGCAATGAGGTCCCACCTGGAGAGGGCGTTGTTGAGGCGGTCCAGGTCGAACAGGCCGTATGCGGAGGCGATGTCCTTGATGATTACTCCGGCCTTTTCCTTGAGGTGGCCGATCCTGAACTCCTTCAGCTTGGAGTCGATGTCCTGGGAATCCCCGGGGTCGGGCCTAAGCAGCCACTCCGGGGATGACAGTATTGAATCAATCCTTTTGAGGGAGTCCTCGTCGTTAGATGCGATAGCGGACTTCGCGGCCGCGACAAGCTCGGCGATCCATAGTTTTTCGAAGTCCTTCTGGGACTGTTCCCAGCCTTTGTCGGCGGGGTCGATCTTGCGCAGCTTCCTGAGTACGGCGACCTTGTCCTGCAGTGTTCCGGTGTGGATCGCCCTGCGGTATTCGTCCTCGAGCGGTTTGAGCAGCCTGTGCCTGGCGACCGCAGCCTTCACGGTCTCCATCAATTCACGGTGAAGTTCCGGAGGCAGGGGCCAGCCGTAGAGCCTGCAGAGGTCGAGCCATGTCGCCCTAGGGACTGAGTCCAGAAGTTCGAAGGTTGCGGCGAGGGGCGGATCGGCCTCGGCGAGGTCCACGGCCTCCTGTCTTTCGTCCTTCCGCAGAAGTTCCGCGGATTTCGCCAGGCGGGAATTGACATCCTCGCAGGCCTTCGCGAAGCCGGCTGCGGCAGAGCGCATCTCCTTGGTGTCCGTCTGGACGGAAGCGCCTATGAACTTGAGGATTTCGGCGACGATTTCTTTCATCTGGCTCATTTCCCTGGCCGTTCATTGGCGGCGTCGACGCGGACGCCCACGGTCTTCATGATTTTTCCGTCCGACTTCCTGATGATCTGCAATCTTATATCTTCAACATCTTTTTTCAAAGCCTGGGCGAGACTGCCGATCTGGTTGTTTTCGCCGAGCCTGTCCGCAACCTTGTCCTGGGAGGCGGCGAGTTTTGCGCAGTATTCGTCGATCAGGTCTTTGAGATACTGGTTTGAGTCGGGGTTCTTTTTTCCCTTGAGCCTCGCCGCATACGCCTTGAGTTCGGCTGGGGAATCGAGCAGCCTGGATATCTCCTTGGAGTCTCCAGCCTCATAGGTGATCTTTGCCCTGAGCTCGTCCAATTCCTTGTCGAGCTCCTGGATGATCGGTTTTGCCTCTTCGATGTAGCGGAACTGCTTGGAATCGCAGGTGAAGGAGACGGAGTCCGCCCCGGCATGCGTCTGCTTGCAGAGAACCCTGTCGAACCTGTTCGTCAGATGAAAGTCGAACTTTTCGGGGTTGTTAACTCCGGCGATCCTGTCGGCGGGCGTAAACTCGTATCGGATGACAAGGTTGAGCTTCTTCGAGGACAAGGAACTGGCGCATGCGGCTTCCGCCTCGCTGAAAGGCTTGCCGTCGAAGCTGGCGGGGTATGTGACGCCGTCGACGATGAAATGCGTGATGTCCGCAAGTTCGGGAGAGGGCGCCAACGACTTGGGCTCTCCGGTGCGCTCGATAATTATCTGCCGTTCGCCGCATCTGATGGTGAACCTTGGCTTTTTCTGCGGGGCCCTTAACTCGTCATATCCTGAAAGGCTGTATATGACAACGGACTCCTTGTCGGGGCGGCCGACCAACCCCTTGCTGCTGTCCGGGATATCCATGACGACGTCGATCGCTGCGCCGGGCCGGGCCTTGCCCAAGGGGATCCGGTAAGACTTCTTGTCCTTTGAAATCGCGCTTCTGTAGAGAACCCAGAATGATGTGGCTGCTTCCGGGGCGGGTGTTTCCTGGGCCGCCTCCATGGGAGCGGCAGGGGCGGGGGCGTCCTCCGCGCAGCGCACCGGCGGCGCCGCCGTTAGAAGGACGGCGGCGGTTCCCCAAAAAAAAGCCTGCTTGATCATAAATCTCATTCGAACACCACGGTCTTGTGGAGTATTTCCTCCTTGTCTTTCCGCTCGATGATTTCGAGCCTGAAGTCGGGGAGCCTCTCCGAGAGGAAGTCTTTTACACGGTCTGGGAGAGCCTTGAGGAAATGTGCCCTGCCGGAGAGGTATTCGTCCCTGGCTTCGGCGTATTTCGGCCATTTCTCATTTCTGATTTTGTTAAGCGACGTGATCTTCTGGTTCTTTATGTCCTTTTCACCGTTTGTCTTATCGGGCATTTTATCGGTGTCCTCCAGCTTTTTTTCGACAAGCTGCCCTACAGTCTCCTCCGGGATCAGGAAAGATTTTCGTGCGGCCTCGGGGATGTTAAGTTCCGTGTAGATTTCCGCGGCCTTCGAGATCAATGACTTCCTGGAGCTTGAAATATCCTTGAATTCGGGGATTTCCTTTCCCGGAGGGGCTGTGTCCGGTGGGGGCAGCAGGGCGTGAATATCCTGAAGGGACAGTGTTGTCCTGGGGAAGACGGTGCTACCGAGTCTGAGCCTGAAGGCGAAGCCGTCCGTTCTGTCGAGGACCGCCTTGTCGATCTTGCCGGGCTTGAATTCGAACTTGAGCAGATCGATGTCGTCGAAGTTTTCCTCAGGCTGTTTCGAGAGCCTGTCTGAAGTGGCCAGGTTGACGAATGTGCCGGTTCCGTCCGGAAGCGGAGGTTTGTATTCGGTGCAGCAGCTTATGCTGCCGGCGACGATTTCCTTGATGTTTTCCGACAGGAGAGTCTGCGGTTCGTTGAACTTCCTGGCGTCGTCGGTCAGTTCGACTGTGAGTATTCCGTCTCTTGATATTCTGAATGATGCGCTGTCCTTTCTGAAAGGAATCCTGGTCTCCTTGTCCATGCCGAGGATGTTGGACAATACGGGCCTGGGGCTGCCGTTGTCTTTTATTTCCGCGCCGTTTGTGCATTTGTCCTTCAGCTTGATTGAGATCTTGGCGTCGGCCGGGACGCCGGGGATTTGCATTTCAGCCTTGTCGCCGATGTCGCGGATTCCTTCCTGCCAGCGGAACCAGAAGTCTTTGATTCCTTCACCGGGCCTTGCGGCCGGTTTGGGAGGTTGTTTTGAAGGAGGAGTTGGTGGTGTTTCGCCAGCTTCAGGTTTTTCCGACGCTGGATGACTGGGCGTTTCAACAGTCTTGGCGGGCTTTGCGGTGACGACTGGTTCGATTATTTCTTTCGGGGGGTGCTGCGGAGGGGGTTCGGGCTTTTCTTGCCCATGAGGCTTTACAATATTAGATGGCGCTTCCTTGGGCGGCTCGGCAAGTTTTGGCTTGGGCATTTCGATGGCTTCCCGCAATTCGGTAGTGTGTTTTTCCCCTAGAGTGTCTTTTCCGGTTCCGGCTAGGGCCGTCTGCATCTTCCTGTGCTCGTTGAGTATCCAGAGGCAGAATGCGATTGCCGCGAGGATCAGGACGCATGCCGAGATTGCGGCCGCATGGGATTTGCGCTGGTCGCCTGCTGGCTGTCCGGCGGACCGGTGCCGGGATTTTCCGCCGGAGTGGGCGCCTACGGTGCTTTTTGCAGAACTTCCAGCTTTGCTTCCGGAATCCATTTCGATGCTGGAATCCGGCGTTATGGAATCATGACGCGCCTTCGGTTCTTTTTCGGAAAGCTTCTGGATTTCCTTCGCGAGCTGAGTGAGATCCTTGTGCGTGACGTGGGTTGCGGCCGCTTCCTGCCGCGGCATTTCCCCTGTTCTTGCGGCCTGGACAAGGGTGCCGCCGTCAGCCTTCCTGGTGCGGTCGGAAAGGTCCACGACGAGTGCGCCAGGCGTGCGGCGCGCCTCCTTGAGGGCGTCGGAGTTCCTTGTGCAGCAGCGCCACACGCATCTTGTTCCCTGGGGGAGCGCCGAGAAGTGCGTGTTGAAGGTGACCTGCCAGCGCTCTTGGGGCGGCAGGAAGGACAGGGCCTCCTCGACGAGCAGGAGGAGGTCGCAGCTCCGGTGCAGCTCCGGATCGAACACGATGAACGAGGGCCTGGTGCGGTCGGCAAGGAAGGACTCGGCGAGTGCGCCCGCCCAGCCCGCATCGCCCGCGAACTCATCCCAGGCGGAGGCCCTGCCCGAGCGGGAAATTGCCTCCTCCTTCACCTCCGCCACCCTGCCGTTCAGGAGGCCGTGCGGAAGCAGTTCGGGATCCCTGTCCCAGCTCCGCTCGAAGTAGGACTTCTGGTCGAAAATCCGTATGAATGCGGCCGGACCTGCCGCGGGGAGGTCCTCCTGGTCAAGGACGAGATGGTGGGCCACCCGGTTGGACCTGTTCGTGTAGTCGAGTCCTGCGAAGGAGATGCGGCTTATGATGCTGAGGCTCTGGGCCCCCACCGAGCATCTGTAGTGGATGAACGACGTTGGGTTGAGGAGCGCCTTGTCGCCGGCGACATCGAAAAGCGGCATATAGACGCTGTAGGCCTCCAGAATCGACACCAGGTTCGCGGCCATGCCTTCGGTGTAGGCCACGGTGCAGAATCCGCAGCTTCCGGCCTTTATGCCCTTGCGGGCCGAGGTGTGTATGAGTTCCTGGGGCATGCGTCAGATTTCCAGATATGTGGCTCTCATGTATAGGGTCGTTAGTCTTTATTAGTCCCTTACGGTGCGACTTGGAAAACGTTTTTACCAAAAGTAGTTTGCGCGCGTTGCGCGCAAACTACCTGCGCGCCGTAAGGGTGCCTTTTTCCCGCAGGGAAAAACTTAGTTCCTGATGGTGGAATATAACAAAAGAATTTGCCAAAAAGTAGTTTGCGCGCGCTGCGCGCAAAAAACAGAACCCGCCTAGGCGGACGAAACGCAGGCATTCCTAATATGCAGAGTCTGCCATTTGCGCACGGCGTGCGCAAGCTACCAGCGCTCCGTGAGAGCTCCATTCTCAGTTTTCCGGGATATTGATCCAAGCTTTGAGTTCTCTGTGGTATACGGTGGTTCCGAAGTATGTGGAAGGCAGCTTTATTTCCTCCGTGAGGTTTGGGAAGCGCAATGTGACGAAATGCCTTCTGAACTCATGGCTTTCGGGATCGGCGCCCTTGTGCCGTGATGACTTGTTCAAGGGGAAGTAGCCTTTCAGCGCGAGGAGGAGGAGCATGGGTGTTTCGCACCACACGGGCTTGACGTTGGCGGGCTTGGTTCCGAAAGCGCGTGAAAGGGAGGGTGAGCCGTCGCCCGGCCTGACGGTCTTTCTAGGGGCCTCCACCGGAGCCGGGGGGGCGGCATCCTGCTTCTCAATGGAGTTGCTGCCGAGGGCGCTGACTGGGATGAAGAAGACGTTGGGCGAGAACGCCTCGGCGGCCGCGACGATGTCGGGCTTGATCTGCAGCATTAGCTCCCTGAGGTGGTATGAGACGTTGGCGACGACGCAATAGTCGAGTTCATTGCGTCTTGTCTGCGGGTTGTAGCACCAAGGGTCCAGGGCCCTGATATTGTCGTCGGGAAGGAGGTTCTCCCATATGTCGAACTTGGACACGGCGATGATGAGTGGGCTGTTGTAGGCGCCTCCGGCCCTCATGCCGGTCATCTTCCTGATCCTGCCGATCATTTCTGCGAATAGTACCGCCTGGTTGACGAGCTTGGAGTCGTCCTTGAGCTGCGGGTCTCCGGAGCTGCAGAGGCGTCTCATTCCGGCGTCGAGTACGGGATCGAAGAGGAAGATGATGCCGTGGGACTCGGCCAGGTGCCTGGTGGCGGGATTGTTGGGGCTGTCCTGCCCGGGCAGGATGTGCTCGCCGGCGTTGTCGTAGAAGACCAGGTTCCTGATAAGACCGGCGGCCTGCTTCCCGTGGAGGGCGTGCGTGCCCGAGGGTTCGATCTTGAATACGAATGGCTTGGGCAGGTCCGTGATCATGCCGTTGAGCGTAATCTGGTTGGAGAAGAGGTCGCCGCGGAGGTCTGTCTTCGGCAGCGTGACGAAGCTGTCGGGGAATTCGTTGTCGAAGAGGCGCTGCACGTAGTCGTTGACGACAACGTTGAAGACCGGGTCGGCGTCAGTGAAGCTGTAATCAAAGTGGCGTGGCAGCTTGTCCCTGAGCTTGGCGATCAATGCTGTAAGGAAAAATGACTTGCCGCTTGAAGGCGCCCCGATGATCGAAAAGTATAGAGATTCGAGCGTTATGACAGAATACGGGATTTCGAGGTGGCAGTGCGGACAGGCGATGTCCTCGCACTCCATGCCTCGGGCGTCTATGGCGTGGCCCTTGGTGTTGAACTTCGTCGGCAGGAAACGCTTCTGGGCGTCCGGGCCGATGACGGGATCGCCCCTGAGATCCTGGTGGCGGGCTACATAGAGGATTGATTCGTAGGAAAAATGCTCCCAGCAGTGCGGGCAGACGATCGGTGTGGAAGGGACGACCATCTTTCCTGTTGTGCCTGCGCCGGATTGGCCGGAGTTTGCCGCCGGGGCGGGTGCCGTAGGGAAGAGCCCCTCCAGCTCGGACGCCCTGTGCCATTTACCGTCGAGGTCAAGCTTTACAGGCGTGTCGCGGCCGAGCTTGTCCTCCTCGGCCAGCTGGATGAGCTCCTGGCTGTTGAACGGGCCAAGTTCGGCGCCGTCCTTGAGGAAATACCATTTCTTGGGCATGGTTAAGATTTTTACTTACTGTCTTTGCCTTAGGCTTATATTCTTAAGTGCATATAAAACAGCATCGAACACTCAACACCCTCGTTCGTCTTCCAAAGGAAAGCGACGGAGGACAGACAGGTCGAACATCCGACGTTCAAGAATTTGGAATAGTTTTCAATGTTTAAATCGATGCTCGATGTTCAATGATACATATGAGGAAATATCCTTCATCGAGAAGAGAGACCAGTCCGCCATAATAGTGAAGACACTAAAACACTGCGGACTTTGGATGGTAAAAATCAAAATTCCTATCAGTATCAGTCATTCCCGCTTGAGTCAGTCAGGTCTGCAAGCTCAAAACTTGACCTGGGGCGCCTCGCGCTGGGCTTCGTCCTTCAGCTCGAAGAGATCCTCCGGGGTGAAGCCGCCAATGCCCGCGATTATGTTGGAGGGTATCATCTGTGTCTTGGTGTTGTAGATCATGACCTGGTCGTTGTATGCTTGGCGGGAGAAGGCGATCTTGTTCTCTGTGGACGACAGCTCCTCCTGGAGGCTGAGGAAATTCTGGTTGGCCTTGAGTTCGGGGTATGCCTCGGCGATAGCCATCAGCCTGCTGAGGACTCCGGAGAGTTCGCCTTCCGCCTTTGCGGTCGCGCTGACGCCGTTCGCCTGCATGGCGGCGGTTCTGGCCTTGACTACTGCCTCGAAGGTTCCGCTCTCGTGCTTTGCGTAGCCCTTGACGGTCTCGACGAGGTTGGGTATGAGGTCGTGGCGGCGCTTGAGCTGGACGTCTATCTGGGCCCAGGCGTTCCTGACCATGTTCCTCATGCCTATCAGAGTGTTGTATGTGAGGATGGCCCATAAGACCACCAGCACTGCTACGACCGTGATGATTATGAGGACGAGACCGACCCCTGCGATTCCGGCTCCTGCCGTCATGAAGTACCTCCTTGAGCTATTGCTTTTTCTTCAATCTGCATTCCAACGTATTGTTCAGAAATTCGGCTACGGCACCCCCTGAAAAGCTTGCAGCGGCCACAAGCTGCAGTTCCCCCTCGTCGAACCAGAGCCCGTGCTTCCTTGGGCATTTGTCGATTTCGACCGGCGTATCCAGCCTGATCGCAATCCTGCCCATCTTCTTCGAGCAGACGGGGCATCTTCTTGTTCCGGGCTCACCTGCCGAGCTTGAATCCAACGCATCGTGGAAGGGTGAGGCATCTTGCCCGGCGCCAAGCAATATTTCAAGCTCGCCCTCGTCGAGCCAGACTCCCCCGCACCTGTGGCAGACGTCTATCTCGACGTCCTGGTGCTCTATCACGACCATTTCAATTCTGCATGCCGGGCAGCGCATGTCATACCTGCAAATATTCAGCGAGCTAAGCCCTTCCACTGAATATTTACCCTTTAGGCTGAAAAATTAACATTTTGACGCCAAATGAGTATGTCTTCCGCGATCCAGTCAGTTCTTCCTCGTGGATAATATGCCGAGTATGTAGACGAGGTGGAAATCGATCAGAAGGAGCAGTATCCCGAAAATCAGCGGAAGGAAGACGGGCAGCTTGAGGCTGGGGTCTATGACCGAGACGTCGTTGTCCTTAGGATTGTAATAGACGGTGACTTCGCTGTCGACCGGATACTTGTTCAGTACCGGCTTGATGTCGCTGATCTGTCCGGTGAAGTATGACAGCGACGGATAAAAGAGGTCGTAGCCGAAGTTCGAGATGTTGGAGGAGTAGTATGTGCTGTCCTTGACCGTGTATTCGTAGACGACGTTCGCCACATAAATGCTGCTGCCGTCCGGCTTGCGCGTCTGCGCGGGCGTTGAGTCGACGATCCTGCCTTTGACCGTGGGCCACAGGCTGCAGACCCAGGCCGCGCGGATGTTGAATATGCCGAATACTACGGCGGCCATGCCCACCAGCAGGATCACGGCCACGGAGAGGCGCTTCAGAAGGGAAATTATTTTGCGCATAATATCCATGTCCATGACGGTTCGGTCGCTTTCCTTAGGATACTTTCTTAAAAACTTCTATCACAAAAGCGTGCATGTGTCTATGGAATTCATTGAATTTTGGGTTGCGGGCAAAGCCCGCCTTAGAAAAATTAAGAGCTTGAACCCGGCAAATCCGCCGCGGCGGGATTTTTTCCGCTGAATCCGCTCTGCGAGGAAGACAGAACTTCCCCCCATATAATAGCCCCGACACGATATTTTTCAAAATAAGCTCGATATATTTAGACAATCCTATAAAGCGGAGTATATTGAGCGTCCGCAAAGCGTTTTTTCAGATGGATTGCCGGCTGCGGCGTCGGGCCGGTGTCGGCAAAATTGTAAATATTCAGTGAGCTACGCCCTTTCACTGGATATTTACCTGGGAAAAATGCAAAATTCAAATGGCTTCTGCCAAATACGGGTGGAGGACCGTGAAAAATCTCGGCTTTGGGCATAAAAACGAACGATTTTGCATTTTCCTTCCTGTATGAATTCAGCAAAAGGGCGTAGTTTGCTGAATTCATACGCAAAATTGAAAGTGGACAGGATATGACTGACAACGAGGTGATTGACATTCTGCTTAGGAGCAAGGCCCTTTTGGAGGGGCATTTCCTGCTCAGGAGCGGCCTGCACAGCGACAGGTATTTCCAGGCGGCGCTGGTGCTGCAGTATCCGGCGCTCGCGGAGAAGCTGTGCAGGACGCTGTCGGCGAAGTTCGCCCAGACGAAGGCGGACACTGTGCTGTCGCCGGCGATCGGAGGGATAATAGTGGGGCAGGAGCTGGCCCGCGCGCTTGGAGTACGGGCGATTTTCGCGGAGAAGGAGAACGACAGCCTGGTGCTGAGAAGGGGATTCACCATTTCGAAGGGTGAAAAGGTAATAGTGGCCGAGGACGTGGTGACCAGGGGCGGCCGCGTCGGCCAGTCGGTGGAGCTCGCCCGAAGCATGGGCGCGGACGTGACCGGTATCGGAACGATCGTGGACCGCAGCGGGGGGCTCGCGAAGTTCGACGTGCCTTTCTTCAGCCTGATCCGGCTTGATCTGGCCACATACGAACCGGCCTCATGCCCGCTCTGCGCCAGAGGAATCCCGCTGGTGAAGCCGGGATCCAAATGACCTTCCGGTCCGGAGAACTCCGCCCGCGCGGAACTTATGCGTGCAGCAAGCCGTTCCTCTGCCGGCTCCATGCTTAATCAAGAACCCAAATGATAACCTCAGTCCTCAAAAAGATATTCGGCTCCAAGTCCGACCGCGACGTCAAGAAAATGCGCCCGATTGTCGCGGAGATCAACCGCATCGAGCAAGCATACCAGTCTCTCACCGACGAGCAGATCCGGGCCAAGACCGGCGAATTCAAGGAGCGCATCGCCAAGGGCGAGACGCTTGACCAAATCCTGCCGGAGGCGTTCGCCGCGGTGAAGAACGTCTGCCGGAGGCTCTGCGGCAGGACAGTGGTGGTATGCGATCACGAGCTGGTGTGGGAAATGATCCCCTTCGACGTCCAGCTCATAGGCGGCATGGTCCTTCACCGCGGCGGAATCGCCGAGATGGCCACCGGCGAGGGCAAAACCCTCGTGGCGACGATGCCGCTATACCTCAACGCGCTTTCAGGCAGGAACTGCCAGCTTGTGACCGTCAACGACTATCTCGCGAAGCGCGACTCCGAGTGGATGGGGAACATCTACAAGTTCCTGGGCCTGACCGTCGGATGCATCCAGGGCGACATGTCGCCTTCCGAGCGCAGGGAGCAGTACAACTGCGACATAACCTACGGCACCAACAGCGAGTTCGGCTTCGACTACCTGCGCGACATGGGCATGGCCACCAGCAAGAACCAGCTTGTCCAGCGCGACTACTACTACGCCATCGTGGACGAAGTGGACAGCATCCTCATCGACGAGGCGAGGACCCCGCTCATCATTTCCGGCCCGGTGGCCGTCTCCACACACCAGTTCGACAAGCTGAAGCAGCCGATCGCCGAACTTTTCAAGAAGCAGAGCTTGCTCTGTTCCAGGCTCATGTCGGAGGCGAAGGAGGTCATCGGCGACGGAAGCAGGGAGAGCAACGCCACGGAGGACCAGATAAACGACGCATACGTCAAGATGCTCCAGGTGAAGTTCGGCATGCCCACCCACAAGCAGCTCCTCCACATGCTCGAGGACGGCGCAGTCCTCAAGAACCTCGAACGCACCGAGGCCAACGTCCGAAGCGACCAGACGAAGCAGCTCCTCTACCAGGTGCAGTCCGAGCTCTTCTTCGTGATAGACGAACGCCATCACGAGGCCGACCTCACGGAAAAGGGCAGGAACGCCATCAGCCCCGACAACCCCGAAATGTTCGTGCTGCCCGACCTGCTGACTTCGCTCCACGAGATCGACGCAGACCGCTCCACCTCTCCCGAGGAGAAGGTGAGGAAAAAGCAGGCGTTCCAGGAGGAGTTCAGCAAAAAGAGCGAGATGCTCCACAACCTCTCCCAGCTCCTCCGCGCATACTGCCTCTTCGAAAAGGACGTCCACTACGTCGTCCAGGACAACAAGGTTATCATCGTCGACGAGCACACGGGCCGCCTCCAGCCCGGCCGCCGCTTCAGCGAGGGCCTTCACCAGGCCCTCGAGGCCAAGGAGGGCGTCGTCATCGAGCGCGAGACACAGACACTGGCCACTATAACGATACAGAACTACTTCAGGATGTATAAGAAGCTGGCGGGCATGACCGGCACCGCGGAGACGGAGGCCAGCGAATTCCACCAGATCTACAAGCTCGATGTCGTCGTCATCCCCACCAACAAGCCATGCGTCCGCAAGGACGCCAACGACAGCGTCTACAAGACCAAGCGCGAGAAATACAGGGCCATAATAGACGAGGTCAAGGAATGCCACAAGAGGGGCCAGCCGGTTTTGCTCGGAACGGTCTCCGTCGAAGTGTCCGAGCTGCTGAGCAAGCTGCTCAAGCGCGAGCACATCCCGCACAACGTCCTCAACGCGAAAAACCACGAGTATGAGGCGGACATCGTCGCGCGCGCCGGACAGAGAGGCTCGGTCACGGTCGCCACCAACATGGCGGGCCGCGGCACGGACATCAAGCTGGGCGAAGGCGTGGCCGAGCTCGGCGGTCTGCACGTCATCGGAAGCGAACGGCACGACTCACGCCGCATCGACCGCCAGCTCCGCGGCCGCTGCGCGCGCCAGGGCGACCCGGGCTCCTCAAAGTTCTACATCTCCCTGGAGGACAACCTGATGCGGCTCTTCGGATCCGACAGGATAGCCAACATCATGAGCAAGTTCGGCTTCGAGGAGGGCGAGGAACTGCAGCATCCCCTCCTCAACCGCTCCATCGAGACGGCGCAGAAGCGCGTCGAACAGCACCACTTCTCAATAAGGAAGCGGACGCTCGAATACGACGACGTCATGAACAAGCAGAGGGAGGTCATCTACGGATTCCGCAAGGAGGTCCTCGTGACCGACACCCCCCGCGAGCATCTCTTCAACGTCCTCAAGGAGGAGATCGACAACCACATCGAGGACGCATGCGCCCAGACCAGCTCCGAAAACCCCTTCGACAAGGCCGCCCTTTTCGGCTGGCTCAACTCCACCTTCCCGATAGGGTTCAGCGACAGGGATCTCCCGCTCGCCGTCGAGAACGGAATCCCGGACAAGGACAGGCTCTACGAGAACATCCTGAAGAAAATCGAGGCGGCCTACAAGTTAAAGGCGGAGCTTGAGGCGCCGGAGTCCCTCCTCTGGCTTGAAAGGCACATCGTCCTCGAGGCCGTCGACCGTCTCTGGCAGGAGCATCTCTACGCTATGGACCATCTGCGCTCCACCATCAACCTCCGGGCCTATGCTCAGAAGGATCCGCTTGTCGAGTACAAGCACGAAGCTTTCAGGATGTTCAGCGAGCTCATGCAGGAGATCAATCAGGAAATCCTCATGAACATGTTCAGATCCGCCACCACACTCGCCGCATTTGAGAGGCTGCTGGCGTCCATGCCCCAGCAGCAGAGGCACGAGCAGATCGAGCAGTTCGGACAAGCCCCCCAGGCCCAGCCGGCGGAGACGGCCACCGCCTCTTCATCCGAGGCCGACGGCCAGCAGGCCGATGTCAACATCACCTTCGTCAGGAACGCCCCCAGGGTCGGCCGCAACGAGCCATGCCCATGCGGCAGCGGCAAGAAATACAAGAAGTGCTGCGGAAAATGAAGATTTATAAAGCATATTTTCAACTGCGGCAATTAGGTTCAATCCATGCTCACTTCCTTGAGCTTGTCCTCGAGTATCTTGCGCCACTTCTCCATGTCCTCGTCGGAGAGGTTAGGGGGGACTTTTATCGGTTCGCCGAGGACAAGCGTGACCTTGGCCCAGGGCTTGGGTATCCTGAACCGGTCCCAGCTTTTGATCTCCCAGTAACTGGATGAGTTCACGGCGATTGGCAGGACTGGGAAACCGGTCTTGCTTGCGAGAATGACCGGGCCGTTGCTCATGGTGTATTTGGGGCCGCGGGGCCCGTCGGGGGTGATGCTGACGTTGTAGCCTCTGGCGAGATAGTCGAACGCCTCCGAGAGGGCGCCAGCCCCGCGCCTGTATGACGAGCCCCTGATGACTTCCAGGCCGAAAAGCCTCGCGACGTCCGCCACATACTGGCCGTCGCGGGAGGCGCTGATGACCGCCGATGTCCGCCGCCTGATTTCATACGGAAACATTGCCGGGAAGAAAAGCAGCCTGTTGTGCCAGGTCACGGTGACATACGGGAACTTCGCCGGATCGGCAGCATTGAACGGATCGCGAACCTCAGTCCGCATGCAGGACTTCATGATCTTGACCAGCAGCACCAGGGGCATGAAGACCCAGTCGGGAAGCTTCTTGATCTGCCGGAATCTCTTCTTGAACCAGGCCATGCCGTGGCCTATTTACCCTTGCTTTCAGCCTCGCCGGCCTTCTTCTGGAATTTTTCGATGACTCCCTTCAGATACTCCACATACTTGGCGCCGCCGCCGTCCTGATAGCCGGTGGTTTCGACAAGTTCGCCGTCCGGGCTGAGGACAAGCACCGTGGGGTATCCCCTGATCTTGTATTTCCCGGCGAGCTCCTTGTTCTGCTTCTTCAGCTCGTCGCTCTGCTCCTTTGAACGGGGGAAATCCAGGAGAACGCAGACAAGGTTCTTCTCTGCGTATTCCTTGAACTCCTTGGTGCTGAAGACTTCCGCGTCAAGCTTTTTGCACCAGCCGCACCAGTCGGATCCGGAAAAGTCCAGAACCATGAACTTTTTTGCGGCCTTCGCCTCCTCGGATGCCTTCTTGAAGTCGGTCTGCCAGATTTCCCCGGCGCAGAGGCCCGCGGAAAAAAGCGCCAGAGCCGCCACAGCACAAATAATCCTCTTCATAACGACTCCCTTAGCTTATGTTTTCAAATCCTGTGCAAAAATAGCTCCTGACGGCCGCATATTCAACCTAAAGGAGTATATATCTCCTCTGTTTCCCGACAGGGCCGATCAGCTCCAGACAGGTTCTGATCGAGAGAGGCGAGCTGACCACTTCGACCCGCCCCTGCTTGAGCGCCGAAACGACGGACGAGATGTCCTTTTCCGAGTCAACCAGCGAGTAGGTGCTAGCGAACTGCCGCATGTCGTGAGTGTCCGAGTTGCCGACAAGCGTCCTGCCGGATTTCCTCGCAGTCCTCGCCG
Source organism: uncultured Victivallaceae bacterium (assembly GCA_964636325.1). Lineage (GTDB taxonomy): Bacteria > Verrucomicrobiota > Lentisphaeria > Victivallales > GWF2-50-93 > CAZWRV01. The sequence goes on along the minus strand of CAZWRV010000010.1, from coordinate 50,756 downwards.
CCCTTGCATTGAAAATGTTGAAGATGCTCACGTAGTAATGGCAGTATTCGATCCCGTCGAAGAGCCCGATGTGCTCGTCAAGGAGCTTGCCCAGGCAGTGACCCTTCGGATAATACGGATGCGGCGCCATGACGAAGATTTCGGGATGCCCGGCCCTCAGGCTCCCCAAGCCCTCGAAATCCGAGACCTTCTCGGCCTCCTTGGGGGCGTTGATTATGACCACGTGTTTCCCCTTGACGTATATTTCGACGCCGGGGATCAGGAGGATGCCCTTCGATTCCGCGAACTTCGCATGCTCAGGGGTGTGCGAAACAACGTTGTGGTTCGTCACGCAGAGGACGTCATATCCGAGCTCCGCAGCGTTCGCAACCAATGTCTCGAAGCTGTGGCAGATATGGTCCACGGGATCGTCCGAAGTGTGGAGGTGGAAGTCGCACTTCAGCCGCCCACCCTTATCTTCCTCTCCTATTTTCATAATCTGCCCGGTTGAAACTGCCTCAAAATCGACAATCTTATGTTTTTTCACCCGTTTTCAGGTATCCGCCATCTGAAATCCGCCATCTGAAATCTGGCATCCGTCACCTGGTATCCGTTTGGGAATATATGCCTTCATTCCTTGAAATTCCCGTGCTCGCCAGAGTTTTGGCCTCGCTTCTGGCGATAATCGTCCTGAGCAGGTTCTTCAAGACCTTGTTCTTTCCGCTTTTCGCCGGGACGGCCGTGCTTGCGCTATGGATCGGATATTCCCCCTTGGCGGCCGCCCGACTAGTCGCCGACAAGTTTGTCTCGCCGGGCACCATCCTCCTGATGCTGGTGATAATCCAGATACTGTATCTGAGCGCCCTGATGTCGCACACTGGAAGCATGAGGACGGTCGTGGATCTGATAAAGGCGCGCCTGTCGAGGGGCAAGGCGATGGCCGTCCTGCCCGCCATCGTCGGCTTTCTTCCCATGCCCGGGGGCGCAATCTTCTCCGCGCCGCTGGTCGACGACTGCGACGAGGGAAGGAGCATAGATCCTATGCTCAAGACGCAGATGAACTACTGGTTCCGGCACATCTGGGAATACTGGTGGCCGCTCTACCCCGGAGTGATCCTGGCCAACCAGCTTTCCACGCTTGAAACCTGGCAGTTCATGCTCCTGCAGATACCGATGAGCTTCGCATCGGTCGCAATAGGCTATTTCTTCTTCCTTAGCAAGGTCCCTTCTGAAGACCATGCCGAAAAGCATCCCTTCGACAAGGCATCGGCCTTGGCTCTGGCGAAGCTCCTCTCTCCGATAATCGCCATACTCGTGGTCTACGCCCTTGCAAGGATTTTCCTCCCGAAGCTGTCGGAAGCGAGCAAGTTCGCCCCGATGGCGGTCGCCCTGGTCGCCGCGCTGGCAACGCTGCAGATCCAGAGGCCGGCCGGACTCGGCGTCTGGAAGAAAATAGTGTTCGACAAGTCAGTGTTCGTCATGGTCGGCCTGGTTCTGCTCGTCGTCGCATACGGCGCCTTCATAGAGGGCAGGATGCCGGACGGCACCCCCGTCGTCGGCAGGATAAGCGGCGAAATCACCGAGTTCGGCATCCCAAGGGTCGTCCTGATGATGCTTGTCCCCTTCATATGCGGGATGACCACCGGCGTCGCGTTCGGATTCGTAGGCGCAAGTTTCCCCGTCGTCATGGGCCTGCTCGGCGAAAATCCTACCATGGGAATGCTCCTCTCAACCGTCTTCATGGCATACGGATTCGGTTACGTCGGAATGATTCTCTCCCCCGTCCACATCTGCCTCATAGTCACCAACGAGCACTTCAAGACCGACCTGGCACACAGCATAAAAACACTGTTCAAGCCTTCCATAATCCTAGTCGCGTTCAACCTCGCGGCATACTGCATCATCAGAATGATATTCAGATGAGCTCCTTGAACTCCAATAGGGAGTGGAGCAAATTACAAAACGCCTAAGCACGCTCGTTCGTAGTTTCGCAGCAAGACGCGCAAGTAGCTTGCGATCTCCGAGCGCAAAGATCGGAACTCCGCATACGAGGGTGGCCATGATCTGTTTTTTGCGCCAGGGATGTCGCAAACTACTTTTGGGGCAAAGGAACTTTATCCTGAACTTTGTCCTGAACTACGGAGGATTGCGAGTTTAGTTCAGGACAAAGTTCTGAAAATAAGATTCAGGAGACACATAAAATCATGCAAGCTTCATCCGTAAAGTCGTCCGGACGCGAGCGCTGGCAGGCGCTGCTCAAAGGAGAAGATGTCGGCCCTTTCGTAAGCCCGCTCTGCGACTCGTGGCGGCTCAGCATCCCTTACCGCTGGCCCTTCCAGGAGCCCGATCCCTTTCCGCAGGGGTACCGCTGGCATTATGTCTCTGAACAGATGGCGATGGCCGGAACCTGCGGCTGGACGCCGTCCTTCCTCGCCGGCATAGACTTAGCGGCCCGTGACAAGGATATCGCGCCGAAAAGCGCCAGCACGATAGAAAACGGTGTCACACGGACTGAAACACGCATCTCCACGCCGTTCGGCGACCTGACAAGCGTCAACGAGCAGCAGCTCACAAACCACGTCATAAAACCGATGCTAGAGACCGAAGAGGACTACAGGCGGATGGCCTGGGTCGTAAGGCGGCGCGCCGACTACGACGAGGATGCTGCTGTGGCGCAGGGGCAGGAGCTCAGGCGCGCCATAGGCGGCCGGGGGGTCCTGGGCACGTGGATCGGCGCCCCGATATGCTCGGTCGACCGCGACAACATGTTCTACCACATGGCCGACTGGCCGGACGCATGCGAGGAGCTCCGCAAGGCAACAATGGAATTCACACTCAAACAGATCGTCACGCTCCGCAAGGCCGGCTTCGACTACCTCTTCTACTGCGTCGACGGAACAGAATGGGTCTCGCCCGACTTCATCAAGAACTATGTGGTCGAGGACACCAGGGAGATCTTCAAGATCTGGCGCGGAATGGATGGATTCATCCTATGGCACTCGTGCGGAAAAGTCAAGATTCTCCTAGAGGCCGGAATTTACAACGATCTGAAGCCCGACGTCTTCGAAACCCTCTCCGAACCGCCCGTCGGCAACCTGCCCTCGCTCAAATGGGCCCGTGAACGGCTCGACCCGAAGATCATCACCAAGGGCAACATGCCCCTCAACATCCTCCTGCAGGGAACACCGGACGACGTACGCGCCGACGTCTGCCGCATCCGCGAAGAGACCCGCGGCTGGCGCCACATCTTCGGCCTCAGCGACGACGTCCTCGCCGACACCCCGCTCCAAAACTGCCTCGCCTTCACCGACGAGGCAATGCGGGAGTGAGCTTAGCCTGTATTCAGATTTCCCGATCCGCCCGCTATGAAAGGGACTGCCATGAAAGCAGCCTTGCGTTTTCTAATCTTCTCATCCATAGGATTTTAACAATACCGGCGAACCCGATGTTATGCGAAGCAACACTAGCTTTATTGTGAGCTCCTACCAGAATTTTCACCAAGGCTTCTTATCTTGGGAGAGGGAGCGGCCATTCTCCTCTTCGTCCGGAGCAGCATAACCGACAACATCAGCCCAGTCTCCTGCAACATTGAACATGACTTCGCAATCACATCCCGCACCATGTTTGCTCAGCCAAGGCATAATTGTGTCTTCGGGCAGTTGTTTCTCCCTTAAGAATGATTTTGTTAACGAGAAGGAGTGGTCACACTCATGTCCTGTCATTGCGGTTCGGTCGAGATATTCGAAGAGCGCTCTCAAGTTCTCCTTCGAAACAGGCATTTCGGCAATGTCTCTTGTGCTAGGAACGATCCCCATACCTTACTTCTCCCAAGTTGTTATTGTGCTAACGACATAGACCAAGGCCTTATTTGCCATTATCTTAACGTCATAAGCCTGTCCTGGTATCGCCGCAGATATTCCTTTTTTGCGCCTTTGGACATGAAGGACACATGGATCATTGATTCTGCTTTATAGCGGTTATATGTATGACTAACTATTCATTCACCACTTTGTGACTTCGTGCCTTTGTGAGAGAAAAGTTTTGCTGATAATTGGCTATTGGGTACCGGCTGCGAATTTCGCAAGGTGTCTGCGCATGGCCTTGAAGGAGCAGCGGGAGCCTCTCGGCCAGAACGGGAACTGGCCGGTCTCGCGCAGGATGCTGGCATATTTCATGTTGAGATCGCCCTTGGCGGAGATGAACTGGCCCCAGAAGCCGAAGTGCCACTGCACGTCCTTGTTCTCCGGGGTCAGGTTGTCGCGCCATTCCTGGGGAAAATATTCGAGCCATTTGGGGAGCGAGTTGAGCCAGGTGTCCGTCTGCAGTGTGTCCGCCCCGAACTCCTTTTCCGTCTTGTCCATCAGGTCGTTGAAGCAGGCCACGAGGTAGGAACGGTCCTCGAAGATGCTTTTCGGGGCGATCGCGTTGCCGATGTGGAATGTGGCCGCCCGCGGCGGAGTATTCTTGTTCGGGAGATCGTATTTCAGGCTTCCGCACTGGTATTCTGCGAATTTCGCGGTGCTGCCATAGGTAAGCTTTGCGAATTTCGCAATTGCTGGAGCCGCCTTGGACATGGCCTTATCCTCGAATTCTGACGCCGATTCGCGGCTCTTTCTGTCAGCGTATAAAGCAGCAATTTCATTTTCTAGGTCGATCCATTCCTTGCGAGTGAAGTCCAGGGAGGCGATGTCATAGTGCTTCGGGGCGGGATCGGTCTTCCGGCAAAGGTCGATCCTATTTCTGAGCGCCATGCGGAAATCCTCGTCCGGATGGAGGCGCATCCATCTCCATAGGAAATGGAATTGAAGTGCGGTGAACTGGCTGAGGAAGTTCAGATGTTCTTCGTAGGTCATTGCGTCACCTTTTGGACTCGATTGTAATATTTTGCTCAAAATTGAGTGAAGCATTCGGTCCGATATCGGTAGAAGGAGTGCGGAGATCCAGTGCGACAATTCCCTTGTCCTTGATGCGGCCGGGGATCGCGCGTTCGATCCGGCCTGTGAAACCGTGTCTGACGATGAATCCATCGGTCTCGACCTGCCAGGATCCGAGAGGAAGCTTGTCTCCTTCGAGGATGATTGGGTTGGCAAATCCGTCGGGCATCTTTTTCCCGTCAAGAGACTGCGAACTTTCCTCCGTCTTGAAGCTGAGAATGAAATCTCCAGGGACGAAAAGGTGGAGGCTCGGTCCAAGCGAGCAGGAGGCCGGCGCAGTTCCACGGTTTGTAAGCTGCGTATTTACGCGAAGTTCGCAGTTTTGGAAGGAGAGCTTCCGGAGAAGCTCGAGGGAGCCTAGAATTTCAGCGCGAAGGATAATGGTATTTCCGCGTCTTTCGCATTTGAACTCTTCGGACCATCCGTGGAAGCCATACTGGCCTTGTATGACGTAGTCCAGGAATCCTTCGTTCATGGGGTATGGGTTCCATGCGTTATCGGGATCGGCGGGTGATATCCATTGACGGCCGTGGGCGTTCCATTCTATGATCCGTCCGCCCAATGCCGGGACGACTGCGATTGAATTATCGCCGCCGGAGAGCCATTCCACCTTATGAATTCCGATGCGGTTGCGTAGAATCCCTGCCGTAGTGTCGAAAGCCGCTCCTTCGCGGATCCGCTGGATTCCGGCTGTGCGCCAGTCTTCGATCATGGATTCAAGGAGGGCGCGGTCCTTTTGCGTCGCGCCTCCGTGGTACTTGCCGTTCCGGATCGAGAATCTTCCGCTGACGCGGCCCAATCTGGCGTAGCTTATGCCGTGGAGCAGGAGCCGGACGCGGAGGCGTTCCTTGTCCTTCACGAGCTTCTCGCCTTTCATAAGGGAGCTCTCGGCCTTGCGAAGGGTTGATTCGTCGAATAGCGGATGCGTCGGCGGGTCGTAAAGGGTGTAATGCAACGAATTGTCCTTCCGTAGGCGGGTATGAAAAGCGTCAAGGTAGCCGCGCACTGAATTGGCGGCTCTGCCGTAGTATGCGGGTAGAAATTCGTCTATGATCGGCCAGACGGGACGGTCGGGGTTCCAGAGGAGACGGCTGACGACATAGCCGCGAAGGGCCATGGTTTCGGCGCCGCCGCCCTCCTCGCCCATTCCCTGTATGAATACTCCGTAGACGCCTTTCTTCCTGTAGAGGTTGATGTTCGCGTGGAGTTCGTCGTAGTCCGGCATCGGCAGAGGATAATTGGCGAAGTTGGTGGCATAGTGCCAGATATACATCTGCTTCGTGATGCGGGACCAGCCTTTGAGCGCCTTCATGAAGCGAGCGCTCTCCTTATGGTCGCAAGTTCCGTAGCCGTGCACCTGACAGCATCTGATCGAGCAGAGCCGGACTCGGACATTCGGGTGCGGGACGGCCTTGCGGGGAGCGTCCAGGCTGTACCAGTAGGCGAGGGTGTCTATGAGGTTTTCGGGAAATTCCTTGACGGTTTCCGTTGCCACGGCGTTGACGAAGCGCAGAATCGGACCTGCCTGGGAACCCTCTTCGTCAGCGACGGCCTTGCACTTCGGGCATTCACAGTAACCGGTCCAGTCGTTCTGGGAGACCGACCAGATCCGGTCGCGGGGATTCTCGCGCATGCGCTTGAGGAGGCGGTCGGTGAGAATTCGCAGCACTTCCGGATTGCTCAGGCAGAGCTGGCTTCCATTCCGGCGGCGCACACCTTCGACCTCGCTGAAATATTCCGGATGCGAATCGAAGAACTCTTCCGGCGGAACGAGCCTGTCGAACGTGTGGACGAAAAGGCCATAGTTGACGTGTCCGCCCATGTATTCCGGAACCGGGGTATACCAGCCGTTCATGCGATTGCGGGCCCACCAAAGAGGATCGGAGCATTCCCATGCGAACATGTCGCGGAACTCGAAGCACGGTTTCTCCGTGCGGCGGAGCGGCGGCAGTTCGATTCGGCCGGGACGGGGGATCCTCGATATCTCAGGCGTGAACCAGCGGCAGCCGAGCGTTTCAAGGAGATCATAGGCGCCATACAGAACTCCCCGCGGCCCTCCGCCGAGGATGTGGACGTCCTTCCCGCATGTGCGCAGATGGTATGCTTCCGGAGCCAGCTTCAAGCCGGCGACGTCGATGCCCGTCGCCTCGGCCGCGGTAGCGTCATTGACGAATATTCTGCTGACGTCTGAGGTGCTGCGACTCTTCTCGCGGTTCCGCAGCTGCGGTCCGACGCCGGCCATGTCCAGAAGATGGCGTCTCAGTTCTTCGGCTGCGAACTCCTCGGCCGGTGCGGCGTTCGGGCGGATTGCTACGCGGAAAAAAGGATTCCTGTTCTCGGCGAGCAAAATATGGAACGTTTTCATTTTCAAGCCCTTCCATTATTGATCATATCACTTAAAAAACGTTTTTGCTTCACTCTTTCCCAGCAGGATCAACAGGATGGCCGGATAGACAAGCCCCAGCGCGACAATGAAAATGCTTAAGGCGGACACGGCATAGAATCCGGTTTTCCCGAGAATCTCGAAAAAGGAATCCCTAACCGCAGCGATTTGATGGATCGAATAGAGGATATGGACGATGCACATGACGAGTTGTCCGGCTGCCGCAGCAATGGCAAGCCTGCGTCCCCAGCGGCGCATGGTAAGTAGGCCGAACGCCGAAACGATCAGCAATGACGCAAGAAACAGTTTTACGCAAAATCCTAACGATAAGGAGCCGGAAACTCCTGGGAAAACAAGCCCGATGGTGAAGAAGGTCGCTCCCAGTATCAGGGATGCGGCGGACATGCAGATCAGAAAGGCGATCATGCAGCCGGATTTCCTGACGGACTTGTATTCCAGCGCTCCGGAGCTGGGAGAGTCCATGCCATTTCCGTCGGCGGCCGTCATGCCTTCATGCCGAACATCTTCTCCTTGAGGTCGAGGTAGAAGATGTAGTTCTCCCAGCTGACGTCGGGCGGGCACCTGTGGTCGCAGAAGGGGATGAAGCCGCCGCGCTCGACCCAGGGCTCGAGGGATTTGAGGTATTCTGTGATGGCCTTGGGGCCTTTCGCGAGCTGAGTCTTGTCGACTCCCCCCATGATCCTCAGATCCTTGCCGTATTCCTTCATGAGTTCGCCGGGGTGGCAGCAGCATAGAACCTCGAACGGAAATAGGCAGTTGATGCCGCATTCGAGGAAGGTCGGCATGATCGGCCGCACATCCCCGTCGCAGTCTATCCACCAGATGTCGATGCCGTATTTCTTGAGCTTGCTGTTTATGCGCTTGTAGCGGGGCGCGACCTTCTCCTTGAAGAACTCGACGGACACGAGGGGGCCGTTCTTGAAGCAGATGTCCTCCCAGCCGGCGGCGTAGTCGAACTTGAAGTGAGGAAGGACTTCGTCGAGGTAGTTCTCGGCCAGGACGCACTGGTTTTCGATCATGTCCTCGACCATGTCCGGATAGTCGTAGATGGCGTAGGCGAGACCTTCGACGGTGAGAAGATCCCTTACCTGGCCGATCATGGAGCCGCACCAGACGCCCAACGGGTAGTCGCGGTCGTCGGGATGCTGTTTCTTGAGCGCGGCGACGTCCGTATTCCTTTTGGGATTGGCGGGATTAAGGTGTTCCTTCTTGACCTTCTTCCAATCGTCCGGCGTCTGTATGGACGAGCCGATGTAGTGCGGGATTGTGCTGTGTCCGTCCTTGGGGATTTCGCAGATGAGGCCGTTGTAGTCCACGATGGTCTGCGAGTTCTCGGTCTCGGAGATCACTTTCCGTTCGAAGGCTGGGAGAAGCCATGGGAATCCAACGGAGCAGTCCTTGTCAAAGTTGAAGAATATATTGGCCTCCCATTCACTGGTAATGCCGTTTTCGACAAAGGCCTTCCACTCGGAGTAGTTCTCCTGCCAGTAGCCGAATTCGCGGTTGAAGCAGCGGTCGACCGCCTTGTAGTGCATCTGGCGGTTGTAGCGTTCGCGGTCGGTCATCGTGCCTTTCCACTTTGGCCTGCAGGGAATAATTTCCTTTGAGCTCATTGATCTCCTTAATATCTGAGGTGAATTAATGGTCTTATTTCAAAGCATCGGTATCAGGTTTCGGGTGTCAGGTGTCAGAAAAAAATAGGATATTTACTCGAAGCAATTTCAAAATCACGAATTCAGACTATACATGTGTTTTCTTCTTGCTGACACCTGAACACTGACACCCGACACCATTTTAAATCTCATGCTGCGGCAATAATGCCGCTCGAACGGTGAAAGACACCGGATCAGCGGTTGCTGTCATTCGGGCCGAAGAAGAGTCCTGTTTCCTTGTCCTGCGACCATGATTTCGCCTCTATCTTCACGTCTATGGCTGGAATTCTTTTCTTGACTAGGGATAGGGTCTCGGCCCAGGTGCGGACGCCGCTTACCGCGTCGAAGGACTGAAGGTTCTGCCAGCCGAGGCATGTTGCTACCCTCAGGCATTTCTCCAGCGGAAGTCCGCAGCTCATCGCCTTCAGGAATCCGGCGATGGAACAGTCGCCGGCCCCGGTCGCGCTGGCGATTTTCTTCGGCAGGAGCGCCGGACACCAAAGCTCCCGGCCGGACCAGCTAGGGAGATCCAGACCCGAGTGCTTTTCCAATGCGGAAATCCTCGCTCCTGCCCCTGTCCTGAAATACCAGCCTCTTGAACCGCATTTCAAAGAGGTCATGGCTGCACCCATGGAAAGCAGCGAGCTGGAAAGTTCGGAATATTCCTCAGGCTTGAGCAGGTGTATCAGTTCCGCGCCCTTGTGCTTCCTTTTCATATCGATGAATTTCTTGGGTTCAAGCATGAAAAACACCTCTTCCACGGACGGGAAGAAGATATCGACATGCGGCAGCAGTTTTCCAAGAATTTTCCGCCAGGGCTGCTTTCCCGAAGGGGAGTCCGGATCGGGCAAGGTCATGTCGCACGAGGTGATTGCGCCCGCGGATTTCGCAGACTTGAAGATTCTCACCAGTTCCCGCCCCTCGTTCTGCATGGTTCTCCTCATAAGGGTTGGGTAACCAAAATGGAAGAACTTGCATTTGGAGACCAGCGAGAAATCTATGTCGGACGAGCTGAACTCGTCGTTAGCGCCGGGATTGTGGAGGAAGACCCTGTCTATGCCCGGAGCGGCTATGACGATCGAATAGGAACTTGCCGAACCTTTTGAGATGGAAATGCCGGCGGAACTGCCGTATTCCCTGAGAATCTGCATTATTATCTGGCCGAATTCGTCGTCGCCGACGCGGGCGCAGTAGCAGACGTTTCCGCCCAGCTTCTTCAGCGCGATCCCGGTGTTTGAGACGGCTCCGCCGGTGCCCATGGAACACTTGCCGACGTTGACAAGCTTTCCAGGATGAAGGATTTCACCGAGCTGCCGCGAGCCCGAATCGAAGAATTCAGGAATAAGATCAAGGCAAAGATGCCCGGCCACCATGAAGTCGAACTTATTTTTCATGACACCCCGCAGAACTAACACAGAATTTTTCTATAAGATTGTGCGCAAAGTGTTTTTTTCCAATAACAGATACACCGATCCGTGAAAATAAGGATGCGGTGAAATACCGACTCCGGGGAGGTATTTCAGTTTCAGATTTCCGGCGCCCAACGCTGAAAAGCCACAAGTGCATTTCCCATCGCTTTAAACCATTTCATGGTGGCGCTCCAGGAAATCTGAATCCTGGAAAGACAAAAAAAAAGAGGGAATTTCTTCCCTCTTTCTGCGGGTTCAAACGCTCTTCAGATTACCATGTGAAGAGAGATGAGCCGAGGTATGTGGCCGAGTTGGTCCAGTTGGCGCCGGCGTAGCCGGAGGCGTGGCCGTCGACGAAGAGCACGTTGCCATACTTGGTATGGTTCGTGTTGTTGTCCCTGGAGACGGCGCTGTCAACCGATGTCGACTCGTTCATGCCGGCAGCATACATGTAGGACACGGAAGAAACCTGGAGGTTCGTGCCGTCTGTGATGGTGTCGACTGTGGACGGGCAGGTATACATCTTGGCGTTCTCAAGATACCCGCCGGCGCGGAGCATTTCCATGCCGGAACGGCCGGGTGCATTCGGGAACCTTTCGCCGTATTCCTGCGAATACATGCGGATGGCGAGGCCGATCTGCTTCAGGTTGTTCGTACAATTGATTCTGCGCGCCTTTTCACGAGCGGCACTCAGAGCAGGGAGAAGCATTCCGGCCAGGATTGCGATAATCGCAATCACGACCAGGAGCTCAATGAGTGTGAACCCGCGACCATTAGTCTTCTTCATCTTTGACTCCTTATTTTAGATTGTTTCCACGGTGATCCGTGCGTTCTGGAGAGCATTCTACCAAAATCGCCCCCCCCTTTCAAGGGGGTTCTGGCAGAAAATTGAAAAAATTTTCAATTATTTTTCTGGCCGGAATTCAGACGTCAAGTTCCGTGGGAAATGAATACTATATGAAATACCGCCCTCTCCCGGAAGGTATTTCAGTTCAGATTTCCGGCTCCCCGCCCTGAAAAGCCACATGGACATTTTACAGCCTTTTTTAAGCTATTCACTGTGGGCGGGTCAGAAAATCTGAATTTCAGACCATTCTTACGGTGTTACGGACATTTTCAAGCTGATCCATCCCCAGAGCATGGATGAGGATTCCTTCGCCTGCCTCTTTACATTCCAGAACAGCGCCCCAAGGATCGACAACTATGCTGTGGCCATAGGTGGGAGGACAGTCAAGCATGGCGGGAACATGCTGGTTTGCAGCCAGGAAATAGCATTGATTCTCAATAGCGCGGGCCCGTATCAATGTTTCCCAATGGGCTTTGCCTGTCTTTTCTGTGAACGCCGCACAGCAGACGGCAATCTCCGGGCGCCCATAGTTCAGGTAGAGGCTCGGGAAACGCAGGTCGAAACAGATTGAAATTCCAATCCGCCAGCCTGAATATTTCAGGCATAACCCTTTCGAGCCGGGGCTGTATACGTCGGATTCACATAGCGACATATTGTCGCACCCGTTAAAATATGAAAAAAGGTGCTTTTTCCTGTAAAAGCCTAGGATTTCCCCATTTTCATCGCTTACAACAGCCGTATCATAAATCCTTGAGCCGGCCCTTTCCGGCAATCCACCCCAGACAATGGCGCAATTTGCAAATTTATATGGCTCCAGCCTTGAAATGAATTCAGAGTGCCAGCGCTTCAAAGTCCTGGCCTGTCGTCTTATCTTTTCAAGAGGGCCATGGCAGAGGCAGTTTTCAGGGAGGACGACAAGTCTTGCTCCGGCCTTGGAAGTTTTTTTCAGAAATTCGAGTATCCTGCCGAAGTTGTCCTCTGGATCCGCCGAGGATCTTAGCTGGACAACGGCGGCTTTTAGTATGCGTGACATACTTATCTGAATGTTTCCGGAGAGGACGGTTCGACTCTGAAGTGGAAATCTATTTTCCTTTCGCCGAGCTGCAGGGTCACCATTGTGTTCAGCCTGGTGAGCAGCAGGGCGTAGGGGATTTTAATGGTGCTTCCCGGAACTGTCACCGCGACATTACAGTCCCCAAGGATGTCCTCCGCCTTCCTGATGGCGACGATCATGTCGCAGAGCTTTATCAGTTTTTCCTTCAGTGCCTTGTCGAACTGGTATGGGCTGTGGCATTCAGGGCAGAGGGCCTGGAAATCGTCGCCCACCGCGTCAATCAGATTGAATTTGACCACCCCTGTGCAGCCCTGCTTCAGGCACTCGAAGTCGACTTCGGCCGTGGCCGTGCCGTTCAATTCATGGGTTTTAGGCATATTGGCGATCTCCGGGGTAAAAATCCAGCGAAGGAAATCATGGTTGGCCGGATATTTACTCTCCGGTCTTTCAAATTCAAGCCTCTAACACTAGTTTATAGAGTTAAAAGGTCAAACGAGAGCGTCTATAATAAAGAGCTAAATGAAGAATTTCCTTTCAAAATCAGGTGCGGCCGGTCCTTATCTGCTGCTTTTTGGGGCTGTTTTGGCGGTATATGGCGGGCTGCTGGCCGGGGACATAGTAATTTGTTCCGATTCTCTTTCCTATCAGTTTCCGGAGAAAAGCCTAATTCCGGCCTCGCTTTCGAAGGGTATATTTCCATTCATCAATCCATTCATCCTTTGCGGCGCGCCACTGCTTGGCAACATGGATGCAGGAAGCTTGTATCCTTTGAATATCCTGCTTTCGGCGGGAACTCTGTCCTGGGGCTACGGCCTGTTCATCTTCATCCATTATGTCCTTGCGGCTTTTGCTATGTATCTGCTTCTGTCGAAAGGTTTCGGAGCCGGCATGCAAGCCTCCGCGGCGGGCGCAGTCGCCTATTCATGCGGCGGATATTTGTGGAGCATGTCTGGAAACGGTTTCTACAGGTGCGGCTGGCTGATCCCGCTTTTTTTCCTGGGGCTCATACTTTTGCTTGAAGACAATGCTGATGCTAAGGAGAGACGCAGGGCGTCGCTGCTTGCCGTCTTCTCCCTGGCCATGCTCTTCTACTGCGGCAACTTCTTAGAGACATACATGGCAGTGGCGTTCGGCGGCATATATGCGTTTACGGCCATGTGTGGAACCAGCCGGTTCCAATTCGGAAAGCTTCTCCTGCCATCCGAGACCGTTGTTCTTGCGCTGCTGCTGGCCGCGCCCCAGCTGCTGCCGTCGATCATGCTCTCAATGGACTCCTACCGTCAAGGCGGAATTCCGCTGACCGAGGCCCAGCAGTGGTCATTCCCGGCGGCGCGGCTTGTCGAATATCTGGTCCCCAACTTTTTCGGGCTCAGGAATGATTTCGGCCTCTGGTGCCAGGGGATCTACAGGCCGGAGGAGACGTTTTCAAAGACCGGGCTCGATCCCTGGGCCGATTCCGTCTTCATCGGCATTCCGCTGATCCTTTCGGCAGCCCTCTTTTTCACCGCCAAGCTCGGAACTAAGAAATTTCTTGCCGCCGCCGTCCTCATTTCGTTTCTGCTCGCGCTAGGCAAGCTCACTCCGCTCTACGGAGTCCTTCACCATCTGCTGCCGGGCTTCAGCATGTTCCGCCATCCGGAAAAAATCCTCTTCTGGGTGAACTTCTGGCTTATCATTTCCGGCTCGGTTTTTCTTGGATCTTTCTGCAGTTCAGACAGTTCCGGTCCGTCCAGGAGGAAGCTCTCGAAAGCTGCGCTGTGTCTCTGCATCTTCCTTGCGGCGGCATCGGCTGCGATCTTCGCAGTTTTCCTCGTTTCTCCGAAGAAGTTCACGCTCTTCTTTCAGTCTAGTGGGACGCTCTGGGACGGCGAGCGGATTTTCCTGTGGCTAGAGCTCATGTTAGGCCTCTCGCTGGCCGCGGCCGCGGGAACCTTCCTTGTTTCCAGGAGCTCAAGACTTTCCGGGAAAACTGCAGTATGGCTTCTGGCACTGGTCACCTTTATGCAGATGCTCGTCCTTTCCGGCCTGTCGCACTGGAAAATTCCATGGAGTTCCGTGCAAAAAACTCCCACATGGGACAGCCGGCTGCCGGATTTCGACCGGCACCAGTGGAGGATCTTCTCGTCTGAGAATTTCAGATTCCCGGTTAAGTCGGCTGAAGAGCTGAATGACAGATATCTCGAGCAGAAGTTGTCGGAATGTTCGAGCCTGAAATATAATTCGCCGGCCCTAAAGGGATTGATGACGCCCGCGGGCTTCTCGCCGGCGATGGACCGCAAATACATCGGCTACATGAACTTCGAAAGGCATCCGGCGGAATATGTGCTGGACCTCCTTTCGATCCGATATATTGCCGTCCCCCCGATTCCGGACTCCATGGTTCCGGAAGGAAGCAGGATATCTCTGCGAGACGAGGCTTTCACAATCCTTGAAAACACGGACGCGCTTCCGCGAATCGGCGCGTATGGGGGAATTGCATCTGGAACAGGCGCGGATGTCTTCACCAAGGAGCATGTCGCCGGCGGCAAACCGTTCATTCCAGTCAAGCCTTCGAACTACAAAGAAACTGTGAAAATCGCAGATTCGCCAAAGGCCCATCTCGTCGAGGAACTGCCGGGAAAGATCGTGCTTTCGACGACAGGTCCGGCCTGGGTGGTTGTGCGCGACTGGAAAATACCAGGATGGCGCTGCATGGCCGAGGAGGGCGGTGAACTGGAGATAGTCGAGGCCGACGGCGGTCTTATGGCCGTATTCGCCGACTCGCCGAACATGACGCTGATCTTCGAATATCGCCCGCCGGGCCTCAGAGTCGGTTTGATCCTCTTGGCGGCAGGACTGCTTATTCTGACGGTGCGGATGAATTTTCGCCCGTAACTATACCATATTATGGTCAATATTGCGCATATTAAATCTTGTTTATCATAGCGAAAGGTGATTCAATAAAAGCTCAGTATCCAACTTAATATGGTATAATCAATAGCTAGCCCAACTTCCGCGCATAAAAAATAGACATTTAGATAATCAAGGACTTGCATATATCATGTCGGCATGGCTGGCGGCGATTCCCGAGAAGAAAACTATTTTGCGACTTTTTTGCCCGCGGAACTTGGGCTAAAGGAGTATAAAATGTGGTGAAATACCAATCCCCGGAAGGAATTTCAGGTCAGATTTCCGGCGCCCCGCTCTGAAAAGCCACATGGGCATTTCCCAGTCGTTTTTAAGCTTTCCATAGGGCTTGGGCCAGGAAATCTGAAACTCCTACGGCTCCAGCAATTCGAAGCCTGTCGCAGGGTCCGGCGTGCGGCGGGCGCTGCAGCCCTTGAGCTCGCAGAGCACTATCTCCGCGACATGCCATGCCTTCACGCCCCGCCGGACGCAGCCCGCCACCGCCCTGCCCTTCCTTCCGCAGGCGATGTGCATGTGCAGGACCGGCCTGCCGTTCGCATCAGGGAAAATCGTTCCGGTCCCCGCAATCTCGTGGACATCCTTCACCGCCAGTTCCATGGGCACGACCGGCCTGGCCCTCCCCTTTTCCGGCCCGACCACAAGCCTGCTGCCCTTGTCCGCCCCGCCAAGTATTATCAGCGCCGCTGCACCGATCTTCTTTTCAGCCGCGAACTTCTCCAGGCACTCGTGGATTATCTCGCCGTCCTCCAGGCGGATCACAAATGTCCGCCCGATCTTAGCCTCGCTATATTTCATGTGCGTCTCCCGAAGCTTGGGCATCTTTGTCGGTTGCTTTGCCCCTAACTTTGTCGTCTTCTGGAGGGTTGAGCCACGTGCCGCGCCGTAGTTTCTTCACGAAGGCGGGAGCTCAACTGCGGCTCAGCACAGCTTCGCCCTCCATCGAGTTTCACGTCGACAAAACTGTCCGCTGAGGCGGACAGATGAATACTCCTGAAACTTGATTGTCCTTTTCATATCCGCCGATCGGCGGATGGATGGTTGAATTCTATTCAACCGTCGTCACGATGGCGGGAACTCCCGCCGCGCAGCGGAATAGAATTCCGCCCTCCATCGAGCATGCCACATTCACCTCACAGCCGTTGAGCCGGAGAAGAATGCAAATACTCGGTCATTGAAGATTCCGTGCTGCTGATTGGATATTCATCCCCTCATCTGAGCAAGCGTCGGTATTCCTCCTCCAGGGCGCCCACCATCGTCCGCCAGTCGAACCTGTCCTTGACCAGCCTGCGGCCGGCCGCGCCCATCTCCGCTGCAAGCTTCTTATCCTCGAGCAGACGGACTGCGAATTTCGCAACTTCTTTGGCGTCCTCAGGTCTTGCGATGAACCCGGTCTTACCATGGAGTATCACTTCGGGCGTGCCGTCGAGATCGAAGCCGATCGCCGGCTTCGCCGACGCCAGCGCCTGCACCACCGCCCTCGGAAGCCCCTCGCGCAGCGACAAGTGCATGAGCAAGTCCATCAACGCCGTATATCTGCAGACTTCTCCAGGCGGCACCAGGCCGGCGAAGACGAAGTTCAATTTCAAGTCCTTTGCCTCCTTCGCGATCTTGTCCATCCAGATCCCGTCGCCGAGGATCAGGAAATATGTCTCGGGATGCGACTTCGCGATTTCCGCGGCCGCTGGGACGAAATATTCGTAACCTTTTAACGGGAAAAGCCTTGCGATTGAACCAACAACCGGCGCGCCTTCCGGTATTCCGAGCTTCCTGCGAAGTTCGCAGTCCGGCTTCGCCTCGAGGAGGTTTTCAAGCTCCATCCCGCTATAGACTAGCTTGTACTTTTCGCGCCCTGCGACATTCGCAGCTACGCACTGGTCGATCATCGCCTGCGCGACCGCGAAAATCCTGTCGGACTTCCTTGCGGCAAGCCTTTCCGCAGTCTTGTACATGAAATTCTTCCAGGGCTCCTCATAGGGATGGAACGCCTGGCCGTGGACCGTGTGGACGACGACCGGGACACCGGAGGCGCGCGCAGCGAACCTTCCCACGATCCCCGCCTTCGAACTATGAGTATGCACGACGTCGAACTTTTCCGCGGCGAAATATTTCTTCAGCGAGAAATACGCCCTCAGATCTTCGACTGGATTAAGCTCCCTGACGAGATGCGGATTCACAACCGTCTTAAGATCCGGAACGTCGCGCTTCTTCAGAAGCTCGCCCTCAGGGCCGGGCGACGGCCCGGTAACAAGCACCGCGTCGTGCCCGTTCCTGATGTGGCCGATCAGCGTCAGAAGCGTGTTCTCCTGCGCCCCGCCAACTATCATCCGCGTTATCACATGGCAGATCTTCAAGAAAATAAACCTTTTTCAGATTTCCTGCGCCATACAATAGTTTACCGCAAGGAAATCTGAAATGAAAATCCTTTGAGGAAATATTATGGGGACTTGCCTATAAGGAAGCGCACCGGCAGACGGAATGGTTTGAGAAGTTCATCGAACTGCGCTGCGAAGTATTGCCGATATTTGAAATAATACCTGGCCGGTAACCAGTAAAAAAGCCGCGTCCTATGAGCGCGGCTTATTTACTGATTGATATTAAGCTACTCCACGTGCCCTTCGCGGACGGCGGTTTCGCCCGAGTCGTCGCCGGGGCCGCAGAGCCATGGCGGCTTGCCGCATGGATCGCGCATGGGCTTTCCGGTCTCGGGCGCGCGCGCCACCGCGTCATACGAACGGAGGAAGCGCAGGATGCCGTCAACGGTCGCCTGCGTGTCGAGATCCGGATTCCACTGGGCTTCGGCCAGCGCCACGTGCGGAAAGGGCGTGCGCCTGCAGAAGACCGAGTGATCAGCCACCACGCTGGCGTGCCGGTTCGCGGAGGGCTTGCCGAAGAACCGGCGCCCCCAGTTCTGCATGAAGCGCATGTATTGGTAATGGCTGGGCAGGCCGCCTGCGATTTCATAGGCTGACGCATTGCCCTGCATCCATTCCGCAAGCGACTTTTCGGTGTAGGACGGCTCCGCCGGACATGTGGCGCTGTAGCCGTGGCCGTAGGGTATGCTCTTGTAGATGTAGCCGAAGTCTTCGCCGTCGCCGCGCACGCTCGTGCCGGATACGCAGTTCTCCCAGTAGATATTGCAGCGCGGATCAAGCTCCTTCAGGTAGGAAAAATCGCCGAAATCGTGGTGGATGCCGCAGGAAATCCAGAGCTGTGGGAACTCGCGCTTGATGTCATCGACGATCGGGTTGACGAAGTCCAGCATCAGCTCCCCCATGGTCCGCTCCGCGCAGATCGGGCACTGGCACTTTGGGCATTCGGTGAACGCCTGGAAATAGACGCCGTCGCAGCCGGTGGGCGCGTAGTCTTCGCGGATCTTGCGCAAAATCTCGCGGCGGAAGAAAGCGCGGTTGAAATCGCTGCTGGCGCACATCTCCACGACCTGCCCCCGGCCATGATCGAATGCTGGCGGTAGGGTAAAGTTCCAGGACGGGCACCAGCCCCAGCCGAAGCCCCAGACGATGCGGACACCGCGATCGTGGGCGAATACGACGTAACGTTTCGCGTCCGCCGGCGGGAAGTTGTCCCAGTGGATGAGCTCGTTCAATTTCCATCGGCTCATGTTCTCGATCCAGGCAGGCTTGTCAGGCATGTTGCAGCCCCAGGTCCAGTGGCCGCGGTATTCGAGGCGGGGATGGTCGCAGCGTGAAAACGGCTCCGCCGCAAGGCGTCCGTTGCCGCTGCGGAGGTGCGCCAGCTCGTAGTGTTCGAGATCGCGCAGCGCATACAGGGCGCCAGCAGGATCGCTGCCCGTAATGGCGAGGAGCCAATGCTGCGGATCCGCAGGATGCGGCGCGCAGCGCATGGAGTAGCCCTGCGCCTTGGTGGGCTCAGGCAGAAATCCCTCGGTCACCAAGGCTGCCGCCGCAGGATTCTGAGCAACCGTACCGAGCACGACCAGATCCTGTCCGCGAGGCAAGGGACCGGAAGCTGGAACAGCCGGCGGCAGTTCCAGGCGGAGATGCTCGCGCAGAATCCGGTGCAGCTCTCGGCTGGCATAGCCGGCGATTCCTGAAGTCGTCTCGGGTGCTGCAAGAACAGTAGTCATATGAGTTCCTCCTAGGCAAATGGGATCTCTGGTCCGAAATCTGCGACCTCAACTTCGACATTGCTTACTGGCATTTGGTTCTCCATGCCCGTCGAAGATAATTCTTCATGCTTGCGGAATCAAGGGAATCAAATGAGATGCTTAGAGTAGCATATCTCTTGATTTCCCCGGCCAGATGCTTGATTATCTTCAGGATAAGCGTAATTTTAACCTTGACTTTCCACAACCCGGGGAGCGTTATCATGAAGCGCATTGTTGATGCCCAGCTTGAAAAATGGAAGGTTTCGCCGCAGGAAGCCTTTGATTGTACGGGGGGCCCGTCAGGTTGGCAAGACCTGGTCGATTGAGCGCTTCGGCAGGTCACAGTTTCCTCATGTTGTCAAGATCGACTTTGAACGGCATCCTCATCTGAAGCCGCTCTTTGACGGTGATCTGTCCCCGGCCGGCCTGCTGGAGCAGCTGGGGTTGTTTGCCAGGCAGGAGATTCGGCCCGGTGAGACCCTGCTTTTTTTCGACGAAATCCAGGCCTGCCCCAAGGCCGTCATGGCGCTCCGCTATTTCTATGAGGAGATGCCCGAACTGCATGTCATCGCCGCAGGGTCGCTGCTGGAATTCTCCCTGGCGGAGATTTCGGTTCCAGTAGGCCGGGTTTCCTATCTGGAGATGTTCCCGATGACATTCCGGGAATACTTGCGGGCAACAGGCAATGAGCCTGCAGCCGAGACCGTCGGCAGGAAGCCTGCCGCGCTGCCCGAGCCGACGCACCGCCTGCTGCTTGACGCCTTGAAGCGGTTCCTCTTTGTCGGAGGGCTTCCTGAATGTGTGTCGGCCGCCGCGGCCGGAGGATCTTTGTTCGATGTCTTTGCAGTCCAGGACGACCTTCTCAAGACCTACCGCGACGATTTCGCCAAGTATGCAGGCCGGGCTGACAGGACCTGCCTGGACAGCGTCATGTTCCACGCCGCCCGCCACGTCGGGCAGCAGATAAAATATACCCAGCTGGGGGGATGCATATTCGGGGCAGACCAACCGCAAGGCGTTTGACATGCTTTGCCTGGCGCGGATACTGCACAAGATTCCTTCGGCCAGGCCCGGCCTGCCGCTGGGCGCTTCAGCCAGCGACAAGCGCTTCAAAGCGGCGTTTTTAGATGTCGGACTGATGCAGAGGCTCTGCGGCCTGCCGGTCGATTGTGAGATGCGGCACAATGATCTTCTTGACATCTACCGAGGGCAGCTCGCCGAACAGTTTGTGGCGCAGGAACTTCTGGTCACACAGCGCCGGAAGCTCTTTTACTGGTCCAGGGAAGAACGTAGCAGCCAGGCTGAAGTCGATTTCCTCGTGGAACAGGACGGCAAAGTCCATCCGGTCGAAGTCAAGTCGGGCACCGGCGGACAGCTACGCAGCCTGCACATGGCCCTGTCAGCCTATCCCTCGTGCGGGGACGGCCTGGTGCTTTACAGCGGCCCTTACGGGCGGCGACCGGAGCAGCGCCTGCATTTCATCCCGCTCTACTACGCCGGAACCCTCGGGCGCAGCTCATGTGTGGTTTGAGCAACAGACGCAATAATTGTTTCATATCTATATCGAAATCAGTGAGATAATTAGAATGGTCAAATTCATTTGTCATAACGCGCCGTAAGGGACTAAGTTTTTCCCTGCGGGAATAATGCGCCCTTACGGCGCGTCAGAGTAGCTTGCGCGCGCCGCGCGCAAAGAGCGAACTCCGCATACGAGGAACGCTAAGTTTGTTTTTTGCGCTCGGAGATCGCAAACTACTTTTTGACAAATTCATTTGTCATATCACCGCCGTAAGGGACTAAGGCGGAAGGTTGTTCAAGCTTACACCCGCAAATACTCTTTCACTTCAATCCTCTGAAGAGCGCCTCGAGGTCGGATGCAAGCTTTTCCGTACCATTGGAAGCTGAAGTTGGATCGGAGGGAGTTGCACCGGGGAGTTTAAGCTGACGCAATACCACCTGTGTCAATGCGGCTTCAAGTTCGTTCCGCGGGACTTTGACGATGTTAGCGGCACCGGAAGGGACAGGAGGTAGTGAAGCCGGCACGCCCAGCACAGGCCGGCCCACAGCATCAAGGGCTTTGCTGTTGAAACGGACTTCATGGCATTTCCCTGAAGCCTGCTCTATCTGGAACACCAGTTTTCCGCCTTCGCCGGGAAGGTTTATCGTAAACTCCTGCATGCCGTCCTTCACTTGTCCTTGCGCCGGCGCGTGTCCGACAACCGCCAGCATCGCGGCAGCGGCCTGTCCGTTGATGGTCTTGGCCATCCCTAGTGGGACGGCGGCATTTGGATCGGCGGCTATGATCGCCTGCTCCAGGGCCGACGACGTGAAGGCCGTCTGTTCGGGAGACAGTCCTCCTTCTGCGACATACAACTTCTGGTGTTTCGGGAAATAAATGAAGCACGAGTCCGGACTCCGCTGAAGTGCGAAGTTGACTTCGCCGTAATTCATTTCCAGATGAAAGGCATCCGTTCCCATGCGAATTAATTGGAGTGATGCGGTTTCCTGCGGGGCGCCTGGCTTCTGCAGATCCGCGGTCAGCGTAAACTGCACCGGCTGGCCGGGTTTCTGCACCACATCGAGGGCTTTCTGGAGCATGGCGGCGAAGGGATCGGCCTGCTGCGCCTGGGCGGCAGTATCTACAAGCAGGGCCTCCAGAAGTTTTGCGCCGTCATCGAAGCGTGTGTTTTCAGTCAGGAGCTTTATATCATGCTTCTTGCACAGGTCTAGGAACTGCTTCACCGTCGGCCGCAGTTCATCCTTCTGCTGCGGATCAAGCGGTTTTCCCTTTGACAATGCGTCAGCCACCGGTTCGATCGCAAGTCGCCAGGCCGCCAGCGAAGCCTTCTCCACGCGCAGCTTTGTCGCTTCGTCCGGCGCAAGTTTCAGGGCTTCTGCGAAGTCCGCAATTCCCTGCCGGCCCAGCTCCGCGGTAAGGCCGTAGTCCGCAGCCATTCCGAAGCAGCACCTGTGCTTGCCGCTCTGCTGAGCCGCGGCCTGGATGCGGTCGATGAAACGCCGGATCGGCGGGGCTGCCGGACCGTAGTGCAAGGTCAGGAACTCCTGCATCAGCATCTCTCCGTCGCGAGAGGGATCCCACAGCAGGTTGCTGATGATGTAGTTGCGGAGTTCGGAAAATTCGGCGCCTTCGGTGCCGGCCGCCGCCTGCATAAAGATGCCTCGCGCATGGTTGGCCTGGAAGTAGCGCACGTTTCGGGTCAGGTTGAAGAGGTTCGGGCACGGCACCAGATAATTCTGGAAGTTGACGTTGTAGTTCCATATCGCGATGTTGTCCGAGAGCTTGGCCCAGCCTGCGAGATCCTCCTGGAACGGCTTGTTCAGCGGGCAACTCGGGTCGTCGATGGGATGGATCTGGCAGCATTCAATGGAGCAGAGCTGGAGTTTGACGTTGCGAGCGGGCTTCATATTCTTCAGCGGCGTCCGCGACCACTGGTAGATGAGCGTGCCGATGGTGACGTCGGGATATTCCTTGGCGATCTCGCCGGCGATCCAGTTGACGAAGTCCAGGAGCTGTCCTGTGTGACAACCCGCCTTCTCGTCCTTGGCTGCGCAGTCGGGGCATGTGCAGAATTCGTCGTTGTCGTCCTGGCTGACGGAGAAGCCCTTCCACTTCGGGTATTCGCGCTTAATCTGTTCACGGAGCGCCCCCAGCATAATTCGGCGCGCCTCTGGATTGCTGAAGCATGGCTGAATCTCGTAGGTCTGGTGGCCGAGGAGCTTCGTTGGGCGCTTGCCGTCGCGCAGGCAGAAATATTCCGGATGCTGGGCACCATACTTGCTCCAGGGCAGAAGTCCGCTGACGCTGTGATTGATCAGACGCTGGTCGCTCAGGCCGCCATATTTCTCGTCCGCGGCGATGGCGTTCTGGCGCAGCCTCACGGCGAAGTCATGATGGTCGTGGTTCTCGCCGTAATAAGTGTAGCGCCAAGGAATCGGCGGCGAATAGGTTCGGTCGACTGCGGACATCAGGCGTGACTCCGGCAGCCTGGGCACGTGCGTATGATCCGCGGTGAGGAAGCGGACGCCGAGGTAGTCTTCGGCGAACGTGTAGACCCCGTAAAGCGTTCCCCGCGGACGGCCGCCGGCGATGACAATCTCGCCTTCAGCGATGACGATCCGGATATCTTCCGGTCCATATCGCGACGGCCTGAAGCTGATGCTTTCCGCGTCCGCCGCCGCCGACTGGCCGACGAGAATCCTACCGAGCGCGCCGGAATCCGCCACGGCCTGGATCGGAATCCGCCTGCCCGACGCCTCCGCATACAGCCGCTGCAGCTCCTCGGCCGCATATTTTTCGGCGGGAATAGAATCGTCGGAGACGACAATGCACCAGCCGTCGAGCTTCGCAATATCCACGACCGGCCCCTCCGGCACGCTCGCGCATCCCGAAAACAGTGTCACCAAAAGCAGAAGAATCAGGTAATTCATGCAGTGCTTCCGTTGATGCCGGAAGCAACCCGCTCCCAATCTACGGCTCCAGATCTTCATATTAATGTGCTCCTCCGCACGATTCGTTCTGTTATCAGCTCGCGGGAACTCTCGCCATACCAACACACCAGTGCCGAAGTATGGCGACTTCGCCGAAGTCGCCACTGCCGGATGCTAGGTATTCTTATGAATTTATACTGGATCATTGTTTTAATAAGTAGCTTGCGATCTCCGAGCGCAAATGGCAAACTTCGCATGCGTGGGTCCCCATGTCTGTTTTTTGCGCCAGGGATGTCGCAAACTACTTTCGCTCGGTCTTCGATTCGTTCCGCCTCCGCTTCGTCGCCCATTCTCATAACCATTCCCAGACGTTCCCGCTCGTCAGGTAATACGGATGGCGATGTCATAGTGAAGCCGCCCGAGCCTTCGAGACGGACATCCATCCGCCCTACCAGCCCGATGGCTTGCTAATCTGTTCGTCCAGGACATCCTTGCCCGAATGACCGGGAGCAGGATTTCATTCTGGTCAGATGGGAAGAATCCACTTCCTCGTGTGAACTGCAGGCAAGACGAGCCGGAGTCCAATGTTGTTGTTCCGGTTCGACGGCGCGTTGTTGTTGCGGTTCGCTGACCGGCAGTTGCCGGCGTCGTTGTTCCAGTCGCCGCCGCGTATGACGCGTTTCGAGCCTTTGAATGAAACCCTGGTCAGAATATCACCTTCCTTCTTAGATTCAAGCTGTCGGCGATTTTAGTGAAATCGACAAGGGGTTCAAGATGCCTCGCGAGCTTTCTCTCGTCCCATCGTCTGGAATGATAGTGGTTCATATATGCCCTCATCTTGCGGATGAATCGTCTTTTGCTGCACGGCAGGAGAAGGATTTTTGTGGGATATATTCTGAATCCGAGAAAGGGAACGCCCAGAGATGTCCGGTTGAGCTGGATTTTGTCTTTCAGCCTCAGTTTCAATTTATCGCCGAGGAAAGTTTCAAGCTCCCGCAGCTCAATCTTCAGGCGGTTCTTATCGGCGGCGAACAGGACGAAATCGTCCATGTAGCGCAGGTAGCCGCCGATCCGCCGTTCCTCCTTCAGCCAGTGATCCATGGTTCCCAGATACAGGTTGGCGAGATGTTGCGACACCAAGTTGCCAATAGGCAGGCCCACCTCCTGGACACCGGAGTTATACGAGGCGAGAATCTTGTCGAAGAGATCCAACAGCTCAGCATCCTTGAAAAGCCGGGAAAGAATGGATGCGGTCACGGTGTGGCTGATCGATCCGAAATACTGGCGGATGTCCAACTTCAGATACCATGGATGAAGCCGGGCAAACTCCTGGCAGCGGGCAATGGCCCTGCGGTTCCCCTTCTCCTCCCTGCACGCATAACTGTCAAAGATGACAAAGCGTTCAAAGATCGGATTGCAGATGTTGATGACAGCATGGTGCAGAATCCTCTCAGGGAAGGATGCCGCGCAAATCAAGCGTTCCTTCGGTTCGCGGATGCTGAAGAAATGATAGTGCCCAAGATCGGGCTGATGGGACAGCATCTGCCCGCGCATCTTCAGAAGATTCTCTTCGAGCCTCTTGCGGAATGCGATCACTTCACCGCAGTCCCGTTTGCCTTTTGACGCCTTCCAGAAGGCCAGCTTCAGGTTCTCCATGTCGCATATTTTGTCATAAAGGAAGCCCGCTCTTTTCATCGCCGCCGCCAATTCCCCCCATAATTTTGAATATCCCATCGGAATATTTGCCGATTCGCCCCTCGCCGATTCCCTCGATCTTCATCAATTCCGCTTTATTGGCGGCCTTGTTCCTGACAATTTCGGCCAATTGTTCATTGGTGAAAATCGTAAAAACAGGAACCCCTTCCCGTTCAGCGGTTTCCTTGCGCCATTCCCGCAGTTTCACAAAAAGGGAGAAATCGTCCGGCGAAAGGCTTTCCTTGTAGTCAACGCGTTTTCTGTTTTGGGGATAATCTTCCGCAGGACGGGAATCTCCGGAAAGATATTCAATTCCCAGACACCAGAATGAATTCTCGCAGTTCTGGACAAACTCGCGGTGGACGGTCAGAACCCGGTGGGAACGCAGAAAAAGATTGAACTCGGTCTCCGCTTCCTCCGAGCTTTTTATAGGAATCACGATAAATTTATACTGGATACTCATAATTGTAGCTTGCGGCTTCCAGACGCAAAGGGCGAACTCCGCGTACGGGGGCCGCCAGGATTTGCTGTTTGCGCCCATAGGTCGCAAGCTACTTGTTACTTGCGCCAGGGATGTCGCAAACTACTCTTTGTAGCTTGCGGCTTCCAGACGCAAAGGGCGAACTCCGCGTACGGGGGCCGCCAGGATTTGCTGTTTGCGCCCATAGGTCGCAAGCTACTTGTTACTTGCGCCAGGGATGTCGCAAACTACTTCTGCTCGGTCTTCGATTCGCTCCGGCTCCGCTTCGTCGCTCATACGAAGCCCTCGCAAATCCCCTTCCCATCTCAGGGAAAAGGATGAATTCACCTCGCTGAAACTGAGGGGGCGAAGCACAGGCGCAGGCCTATGTTGATGTGCCGGTACGACGGCGCGCTGCTGTAGCGGTCCCCCGACCGGCAGTTCCCGGCGCCGCAGTTCCAGGCGCCGCCGCGTATGACGCGGAGCGAGCCCGATTTCGCCTCCTGCGGATCCTTTTCAGTCTCCTTGGGATATTCTCCATGCCAGTCGTTGCACCATTCCCAGACGTTGCCGCTCATGTCGTAGAGGCCCAGCTCGTTCGGCTTTTTCTTCCCGACAGGATGCGTCTTGCTTCCACTGTTGTCCTTGAACCAGGCAACCTCGTCAAGGTTGCCCGATCCGCTGTATTCGAAGTTCTTCGACTGCTTACCGCCCCGGCAGGCGTATTCCCACTCGGATTCTGTTGGCAGGCGGAACACAAGAGGCGAAGCATTTTTGCCGTTCAGCTCCTTCATGAAATTCTGGCAGTCGTCCCAGGAGACCTGCTCGACCGGGGCGTCCTTTCCCACATCCTTGAAATTCGACGGGGTAGCCTTCATCAACTTCTCCCACTGCCCCTGCGTCACCTCGAATACCCCGATGTAGAAGTCCTTGGTCAAGATTACCTTATGTTGGTTATTGGGTTCGCCCATATTGAACGAGCCGGCGGGAACGCGACGCATCACCAGCTTGTCCGTCTTCCAGACGTCCTTCGTGAGAAGATCCGGCGGCGCGGAGGCGGAATATGTCAGCTTCCGGCTCGACAGGTCGACGACCAGGTATTCGCCGCCCTGCTTTGACTTCACCTTGATCCCGGACTCCTCGGCATCGGCGGAGCACTGCGCGATGCGCTTTTCGGCGGAGGCTTTGGCGACGCCGGTGAGTTGGGGAAGAATTTTCCCGTAGAGGTCTGCGGCGTGGGCCTTGATTGCGAGTTTCGCGGCGGGCGACTTCTCGCTTTCGGCGGTAGACTACCAGGCGTCCGCGGCCTTGGAAGTCTTTTCGGGATCGGATGCCTCGGCCTCGAGTTTCGCGGCGGCCTTGAGCGTCTCGTCGGAACATTTCACGAGCATCGGAAGACCCTTCTCCCAGTCGCCCTTTGAGAAGCAGGCGTAGCGCCCGACCACAAGATTGGCCTCCGGATCGTCGGGCGACTCCTTGAGCTTGTCCATCGAGGGCTTGAGCTTCTTCAGCTCGGTTGACAGCGCGGCGATTTCCTTAGCCTTCTCGGATAGGCTGCCCGAGAGAGCCTTGTCCTTCGCCTTGAACGCCAGCGGCTTGCAGTCGTCAAGCAGATCCGACGCGGCGGCGGGATCCGAGTCGCCGATCGCCTCGTTGACCAATGCCAAGCATCTCGTGGCCAGAGCCTTGAACTCGTCGGGCTTCGACGCCTTTTTGGCCGCAGCCGAAAGTATCTGCCCCTTCTCCTTTGGCGCGGAGGCGTCGAAGACCGCGCACATCTCGTCTATGGCCGCGAACGCCTCGTCAGTGCTCCCGGCGTCGGCGGCAAGCGCAACGGCCTCGGCGAAGAGCGCATACTTCTGCGCGGTGTCCTTCTCGGTGGCCGCCGTCTCGCGCAGGCTCTTCGAGAACGCCAGCTTCTCCTCGGCTCCCTTCTTGCCGAAGTCGTCCTTGAAGGTCTCGCGCAGCTTCAAGCGCGCGGCTTTGACGGCGTCTGCCGTAGGGACGGCCAGCTTGGCGGGGGCCTCGTCGCCCGCATCGGCGCTGGCGGAGGGTTGAGCCGTGCTCAACCGTTCTTCCGGCTCAGCTTGGCTTCGCCCTCCATCGGGAGGCGTCTTGTTTTTCACGGCGTCGGCGGCAAGACGTTTTTCCTCCTCAGCCTTTTTGATTTTCTCGTCGTCAAAATCTTTTTTCGCCTTTGCGAGCTTCGCGATTTCGGCATCGGCCATGATCTCGAACTTGGTGCCCTTGCAGGATGCCTTGACGTTGTCGAGGTTTGCGATGGCCGTGTCGAAATTGGCCTTGTCCGCGAGCGCCTGGGCTGCGAATTTCGCGGCGGCATCCCAGACTTCCTGGCGTTCCTTATCGAGTCTGGCGGCATCGTCGGCCTTCTGCTTCTCAAGTTCAGCCTTTTGCGCGGCTGCTACTTCCTCGGCCTTTTTCTTCGCGGCTTCGGCGGCGAGCCGTTTTTCATCGTCGGCCTTCTGCCTGGCGAACGCCTCGGCGCGGGCCTTCTCGGCTGCGGCCTTCTTGGAGCTGCTGACGGCGGCAAAGACTACTGCCAGCGCGATTACGAAGACGGCGGCCGCAGCGATGATGACAGGCGTCTTGCTTTTTCCAGGCCGCCCGCCGCCGCCTACCTGTTGACTCGATGCCCCGGTGACTCCTTGACTGCCGGCATGAGGCTTTTGGCCGGAGTGAGTGAGCTTGGCCTTCGGGGGCTGCTTGAGGACTTTCCGGCGGCTGAGCTCGCGGCTGTTGGTCATCTGCATCACGACGGACTGGCCGACGGCGGGGCGCTTCGTCCTCGGGAATTCCCCGGCGGAGACAAGATCCATGTCCTCGATGACGGCGTTCCAGTCCGCCGGGCGGCTCTCGGGTTTCTTCGCCATCATGACCTCGAGGAGGACGGCGCAGGCGTCGGAGAGATCGGGGTTCTTCTCCTGCGGCGGCGGGAAAGGCTCGGACATGTGCTTCATGAGGATCGCCATCGCCGAGGTCGAGTCGTAGGGAACCTCGCCAGTGACGAGGTGGTAGAGCGTTGCGCCGAGGGAATAGATGTCGGAGCGGCAGTCGATCGGGCAGTCGGCCTTGGCCTGCTCGGGGCTCATGTAGTGCGGCGTCCCCACTATCATCCCTGTCATGGTCAGGCCGTTGTCCTCCGACAGGCTCTTCGAGATGCCCATGTCCAGGAGCTTCGGAACCTTGTCGGTGCCGAGCATTATGTTCGCGGGCTTGATGTCCCGGTGCAGCATCTGGAACTTGTCCCAGGCGTAGCGCAACGCCTCCCCAATGCAGCGGACGATCCGCAGCGCCTCCTTCTCCGGGATACGCTTATCTACCGTGAGGAGGTCGTCGAGGAGCGCGCCCTCGACGAACGACATCGCCAGAAAGTAGACGCTGCCGTCGACGCCCGCGTCGAACGCCGTGACGATGTTCGGGTGCTCGAGCTTCGCGGCCGTCCTGACCTCCTTGAGGAAGCGCTCGACGAACTCGGGGTTGGAGGTCAGCGCGGGGGAGAGTATCTTCAGCGCGACCTTCCGGTCCATCGCGGTCTGATTGGCCAGCCACACCTCGCCCATGCCGCCCGCCCCGAGACGGCGGACTATCTCGTAGCCCGCTATCCTCATGCCGGGAGCAATGCCGGGCATAGGAATCAGGACCGTCGAGCTGCAGGAAGGGCACTGCGCCACCGAGCCTGCGAAGCTCGATTCCGCCTCGATCTCGGCCTGGCACTTCGGGCAGGTGAAGACTATTTCAGGCATGGGGCTCCTTTATCAGCCGCAAAAAGCGAAAAAGGCACGGACGGCATAAGAGATTGAATTTAAGTAAATAAGCTATATCCAAAGGTATAACTTTCAAGGTTTTTCGGGGATAGAATCCCGGTTTTCATGGCGTGAAAAACAATTCAATCCGTCCGAGGTCTTCCGAGTTTTGCTCTTTGCGCTCGGAGATCGCAAGCTACTTTGCGCGCGGCGGCCTTGCCGCTTACTCATTGTAGTATCTTGCGTAGTCGTTGCAGAGGAGGTTAGAGGAGGTACGGCGGCTCCATATGAGGCATCAACCATACCTTGGAATATTCCACATTCAAGACGCCGGGGGTAAGACTGAAATGTCGGAACAGATGGCAAGGCCTCATTCCTTTTTATAAAAGGATTCGGCAAAAAAAGATTGTCCAAATTCGAGTGCGGGCGCAGTCCGCCTTAAAAGAGAGATATTAGAAGATATGTCAACGCCGAGCACAGCGCCGTCAACGGAATGGTGAGAACCCACGCGAATATTATCTTGCGTGCGGTAATCCACCGGACTCCGGCACCCTTTTCCACGGCACCCACCCCCATTATAGAACCTGCTATTACATGCGTCGTGCTGACGGGGATGCCGAAGTGAGCCGTGCCCAGGAGGACCAGCGAGGAGGCAGTCTCCGCGTTGAACCCCTCCATCGGCCGTATCTTGATGATCTGGGTGCCCATCGTCTTGACGATCCTCCAGCCGCCCATCATCGTGCCCAATGCTATCGCGGTGTAGCAGGAAAGCACTACCCAGGAGTCAAGCTGGAAGGATTTGGTGATGCCTCCCGTGAAGAGGGCCAGGGCGATTATCCCCATGCACTTCTGGGCGTCGTTCGTGCCATGGCCCACGCTGTACCAGAAGGAGGAGAGGAGCTGGAGCCTCTTGAAAATGGAATTTGCCCCGGAGGGAGTAGACCAGCGGAAGATCCATAGTATGGCGATCGTGAAGACAGAGGCGGCAAACATTCCGATAAGGGGGGCCACGAACATGAAAACGACGATTTTCAATACTCCGGCAAATATCACCGCCTTGATTCCCGCCGCCATCAAGGCGCTTCCGACAAGCCCCCCTACAAGCGCGTGGCTGCTTGATGTCGGGAGTCCGAGAAGCCAGGTTATGATGTTCCAGACTATCGCGCCGACCAGGGCTGCGAGAACTACGGTCAATGAAATATGCTCTATCCTGACTATGCCTGAGCCGACAGTCTTGGCGATGGCCACTCCGAACGTGAAATAGCCCACGAAATTGGCCAGCCCCGCCATCAGCACCGCCTGGCCTGGAGTAAGCGTTCTTGTAACCACGATCGTGGCGATGGAGTTCGCCGCGTCGTGGAACCCGTTGAGGAAGTCGAATATCAGCGCCAGTATTATTACTGAGATCACCAAGATCAATACTGTATTCATTTCAGAACCAAAGCTGTGCTTTATTGCCATTGAAGATGCCCACATACTGTTCGATTATTATGAGGGATTTATTAGGATTGTGTTAAATTTCAGATTTCCTGACCCGCCTCTACGAAGTGGCTGAAAACCATGGGGAACATACCTGTGGCGAAGCGGTCCGGGAAATCCTGGGAAAGCCCTAGCCTATCTTGAGCAGTTTCGATTTTTCCAAAAATTTTTCCCTCTGGAGCGTTTTGTGCTGCAAAAGTCCTTCCCTCCGACAATTTTTCAAAAGTGCGTGTAATGGAGAAAAGCCCCCCTTGCCCCCCGTTGAATTTTTCTTTTCAGTCCGGCAATTAGTCGCATGTACTTGAAAAGAAACAGAAAAATGTCGGGCGGAGTCAGCTATGATTACTGGACGCTGGTGGAGTCCGTGAGGACGGCGGGCGGTCCTCGCCAGCGCGTCGTCGCGAATGTCTGGAAAATAAACAAGGACAGGCTTTATCAAACCCTCGACAGGATGCTTCCATTCAACGACGAAGTGTGCCGCAAGTTGCAGGAAAGATCAAGTTGCAGGAAAGATACGCGGAATGGTTTGGAGCGTCTTTCGATTTTCTCATGTATGATGTGACAAGCGTCTATTTCGAGGGAACTGCTGAAAACAACGAGCAGGCTCGGCGAGGTTACAGCTGCGACCATCGCCCCGACTGCCCGCAGGTCTGCATTGGCCTTGTAGTCAGCCGCGAGGGAAAACTCAAGGACAGGACCGTGGCGGAAAGGAGAAAAAGAAACTCTAACGCCTCATAACTGCGCAACTTAAGTTAGGTTTAACAATAGCTCGGAAGATAAGGAATTTCAAACCGGAATCCGTGGAAAAACCGCACGTTTTGCCGCATAAGGCTCCCTTCACCGGGCCCGCCGCGGCGAATCCGTAGGCGAAAGCCCCAATCAGCAAATGGAAATGCCGGAGAAACTGGAATTTTCAGGGCCGGGACTGCGTGTCAGGCTCTCCCGCGCCGCGCCGGGAAATCAGAAGCTTGCAAGAAACTCCTCGATGGGGACATATACGGAATCCAATTGGAAATCATCCGCTGGCGTTCCACGCTCTTTATTAACGCCGCCCATCTCGAACGGAAGGGTGTCAGATGGGGGCCGCCCCCGAATAACCCCCGAATAACTCGATGGATTCGGGAGAATCGACCGAAACGAATTATTTTCCGGAGCTTAGGACGATATAAAGCTTGTCCTTCGGCAATGTTACGGTCACTTTGCCGCTTCCGTCCACGGCAAGTGGTGTTGCCTCCCCCGAAGGCATGCCGTTGATGTCGAGCGCAGTTGCCGCGTTCAGCTTCTTGTTCGCGACGGTTACGACGGCGTCGGTATTCTCGACCTGGAACGGAAGCGCGCCCGTGGATACGATCTTGAAGCAGTCCGTCTTGACCTTGCCGGGGAAGATTGTGTCGGCGACTGAGAGCCAGCCGGTAGGACGGGATATTGTTCCCGCCTGGAGCAGGATACTGTCCGAATCCTTGATGTCTTTTCCGTCAAGGGGCACTACCACGATCGATGCGTAGCGGTTCCTGCAGTCGATGCTGACGTCAGCGAGCTTCTGGATGCCCGCGCCGCCGAGGAAGCCGAGGACGCCCTGCGCCTTGGGTGCGTTTATGGTGTAGACGCCTTTGCCGAAGTCGGTCGCGAGTTCGCCGGTGATGCTGCGGACTGTGTTTTTATCGCGGTCGATGAATTTGGCCATGTCCGCGACTTCGGTCTTTGCGGGATCGCCTCCGAAGTTTACCATGACCGGACCGACCATGAACGCCAGCGGGTCGACGGTGGTCTTGACGCTCGACGTGAGCGGGATGTTGTCCTTGTCGCGGTTGGGATCCCAGCTGCCCTCCTCGGAGATGATGGCGGCCTTGCGCTCCCAGAGGTCCTTCAAGGAGCGCTGCTCCACGACCGCAGGCCTGCCTTCCGCGACAAGTCCTTGGCGGAAGATCAGTGCGGCGGCCGGGAACTGGCCCAGCGCCATCGGAGTGGCGAAGCTCCACATGCCCTGCGGGCTCGCATCCCATTCGGGCACTCCGTCTGCGAACCAGAACGACACGTCGATGCCGTTCAGGGCGGTCTGCGCGGCGACCAGCGGTGCGCATTCCGACTGGTAGAGAGAAGGAACGACCCACAGCGTCTCAGGGATGATGAACGGATATCCGCAGGGCTGCTTCAGGCTGACGGGCAGCTTGATGGGCTCCTTGATGCACGAAAGGTTCGTGTAGTAATGGCCGGGCAGTATCTGCCAGCCGTCGTTCGGCCCGACGTGTATTCCGGCGGCGTAGAAGTTCCTGCCGATCACGTCGCATGCGGTATATGTCCAGTATTCGATGTCCTGCTCGGTAGACGGGTCCACGCCCTTCCAGTTGCCGGCGTTGATCAGCTGCTTGCAGGCCAGGTCCTTGCGCAGGTAGCCGGCGATATCCGCGTTGAAGTCGAACATCAGCTTCGCGGTGAATTCCATGAGGTCGCTCGAATATTCCATGAAGCCCGGCCAGGGGCCTTTTTTTGCGAAGCCGTCCCGGGTGAAGTCCCAGGGGTGCGAGATTCCGGGGAGGCCGTTGTCCCAGTCGTGGGGGATCCAAAGTTCTCCTTTCGCCGGCGAGTAGTTATTCCATGCCTCGCGCGCCTTTTCGAGGGAACCGTATTTCTTCTTGAGGTGGTTTGCGAACAGAGTGCGGAAATACTTCATGGCGTCGGGGCCCAGGCCGCCGAATGTCCAGAAGAGGAGGCTGTACTCGTTCTGTATGTGCGTATTTCAAAACTACTCATCAGGTATCCTTCCGGAACTGGGGTTCCGGCGTTCCCTGCGCGAGCATGTCGCGCCTTGAAACTAATTGGAATTGCAGTAAATTCCTCACTTTAGGATACTTTCTCAAAAAATTCTAGCGCAAAAGCGTGCATGTGTCTATGGAATTCATTGAATTTTGGGTTGCGGGCGAAGCCCGCCTTAGGGGAAATATATCTAGGCTTCCCACAGGATGGGCGGGACTGTGAAAATTCTCCCAGGAGGTGCAAGATGCTTGAATCCAGACATGTAAGGTTCGTTGCACTATTTATGGCTTTATTCATTTATCCTGGGTGATCCAGCCAAGCATGCTATAGCGAAGGAGCTAAACTCAGAGGAGAATATTCTCTTTCATATTGGGATTCATTGGTTGCCGCTTCCGTACTGGATGCAAACTGCGGTATTCTCTATTCCGAAGATCTTCATGACAGTCTTCTGATGGAAGGCAAGCTGAAAATAGTAAACCCCTTCAAGTAGTTTCCATGAACATCTCATGCTTCCTTCCAGAAAACGCGGAAAGGTTCAAGGGCGCCAGGGCTCTGAGCTGCATCGCGCGCTGGGCGGACGGCGTGCCCGAATACCGCCACATTAGCTTCCAGGCCCTCAACCGGATGGCAGACCTCTACGCCTGCGAATTTCGCAGATGCGGGATTGTGAAGGGGACTAAGGCTCTCGTGATGCTGCATCCCGGCTTCGACTTCATCGCCGCGGTGTTCGCGATTTTCAAGACCGGGGCCGTGCCGGTGCTGATAGACCCTGGAATGGGGATTCCGAACATGCTTTCATGCATCTCGAAGACGGGCCCGGAGGCGATGGTGGCGGTGTCGAAGGCGCATTGGATGAGCCTTCTCTTCCCGGGAAGCTTCAAGAGCGTCGGCATGAGGTTCACGAAGGGGGCGATGCCGTTGCCGAAGATCAGGCATCTGCCGGAGTTCTCGGAATCCGCGAAGACGGAAAATTTCCCCGTGGAAGACATGGGCGACGACGACATGGCGGCGATAGTCTTCACCACCGGCAGCACCGGCCCGCCCAAGGGGGTCGTCTACACACATGGGATCTATTCGAAGCAGCTTGAGATAATCAGGGACTGCTACGGGGCTGGCCCTCGGGAGATTGACATGCCGGGCTTTCCGCTTTTTGCCCTCTTCAGCGTCTTGCTCGGGATGCCGTGCGTCATCCCTGACTTCAACCCGTCGTTCCCGGCGAAGGCGGATCCGGCGCGCCTGGTAAGGATCATCCAGGACAACAAGGTGTCGTTCTCGTTCGCGTCGCCCGCACTCTGGCGGAACGTTGCGGCGTACTGCATTTCCAAGTCCATCAGGTTCGACTCCTTGAAGAAGGTTCTGATGGCGGGCGCGCCCGTGCCCGCCGACCTTCACAGGATGCTCAAGGATGTCATCGCCCCCGGCGGCGAGACGATAGTCCCCTACGGCGCCACCGAGGCTCTGCCGGTCGCGAATTTCGCGGGCTCGGAAATGCTCGCAGAAACCGCGGAGCTCACGGCGCAGGGGGCGGGCTACTGCGTCGGGTATCCGTGCGGCGGGATAAGCGTCAAGATCATCCGGGCCGTCGACGAGCCGATAGAAAGATGGGACGAGGGCCTAGTCCTTTCCGTCGGCGAGAAGGGCGAGATCGCCGTCTCAGGTTCCGTAGTGACGCGCGAATACTACAACGAACTGGTGCACAACCGCAGCGCTAAAATCCCCGATCCATCAGGGAAAATCTGGCACCGCATGGGCGACGTCGGATATTTCGACGCCAAGGGCCGCCTCTATACGCTGGGACGCAAGGCGCACCGCGTCTTCACAAAGGATTCGGTCCTATACCCGCTCTCGTGCGAGGCGGTGTTCAACAGGCATCCGGACGTCTTCAGGTCCGCGCTGGTCGGCGTAGGCCCCAAAGGCGCGCAGACCCCGGCGATCGTGATCGAGCCGAAGCCCGGGAAGATGCCTTCGTCGGACGCGGACAGGAAGCGCTTCACCGACGAGTTGAGGAAGCTCGGCGCCAACAATGATGCGACGTCGCGGATTTCGCATTTTCTATTCCATCCGGACTTTCCGGTCGACATCCGTCATAACGCCAAGATATTCAGGGAAAAGCTAGCAGAATGGGCCGGGAAATCAGTATGAGAGCCATTTATACTCCTTTAGGCTGAAAATTGCGCATTTTGATTGCGGAGATTTTGGAATTTGCTTCGGATTCTGAGAGACCGCCGATACCGAGTATCGAAGGTTCTCGAAGGATGCGGAGCAAAACCGAAAGGCCGCAACCGCCTTGCGGCGAGCATCTTTGGGCCGTATTTTTCCGTTCCTTCCTCGGACGACATTCATGTCGCCACTCGGTCGGAACGAAAAAATCCAATCCCAAATCTTGCTCGTTAAAATGTAAATTTTCACGCTAAAGGAGTATAATAACCGCGGTTTTGACCTGCCTCATTTCCTAAAAACAAAAAAGGGAAGAACGTTATGAAGAAAAGCGCTTTCACCTTGAAGGACGTCCAGGAGGTCTACGGCGGGCCCGAGGGCAGGCTCTGGGAGCTGATCATGGGCGAGCAGATCCATGTCGGCGGATGGAAGAGCTCGAAGGAGCTCGCCGACAAGGCCGGGATTAGGAAAGGCATGAAGGTGCTTGACCTGTGTTCCGCTCTGGGCGCGGGGCTCAGGTTCCTCGTCAGGGACTATGGTGTCGAAGGGGTCGGGCTTGACGGAACCGCGCGCATGCTGAAGGAGGCGAGGAAAAGAGCCAAGGCGGAAGGCCTCTCGGGGAAGATTAGGATGAAGCTCGGGGATGTCACGGACATCCCTTTCGGGGACGGGACGTTTGACGTCGTCTGGGGGGAGGACGCCTGGTGCTATGTCGTCGACAAGGAGAAGCTTGTCCGTGAGGCCTTCAGGATGCTCCGCGCCGGCGGCAAGATAGCCTTCACGGACTGGATAGAAGGGTCCGCCGGGCTTTCCGATTCCGAGGCGTCGAGGATAAACGCGTTCATGAAGTTCCCCTACATGGAGAGCCACGACGGCTATTTGAAGCTATTGAAGGACGCGGGATTCAGGGTCGAAGTGTCGGACGATCTCACCGCGGATTTCGCCGACCACATCGAGCTCTACATCAAAATGCTGTCGGAGCAGCTCATGTTCGACGCGCTTAGGATTATTGGGAACGACATGCGGCTCATGGGGCAGATGGCCGGCGAGATGGCGTTCCTGCTGGAGATGGCGCGGAGGATGAAATTCGGACGCTGCAGGATCATCGCCGTCAAGTGAAGAACGCGCCGATTGAAAGAAGGATTGACGAGTTCCTGCGGGGCGAGCTGGAAGCCTTGAAAGGGCATAGGGCCGCCGGCGGGCTTGCCGCCGCATATTTCTATCCGCGGTTCCCTCCGGAAATTCTGGCCGGCCTGGGTATTTTCCCGTTAAGGCTGGCCGAGGGAGGGACATATCTTGCGGAAAGGGAGGGGGAGAAGCTTATCAGGCCCGACGCCTGCCCCTACTGCAAGTCGCTGGCCGGGAATTTCAGATCGAAGTCCGGGCTTTTCGGACTGGCCGACATGCTTGTGGGAGTAACGACCTGCGACATGATGCGGCGGACCTTGGAGGTGATGGCCTCGGATTCGGATATCCCGGTTTTCCAGCTTCAGATGCCGGCCACAAGGAGCGCCAATTCGGAGAGGTATTTCGTCCGTGAAGTCGCGCGGACCGCCGGAGACCTGGGGAAGTTTTGCAAGCGCCCCTTCGACGCGGCGGCGGCCCGCGAATATTTCGAGGCGAGGAAGAGCTGTGCTGAAACTCTGTGGAAAATAATTTCAGGCGCGGGACTGCCCCCTTTGGCGGCGCAGCGGCTAAGGCGCCTTTTCGACGTCGCCAGGCCCGGGCAGCTGGAGCAGTTTTTAAAGCGGCTTGAGGCAGGAGGGAAACACAGCCGGAGGTGCAGGCGGATACTCATCGTAGGTTCCGCAATCTGCTACGAGGACGATCTCGTGCTTCGCATCCTTCAGGAGAGGGGGGCCGAGGCGATTGTCCTGGGGATTTCGGAGAACGGGCCTTCCGGATTCTATTCTGGCGCCGGGCTGAAGGCTTCCGCCGGAAGAGCGTTGATCCAGGAGCTTGCGGCGCGTTCGTTCAGGGCCGATGTCTGCATCAGGCACAGGCCGAACAGCGGGACGTATTCTGAGATACTGGGTGCGATCGGCGGCCTGGAATGCGACGGAGTAATACTCAAGTGCCTCAAGTTCTGCGATCTGTGGTATTCCGAAAAGGAGCGGATGAAGCAGACGCTCGGCGTGCCTCTTCTCGTGCTGGATACGACGTATTCCAGCTCGGAGGCGGAACGGATAAGGAACAGGGTTGAGGCGTTCCTGGAGATGCTGAAGTGAATGCATCAGCCTGAATAATCCTAGTCCCCATGGGTATATTTTGAAAGAGGTTCAAAGGATCAGTCCGCAGGAATGGGATGAAAGGATCAAGTCCGTCCCCGAATCCTTCCGCCGGGAATGCAGGTTTCTCCGGGGCGTCCGTGGCGGCGGAGTCCCGTATCTGCTTGCGCCGTCCGAATATGCGCGCAGGGGCGACAGGCTTCTCGGAAGGCTGAAGTTTGATCCGTCGCCGGCGGCACTGAGGCTGTGGTCATTCATCTTCAGCGAGAAGGACAGGCTTTTCCTGGCGAAGGAGAGCGGCTGGAAGATATTCGCCGTGATGAAGGATCTCGGCCAGACTCCGGTGATCACGTATTCCGTGCCGGAGTCGCTGTCATTCTATGCCGACTCAATGTGGTGGGCGCCGTGCTTCGCGGAGAATCCGCGCCTCCTAGACGAGGCCGAAAAGCTCGGCGCGACGAACGAACTTTGCTTCGTGAGGGCGGCGCTGGGGGCTTTCAAGACGCTCGACTATTTCCCGGCGCCGGACCTCTGCCTGGCCGGGGTCGGAAGCTGCTGCGACGACTTTTCCGCGGTGATGCAGCTCATCGAATGGCAGGGCGCCAAGGTCCATTGGTGGGAGATCCCGGCAAGACCTGACAGGGGCGGGCTCCGGGGTGACGGCGGATTCCTGAAGACGCCATACGGGAGGACCGATTATCCAGTTAGCGCGGTTGATTTCCTCGAGAGGGAATACAAGGGGATAGTCAAGGCGCTACAGAGGGAGACCGGCAGCCGCATAGGCCGGGGGATGCTTGAGGCGAGCCTAGGAAGATTCAACAGGATCCGGGCGCTTGTGAGGAAGCTGCGCAAGATGGTCTACGGCGCCGCAAGGCCTCCGCTGCCAGGGCTCGAGATGCTGCTTGCGGAATTCATAGGCATACATGCGTGCAGCGAGCCGGAGGAGTCCGTGAACGTCCTGGAATGCCTGATCGACGAGGCGGCTGCAAGGATACGTGACGGAGTCTCCCCGTTGAATGGAAATCCGGCAAGGATCTACTGGGTGACTCCTCCGACCGACGCTTCGCTGATAAGCATTCTGGAGGATTCGGGCGCCTGCGTCGCCGGAGGCGACTACATGATAGGGCATTCGTATTATCCGCTGAGGACTGGCGTCCATCCGCTGAGGGCGGTCGCCGAGAACTACATGGACGACCTGATGATCGGTTCGCTGAGGCACAGGGCGGACAGGATAGCCAGGGAGGCGGAGGAGTTCCGCGCCGACGGCGTGCTGATCTCCGGAATTTTCGGCGCCAGCCATTGCCCGTTTGAAGAAAGGATGATCGGCGACATGGTGAGGGAGATGCTTCCGATACCCGTGATCTCATTCGACGTGCCGTATTCGCCCGGCCGCCGTTCGGAGCAGGTCGTGAACAGGATGCAGAGCTTCGTTGAAACGGTCAAAGCAAAAAAGGGGGGAAGATGAAGGCCCTGGACCCATTCAAGTATTTCGAGGACGCGGTCGAGCATGAGATCGAGTTTGTGGAGAGGGAGAAGGGCAGGGGGCGGAAACTGGTCGGCATCTACTGCGAATATACTCCGCGGGAGATAATTCTCGCGGCGGGCGCCATCCCCGTCTGCCTCTGCGGGACATCCAACAGCACCGTCGCTGAGGCGGAGAAGATCCTGCCCTCGAACCTGTGCCCGCTGATAAAGAGCTCGTTCGGCTATTTCCTGGCCGACAGCTGCCCTTTCATGACGATGGCCGACATGATCGTCGCCGAGACCACGTGCGACGGAAAGAAGAAGATGTACGAGATCATGGGCCGGCGCAAGCGAGTGGAGGTGCTGGAGCTGACCCAGAAGTCGGGATCGGCGTCCGCGCTGAGGCATTGGACAGACGAGCTGAGGAGATTCCGCAGGACGCTTGAATCCGAGTTCAAGGTGAAGATTACGGACAAGGATCTCCGCAGGGCGATCAGGCTGATGAACAGGGAGCGCATGCTCCTCAGGAAGGCCTTCGATCTCGGCAGGAGGGATCCGCCGGCGGTCTCCGGGCTCGAACTGGCGCTGATAAGATTCAGGGTCGCCGGCTTTGAAAGGCATCTTGAGATGCTGGAAAAGTTCATCGCCGCCGTCGGGAGGCGAAAGGCGGGCAGGATGGCGGCGGGCGGGCCGAGAATACTGCTGACCGGCTGCCCCACCGGCGACGGTTCCGGAAAGGTCATCGAGATAATCGAGGAGTGCGGAGGGACTGTGGTCGTGCAGGAAGCCTGCAGCGGGATAAAGTCAGTGTATGAGCTGACGGAGGAGAAGGGCGATCCCCTCGAGGCGATAGCAAGACGGCACTTCCATCTGCCGTGCTCCTGTCTCACCCCGAACCGGGGCAGGTTCGAGCTGATCGAAAGGCTCGCCCTTGACTTCAGGCCGGATGCGGTCATCGACCTTGTCTGGCAGGCCTGCCACACATACAATGTCGAATCGCACTTGGTCGGCGAACTGGTCAGAAACAAGCTGAAGCTTCCCTTCCTCAAGGTCGAGACCGACTATTCGCCGTCCGACAGGGAGCAGCTCAAGGTCAGGATAAACGCACTCATGGAGATCGCCGGGAAAACCGGGAAAATCCAGGCATCCTGATCCGTGCAAAAAAAGATGTGGTGAAATAACAGATGAGAAGAAACAGGCTAACATGCGGCGTCGACATCGGGGCGCGGTCCATAGACATCGTCCTCTTCGACGGCAGGAAGATCATCGATTCGACCGTCATAAGCACGGGGGCCAGGCCCCGCGAAAGGGCGTTGTCGGCCTACCAGAACATCCTGATGAAGAACGGGATCAGGAAGGGGAGGCTGCACAGGACGGTTTCCACGGGCTATGGGCGCAACCACTTCCCGCTGTCGGACGAGGCGGTGTCGGAGATCGCATGCCATGCCGCGGGGGTGGCGTTCAGCTTTCCGGACGCCGGGGTGCTGATCGACATCGGAGGCCAGGACTCGAAGGTCATCAGGATGAGCCCCGGCGGGAAGGTCCTGGATTTCGGAATGAACGACAGGTGCGCGGCCGGAACCGGGCGTTTCATCGAGATGGTCTCGGACATACTGGACATAAGGCTCGAGGACATCTCGAAAATGTCGTTCAGGAAGGTTTCCGGATGCGAGATAAACTCCATGTGCGCCGTCTTTGCCGAGTCCGAGATCGTCGGGCTCCTGCAGAACGACGAGCCGGTGGAGAAACTTCTGAAGGGCGTGTTCGTCTCCGTGGCCAAGCGAGTGGTCTCCCTGATGGGCAGGTCTTTTTCCTCGAAGGAGATTGTGTTCACCGGCGGAGTCGCGTTGATCAACGGCGTCGCCGAGGCGCTTGAACAGGAGACCGGCTCAAGGATTATAGTTCCCGCCAGCCCTCAGATAACCGGCGCCCTCGGAGCTGCCATCATTGCCGGGAAAAGATGAGAAAGCCTTGCAAAAACGCTTGGCGACCTTATCTTCATCCGCTGATTCAACCTGATTGCCTCAGTTGAAAATATGCTTTGGCTGCGTCTTGCTGCCTAGCAGCTACGGCGAATGCGCCCGGCTGCGGCGGCTATTAGGTTCAAAGGTCGCCCCCGGCACCAAACATGGAGGACATGAAATGATAAGGCTGATCGCAGTATTCGCCGCTCTGCTCGCCGCGACGGTTCTTCTCTCGCAGGAACAGTCGCTCCTCGACTACGTGCCCAAGGACGTGGACGGATTCGTCTGCTTCAACGCGAAGGGGCTTCTGAGCCATCCGAAGATCAAGGAATATATTGATTCCCCCGCGGAAACCGACAAGGAGTTCATCGAGTTCAAGAAGACCCTTTCGGACAACGGAGTCGACATATACAACGCGCTCAGCTCGGGCGTGATCTACTTCCGGATGAAGTCCCAGGGCGGCGGCCCGGGCGCGGCCGGCGGAATCCTCAAGACCTCGATAAACGAGGCGCTTCTGAAAAGCATGCTGGAAAAGGACGAGGGCACCAAGGGCAAGCTCAAGAGCTCCCTTGTCAACGGCAAGACCGTGTATTCGGTCGCGTCCCCCAAGCCGCCGGTTCCGGGAATGCCACCACTCGGAGGCGGAAACAGCCCCGCGGGCGAGGCCGAGATCTTCTTCTCGTATGCCGCCGCCGACATCGTCGTGGTTTCCGACAAGAAGGAGGAGGTCGTGAAGACGGTTTCCGCCAAGGACAGCCCGAAGGTCGCGGCGAACACCAAGCTCATGGGGCTCTGCTCGAAGATAGACAAGAAGTCGATGCTCTGGGGGGTATGCCAATACAATCCTCCGGAGAAAAAGAAGGAGGCTCAGAATCCCGCCGGCGGAATGCAGCAGGACATGCTGCCCGTGGACAGCATCAGCGGCGGCTCCCTGGCCGTGAATTTCACCGGCGAGAAGAAGGACACCGTAAGCGCATGCCTCAAGCTCAGCTGCAAGGAGAAGGAGAAGGCCCAGATGCTCGCCATGCAGATGCAGGGGCTGGTGATGATTATGCTTCCGACCGTCACGCAGGGCAACCCCCAGCTTGAAACGGACCTCAACAAGGCCATCAGCTTCAAGAACGATGAGAACGACATCGTCGTCAACCTCGAACTTACTAACGCACTGATAGACATGATCAAGAAGACCGCCTCCGAGCCAAGGACTGGGCCGCGCCCGACGGGCCTCGACAGAGAAGGCAAGGCAACTCCTCCCGCCCAGGGCGAAAAAGCCCCGGCCGACGAACCCGTTGGGAAATGACGGCCCCGCGAAAATTCTGGAAAACGAAAACGGCGCAGGACCGGACATTCAATAAAGTATCTGTTTTGCGCCTTTGTGTGAGAAAAATATCTAATCAGGAGAATCCTTATGACGCACAAGGAACGGATGCTCAATTCCCTCGCCAACAAGAAGGTCGACCTCTTCCCGAGGGGCGACGGGCTCTGGGGCGAGACGACGAGGAAATACATCGCAGAAGGCCACCTCAAGGAGGGCGAGGACCACTGCAGGCACTTCGACATGAGCTGGCGCGGCGGCGGCTGGCTGAATTCAGGGGCGGATCTCGACCAGGGCGACGTCACCATCGAGGAGGACGGCGAAACCAGGCTATTCAAGAACACCAACGGTGCGATAATGCGCGTCTGGAAGGCGCAGTCGGGCACGCCCGAACACGTGGACTTCACCGTCAAGGATCGCGCCGGATGGGACAAGCTGATCAAGCCGCATCTGGTGAAGGTCGACAGGCGCAGGATACCCTTCGAGGGCTACCGCGAGACGAAGAGGCTGGCTGCGGCCGAGGGCCGCGCGTTCGGATGGCACGGCGTCGCCCCGTTCGAGCAGATGCATCCCGTCTGCGGCCATGAATACATGCTCATGGGCATGGCTCTGGATCCGGACTGGGTGAAGGACATGGTGATGACCTATGCCGACTTCACGATCATGCACCTGGAGACGCTGTTCAAGGAGGAAGGCCTGCCCGACTACATGTGGTTCTACGAGGATATGGGCCTCAAGGGCCGCCCTTTTATGTCGCCGCAGATGTATGAGGACATCATGCAGCCCGGCCATGCTAAACTCTTCGACTACTCCCACAGGAAGGGGCTGAAGGTCATAGTCCATTCGTGCGGATTCGTCGAGCCGCTTGTCCCCGGCCTTGTCGAGGCGGGCATGGACTGTCTTCAGGCGATGGAGGTCAAGGCCGGCATGGACATGCCCAGGATCGCTAAGCGGTTCGGCGGAAAGATTGCATTCTGCGGGAACATCGACATACGCATCATCGCCTCCAACGACAGGAAGCAGATCGACGCGGAGCTCGAACGGAAGATACTTCCTGTCGTAGAGGCCGGAAGCGGTTTCATCGTCCATTCCGACCATTCAATCCCGCCGGAAGTCGAATACGACAGCCTGGTCTATTTCTTCGACAAGGGCTCCAAGATGGCCGGGCGCTGCTGGG
This sequence comes from uncultured Victivallaceae bacterium, assembly GCA_964636325.1. Lineage (GTDB taxonomy): Bacteria > Verrucomicrobiota > Lentisphaeria > Victivallales > GWF2-50-93 > CAZWRV01. Next base: position 6,538 of record CAZWRV010000010.1, on the reverse strand, counting down.
GATGAGCTTCACACCTTGAAGTTCTTCGCGAGCGAGATGGCCTTCATCATGGCCTTGGCCTTGCTGCAGGTCTCTTCGAATTCGGACTCCGGGACGGAGTCCGCAACGATGCCAGCGCCGGCCTGGATGTAGGCCTTCCCGCCCTTTAGGACGGCCGTCCTGATGGTGATGCACGAGTCGAAGTTGCCGTCGAATGAGTAGTATGCGACGGCGCCGCCGTAGGGGCCGCGGCGCTGCTTTTCAAGTTCCGAGATGATCTGCATCGCCCTGACCTTGGGCGCGCCTGACAGCGTGCCGGCGGGATAGGTGGCCCTCATGACCGCGTCTGTGCCGAGCCCCTTTCTGAGCCTGCCTCTGACGTTCGAGACGATGTGCATCACATGGCTGTAGCGCTCGACGACCATGAGTTCGTCGACTTTTACGGAGCCGGTCTCTGCGACTCTGCCGATGTCGTTGCGGGCGAGGTCCACGAGCATGATGTGCTCGGCGCGCTCCTTGGCGTCGGCGAGAAGCTCCTTCTCGAGCGAGAGATCCTCGTCATGGGTCCGGCCGCGCCTCCTGGTGCCTGCTATGGGACGCACTGTGATTTCGGCGTTGATGCATTTCGCGTGGACTTCGGGAGATGCGCCCACGAGCGCGAAGTCGCCGCATTGGAGGAGGAACATGTACGGCGAGGGATTCAGCATGCGGAGCGCCCTGTAGACCGACAGCGGCGGAAGCGGCGCCCTCGCGGAGAAGCGCTGCGAAAGGACTGTCTGTATGATGTCGCCGTCGAGGATGTATTTCTTCGCCCTGCGGACCATCGAGCAGAACTCTTCCCTTGTCTTGTTCGATGAGAACTTTATGTCCGGGCCGGGATCGTCCATTGTCGCCGTAGGAAGCGAAAGGGGCTTTTTCAGCTTGTCCTCGATCTTGCGGATTTTGGCCGAGGCTTCCGCGTAGGCCTTTTCCGGGCCGATGCCGTCCCGGATGTGCGCGTGGACGATTATTTTTATGGTATGGCGCACCCTGTCGAACGCCAGAAACGCGTCGGTTATCATGAAAAGCGCCTCCGGGACGGGAACCGGGTTGGCGGCGGGTTTCCGTACGGTCTTCTCGACCTCGCTGATCACATCGTACGAGGTGTAGCCGACGGCGCCGCCGGAGAAGGGCGGAAGCCCGGGTATCGGAACGTAGCGGAATGTCTTTATTGCCTTGTCGATCTCCTCGAAGACATCGCGTCCCGCGACCGGCTTAGACGTGCCCTTGCCGTCCAGAATCCGTCCTCTCCCGTTCGAATGCGCATAGATGGAGAGCGGATCCACTCCGAGGAAGGAATAGCGGGCGATGTTCTCGCCGCCCTCGACGCTCTCCAGCATGAATGAGTAGGGGCGGGGCCTGCCCTTGAAGTCGTAGGCTATCTTCCTGTAGGCGGACACCGGTGTCTCGGTGTCCGCGATGACCTCCTTCATTATCGGGATCAGGTCGCCCTTGACGGCCAAATCCTTGAATGTCTTCAGATCCGGTGTGATCATGGGTTCAGATTTTCCTCGTTTGAGGCATAGGGGCCAATTGCAGAATTCGGCAATTCGCGGCTTCAGGTTTCAGGTGTCTGTGAGAACCTTATGACTTATAGATCGATTGATTCGAATCATTCGACTGAATTCGGTTGTAGTCGATTGCCGTCGAATGCAGTCGGTATTTTCCTGACACCTGAAACCTGACCTATATGCAAGGCCCAGCTTTGACTCACTTTCTAGCATAAATATTTCAATACGTCCTTTTCGGTCTTGATTTCGCCGACGCCGGTCATTGCCTCCCATGTTTCCACGTGCTCGATTTCCTCTCCGGGGGCGAGGTCGTAGAGGGGGCTCAGCGTTTCGATTTCGAGCATGAAGTCGCAGGTGTAGGACTCGATGCTGCATCCGTTGTCGGGGTATACGGCGTCGACGAAGTGCTCGAAGCGTTTGACCAGGGCGCACCCCTTGTTGGCGTAGGCCATCCATCCGTCCTCGCAGTTGATGCCGAACTTGCAGGGGGATTCAGCGTTGACGTCCTGGCGGAGGAGTATGAACTTGTCGCCCCAGGTCAGGCGCGGATCGGCCATGTTGGTGTAGGGCCAGACGGTCAGATATCTGTTTGGTAGCAGCGCCTTCTTGTCGCCCTGCGGTATGGGGACTATTGCCGTACCCCCGGGCGCCATGACCGTGAGGGCCCAGGCTGCGAGCTCGACGTTCCACATGTTCTCGTTGCGGAGCCTGTGGATTATCCTGAACTTGCGCTTCCCGTCGGGCTTTATCGTGTAGCTCTTGTGGATGCCCGTGGTCTTCTCGGTTCCGCCGCAGAAGCGTATGCCGTCCGAGGTCTGCTTGACTGTGACCTTGGAGTTGTCGGGGCAGTAGCTGCGGGGTTTGGCCTCGGGGGAATGCCACAGACGATGCCCGCCGTAGATCTTCCACTCTGTTCCGCCGGTCTTTCCGGCGGTCTTGTCCACGACGCACATCATGTTGCCGGACTTGCCGACGAACGCTCCAATTATGCGCGGTCCGACCTCGGTGGTTACGACAATCCTGAAGTCTCCGCTGCTCAGCTCCACGCAGTTCTTCCAGCCCATGAAATTGACGGTCTTCATAACAGCTCCTTGGGTGATTTCAATCCGGGTAATATAATTTGGGATCGGCGATTTTCGAGCTTAAGATCTTGATTCATAGACTTCTTGCGCGATATTAACCTTGCTGATACAGTCAACAGGGAGGCTTCCGCCTATGAAATTGGTTATGCGCCTCGTCACATCCTGTGCCTTCCTGCACTTGCTGCTGCTTTTGACGGCTCCGCAGGCGCTTCCTGCGGACGATGCGCACCCCGTCAGGCATGTCCTGGTCCTGCATTCCTACAACCACGGCTACCTCTGGACGGACGAGGAGACCAGGGGGATTTCGGCGGTATTCTCGGAGAAGGGCGGCAACGTGGAGCTTCATATTACATACATGGACGCGAAGAGGCTCCGCAGCAAGGAGACGGACCAGCTTATTTCCCAGATGCTTGCCGAAAAGGTCAAGAGCTTCAAGTTCGACGGGGTGATCCTTTGCGACAACGACGCCCTGGATTTCGCAAGTAGGCAGAAGGACGGGCTTTTCAAGGACCTCCCTGCCGTCTTCTGCGGGATAAACGACTTTGCGGACGAGATGGTCTCCGGCTTGAAGAACTGCACGGGGGTGATCGAGAACCAGGACTACAGGGGGTCGTGCGAGATAGGCCTCAAGCTCTTCCCGTCGGCGAAGAACATCTTTGTCATCTCGGACAATTCGCTCACCGGCAAGGCGCACTTTGAAGGCGTGAAGAAGATCGCCCGTTCGGTTCCGGCCAAGTTCGTCTACTGGAACTTCTCGGAGCATTCGATGGACAAGACACTGACCCAGGTCGGCGCTCTCGGCCCTGAAAGCATAATACTTCTGCTTTCGTTCTTCAAGGACGGGGACGGCAGGACGTATTCCTTGGAGGACGCCATCGGCCGCATCATGGAGGTCGCGAAGGCGCCTGTCTTCACTGCGAACGACACCAGGATCAAATACGGGGTGCTCGGCGGAAAGGTGCTGACCGGCTTCGACCAGGGCAGGATAGCCGGAGAAATCATGCGGAAAGTACTTTCGGGCGTTCCGTCCGATTCAATCGGGATAGTCAAGGATCCGCCGCTGCGCTACGCCTTCGACCATGATGCGCTGCTCAAGTTCAAGATACCCGAGTCCACGCTCCCGGAAGGCAGCCTCATCCTCGGCTGCCCGCCTCCGTTCTATTCGGTCAACAAGCCGCTTTTCTATACGATCATGCTTACCATCTTCCTTCTTCTCGCGCTGGTGGTCGCGCTGACCGTCGGCATCGTCCAGAAGAAGAGGAGCGGGGAGGTCATCCGCGAAAGCGAGGAAAAGTTCAGGGCGCTCTTCGAGCAGGCGACCGTGGGCGTAGGCCAGGCCGATATCGAAGGGACCCTTATAAAGGTCAACAGGAAATACGCCGACATCCTCGGATACACCCAGGACGAGATGATCGGCATGAACTACAGGAAGTTCGCGCATCCCGAGGATCTGGATGTCGGCCTCGCCAACATGCGGAGGCTCCTCGGCGGGGAAATCCCTGACTTCACTATCGAGGCAAGAGCCCTCCACAGGAACGGAGGCGTCGTGTGGTTCCTCCTCAACGTCTCTCTTCTCCGGCTGAAGGGGGGCAAGGAGGTCTACCAGATCGCCGTCGTCCAGGATATAACCGAGAAGAAAAAGCTCGAGGAGCAGCTTGTCAGGTCGGAGAAGCTGTCGGCGGTGGGCCAGCTGGTCGCGGGCGTTGCCCACGAGTTCAACAACGTGCTCATGATCCTGAAGGGCAACCTCGAGATACTGAAGCTGGGGGGGGCGTCCGGCGATGAAAGCGCGGAAATCCTGGACATACTCGGAAAGCAGGTCGACCGCGGATGCGACATCGTCTCGAGGATTATGGCCTTCGCCAGGCCCAAGCCGGCCCAGAAGAGTTTCTTCCGCCTAGGAGAGATGATCCACGAGGTCGTCTCCCTGCAGATGGAGCAGATGAGGATAGAGAACATTTCTCCCGAAATAGACATCCCTGACACGCTGGAGATCTATGCCGACAGGGATCAGCTGCAGCAGGTCGTCGTCAACATGTTCATCAATTCGCGCCATGCCATATATCCGAAGGGGACCGGCAGGATCAGGGTGTCGGCCGCGCATTCCGGGAACGGCGTCGACATCAGGATAAGCGACGACGGGACAGGGATGAATGAGGAAACCAAGAAGAGGATATTCACTCCGTTCTTCACCACGAAGGGGGCGTTCGCCGACAACATATTGAACATCAAGGGCTCGGGGCTCGGGCTTTCAGTCTGCAACAACATCGTCCGGATGCACGGGGGCAGCATAAGCTTCGAGAGCGAGGAGGGCACGGGCACGGTGTTCACGATACACATCCCCGATCCGAAGGATATTGGTGTCCAGGGCAAGGCCGATCCGGCGGGGCGGGGCCTCCCAGGGGAGTTCTCGGAGTTGCGCATTCTCGTCGTCGACGACGAGCCTCAGATCTGCGTGTCGCTGTCCAAGCTCCTCTGCCTCCTCGGATGCAGCAGGCCGCGCACCACCACCTCCCCCTTCGAGGCCGTCAAGATCGCCAGCGAAAACCCTCCCGATCTTGTTTTCCTGGACATCCTGATGTCGGGCATCTCAGGCCTACAGGCTCTGAAGCAGATTAGGGAGAAGCATAAGGACATCTTCATCGTGCTGATGTCCGGCAAGCTGGATCTCAACATCGACGAGCTCAAGGCCATGGGCGCGTCAGGATTCCTGCAGAAGCCGTTCAGCAAAAGCCATATCCTCGACGTGTTGAACAGCGCGAAGAGGAACAGGAAGAAGGCGTAGCGCAGACATGAGTATCCGGAATTTCACATTCGTCGCTTTCTGTCTTGCGGTGTCATCCTTTGGATTGACATCTGCCGCGCTGCTGGCGGAAGAGGCTCCTGCGCGGCCGGAGGAACCGGCGTTTGCTCCAAGGCTTGAACGCATCGGCCTCATCAAGGGCTTGCAGGGCTCATATATTTCAATTGTCCGCCGGGGCGGCGAATTCCAGTTCTTCGCGAACTGCATCGGCGAAAGCACTCCGGGGCTGGTCATGTTCAAAGGGAGTTCTCCAGGCGAAGTGGGGCCGCCGGAACTTGTCGCCCCGAACGATCTCATCGATGATTTGCCGGATCCCGCCGGAAAACCTGATCCGTCCAGGATGTTCACAAGGCCGGTGGTGCGCTTCTCGGAAAAGGAGCAGCTGTACTACGCCGTCGTCCATGTCGCCAGAGGGTATCCTCCATCGGACGGGTGCGTCTATCCCGCCCTGCTCGTCTCGAAAACCGCCGATCCCGCAAAGGGTTGGACTTACAAGGGCAGGTTCAAAGGCGAGCCCGCAAAGCAATATGGACTGCCTGAAAGATCCTGGACCAGCGGGATGGCTTTCATCCTGAATGACAAGCACGGCGACGCCGTCGACCACGCCAACCCCATGGGGAACAAGTTCGTCCTCTACAACGAGTTCGGCGGCGGATTGAAACTGCTGTATTCGAACGACGGCTCCGAATGGTTCTTCTACCGCGACGGCGACAGGAAAATCGTCGACATGATGCCGAAGGAATTCCAGGAAAGCGACGGCTCATGGATCTTCTCGTCCGCGGTCCGGACTCCGGAGGGTTATTTCATGTATGTCTCATACAAGTGGATGCAGACAGGCCCTGCGGGGCATAGATTCCTGTTTTCAAAGGACGGCCTGTCCTGGACACAGATCCAAGCTTTGCCGCCGGGGCCGAAAAACTACTCCATCGCCTATGACGCAGATAAAAAGCTTCTTTACGTCATGCCGACGACTGTCGGTTCCCTGCCATACGCGAAAGAGTTGTTTACTATGGATACAAAACAATTCGAGGGCTGGAATTCAAAGAAATAGCTAGCCCAAGTTGCGCAGTTATGTATTTTGGTCTGTTCGGCAGTTTGACGCCCATCGCGTCAAGGAGTTCCGA